>NZ_JAFLDT010000006.1 GCF_017302315.1 Zoogloea sp.
CCAGCGCCGCCGCGCCCCCGGCCAGGGCTGCGGCGAGAAGGTGGCTGGCCACCGCGAACCGCCCCTGTGCCCGCGATCCTTCACCGACGAGCAGGGCCGTGACGGCCAGGGGAAAGGCCCCGGCCTCGGCGCCCCAGGGGCTGCCGGCGGCAATGCAGGCGAGGCACACCAGGCCGGCGCGCAGCCTCGGCTTCATTGCAGTTCGCCGAACAGGTCGGGGCCGAAGACTTCGTAGTGGATGCGCTCCCGCGGGATGCCGGCGCCCAGCAGCCAGCGGCGCTGGGTCTGCATGAAGGGCAGGGGGCCGCACAGGTAGAAGTCGCCATCGTCGGGCAGGGCTTCGATCCGGCTCAGATCCATGCGCCCGGGGAAGGCGTGGGCGTCATGGGCGGCGGGCGCTTCCAGCCATAGGTGATAGCGCCCCTCGTCGAGGTTGGCGAGGCTGGTCTCCACCTCATGCTGGTGGGAATAGCGGCTGATGTCCTGGGTGGCGTGGGCGAAGACCACCGGGCGTGCCGGGCGTGTCAGGGCCAGGTGGCGCAGCATCGACACCATGGGGGTGATGCCTACTCCAGCGCTGATCAGGACCACCGGGTGATCGCCGTCGCGTAGCCGGAAGTCGCCCGCGGGGGGGCCGGCACGCAGGGTGTCGCCAACCCGGATGGTGTCGTGGAGGCGGTTCGACACCACGCCGGCGGGGGTGGCGTCACCCGCGGCGACACGCTTTACGGTGATTCGCCAGGTGTCGTCGCCTGGTGCGTCGGAAAGGCTGTATTGGCGGACCTGGGTCAGGCCCGCCTCGGGCACCGGGATGGCCACGCTGAGGTACTGGCCGGGCACGAAGCTTGGCAGGGGGGTACCGTCTGCCGACTTCAGTGTGAGGGCGACGGTGTCGGCGCTGGCCATATCCCGGGCCACGACTTCGAGCTGCGGCCAATCCTGGCCCGCCTGCCAGTCCCGCTCCTGATAAAGCCGGGCCTCCCGGGCCACCAGTTCGGTGGCCATCAGCCAGTACACCTCGTCCCAGGCGGTAGCGATGTCGGCGGTGATGGCGTCGCCCAGCACTTCGCCGATGGCGGCGAGAAGATGCCGCCCGACGATGGTGTATTGGGCCGGCGTGATGCCGAGGCTGACGTGTTTGTGGGCGATCCGGTCGAGGACCGGGCCGATCACCGCCGGCTTGTCCATGTGGGCGGCAAAGGCATACACGGCGCCGGCCAGGGCCTGGGCCTGATCGCCGGTGGCCTGGTTGCCGAGGTTGAAGAGGTTCTTCAGCTCCGGGTGGGCGCCGAACATCCGACCGTAGAAGTGGCGGGTGATGGCCTCTCCGTTGGCAAGGAGGACGGGCACGGTGGCTTCGATGAGGGGGCGTGCAGTGGTGGACAGCATGTTGAGGTTCTCTCTGTTGGGGTCGGGGGGCGTAGTTGTCTTTGCGCCGGACTCAGCCGGCTCGCAGGTTGCCGAGGGCGTGGTGGGCGGCGAGGCGCACCACGTAGCCGAGCTTGAAGAAGGCCGCCGATACAGGCAGGGCCAGGTGGCTGGCAATCTGAACGCCGAGGCTGAAGCGCTCGGCGAGGGGGTAGGCCACCAGGGTCGAGACGACCATGCCGAGGGCGGCCAGGGCCATCATGGTGCGGCCAGTGGTGAGGATGCGGTGCGGGTCAGGGGGGCGCGTGGGCATGGTCATCTCCGTGGCTGGGGTTTAAGTAGACTCTAAAATGCATCTTTAAAAGAGTCAACTAAAATGAATCTTTAAGATCCCTTACAATTCACGGGTCGAAGCTCCCCCGGACGCCGTCATTCATGCACATCACCCAGCACACGGACTACGCCCTGCGTGTCCTGATCTTCCTGGCGTCCAACGAGCATCGCCTGGTGACCATCCAGGAAATCTCCGAGCGTTTCGAGATCTCCCGCAGCCACCTGATGAAGGTGGTCAATCAGCTGATCCGCAACGGATTCGTGGAAGGCTTGCGTGGCAAGGGCGGCGGATTGCGCTTGGCAAGACCGCCGCAGCAGATTGCCGTGGGGGATGTGGTGCGGAAGATGGAGAGCGACCTGGCCCTGGTGGAGTGTTTCACCGACAAGAGCCGTTGCCTCCTCACCGCCACCTGTCAGCTCAAGGGGGCATTGGGGGCGGCGCTGGAGGCTTTCTTTGCCTCCCTCGACAAGGTGCCGCTTTCAGAGGTGATGGGCCCCTCCCAGCGGGCGTTGCTCCACGTGCTGAAACGGATGCCCTGAGAGGGTGTGATAAATCTGCTGCGCAGCCCGATTTCGCCCCTGCGATGCTCACCGTACCCTTGTACGGCTGCGCTTCTCGGCGCTAACTCGAACTGCTCGCAACGATTTCTTTACACCCTTCGAGCGCTGGCGCTGCTCGCTACGACTGCTTCACGCGTACTGAGGGCAGGGGCTCAGGCGGACAGGCGGCCGCCGCGCCTGCGGGTGCCGATGCCGGCCATGGCGGCGAGGCCGCTGCTGCCGTGGGCGTGGCAGATGGCGCAGGCCAGCGCGTCGGCGGCATCCGGCGAGGGGCTCGCGTCGAGGGCCAGCAGACGTTCGACCATGTGACACACCTGCTCCTTGGCGGCCTTGCCGTGGCCGACCACTGCCTGCTTGACCTGCAGGGCGGTGTATTCGGCCACCGGCAGGTTGCACGATACGGCGCCACAGATGGCCGCGCCCCGGGCCTGGCCGAGCAGCAGGGTGGATTGGGGATTGACATTGACGAAAACGATTTCCACCGCGGCCTGATCGGGCTTGTAGGTGGCGATCACTTCGCGCACGCCGTCGAGGATGATCTTGAGGCGTTCCGGCAGGCTGCCCTCGCCGGTCTTGATGCAGCCACTGGCCACGTAGCGTAGCTGGCTGCCGAGGCTGTCGATGAGGCCGAAGCCGGTGCTGCGCAGGCCCGGGTCGATGCCCAGGATGCGGGTGGCAACGCTGGCCGAGGCCGCCGGGCCATTGACCTTCACTTGCGCGCCAGCCATACCCCGAACACCGTCAGACCCATGCCGATCAGGGCCAGACCGGTGAGGGTTTCACCGAAGGCGGCCCAGGCGATCAGGGCGGTGGTGGGGGGCGTGAGATAGAACAGGCTGGCCACGTTCACTGCGCTGCCATTGCGGATCAGCAGATTGAGCAGGCTGATGGCACCCACCGACAGCACCAGAACCAGCCACAGCAGGGCGAAGATGAATGGGCCGGTCCATTCAATGACCATGCTTTCGGTCTGGCTGGCGAGCAGGGCCGACAGGGCGAGGGTGGGCAGGAACTGGATGACCGAACCGGTGCGCAGGTCGAAGGCGGGGCAGAAGCGCTTCTGGTAAAGGGTGCCGGCGGTGATGCCGAGGAGCGCCAGCACGGCGGGCGTGAGCATGGCGGTGAGTTCCGGCGTGCTGGCGGCGGCGGCCACCTTGTGGGCCACGACGAGCCCGACACCACCGAAACCCAGCACCAGCCCGACCCACTGGCGGGGCAGCACGCGCTCACCCAGGATGGCGCCCGCCCCCAACGCGGTCAGAAGTGGTTGCAGCCCCACCACCAGGGCGGTGATGCCCGCCGGCAGGCCGTGGCGGATGGCGGTGAAGACGCCGCCCAGGTACACCGCATGCACGAGCACGCCGGTGATGCCGATGTGCAGCCACTGGCGTGGCGAGCTTGGCCACGGGGCACGGGTTGCCAGGGCGACCATGCCCATGATGGCGATGACCAGCACGTAGCGGGTGGACAGGAAACTGAGGGGCTCGGCGTAGGGCAGGCCGTACTTGGCGCCGATGAAGCCCGTGCTCCAGAGGAGCACGAAGAGCAGGGGGTAGAAGCGGGTCACCAGCGCTTACGGGGTCTTGATCTTGCTGCGGTAGATCCGTGTCGAGGCGGAGACGATGACTTGCGCGTCCTGGGGGGCGATGTCCGGCAACTGCTCGCGCACGACACGGTAGGCGAGATGTTCCAGGGACTGGCCGTTCCAGGCATTGGCGGGATCGAAGAAGGGTTCGATGATGACGTAGGCCTTGTCCACCAGCTCACGCAGGCTGAGGTTCTTGCGGCGTTCGGGGGTGCTGCTCATGGCGGGCTCCTGAGGACGGTTTGGGCGTGGGCGCGGCGTGGATGATACCCCACGGCAATCAGGCCTCGGGCTCCCGGGCGGGCGGTGTGTACCATTTTTCCCGGGGCACGATCTTGTCGTTGGCCGGGTCGCCCATGTAGTGGGGAGACATGATCTGTACGCCATGCTCGTTGAACACATCCTGGATGTTGGCGTGCAGGCGGCTGACGACTTCGGCCCGGGGGTAGGCTCCGGCAGGCAGGGCCTGGGCGACCAGACAGTATTCCGGATAGTAATCGGAGAGCGCCGTCTGGAAGACCCGCGGGCTTGGCGTGGTGAGGATGCCCGGCGTGCGCCCCGCTGCCTCGATGAGCATGGCTTCCACCTGGCGCCAGGGCGTGTCGTAGCCGATGGTCACGCTGGTGTCCACCATGAAGCCTTCGCCGGTCACGGTGCGCGAATAGTTGCGCGTGGCGCTCCCGACGATGAGGGCGTTGGGCAGGGTGATCTCGGCGCCTCGGCCGGTGCGCAGGCGGGTGGTGAACAGGCTGATGTCGACGATGGTGCCCTCGTGCTCGCCGATACGCACGTACTCGCCCGTGCGCAGGGTGCGGGAGTACATCAGGATCAGCCCGCTGGCGCCCTGCCCGACGATGCTTGAGGCGCCCAGGGAGACCATCAGGCCGATCAGCACCGACATGCCCTTGAAGGCCTCCGTGTGGGCGCCGGGGAGGTAGGGGTAGGCCATCACCAGGGCAAAGATCCAGATCAGGATGTTGGTGATCTTGCGGGTGGGTTCCACCGTGTCCCGGTCCAGCCAGCCGATGCCGGACGCGCCCGCGGACACGTGGTCGAAGAGGGGTTTGAGCAGCCCGACCACGCCCCGGGCGAGGAGGAACATGATGGCCGCGATGAGCAGATTGGGCAGGGTGGTGAGGATGCCCCGACCCAGATCGAACAGCATGCCGAGCAGATAGCCATTGAGCTGCTCGCCCCACGCCCGGGTGAAGGGGAAGCGCGCCAGCACGAAGCCGAGCCAGGCATAGCCCAGCAAGAGGGTGAGCAGCCAGTAGCTTGCGCTCATCAGCCAGCCCACGGCGGCGAGGATGCGGTCGCGGCGGATCAGTTCGGTGCCGCCAAGCTTGAGGTGACGGGCCTTCTGGTCGATGGCGCTGACCAGGCGCCTGCTGATGCCCGCATGCAGCCGGTTCAGGGCCAGGGTGAGGAGCAGGGCGGCCACTGTTGCGCCCGCCGCCGCTGCTGCACCCCGGGCCAAGGCTTCGCTGTCACGGCTCTCACGGGTCTCCGCAATGACCGTGCGCAGCTTGTCCAGGGTGCTGTGGGTGAGGCCTTCGAGCGTCTCGCCGCTGAGCTTGTCCACGTCGTCGTGGGTGAGGATGAAGGCAAGTTGCCCCCCCACCAGGAAGATGTTGCCCATCTGGTTGTGCTGGACCTTGACCTCATCACTCTCGTCCCGGGCCAGGATGGCGGCCAGATTGCGCTCGCCGCGTTCGGCGCGCTGGCTGGCTGGCGAGCCGAGCAGGCTGCTGCGAAAACGCACCACGTGACGGTTCATCAGGATCAGGTCGGCCTCGCCGCTGCCCGGCGCCGTGGTGGCCAAGACCGGGGTTTCGGGCCGGGGCGGAGTGGTTTCCGCCGTCTGTGCCGGCTCCCCGTTGGGGCTTGCAGGGACACTGCTTGGCAGGAGAAGTCCGAGGACAACGATGATGCGCGCAACAAGGGAGATCAGATGGATGGCCGCGGGATGCCCCTTGGGGGCGGATAAAGGGAGGCGGCGTTCGAGCTGAGCGTGCATTCGGAGGGGCTTCCTTCTCGTTGTCTGCGTGCGCAGGGGCGTACCCGGCATTGTGTGACAGAATCTTCCTCCCATTGAACCTGTTTTCCTCGGTTGTCCTCCCCGAGCCAGACGCAAACCCAATGCTGACGCGGGTTTGCCCTCCACTGGCCGGATCACCCGATGGGTGAAGCTGAAGGGGTTTATGGAACGCGCTGAGGGCGGCTGGAGGAATTGTGGGGACTGTAGGGGCGACTTCAGTCGCCCGCGGACGTCGATCAAGGGTGTGTCGGTGAATAACGCGCGGATGGGCGACTGAAGTCGCCCCTACAAGTCGCCTCTGCAGGAGAGACCGTATCGACCGTCAGACGACGCGTCAAACGGAGGAAATTAGGTTGAATTGCGAGCTCAATCCGGATCTGTCGGCCCCGGCAGGGCTTGCATCGAGAACGGAGCATTCCATGCATTACTGGCTCATGAAATCCGAACCCGACGACGTATCCATCGACGACCTCGCCGGCCGGCCGGATCAGACCGTGCCCTGGTACGGCGTGCGCAACTATCAGGCGCGCAATTTCATGCGTGACGGGATGCAGGTGGGGGACGGGGTGCTGTTCTACCATTCGGGGTGTAGCGAGCCGGGCATCGCCGGCATTGCCCGGGTGGCGAGCACGGCCTACCCGGACGCCACCCAGTTCGATCCGGCGAGCAAGTACTTCGATCCCAAGGCCACCCCCGAGCATCCCCGCTGGCTGCATGTGGATGTGGCCTTCGTGCGCAAGACCCGCCTGCTGGGTTTGTCCGAATTGCGCAGCCACCCGGAACTGGAGAACATGCGCGTCCTCGCCCGCGGCAACCGGCTGTCGATCACACCGGTGGCGCCGGCCGAGTGGCGCTTCATCGTCGGGCATCTGCTTGGCGCAACGGATCTTCAGGACTGGAAATGAGCATCGGAATCGAATGGCTGGCCGCCTATCTCGCCCTCGGGGCCTTCGTCGGCTTCTTCGCGGGGCTGCTGGGCGTGGGGGGTGGCGCGATCATGGTGCCGATGCTGACCACCCTGTTCGCCGCCCAGGGGTTTCCGAAGGAGCACATGGTGCACCTGGCCCTGGGCACCTCCATGGCCGGAATCGTGGTCACTTCCATCTCCAGCCTGCGTGCGCACCACGCCCACGGGGCGGTGCGCTGGGACATCGTCCGGGGCATCGCCCCCGGCGTGCTGGCGGGTACTTTCGCCGGTACGTTCGTGGCATCCCGGGCGCCCACCCAGCCCCTGGCCATCTTCTTCGCCTGCTTCACCGCCTATGTGGCGGTGCAGATGATCCTCAACGTCAAGCCCAAGCCCTCCCGCGAACTGCCGGGGCGCGCAGGGCTGGCGGGCGTCGGTGCGGGGATCGGGGCGATCTCGTCGCTGGTGGCGATCGGGGGCGGTTCCCTGTCGGTGCCTTTCATGACCTGGTGCAACGTGAAGGTGCACAACGCCATCGGCACCTCCGCCGCCATCGGCCTGCCCATCGCCCTGGCCGGCGCGCTCGGCTACCTGATCAACGGCTGGTCGGTCCAGGGGCTGCCGGCGTGGTCAGTGGGCTTCGTCTATCTGCCGGCGCTGGTGCTGCTGAGCCTGCTCTCGAGCCTCACCGCCCCCGTCGGCGCCCGGCTCGCCCACAGGCTGCCGGTGGCTACCCTGAAGAAGATCTTCGCTGGTGTGCTGGTGCTGTTGTCGGCAAAGATGCTGCATACGGTGTTGGGCTGAGCGCGTGTGAGGCGCATGTTGGCGGCGAGCTTTCCTCGCCAACACTGACGGGGTGTTTTCGTCGGTACGCACCCTTCAGAATTGCTTGCCATGCGCCGTCAATTACCCGGTCCATTCCGTCCGGGTACTTCCATGTCCGTTGCCAATGTCCGTCTTCAGCTCCAGTTCGACCTCGAACTGGCCGTACCCGATTCCCTCGTTGCCCTGGATCACGCGCAGCTATGCAAGACGCTCGCCGGGCTGCTGGGGCCGACCGTCATCCAGGGCTTGCCGGTGATTGCCGGCAAGCAACTGGCCAAGGCCGAGATGCGGGTCCTCAAGCACCATCACCGGCTCGAGGCCGAGGTGAAGACGGCCGCCCGCGTCGAGCCGTCGCGCATTGTGGATGCCGCTCCCCATCTGACTGACGCCGAGGTGGCGACCCTCGCCGTGCGCGCGGCGGCGCGTTTGCCGAAGGGTGAGGCCGAACGGGCGAGCTACCTGCGTAGCCAGGCGCTGGCCCTCGTCAATGAATATCGGCTGGTCTCCTGCCGGGTGGACGCCCTTCTCTCGAGCGGCAAGCTCTCACAGATCGAGGGCAAGCTCAACCTGACCAACGGCCATGTCTTCCTTGATGCATCCCATCGCCAGACCCGTCTGCAGAACGCCCAAGGCCCGCTGCGGGTGGCGGTGGCCGGTACGGACGTGGTGCTGATGGCGGAGTGCTCCGGTCATACCCTGACGGGCCCCGTGCTGGACGTGGCTGTGAAGCAGCTCGTACCCCACCGGGCAGCGTTGCTCGCCCGTTGGGTGGCGGGCTGAGCGGCTGGAGCCTCAGCGCCCCTTGAATACCGGCGAACGTTTGCCGAGGAAGGCATCCAGGCCTTCCCGATAGTCGTCGGTGGCAAGAAAGTCGAAGGCGGCGCGCTTCTCGTCGGCACCCAGCGGCCGCCCGTCCATCAGGCGATGAACCCATTGTTTGTGCCAGCGGGCCACCAGTGGTGCCCCCTTGACGATCCGGCCGACGGTGGCAAGGGTTTCCCGCTCCACCTCTTCGTCGTCCACCACCCGGGTCAGGAGACCCTTGGCCAGGGCTTCCCGGGCACCCAGGATGCGCCCCTCAAGCAGGATTTCGAGCAGCACGGCGGGGCCGACCAGGCCCAGCAGACCAGCCATTTCGCCGGGATACATCGAAAACCCCAGCTTGTTGATCGGCGCCCCGAAGCGGCTCGACTCGCCGGCAATGCGCAGGTCGCAGCAGCCGGCGATCTCCAGCCCGCCACCCACGCAGGCACCCTGGATCAGTGCCACGGTGGGCACCGGGCAGGCGCGTATGGCGTCCAGGGCGGCAGCCACCAGGCCCTCATGATAGTGGAGGGCGTCGTCGACCGTGGCCCGCACAGTGAGGAACTCCTCAATGTCTCCCCCCGCCGCGAAGGCTTTGTCTCCCGCTCCCCGCAGCACCACACAGCGCACGTCCGGATCGGCATTGATGACCGCCATCCGCGTCTGCAGCCCGCGCCACATGCCGGCATCCACCGCGTTGAGCTTGTCGGGATTGGAAAGACTGAGGGTGGCAATTCCAGCGTCCTGACTGAAGAGGATTTCTCCGGGCATGGGGGGCTGTTTCCTTGAGAGAAGGCGGCTGGAGCAGGCTTGTTGCAGCGCACGAAAGCCGCCGTACGTTGTGGTATGGAGTCTTCTATATGCTATATCATCAGACTGGGCGTCGTTAATGGCGCGACGTCGCCCACGGGATGCAACATAAAAAAATAACCCACTGATCGCCGTTCCAAGAATACCAACAGGCAGATCGCGCCGAATTCACTGACTTTCTCGAGGGAGGGAAAAGATGTCGACCAATGCTAGCCAGAATGCGGTGTACGCCCGTATCCGCAAAAATCCCCGCTTCGCCGAACTGGTGTCGAAGCGCCAGGGCTTTGCCACCCTGCTGTCGGTGATCGTTCTGACGATCTTCTACGGCTTTTTCATGGTGGTGGCCTTCAACCCCAATCTGATCGGTCAGCGTCTGTCCGAAGGGTCCTATGTGACCGTCGGGATTGCCGCCGAACTGTTCATGTTCATCTTCTTCTGGGTGCTCACCGCGGTGTACGTCAAGCGCGCCAATGGCGAGTTCGATGCCATCACCACCGAGATCATCCGCGACGCATCCAAGGAGGTGAAGTAATGCTGGCCCGTCTGAATGTTGCCCTGCTGGCCCTGCTGGTGCCGGCCCTGTCCTTCGCGGGTGATGCGATCTCCGCCACCGAGAAGCAGCCCCTCAATCTGCACGCCATCGGGATGTTCGTGCTCTTCGTGTCCATGACCCTGGGCATCACCTACTGGGCGGCCGGCCGTACCAAGTCCGCTTCCGACTTCTACACGGCCGGCGGTGGCATCACTGGCTTCCAGAATGGTCTGGCCATTGCGGGCGACTACATGTCCGCCGCCACGCTGCTGGGCCTCACCGCGCTGGTGTATACCAAGGGCGTCGATGGCTACATCTACATGATCGCCTTCTTCGCCGGCTGGCCCATCATTCTGTTCCTGATGGCCGAGCGCCTGCGCAACCTGGGTAAATTCACCTTTGCCGACATCACCTCCTACCGGCTCAACCAGGGCAAGGTGCGGACGATGGCGGCGGTGTCCTCGTTGACCGTGGTGTGTTTCTATCTGGTGGCCCAGATGGTCGGTGCCGGCCAGCTGATCAAGCTGTTGTTCGGTCTGGACTACAACATCGCCCTGTTCGTGGTCGGCGCCCTGATGATGGTCTATGTCACCTTCGGTGGCATGGTCGCCACCACCTGGGTGCAGATTATCAAGGCCTGCATGCTGCTGGCCGGTGGCACGTTGGTGATGGTGCTGGCCATGTCGCAATTTGGTTTCAGCTTCGAGACCATGATGGGCCAGGCCGTCTCGCTGCACAGTCTGGGCGAGAAGCTGCTCTTCCCGGGCACCCTGCTGCCGGACCCCGTCACCGCGCTATCCCTGGGTCTGGGCCTGATGTTCGGTACGGCTGGCCTGCCGCACATCCTGATGCGCTTCTTCACCGTGACCAATGCCAAGGAAGCCCGCAAGTCCGTGCTGTACGCGTCCGGCTTCGTGGCCTACTTCTTCAACGTGATCCTGCTGATGGGCTTTGCGGCCATCATCATCGTGGGCCAGAACCCCGAGTTCTTCGAGGGCGGCAAGATCGGCGGCAAGATCGTTGGCGGTGGCAACATGATCGCCATGCACCTGGCCAAGGCCGTGGGCGGCAACCTGCTGCTCGGCTTCCTGTCTGCGGTGGCCTTCGCCACCATCCTGGCGGTGGTGTCCGGTCTGGCGCTTGCCGGTGCGGCGGCCATCTCCCACGACATCTACGCCCGCGTGATCCGCAAGGGCAAGGCCACCGAGACCGAAGAGTTGCGCGTGTCCCGCTTCGCTTCCGTGGGTCTGGGGCTCGTGGCCATCGTTCTCGGTATCGCCTTCGAGAAGATGAACGTGGCCTTCATGGTGGCCCTGGCCTTCGGTATCGCGGCGTCCGCCAACTTCCCGGTGCTTATCCTTTCCATGTACTGGAAAGGCCTGACCACCCGCGGGGCGGTGGCGGGCGGTTACGCCGGCCTGGTGGCGGCCGTGCTGCTGGTGGTGTTCTCGAAGTCGGTGTGGGTCACGGTGCTGGGCAATGCCCAGGCCCTGTTCCCTTACGACCAGCCGGCCCTGTTCTCCATGCCCCTGGCCTTCCTGATCACGTTCATCGTGTCCAAGCTCGACAACAGCGCCGAGGCCCAGGCCGAGCGTGCTGCCTTCGACGACCAGTACGTGCGTGCGCAGACCGGTTTCGGTGCCGCTGAAGCCAGCGCCCACTGATCTCCGCAGCGCCCGCAAGGGTGCGGGCTGAAAGACGAAACCCCCGACGGGCCGGCCCGTCGGGGGTTTTTGTTGGGTGCCGCGGCTGCGTTGCAGTCGCCGGCGCTGCGTGGGTCAGGCGGTGGCTTCGCGCTTGGCGGCGATCTTGGCCAGGGCCCGGCGGCCGCTGGAGATGTGCTCGCGCATCGCCATCTCGGTGGCGCTGATGTCCCGCTTGCCGAGCGCGTCGAGGATGAGGCGGTGCTCGGCCAGGGATTGCTCGATACGCCCGTCGATGAACAGGGAGTGGTGCCGTGACAGTTTGATGACCTTGCGCAGGTCGGTGATTGCCTGGGTCAGCCAGCGGTTGTCGGCGATCAGCTGGACCTCCTGGTGGAATGCCTGGTTGGCTTCGAAGAAACCGTCAATGTCGCTGGTGCGGGCCGCCTGTTCGAGCTCGGCGTGGATGTCCAGCAGGCGCTTGATGTCGGAATCGGTGGCCTTGCGCGCGGTGTCGGCCGCACATTGGCCTTCGAGGAGGGCCATGACCGAGAAGATTTCGTCCAAGTCGCGCTCGGAGATCTCGGTCACGTAGCAGCCGCGGCGGGGCTTGAGGGTGACGAGGCCTTCGGCCGCGAGTACCTTCAGTGCCTCCCGCAGGGGCGTGCGGGAGATGCCGTACTGGGTGGCCAGGGCTTGCTCGTCCACCCAGGTGCCGGGGGGCAACTCGTGGGCAAAGATACGCTGGCGCAGGCGTTCCGCGACTTCCTGGTAGAGGGCGAGAGGGGCAATCCGGCCTGCGTTCATGGTTTTGAGTGACAAGGTTGGAAAAGTGTCGTCTTCAGCTGTTGCATCCATAATTATGGATAAAGTATTATCTAGCAGATAGCAAGTCAAGTTCCTGCGCAGGATGTAACCCTTGTAAGGCGCGTTGGCAAGATGTCATCGGGCCACACAAAACAGAGGGAGGGAGAAAACTGCCTGCGCAGGGCACGGCAGCCGGCCGTGGCCTGGGGTCACGGCCGGTACTGGCGTCACAAATTATCAAGGGCTGCCGAGCGGCCCGCGCTACGTGAGGGTAGAAAAGCCATGGCGAACAACACCGAACCGACCTTTCCCCAACCCGATCTGGCCGCCTGGAACAAGGCTGCGGCCAAGTCGGCCCCCGGTGGCGATGTCGCCAAGCTGAACTGGGTGACGCCCGAGGGCATCACGGTCAAGCCGCTGTATACCGCGGCGGACCTGGAAGGCCTCAAGTACTCCAACACCTTGCCGGGCTTCGAGCCCTTCCTGCGCGGCCCCCAGGCCACCATGTATGCGGCCCGCCCGTGGACCATCCGCCAGTACGCCGGCTTCTCCACCGCCGAGGCTTCCAATGCCTTCTACCGCAAGGCGCTGGCCGCCGGTGGTCAGGGTGTGTCCGTGGCCTTCGATCTGGCCACCCACCGGGGTTACGATTCCGACAACCCCCGCGTGGTGGGTGACGTGGGCAAGGCCGGTGTGGCCATCGACTCCGTTGAGGACATGAAGATCCTGTTCGATCAGATCCCCCTCGACAAGGTGTCGGTGTCCATGACCATGAACGGCGCCGTGCTGCCGATCCTGGCCGGCTACATCGTGGCCGCTGAAGAGCAGGGCGTGTCGCAGGACAAACTGTCCGGGACCATCCAGAACGACATCCTCAAGGAGTTCATGGTCCGCAACACCTATATCTACCCGCCGACGCCGTCGATGAAGATCATCGCTGATATCTTCAATTACACGTCGACCCACATGCCGAAGTTCAACTCGATCTCGATTTCGGGTTATCACATCCAGGAAGCCGGCGCCAACCAGGCCATCGAGCTGGCCTTCACCCTGGCTGACGGCGTGGAATACGTGCGCACCGGCATCAAGTCCGGCATGGACGTGGACACCTTCGCCGGCCGCCTGTCCTTCTTCTGGGCGGTGGGCATGAACTTCTACCTCGAGATCGCCAAGATGCGCGCCGCGCGCATGCTGTGGTGGCGCCTGATGAAGCAGTTCGAGCCGAAGAGCCAGAAGTCCATGATGCTGCGCACCCACAGCCAGACTTCCGGCTGGTCGCTGACCGAACAGGACCCGTACAACAACGTGGTGCGCACCACCATCGAAGCCATGGCGGCCGTGTTCGGCGGCACCCAGTCCCTGCACACCAACGCGCTCGACGAAGCCATCGCCCTGCCCACCGAGTTCTCGGCGCGCATCGCCCGCAACACCCAGATCATCATCCAGGAAGAAACCCACATCACCAGCGTGGTGGACCCGTGGGCCGGCTCCTACATGATGGAAAAGCTCACCCAGGACATGGCCGACAAGGCCTGGGCCCTGATCGAGGAGATCGAGGCCATGGGCGGCATGACCAAGGCGGTCGAGTCCGGCTGGGCCAAGATGAAGGTCGAGGAGTGTGCTGCCGACAAGCAGGCCCGCATCGACTCCGGCAAGGATGTGATTGTCGGCGTGAACAAGTACAAGCTCGCCAAGGAAGACCCGATCGAGATCCTCGACATCGACAATCACGCCGTGCGTGATGCCCAGGTCGCCCGTCTGGCCCAGATCCGTGCCACCCGCGACGGCGCCGCCGTCACCGCGGCCCTGGCGGCCCTGACCGAATGCGCGAGGACCGGCGAAGGCAACCTGCTCGATCTGGCCGTGAAGGCCGTGCGTCTGCGTGCCACCGTCGGTGAAATCTCCGATGCGCTGGAAGAGATCTTCGGCCGCTACCGCGCCAACCCCCAGGCGGTCACCGGCATCTACAACGCCGTCGTCGAAGGCGACGACGACTGGAAGGCCCTCAAGTCCGACATCGAAGCCTTTGTGGCTGAAGAAGGTCGCCGTCCGCGCATCATGATCGCCAAACTGGGTCAGGACGGCCATGACCGGGGCTCCAAGGTGGTGGCTTCGGCCTTCGCCGACCTGGGCTTCGACATCGACATCGGCCCCCTCTTCCAGACGCCCGAAGAGGCCGCCCGTCATGCCATCGAGAACGACGTGCATGCCGTGGGCTGTTCCAGCCTCGCCGCCGGCCACAAGACCCTGGTGCCGGCCATCATCAACGCCCTCAAGGCTCAGGGCGCGGACGACATCATCACCTTCGTGGGGGGCGTGATTCCGGCCCAGGACTACGACGCGCTCTACGCCGCCGGTGCCAAGGGCATCTTCGGTCCGGGCACGCCGATCCAAACCTCGGCCCGGGAAGTGCTCAAGCAGATTCGCGCTGCCCGCAAGCCCTGAGAGGCTTCGAATCCGTCTGCTGCATGCCCTGACGTTTCGTGATCCGCTGTACTGAAAGTACGGTGCTGCTGCTCACGACGCCAGGGCGTGTTAGCGATGTTTGCAATGCCCCTGAGCTGAAGCCGATGCCTTCCATGAACATGCCTGCCGACCTGCCCCAGCGCGACCCCGCCGACCAGGCCCTGGTCGATGGGGTGCTGGCGCATCAGCTACGTCCGCTCGCCAAGACAATCACCTTGATCGAGTCCCAGCGGCCGGATCACAAGCAGCGGGCCCGCAACGTGCTGGAAGGCCTGCTGCCCCATACCGGCAACTCCATGCGGGTGGGGATTTCCGGCGTACCTGGGGTGGGCAAGTCCACGTTTATCGAGGCCCTCGGGCTGTATCTCATCGGGCAGGGGCACAAGGTGGCGGTGCTGGCGGTGGACCCGTCCTCCAGCGTCACCGGGGGCTCCATCCTCGGTGACAAGACGCGCATGGAGCTGCTTTCCCAGCGCACCGAGGCCTTCATCCGCCCGAGTCCGTCGGCGGGCAGCCTTGGCGGCGTGGCGGAGAAGACCCGCGAGGCCATGCTGGTGTGCGAGGCCGCCGGGTTTGACGTGATTATCATCGAGACGGTGGGCGTGGGGCAGTCGGAAACCGCCGTCGCCGGCATGACCGACATCTTCTGCCTGCTGCAACTGCCCAATGCCGGCGACGATCTGCAGGCGATCAAGAAGGGGATCATGGAGATCGCCGACCTGATCGTCATCAACAAGGCGGATATCAACCCCCAGGCGGCCAATGTGGCCCGGTCCCAGATCAAGAGTGCGCTGGGCATGCTGCGGCATGCATCGCCCAACTGGACGCCGCCGGTACTGATGCTTTCCGCTTTGCAGAAGCAGGGCATTGCCGAGTTCTGGAATACCATCGGGGATTACCGCTCCGCGATGCAGCAGAGCGGTGAATTCGAAGCCCGCCGCCGCCATCAGGCGCGGGCCTGGATGTGGGAATTGATCGACCAGGGTTTGCGAGCCCGATTTGCAGGTCACGCCCAGGTACGGCAGGATTTGCCCGTTTTGCAGGCGGCCGTCGAGGCCGGACAGACCACGCCTTCCGCCGCTGCCCAGCGGCTGCTGGCGTATCTGGGCTGAACAATATAACGACATACAACAGGATCATTGACTGGAGGTTGTAAATGCACGACATCATCCACCAGCTGGAAGAGAAGCGCGAAGCCGCCCGCCTGGGCGGCGGTCAGAAGCGAATCGACAGCCAGCACAAGAAGGGCAAGCTGACGGCCCGTGAACGTATCGAGCTGCTGCTCGACCCGGACTCCTTTGAAGAATGGGACATGTTCAAGGAGCACCGTTGCGTTGATTTCGGCATGAACGAAGCCGAGAAGACCCCGGGTGACGGTGTTGTGGTCGGCTATGGCACCATCAACGGCCGGCTGGTCTTCGTGTTCTCCCAGGACTTCACTGTATTCGGTGGTTCCCTGTCCGAGACCCACGCCGAGAAGATCTGCAAGGTCATGGATCAGGCCATGAAGGTCGGCGCGCCGGTGATCGGCCTCAACGACTCGGGCGGCGCCCGCATCCAGGAAGGTGTCGCCTCCCTGGGTGGCTACGCCGACGTGTTCCAGCGCAATGTGATGGCCTCCGGCGTGGTGCCGCAGATCTCCATGATCATGGGCCCCTGTGCCGGTGGTGCGGTGTACTCCCCGTCCATGACCGACTTCATCTTCATGGTGAAGGACTCCTCCTACATGTTCGTGACCGGTCCGGAAGTCGTGAAGACCGTGACCCACGAAGACGTGACCGCCGAGGAACTGGGCGGCGCCGTGACCCACACCACCAAGTCCGGTGTGGCCGACCTGGCCTTCGAGAACGACGTCGAAGCCCTGTCCATGCTGCGCCGTTTCATGAACTTCCTGCCGGCCAACAACCGGGAGCAGCCCCCCGTCACGCCGACCAACGACCCGGTGGACCGTTTCGACTACTCCCTCGACACCCTGGTGCCGGACAACGCCAACAAGCCCTATGACATGAAGGAGCTGATCGTCAAGATTGTGGACGACAGCGATTTCTTCGAGCTGCAGGCCGACTACGCCAAGAACATCATCATTGGCTTTGGTCGCATCGATGGTAACCCGGTGGGCATCGTGGCCAACCAGCCGCTGGTGCTGGCCGGCTGCCTGGACATCAAGTCCTCCATCAAGGCCGCCCGCTTCGTGCGCTTCTGCGATGCCTTCAACATCCCGGTTGTCACCTTCGTGGACGTCCCGGGCTTCATGCCGGGTACCACCCAGGAATACGGCGGCATCATCAAGCACGGCGCCAAGCTGCTCTACGCCTACGCCGAGTGCACCGTGCCGAAGGTGACCGTGATCACCCGCAAGGCCTATGGCGGCGCGTATGACGTGATGTCCTCCAAGCACCTGCGTGGCGACGTGAACCTCGCCTGGCCGTCGGCCGAAATCGCGGTGATGGGCCCGAAGGGCGCCGTGGAGATCATCTTCCGTGAAGAGAAGAATGATCCGGCCAAGCTGGCCGAGCGTGAAGCCGAGTACAAGGCCAAGTTCGCCAACCCCTTCGTGGCCGGCGCCCGTGGCTTCATCGACGATGTGATCATGCCCCACGCCACCCGCAAGCGCATCGCCCGCTCCCTGGCCATGCTGAAGGACAAGCAGCTCGACAACCCGTGGCGCAAGCACGGCAACATTCCGCTGTGATCGCCGAGGACGCCAAGACATGTTTACCAAGATCCTGATTGCAAACCGCGGTGACCAGCCGCGAAGCGGCGCAGCGACGAAGTCACATTGCCTTGCACGCGAAGCGTGCGCAGGCGGTTTCACCGCGGAGACCCCGAATGTTCAATAAAATCCTTATCGCCAACCGCGGTGAAATCGCCTGCCGTGTCATCAAGACTGCCCGCAAGATGGGCATCGCTACCGTTGCTGTCTACTCCGAGGCCGACAAGGACGCCCTGTTCGTGGACATGGCCGACGAGGCCGTGTGCATCGGCCCGGCGGCTTCCAAGGAATCCTACCTGGTCGCCGACAAGATCATCGCCGCCTGCAAGCAGACCGGCGCTCAGGCTGTCCACCCCGGCTACGGCTTCCTGTCGGAGAACGCCGAGTTCTCCCGTCGTCTTGAAGAAGAAGGCATCAAGTTCATCGGTCCGAAGCACTACTCCATCGCCAAGATGGGTGACAAGATCGAGTCCAAGAAGCTCGCCATCGCGGCCCAGGTCAACACCATCCCGGGCTACAACGACGCCATCGCCGGTCCGGATGAAGCCGTCGAGATCGCCAGGAAGATCGGTTACCCGGTGATGATCAAGGCCTCCGCCGGCGGCGGTGGCAAGGGCCTGCGTGTGGCCTACAACGACGCCGAAGCCCATGAAGGCTTCTCCTCCTGCGTCAATGAAGCCCGCAACTCCTTTGGCGATGACCGCGTCTTCATCGAGAAGTACGTGCTTGAGCCGCGCCACATCGAGATCCAGGTGCTGGGCGACTCCCACGGCAACTACGTTTATCTCAACGAGCGCGACTGCTCCATCCAGCGCCGTCACCAGAAGGTCATCGAAGAGGCGCCGAGCCCCTTCGTCGACGCCGAAATGCGCAAGGCCATGGGCGAGCAGGCCGTGGCCCTGGCCCGTGCGGTCAACTACGAGTCCGCGGGTACCGTGGAGTTCGTGGTGTCCGGTGCCACCAAGGAGTTCTACTTCCTCGAGATGAACACCCGTCTCCAGGTGGAACACCCGGTCACCGAGCTGATCACCGGCCTCGACCTGGTCGAGCAGATGATCCGCGTCGCCTATGGCGAGAAGCTGCCGTTGACCCAGGCCGACGTCAAGATCAACGGCTGGTCCATGGAATGCCGGATCAACGCCGAAGACCCCTTCCGCGGCTTCCTGCCCTCCACCGGCCGGCTGGTGAAGTTCCTGCCGCCCAAGGAGACCACCGACGACAAGGGCACCACCCGCGTCGATACCGGTGTGTACGATGGTGGCGAGATCTCCATGTTCTACGACTCGATGATCGCCAAGCTCATCGTGCACGCTCCGACCCGCGCCCAGGCCATCGACCGCATGCGCGACGCCCTCAACGGCTTCGTGATCCGTGGCATCTCCTCGAACATCCCGTTCCAGGCCGCGCTGATGCAGCATCCGGTTTTCCATTCCGGCATCTTTGACACCGGCTTCATCCCCAAGTACTACCCGACGGGTTTCGACGCCTCGATGGTGCCCCACGACGATCCGGCGCTGCTGGTTTCCGTGGCCGCCTATGTCTACCGTGCCTTCACCGACCGCTCCGCATCGATCTCCGGTCAGTTGCAGGGCCACGAGCGCATCGTCAGCGACAGCTGGATGGTGGTGCGCCTGAACAAGGATGGCAACGAGCATCACCCGGTGCTCGCCAAGCCCATTCCCGGTGGCTACCACGTGGAATACAAGGGCAAGAGCTATGAGCTCAAGTCCGACTGGAAGCTGGGTGAATCCCTGTTCAACGGTACCTGCAACGGCGAGTCCTTCACCCTCCAGGTGGAACGCCACAAGACCCGTTACAGCCTGTTCCACTGGGGTACCCGCGCCGATTTCATGGTGATGAGCGCCCGCGCAGCCGAGCTGCTGGCCCTGATGCCCGAGAAGTTGCCGCCCGACCTGTCCAAGTACCTGCTGTCGCCGATGCCGGGCCTGCTGCGTGAAGTAGCGGTGAAGGTGGGTCAGGAAGTGAAGGCCGGCGAGAAGCTGGCGGTCATTGAGGCGATGAAGATGGAGAACATTCTCAAGGCGGAGCAGGACTGCAAGGTCAAGAAGATCGTCGGTGAGGCCGGCCAGAGTCTGGCTGTGGACGAAGTCATCATCGAGTTCGAGTAATCAGCATGGGGTTCTGCCTGGCGTCTCCCGCCGGGCAGAATCGACAGGTTTCGTTCGATGGGGAGGGAGACTCGTCCTTGTGGCGGGTTCCTGTCGAGGGAGTGGGGTCGTCCTTGGACGGCCCCTTTTTTTCGCCTATCCAAGCCTGAAGGCGGACAGGTAAGATCAAAGCATTGGGTACAGAGTGGCTTCCCGTGACGCGAAACCTGATTTACCGCCATCTGCTTGTAGTGCTGGCATCGCTGATGCTCGCGCCGCCGATGCATGCGGCCGAGCGGGTGTTGCGGGTAGCGGTGCTCAATCATTCGCCTCCCATGTCCTACACCGACGACACGGGGGTGCTGACGGGTTTCAACGTGGAGATCATGCGTGCCTTGTGCGATGTGATGGCGGTCAGGTGCGTGCCCGTCCCGATGTCCCTTGATCGGGTGGTGGATGCCGTCGCCGAAGGCGAGTTCGATTTTGCCGCGGTGAGCCTCCTGGCCACGCCGGAGCGGCGTGCCCGCGTGTTGATGAGCAAGCCTTACTATCGTTCGCTCAGCGTCTGGTTTGCCCGGCCCGGCGTTGTGCCGGGCGGGGCGTTGGCCGGTGTGGTCCGTGGTGGGGTCCAGGCCCGCTACATCCAGGCCCATGGCTGGCGTAGCGTCGCCCTCGACACCCATGCGGAAGTGATCACCGCCCTGGTTCAGGGCAAGATCGAGGCGGCCCTGCTGCCCATGTCCACCGCCGTCGCGCTGCAGCAGGACGCGCGCATCCACCCGCTGGGCCTGGCCACAACCCTGCTGCGTGATCCCCAGCTAGCGGGTGATGTGTGTCTGGGCGTCAATCCCCGCTCCCCGGAACTGCTCGCCCAGCTCAATGAGGCGATCGACAGGGTCAAGCGGGATGGGCGTTTCGACCGGATCAACAGCCGCTTCATTCCCTTCCGTCTCCAATGAGTCAGGACGAGCGCCTCCCCGCAGCACAGTCCGTCGAGGGGGGCGGGACCGTCGGGCGTTGGCCCGCAGGCACGGTCCTGGCTGTCCTCGGGGGTGTATTTGCGCTCATCGCGGTGAGTCTGGTGGCGCTTCTTGCCGTGGACCAGCGCCTGGTGACCGAGGCGGTGACCCGTCTTCACGACGAGACCGTGCCATGGACCCTCGAGCGCCAGCGCCTGGCGCGTAATCTTGAGGAGTTGCGGATGGGCGGGCAGCGGGTGCTGACCGCTTCCGACCCGCCCACCCGCAGCGATGCCTTGTTCGTGGTGCGGATCCTGGCCGCTCACCCGGGCATGGGGGAGGATCCACGCACCGCCGAACTGGCTGCGGAGGTCGAAGGTTTTCTGGTGAGGTCGGCTGCGACCGAAGGTGCTCCGGACATGAAGGCCTGGGATGTCTATTCACGGCGTCTGCGCCTGCTTGCCGACGATCTCTCCGTCGAGGGTGGGCAAAGGGTGAGTGCCGAGCTCGACCGCATGACCGAGGCGGTGGAGCAGACCCGTTACAAGCTCTTGCTCAACGTGCTGCTGGTCGGCGTCTTCCTGGCAAGTTTCCTGTTCATCCTGCGCCGCTATCTGATCCAGCCCCTGCAGCGCATCCACGCCGTGCTGGTCAGCCTGGATGGGCGCGAGCCTCTGCCGCTCCTGAGTTCATCCTCCATGGCGGAAATTCACGCGGTGGAGGAGGCCATCATGCGATTTCACGCCACCCTGCGGGAGAACGAGGAGGTTCGTCTCAAACTGGAGCGTCTGGCAACCACCGATGGCCTGACCGGCCTGCCCAATCGGCGCCACTTTCTCGGGCTGGCTTCGGATGAGATGGCCCGGGCCCGACGCTATGGGCGTCCGATCACGGTGGGTATCGCCGATCTCGATCACTTCAAGCAGGTGAATGACCGCTTTGGCCACGGGGTTGGCGACCAGGTGCTGCAGCGTTTTGCCAGTGTGATGCTGGAAACCCTGCGGGAGACTGATCGGGTTGGGCGTTTTGGTGGTGAGGAATTTGCCTTCATCTTCCCCGAAACCCTGCCGGACGAGGCGCTGAGGCTTGCGGGGCGCTTGCGTCAGCGCCTGGGGGAGTCCCCCGTGGCCCTGCCGGATGGCACTCTTCTGGCGGTGACGGCGAGCTTCGGTCTTGCCGATGCCACCGGGCAACGCCTCGAGGAGAGTCTGGCGCAGGCCGATGCTGCACTCTATGAGGCCAAGGGTGGCGGCAGGGATCGTAGCGTCCTGGCGACCCGTGCGGAGGCGCAAGCCAGCCCTCAGCGTGTGTGAGGGCATCGCGGCGAGCAGTTATCCTTGAAACCTCAGTTGACCGCTTATCTCTCCTTCATCAACCCTTTGAACACTGGCCTTGGTGCCATCAAGTCCACTCACCCGATGGGTGACGGCGCTACGCGGCCGCTGGCACATCTTGTCGGGCGCCCGGCTTTGTCGCTCCTTCTTGCAGGCATGGGCCTGCCGCGTCGTCGCTTCGCGCCGGCCATCCCGCCCAGACGCACCATCGACCACGTCCACCTGAGGTTTCAAGGATCATTCGCCCTGAAGCGCGCAGCCGCGCAGGGCGCAAGGTGAGTGGTGGAGGAGTGAAATCGGCCCCGCACGCAGACTTGATCGCAGGCGTTCAGCCATAGCGCCGGGCTGCCTCCACGGCCAGGCCGGCGCCGATGCTGCCGAAAAGATCGCCCTCTATGCTGCGGGCCTGGGGCAGTTCCGCGGCGATGCGGGCCCGAAGCTGCGGGACCCCACTGGCGCCACCCGTGAAGTACAGGGTGTCCACCTTTTCCCGGGCGACACCGGTACGGTCCAGCAGGTTGCCAACCGTCGCGGCCACACGCTCCACCAGGCTGCGCGTGGCCAGGGCAAAGTCTTCACGGTCGATGCGGTGGGCGAGACCCGCTTCGAGCCGGTCCAAGTGCAGCAGGGTGGTGTCACCGGCGGACAGGTCGATCTTGGCCTGCTCCACCTGAAGGGCCAACCAATGACCTTCCCGCTGGCCGATCAGGCGGGCCAGGCGATCCAGCTCCCTGCGGGTTGCCGCATCCCGGTAGATGTGCTGAAAGTCGGCGAATGCCTGGCGAGTGTAGGCAAAGTTGATGGTGTGCCAGGTGGCGAGCTGGAAGAACAGGCTCGAGGGAATTTCGACGCCGCTCTTCATGCGGCCACGGTAGCCGAGCAGGGGCATCACGCATTCCAGGCTCAGGGCCCTGTCGAAATCGGTGCCGCCCACGTGTAGGCCGGCATTGCCGAGGAGATCCTCGCGGCGATCCACCTGCCGTGCCCGTTCGGGGGACAGGCGTACCAGCGAGAAGTCTGCCGTGCCGCCGCCGATGTCGGCGATCAGTACCAGCTCTTCCCGGTCCAGGCCGGCCTCGTAGTGAAGTGCCGCCCCGATGGGCTCGAACTGGAAGCTCACCTCCTTGAAGCCCACCTGTCGGGCAATGGCCTCCAGGGTGTCCTGGGCCCGGCGGTCGGCCGTCTCGTTGTCGTCCACGAAATGCACCGGACGACCGAACACGGCTTGCTCGAAGGGGCGCCCCGCCTGGGCTTCCGCACGGCTCTTGAGTTCGCCGATGAAGCTGGCAAGCAGATCCCTGAAGGGCAGGGCCCGGCCGCCGACTTCGGTGCTGCCTTCCATCAGGCTGCTGCCCAGCAGGCTTTTCAGCGCCCGCATCAGACGTCCCTCGTAGCCTTCCAGGTACTCGGCCAGTGCATCGCGCCCGAAGTGGGTGGTTTCCTCGTCCGCATTGAAGAACACCGCCGAGGGCAAGGTCGGCTTGCCGGCTTCCAGGGGCAGCAGGGTGGGTGCGTCGGGCCGCAGCCAGCCCACCGTCGAGTTGGATGTTCCGAAGTCGATGCCACAGGCACGGGCGGGGGCAGGGCTCATGGACAGTGCAGGAAATGGCGGGGGGCGAATCCTACGCCGGATTGGCGTGTTTGCGGTGATGTCCGGAGAGATCGCCCCTGCGCCAGGCACATCCTCGTGGGGTGTCCACGAAAAGGGGGCGTCATTGAGACGCCCCCATTTGCGACCTGCACTGGCCGAGCCCGCGGGTTCAGCGTTTGCGGATCAGACTGTGGACCTGCTTGTCGAGGGGCAGGGCGTAGTCGTAGGCGGCGAGGATGATGTTGCTTGCCGGGTTGACCACCTTGAGATTGACATAGACCATCGTCGAGCTCTCGGCGTAGGTGCCCACGATGACAGCCTGGGCGTTGTGGGTGGAGGCCACTTCCTTGATCTCCCGGGTCAGCAGGAGCTCTCCCTCGTTGCGCTTCATGTAGACGCCATTTCGCACCTTGAGTTCGAGCACGCCGTAGCCCAATTGACTCATGCGCGAAGCGACCTGTTCGGAGATCAGGCGCCCGAGGGTCGAGGACTGTTCCAGCTGGTCGATGTTGACCAGGGTGGCGATGATGAAGGGGGCGCCGCCGGTGCCGCCGTCGGCAGCGTTGCTCGCCATCGCGGGGGCGGCCGGATAGCGCTTCATCAGCTCGCCCACAGCGTTGTAGTTGGCGACGCTGAAGGCGTTGTTCTGGGCTTGCTCGTAAGTGGGTTCGGAAAGGGTGCTGACCTTGGGCGTGGTCTCGCAGGCTGCCAGCAGAAGGCTTGCCGAGGCCAGGGTGACATAGATCAGCGAGCGCATGGTTTGCTCCTCTCGCCACAATCACCCACCACCGGGATGCTCACGCCGCGGCCCGGCTTCTTCCAGTACAGATCGCTGTCTTCATCCATGGTGTAGTAGATGTTGGTGCGGCGGCTGACAAGCCGGGCGTTGTCGGCCACTGCAGCGGTCAGGATGATCTCGGAGCGTGGTACCGGGCCGGAGGCGTACTGGCCGCGCCCCATGCCCTCTTCCGAAAGCCAGGCGAAGCCTTCGATGCCGGCGACGGCAGTCAGTGCCTTGACGCCGGCCGAGATGCCCGCATTGGGCGAGATGTCCGCGGCAGCAACGGCGCCGATGGCCCACAGGCCGGCGGTCAGGGCCGTGGCGTCCCCGTAGTAGTAGGTGTTCTGCGCCCGATCGGGACGGAAGCGGTAGATGGCGTAGCGAACGTCCACCGACAGGGCGTTGCGGGCCTCGGTGCTGACCGGCAGACCCTGGGCGACCAGGGCAGTGGTCAGCAGTTCGCGGAAACCGTCCACGAAGGCTTGTTCGCCGCCCGGGTTCGGGACATGGATGGCCCGGCCGCCCAGCTTGTCGCGCAGATCGGTGGCGAGCTGGCCGGCAAAGTGCTCGGCGATCTTGCGCCAGTGCTCGGCAGCCTGGAGTTTGTCCTGCTTCGAGTGCTCGAAGCGGGTCGGGGCGGGGACATCCGCGTAGCGCGGCGCGCAGCCGATCATCATGCCGGCAAGGGCGATGGCGATGCCGGACGTTGCAAGTTTATTCACGACAACCCTCTCAAAACGCTCGCTCTAAAAGGGAGCTGTTTTCGACGACCACGCAGGACAAACGATGACAAGGCATCGTCCCGTGGCTTTCCGTTTGGATGTGGAAAACATACCTGAGCCTGGGGCGGGGAAGGTCTTCCACGTCCGCGAGCTTAGCACCGGAACACCGGGATGGGGGGCTTGCAGACAGGAATCTGCCATTGCGTGGGGCATATTCCTCCCGGCGATGCGCCGGGCCGCTCAGTTCTTCTTGAGCAGGTCGCCCAACCCGGAAAAGGGAGAGTGGGTGGCAGCCTTGGCAGGCTGCTTGGCGGCGACCTGACCGCGGGTGGCTTCCAGTTGCCGCTGGTGCTCATTGTCGTGGCAGTAGAGGCACAGCAGCTCCCAGTTGCTGCCGTCGGGCGGGTTGTTGTCGTGGTTGTGGTCGCGATGGTGAACGGTGAGCTCGCGCAGGTTGGTGGACGTGAACTCCCGGGCGCAGCGGCCGCAGATCCAGGGGTAGAGTTTGAGGGCCTTCTCCCGGTAGCCCTCGGCGCGCTGGTCTGCTGCGCGGCGGGCTTCGGCGACGAGGCGGTCAAGTTTGTCGGTCATGGGGCGTCTCCGGCGGGAAAGCGACGGGCAAGGTCGGTGAGGGCATCTTCGATGGCCCTGGCGGCCCAATCCAGTTCGATCTCGGTAACGATCAGGGGCGGTGCGAAACGCAGCACTTTGTCGTGGGTGTCCTTGGTCATCAGGCCGCGGGCAAGCATCCATTCTGCCGCAACCCGGGCGGGCACACGGCGGGTGTCCAGTTCCATGCCGATCATCAGCCCGCGACCCCGGACTTCCACGATCAGCGGATTGTCGATGGCCTGCAGGCGGGCCAGGAAAAGGGCGCCGAGGGTGGCGGAGCGCTCTGTCAGCCGGTCTTCGGCCAGCAGGGCCAGGGACTCGGCTGCGACGGCCGCGGCAAGCGGGTTGCCACCGAAGGTGGAGCCATGGTCACCGGGCTGGAAGACCTGCATCAGGGCATCGTCGGCCAGGAAGGCGGCCACCGGCAGCAGCCCACCACCCAGGGCTTTGCCGAGGATGACGCCATCGGGGCGAACATTTTCATGCTGGCAGGCCAGCAGTCGGCCTGTCCGGCCCAGACCGGTCTGCACTTCATCGGCGATCAGCAGAACCCCGTTGGCGCGGCAGATTTCGGCGCAGCGGGCCAGCCAGCCTGGCGGTGGGATCACGATGCCGCCTTCACCCTGGATGGGTTCGAACAGGAAGGCCGCCGTGCGCGGGGTTATGGCGGCGGCCAGGGCATCGGCATCGCCAAAGGGGATGCTGCGGAAGCCTGGTGTCAGGGGGCCGAAGCCGTTGCGGTACTGGGCCTCGCTGGAGAAACTGATGATGGTGGTGGAGCGGCCGTGGAAGTTGTTGTCGCAGACAATGATCTCGGCCTGGCCATCGGGTACACCCTTGATGGTGTGGGCCCACTTGCGGGCCGCCTTGAGGGCGGTTTCGACGGCTTCGAGGCCGGTATTCACGGGCAGCGCCCGGTCGTAGCCGAGCAGCGCCGACAGGCGCTCGAGCATCAGCGGCAGGCGGTCGTTGGAATAGGCGCGGGAGGTGAGCGCCAGGCGCCCCGCCTGGTCGGTGAGTGCAGCAACCAGACGGGGGTGGCTGTGGCCGAAGCTGACCGCTGAGTAGGCGCTCATCATGTCCAGGTAGCGGCGCCCTTCCACGTCCCACAGCCAGCTACCCTTGCCGCGGGTGAAGACGACGGGCAGGGGGGCGTAGTTGTGCGCGCCGAAGGTGTCCTCACGCTGGCGCAGGGTGGCCGTGGTTGGTCCAAGGGCGGCGGCGGCGAGTTCCATGACCCAGCGGGCACCGCTTCCGTCCCGATCCCGTGACGGGACGTACTCGACAATCTCCAGGGCCACCAGGTCGGCACAGCTACGCAGGCCGTGGAGGTTGTCCACCAGATCCTGGGGGTCAAGGCCGTCGGGAACCAGGCAGGTGGTTGCCGGCAGGGCGGCGCAGTCCATGGAATCGAGATCCACGGAAACGCCGAAGCCGGCGGTGCCTTCCCGCGCGATGCTCATGGCTTCACAGAGAACGGCGGGCAGCCCGCGTTTGTTCACCTCGGCCATGGTGAAGATCCGGACCCCCAGGCGGTTCAGCAGCACAAGCTCCTCGGGCTCCCAGGAGCGCGCCCCGACGATGGCCACCTTGGCCGGGTCAAGGTGCGGGCCCGGGAGTCCGGTGAGGTTCTCGTCGCCGATGCCAAGCAGCGCTGCCAGTGGCATGCCGTGGATGTTGCCGCTGTGGGTGCTGCGGTCGGTGTGGGCATCCAGATGGGCATCAATCCAGATCAGGCCGAGTTTGCCCCGATGGGCAAGGGCTCGGGATACCCCGCGCCAGGTGCCTGCGCCAATGGCATGGTCGCCCCCCAGGACAAGGGGAATGGCGTTGTCCAGGCAGATTGCAGCTACTTCGTCAGCCAGATCGTGGAGCATTGCGCTGACCACCCCAAGACGCTCGGGCAGCGGTGCCTGGGGGGGTTTGGGGGCTGAGGGTTCCATCAGCTTCTGCCAGCGGGCGGGAATGCCGCGGTGCCGCAGCCGGATGTCGAAGCCGAGATCCTTGAGGGCGCGGGGGCCTGCTGCGGGGCCGAAGATGGGGGCGCCAAGACAGGATCCGACGCCGACGATACGGACCGGACGGGGGGGCGCGAGCGGGGCGGGCATGTTCTTCTTTCGTTGTCAGGTCGTTGGTGCCGAAAGTGGAACCTTTACGCCCGTTGGAGCGGAGGAGACCGCCCTTTGTTCAGTGCAGCCAGTGCCAGGCCTCGAGGGCGGCAAGGCAGGAGAGGAGCAGGGTGCAGGTGATCAGCCAGATAGTGTTGCGCCGAGCTTCGGCCGTCAGGCGGGCGAGTTCGGCACGGGTGTCGTCGTCCCGGGGCGCTGACAAAGCCTGATGAACCAGGCGTGGCAACTGGGGCAAGGCGGCTGCCCAGGCAGGTGCTTCATCTCGTGCGTGGCGCAGCAGGGCACGCCAGCCCATCTGGTCGTTCATCCACCGTTCGAGGAAGGGCTTTGCCGTCTTCCACAGGTCCAGGTCCGGGTCGAGCTGGCGGCCCAGGCCCTCGATGTTGAGCAGGGTTTTCTGCAACAGCACGAGCTGGGGCTGCACTTCCATCTCGAAGCGTCGGGCTGTCTGGAACAGGCGCAGCAGGGTCTTGCCGAAGGAGATGTCCTTCAGGGGGCGGTCGAAGATGGGCTCGCAGACGGCGCGGATGGCTCCCTCGAACTCGTCGACCCGGGTGTGCGGCGGCACCCAGCCCGCTTCGATGTGGGCCAGGGCCACGCGCCGGTAGTCGCGCTGGAAGAAGGCCAGGAAGTTGGTGGCCAGGTATTTCTTGTCCGAGTCGTTGAGACTGCCGATGATGCCGAAGTCAAGGGCGATGTAGCGCCCTCGGGTGGGGCCATCGGTGGCCACGAAGATGTTGCCGGGATGCATGTCGGCGTGGAAGAAGCCGTCGCGAAACACCTGGGTGAAAAAGATCTCCACGCCGGCCCGGGACAGGGCCTTGAGATCCACCCCGTGGGCCTTGAGGGCGTCGAGCTGGGAAATGGGCACGCCCTTCATACGCTCCATCACCATGACATTGGTGGTGCAGAAATCCCAGTGCACCTCGGGGACCACCAGCAGTTCGGAGTCCTTGAAGTTGCGCCTTAGCTGCGAGCAGTTGGCGGCTTCGCGCATCAGGTCGAGCTCGTCGCGCAGGTACTTGGAGAACTCGGCCACCACTTCCCGGGGTTTCAGGCGGCGTCCTTCCGGCCATAGTCTTTCCAGGAGGGTGGCGGCCACGTCGAGCAGGGCCAGATCGTGGGCGATGACCGGGGCAATGCCCGGTCGCAGGATCTTGACGGCCACCTCGGTGCCGTCGGGCAACTGGGCGAAGTGGACCTGGGCAATCGAGGCCGATGCGATGGGTTCCCGGTCGAAGCGCGCGAAAACCGCATCGGCGGGTTTGCCGTAGGCCGCTTCCAGTTGGGCGAGGGCCTCCGTGCTGGTGAAGGGCGGAACACGGTCCTGCAGGCGGGCCAGCTCTTCGGCAATGGCGGGTGGCAGGAGGTCGCGACGGGTGGACAGCATCTGGCCGAACTTGACGAAGATCGGGCCCAGGGATTCGAGGGCCTGGCGCAGGCGGGCGCCGGCGGGTTCGTCGAAGGTCCGGCGAAAAAGCGTAAGCCTCGCCAGCCAGGCCAGCCGGCCGGACGGCTCGTTGGAGAGAATCATCTGGTCCAGCCCATACTTCAGGCTGACGGAGATGATCTTGACGAGTCGGAAGAGGCGCACGGCAGGTGGCGAAAAGTAAAACGCGGATTGTGCCCGGAAAGCCTGGGCGCGCAAAGCGCCCAGGCCCCCCGCGCCATGGATCAGGAGCGGCGCTTGGGGTGTTGCGGCAGCTTGGCCGGCGGCGGGGCGGGGGCGATGACCGCCCCGCCCGGCTGGACCTGTTCCACCAGCCAACGCAAGGCCAGGCGGATTTCCCGCTTGATGGCCTCGTCGTCGGGTGAGCCGGCGCCGAACTGGGGCAGGCCGGTGGCGTCGACGCTGAAGGCAGGCAGTCGCCATTCCCGTTCCACCACGAACAGGTGGTCTCCATCGAGAACCGCTTTCTGGGCCACGACGTAGCCATAGCTGCGGGAGTCGAAGCGTGAGCAGTAGACCGTCAGGGCTGCGGATGGGAGACCATCCCGCTCGGAGGCGAACAGGCCGCTGGTGGTGAGTTCGCTGCAGTGGGCGCGAAGGCCGGCCGAGACATGGGCCAGATAGGTCTCGGGGTTGAGGTTCTGGGACACCATGCGCTGTACGACGATGCGGTCCCGGTAGTCTTCAACACCCTGACCACGGGGGATGTACTCCTCGTGGCGGATACCGTTGCCCTCGCGGAGATCCACAATGCGCCAGGGTTGGCCGGCGGGCAGCGGAAGGGGCCAGCGCAGGGTGGGCGCTTCGGCGAAGGCCGGCAGGCTGGCCACGACGCCGAGGGCAAGTGCGAGGGCTTGCAGGAAGCGAATGCTCACGGATAGCTCGGGACTCATTTGACTGCGAGGGGCTCCACGCCTTGTACACTATGTCAGTTCCGCCGATTCTGTCATGCCTGTTGTACTTTGTTGCTGTCAAAAGCCCGCCTTCCCGCCGGTTTGCCCGGCGCTTGGCTATAATCCTGTGCTTTTAGTCGCAGTACTGCCCATGAGCGCCGATTCCAAGACCCAGCTTGCCGATCTCCTCCGTGCCGCCCTTCTTAGCGTGGCGCCCGAGCAAGCCGAGACCCCGATCAACCTGGAGCGTCCGAAGCAGGCCGGTCACGGAGACTTTGCGAGCAATCTGGCGCTGCAGCTCGCCAAGCCTCTCAAGCGCAATCCGCGCGAGTTGGCCAACCTGTTGCTGGCCGAATTGCCAGCTTCCAGCCTGATCGCCAAGGCCGAAGTGGCCGGTGCAGGGTTCATCAATTTCACTTTGGTGGCCGACGCCAAGACCGCGGTCGTTGGTGCCGTGCTTGCTGCGGGTGAGGCTTTTGGCCGCGGGACCAAGACCGGGGTGCGGGTTCAGGTGGAGTATGTGTCGGCCAATCCCACCGGGCCGCTGCACGTCGGGCACGGTCGCGGGGCCGCCTATGGCGCTTCCTTGTCCGATGTGCTCGACTTCGCCGGCTTCGAGGTGACCCGCGAGTACTACATCAATGATGCGGGCCGGCAGATGGACATCCTGGCCCTGTCCACCTGGCTGCGTTACCTCGATCTTTTCGCCATCACCGTTCCTTTTCCGCCCAACGCCTATCAGGGTGACTATGTGAAAGACATGGCAGTCCAGATCAAGGATGGTCATGGTGACCGCTTTGCCAGGGTGACGGCGGTCGACGTGTTGGCGGGAGCCCCGAGCGTCGAGGCGGACAAGGAAGCTCATCTGGATACCCTGATCGCCAATGCCAAGAACCTGCTGGGTTCGGATTACGCGTGGGTCCATGGTTTTGCCCTGACCGAGCAGCTCGGTGATGGCCGCGAAGACCTCGCCGAGTTCGGTGTCACTTTCGACAAGTGGTTTTCCGAGCGCTCTCTGTTTGATACGGGTCTGGTTGAAAAGGCGGTCACTGCCCTTGAGGCAGCTGGGCACATCTATCTGCAGGATGGAGCCAAGTGGTTCCGTTCGACGGCCTTCGGCGATGAGAAGGACCGGGTCGTGCAGCGTGAGAATGGGCTCTTCACCTACTTTGCTTCCGATATCGCCTACCATGCCAACAAGTACGAGCGTGGCTTCGACCGCATCATCGACATCTGGGGAGCCGACCACCACGGCTATATCCCCCGTGTAAAGGGCGCCCTGGAGGCGCTTGGCCTGCCGCCCGAAAAGCTCGATGTCGCGCTGGTGCAGTTTGCGGTGCTTTATCGAGACGGCCAGAAGGCGGCCATGTCCACCCGCTCCGGTGAGTTCGTCACCTTGCGCGAGTTGCGCCAGGAGGTCGGTAACGACGCTTGTCGCTTCTTTTACGTGCTGCGCAAGGCCGATCAGCATCTGGATTTCGACCTTGATCTGGCCAAGAGCCAGAGCAATGAGAACCCTGTTTATTACATCCAGTACGCCCACGCCCGCCTGTGCTCGGTGCTGAACCAGTGGAACGGTGTACTGGCCGATCTGGCCGAAGCGGATCTGGCGCGCCTCGACAACGAGCGCGAGCTGGCCCTGTGCGCCCGCCTGACCGCTTTCCCCGAAATCGTCCAGAACGCTGCGGCTGACTACGCGCCGCATCAAATTGCCTTTTACCTCAAGGATCTGGCGGGTGAGTTCCACAGCTACTACAACGCCGAGCGCATGCTGGTGGACGACGAAGGGCTCAAACTTGCCCGTCTGGCGCTTGCTGCTGCCGTGCGTCATGTCATCCGCAACGGCCTGCGGCTGTTGGGGGTTTCCGCTCCTGATTCCATGTAACTCCCGGACCTGCCGTTCATGAGTCGCGATCTCAAGCCACGCCTGCAGACCAAGAAGCCCAAATCGGGCAGTCGCGGTAGTACCTTGGTCGGCATCTTTGTCGGACTGATTCTCGGCGCATTGGTGGCGGCGGGGATTGCGCTGTATTTCACGGCGTCTTCCCCTTTCCAGAAGCCCAAGCAGGATGAGCGGCCGGTTGCACCGCCGCCGCCCAAACCCCAGGGAGGCGAGCCCATCGCCTTGCCCGGCAAGGCCGGCGACAAACCTGTGGAGAAGCCCCGCTTCGATTTCTACAATGTCCTGCCGAAAGGCTCGGATGCCCTGCCGGTGCCGACCAAGCCTGAAGAGACCACAGAGGTCGTCAAGCCTCCGGTCAAGCCCGAGAAGGCCGATAAGGCGGATGGCAAGCCCGAGAGTGATGCCGAACGGGCCAAGGCCGAGGCGGCCTTACTTGACAAGCCGGCCGTCCCCGAGAAGTTCTTCCTGCAGGCCGGTTCCTTCGAAGATCCTTCCGAAGCAGACAACCTGAAGGCGCGTCTTGCGTTGATGGGCGTGGAGGCCAGCGTCCAGAAGGTCGAATTGCCCGAGAAGGGCACCGTCCATCGCGTGCGCATGGGCCCCTACCTGGGCCAGGAGGAGATGACCAAGGCGCGGCAGCAGCTGACGTCCAATGGCATCAACGCGGCCATCATCAAGATCAAGCCAAAGGAACCAAAGCCGGCCACCGCCGCTCAATGAGAGCTTTGGCCGAACCAGGAGAAACCGTAATGCAGCGTCGTGATGTCCTTTTACAGTTGTCCGCCCTTGCCGCCTTTGGCAGCCTTGGCCTGCCTGCCGCTGCCCAGGGCGGGGGGTTCGAGGTGGTCAATCCGCCTCAGCCCACTGAAACCAAGGGCAAGGTCGAGGTGCTGGAGTTTTTCCACTACGGCTGCCCCCATTGCAAGGCCTTCGATCCTTTGCTGGAACTCTGGGTCAAGAAGCTCCCCGCCGACGTGCTCTTCCGTCAGGTGCCGGTGACCTGGGGCAATCCGCAACTGGCCGGTCTTGCCAAGCTGCACCTCACCCTGGCTGCCACGGGTGATCTGGCACGGCTGCATCCCCAGGCCTTTGATGCTGTCCAGACCGACAAGCTGCCTCTCAACACCGAGGCCGGTGCCCAGGAATGGGCGGTGAAGAAGGGTGTCGATGCTAAGAAGTTCGCTGATGCCTACCGCTCCTTTGGCGTGCAGGTGGGCATGCAGCGCATCGAAAAGCTCGGTCGTGATTACAAGGTCCAGGGCGTGCCGACCCTGGCTGTGGATGGCAAGTACTTCACATCGGGCTCCATTGCCGGTTCCCATGAAGCTGCGCTGAAGGTGGCGGATCAACTGATCGCGCGTGCGCGTACCGAACAGGGTCGTAAGTAATTCGCCCGGTTTCCCGTGTATTCATTACCGGTGCCTCCAGCGGCATCGGTGAAGCCCTGGCGCGGCACTATGCTGCCCGGGGGGCAAGTCTCGGGCTGGTTGGTCGGCGCGTTCAGGCCCTTGATGCGCTGGCGGCCAGCCTGCCGGGAAGGCATGCGGTGTATGGGCTGGATGTGGGTGATGCGGCCGCTTTGGGTGATGCTGCCCGCGACTTTATCGCTCGGTTTGGACCGCCGGATGTCGTGATCGCCAATGCCGGCGTGTCGGTGGGTACCCTGACCGAGATGGCAGACGATCTGAATGCCTTCGAGCGAGTCTTGCGGACCAACGTGCTTGGCATGGTCGCCACCTTCCAGCCTTTTGTGGCGCCCCTGCGTGCCAGCGGGCAGGGGCGGCTGGTCGGTATCGCATCCGTTGCAGGTATCCGCGGCCTTCCTGGTGCGGGTGCCTACAGTGCTTCCAAGGCGGCGGTGATTGCTTACCTGGAGAGCCTGCGTGTCGAACTCCATGGCACCGGCGTCAAGGTCGTGACCATTGCGCCCGGCTATATCGAGACGCCAATGACGTCGGTCAATACTTACCCCATGCCCTTCTTGTTGCCCGCGGACCAGGCCGCGGTCCGCTTTGCCCGCGCGATCGAAGCCGGCGTCAGCTATACCGTCATTCCATGGCAGATGGGGGTGGTCGGCAAGCTGCTGCGTCTGCTGCCCAACCCCCTCTTTGATCGACTCTTTGCGCGGGCTGGGCGCAAACCCCGCGGCCTGCCCCTTTAGCGACGGCGCCGTGTATCAGCCGAGCTGAGTGATGGCCGGAAGGTACTTCTTGCCCAGGGCATCCGCCACCTGGGGGTGGGTCACGTTTCCGTTGCAGATATTGAGTCCGGCCCGCAGGCCCGCATCGTCCTTCAGGGCTTCTTTCCAGCCCTTGTCCGCCAACGCCAGCACGTAGGGAAGTGTGGCTGCGTTGAGGGCATAGGTGGCGGTGCGCGCGACGGCGCCAGGCATGTTGGACACGCAGTAATGGACGATGCCGTCCACCAGGTAGGTCGGGTCGGCATGGGTGGTCGGGCGGGAGGTTTCGAAACAGCCGCCCTGGTCGATGGCTACGTCGACGATCACGGCACCGGGCTTCATGGCGCCGAGCATGGCCCGGGTGACCAGTTTGGGGGCGGTGGCCCCCGGAATCAGCACTGCGCCGATGACCAGGTCAGCCTGCAGTACCAGGCGTTCGATGGCGTCCTGAGTGGCATAGAGGGTCTTGACCCGCCCGCCGTAGACCTCGTCCAGGTGGCGCAGGACGGGCAGGGACTTGTCGAAGATGGTCACGTCCGCGCCCATGCCGACGGCGGTATGGGCCGCGTTGTTGCCGACGGTGCCACCGCCCAGGATCACCACGCGGCCCGGTTCCACACCGGGTACGCCGCCCAGCAGGACACCGCGGCCGCCGTGGGATTTTTCAAGGGCTGAGGCGCCAGCCTGAATGCTCATGCGCCCTGCCACTTCAGACATGGGGGCGAGCAGCGGCAGGCCGCCGCCCGGGGCGGTGACTGTTTCGTAGGCGATGGCGGTGACGCCGCTGGCGATGAGCTCTTCGGCCTGGCCCGGGTCGGGTGCCAGGTGCAGATAGGTGAACAGCAAGTGGTGGGTTTTAAGGCGGGCGCGTTCGTCGCGGAGGGGCTCCTTGACCTTGACGATCATGATGGCCTGCTCGAAGACCTCCTCGGCGCTCAAGGCGATGCGGGCACCTGCGCGTTCGTAATCGCTGTCGCTGGCACCGATGCCGTGACCCGCACCCGATTCGACCCACACCTCGTGCCCGTGGGCCACAACTTCACGGACTGCGCCGGGTGTCAGGCCGACCCGATATTCGTGGTTCTTCGTTTCCCTGGGAACGCCGATCTTCATGTTTTTCTCCATGTGCGTGGGCCGTGCTTTTTCAGAGTGGCCGGATGTAAGCCTGGTTCCAATAACGGCGCGGCTCTTGAGATACTTTGACAATGATGACCGATACCTCTGACGAAGTGCTGATCGATGCTGCCGGACAGCGTCACAAACCCCATGACGGGCCCGCCCGGATCGTTTCCCTTGTGCCCTCCCTGACCGAGCTGGTGTGCGACCTCGGTCTCGCGCCGCAGCTAGTGGGGCGCACCGGCTTCTGCATCCATCCCCGGCCGGTGCTGCGGGCCGTTACCAAGGTGGGCGGCACCAAGGATGTGAACCTGGCGCGCCTGCGGGCCCTGGCGCCAACCCACATCATCGTGAACGTGGATGAGAACAGGCGGGAATGTGTCGAGGAGATTGCCGGCTTCGTGCCGAACGTGATCGTGACCCATCCCTGTACACCGGAGGACAATCTGCCGGTGTATCGCCTGCTGGGGGCGATCTTCCATCGGCGCGCCGAGTCGGAACGGCTGGCAGCGGCCCTCGATGCGGCACTGGCGGAGGCCAGGGCGGTGGGCGCGACCCTGCCGCGCGAGAAGGTGCTCTACCTGATCTGGCGTGAGCCCTGGATGACCGTGGCCCAGGGCACCTATATTGCGGCAACGCTGGCTGCAGTGGGTTGGGATACCCGCCCTGTCCTCAGCGAGCCCCGCTACCCGGCCTTCGAGTGGGATGCGCCCTGGTTGCCGGAGGTGCAACGGGTCTTCCTGTCGTCGGAGCCCTATCGGTTCCGCGAGCGGCACGTGGAGGAGGTCGGGCGACTTTCCGGGCTGCCGGCGAGTCTGATCGATGGTGAGATGGCGTCCTGGTACGGCAGCCGCGCGATCGAAGGCCTGCGTCATCTGGCGGCCTTGCGTCGCCGCCTGGCGGCAGAATGAAAGACGCCCACCGGGTGGTGGGCGTCGGGACCGCAGACCGACTTCAGGAGGGCTGACGCAACACCTGATGCGGCGCAGGGATGGGCCAACCGTTGGCGCTGCCGACTTCGGCCAGGGCCTTGTTGGTATCGAAATAGACTTGCCAGTAGTGGTCGTTGTGGCAGTAGGGGCGCACCACCAGCTTGGTGCCGGCCGCATTGAATTCCAGGATCTCCACGTCGGGCGCCGGGTCCGTGGCCACGTTGGGGATCTGGGTGATGCGGGCGCGGATCAGTTCCATCGCTTGCTTGGGATCGACGGCATGGGCGAGCTGGGCCGTCAGATCCACCCGGCGGCAGGGATTGAGGGTGTAGTTGACGATATTGTCGGAGAACAGCTTGTTGTTGCCGATGGTGGTGCGCACGTTGTCGGGCTGGTCGATGGTGGTGGCGAACAGGCCGATTTCCTTGACGGTGCCGGTGATGCCGGCACCGCTGATGAAATCACCCACCTTGAAGGGGCGCAGGATGATCAGGAAGGCACCCGCGGCAAAGTTGGACAGCAGGCCGCTCCAAGCCACACCGATGGCCACGCCGGCTGCGGCGATGAGGGCGGCGAAGCTGGTGGTCTCGATGCCGAAGACCGACAGGATGACGATGACCAGCACGATGCGCATGATCACGCGCAGGGTGGCTTCCACGTAACGGACGAGGGTGGGCTCGACCTTTTGACGGGTCATGCCCCGGCTGGAGAGGTTGCCGATGAGGTTGATGACCCATCCGCCGATGATCCACAGGGCGATTGCGCCGGCAAGTTTCCAGCCGAGGGGAATCAGGTAGGTTGTGATAAGCGTGCTGACGTCCAGGCTGCTGGTATCGATGGCCATGGAGGAACTCCGTGGTGATAGGGGGATACCAGTCTAACGGCTGAGATAGGAGGGATTCCTCATGTCATGTTAATTTTTGTGGCTCGTTTTGTGTCAGGGCAAGAGCGGCAGGAAGCGCTCGGGGGTGAGGATGGCAAACCGGCTGGCGATCACCGGACGTTTTCCCAGTTTCAAGACCAGCTTGTCCCGGCTCAGCAGGGCGCGGGCACCGCTGTCGCGGGCCACTTCGAGAAACTTCTGATCATCCCGGTCAAGGCACTTGGGAAGCTCACAGTCCGGGTGCGCGAGGGGTTCAATCAGGATGCAGCGGGAGCGATAGCGCTCTGCAATCGCCTGCTGGCGTTCAGGGGGTTGATTGAACTGGGCGTATGCCAGGACGCGGGACAGCTCGATCAGGCAGTCCTCGCGGGTGAAGGGCTGCAGGGCACCGTTCTCCACTGCGGCGCGAAGGCGTTGCAGCGCCGGATCTTCGAACATCCACAGGGACAACACCACATTGGTGTCGAGAATGACCGGCAGGCCATCGGGGAGAGGGGCTTCGAGGGGATAGGTGGCCACGGCAGGCTCTGGCGACAACGGTGAGACTGAAAAGGAAAAGGGGGCCGAAGCCCCCTTGCCCTTTGCAACGGTCAGGCGATCAGGCGGCCTTCTTGGCGTCCAGGCGAGCCTTCACATAGGAGCCCGGTGCATCTTCGAGCACCTTGAGGTTGCCGGCGACGGGGTCGCGGGCCGGAACCTTGCTGGAGTCCTGGGCGAGTAGCCAGGCTTGCCAGTCGGTCCACCAGGAGCCCGGGTGCTGTTCTGCACCTGCAAAGAAGTCGTCGGCCGTGGCCGGCAGCTTGGCGGCAGGGTTGGTCCAGTAGCCATACTTGTTGGCAGCCGGCGGGTTGACGATACCGGCGATGTGGCCGGAGCCGCCCAGTACGAAGCGCACGTTGCCGCCAAAGTTGCGGGCACCGGAGTAGGTGCTCTTCCACGGGGCGATGTGGTCTTCGATGGTGGAGATGAAGTAGGTCGGAACCTTGATCTTGGAGAGGTCGATGGCGACGCCGCCGATCTCGATGCCGCCCGGCTCCTTCAGCAGGTTCTTCATGTACATGTTGCGCAGGTAGAAGCTGTGCATCTTCGCCGGCATGCGCGTGGAATCGGAGTTCCAGTACAGGAGATCGAAGGGGAAGGGGTCCTTGCCCATCAGGTAGTTGTTGACCACGAAGGACCAGATCAGGTCGTTGGCACGCAGCATGTTGAAGGTGCCGGCCATTTCGGAGCCTTCCAGGTAACCGCGCTCGAACATCTTCTTCTCGAGGCTGGACACCTGGCCTTCATCGATGAACACGCCCAGTTCGCCCGGATCGGCAAAGTCGGTCATGGTGGTGAAGAAGGTGCCGGAGGCCAGCCGCTTGTCCTTCTTGCCGGCCATGTAGGCCAGGGTGGTGGCGAGCAGGGTGCCGCCCAGACAGTAGCCGGCGGCGTTGATCTCCTTGGCGCCGGTCTGTTCGACGATGGCGTCGACTGCGGCCAGGGTGCCTTCGAGCAGGTAGGAGTCGAAGCTCTTCTCGGCCTGACGCTCGTCAGGGTTGACCCAGGAGATGACGAAGACCGTGTGGCCTTGATCGACGCACCACTTGATGTAGGAGTTCTTCTCGCGCAGGTCGAGGATGTAGAACTTGTTGATCCATGGCGGCACGATCATCAGCGGACGCTTGGACACGTCGGGGGTGCTCGGCGTGTATTGCAGCAGCTGCATCATGTCGTTCTGGAAGACGACCTTGCCCGGGGTGGTGGCGACGTTCTTGCCCAGCTCGAAGGCCGTGGTGTCGGTCATCTTGACGCGCAGGTTGCCGCCGCCGTCTTCCACATCGCGCAGCAGGTTGTTCAGGCCCTTGATTAGGTTCTGGCCGTGGCTCTTGACCGTCTCACGGAAGACTTCCGGGTTGGTCAGGGCGAAGTTCGAGGGGGACAGGGCGTCGATGTACTGACGGGTGTAGAAGTTGACCTTCTTCTGGCTCTGGTCGTCCAGGCCGTCAACGCTGCTCACTGTGTCATGGATGTGACGGGCGGCGATGAGGTAAGACTGCTTCATGAAGTCGAACAGGAAGTGCTCCTGCCATTCTTCGTCCTTGAAGCGCTTGTCGTCCTTGGCCGGGGTGGCTACCGGGCTGCCGGCGCCGACTCCGGTGAGGCGCATCATGGAGTGCTGCCACAGCGAGAAGTAGTCCCACACGAGGTTCATCTGGGCCTGGGCGAGGCGGTAGGGATTGGACAGCAGCTTGCCCATCATGTCCATGAAGGCCTGGGCGATGCCCAGCTCGTCGGCGGGCGCGGTGATGCCCTTCTTGACCTGCTTCTGGATGTGATCGGCCAGCAGCTTGGAGGCCCGTTGCGCGACTTCAGCGTAGGTCTTGGCGACTTCCTTGGGGTCCGGCAGTTCGGACTTGGCAACTTCTTTGTCTTGCGCAGCCATTCTCGGGCTCTCCTTTATTGATGGCTTATGACGAAACGGACGATCCCATCGGTTTCCCCTGAACGGCACAATTCTCTCTTGTGCACAAGATGGTTCAGGTGAGCGATGGCTTCTCCCATGGCAAACATGACCTGGTGCGTGTCCAGTTCTCGCGGGAAAAGGGTTGCAAGAAGCTCCCCCGCGCAGCGCGGCACGGTACAGGCGGCGAGAAGTTCCGCACAGCGGTCGGCATGGTGCTCGACGAGCTGATCCACGCGCAAACCGATGTTTCGGAACGGGCTCCCGTGGGATGGTAGCACGAGCGTGGCTGCGGGCAACTGCTTGAAACCGCGGATTGAATCGAGGAATCGTCCCAGTGGATCGTCATCCGGCGTGGCGGCAAATACGCTCACGTTGGTGGAAATGCGGGGAAGCAGCATGTCGCCCGAAATCAGTACGCCAACGGACTCGCAATGCAGTGACATATGCTCGGGCGAGTGGCCGTGTCCGGTGATCGCGGTCCAGCGGCGGCCGCCGATCTCCAGGCTGTCTCCACCGATCACCCGGTCGTAGCGGGCCGGCAGGGACGGGACGCCCCGCTTGTAGGCGTTGCCACGGCTAGCGAGCGCGTTGCAACGTTCCCCGTCTAGGCCATGCTGGCGAAACTGGGCAACCATGTCGGTCACGTTGTAGCCAGGTAGCTGGTTCCACAGGGCGTGACCGCAGAGGAACTCACCCAGGGTCATGGTGACCGGTGCGCCGGTCTTTTCGGCAAGCCACTGGGCCAGGCCCAGGTGGTCCGGGTGGCAGTGGGTGACGATGATCCGTGTCACCGGCCGGTCAAGTCCGTCGAGGATGGTATTCCACGCATCCTGACTGCCTTCAAGCCCGTAGCCGGTATCGACGATCACGACACCCTCGCCATCCTCGATCAGCCACAGATTGATGTGGTTGAGAGCAAAAGGCAGGGGCATCCGGATCCAATGCACCCCGGGTGCGACTTGTCGGGTCTCGCCGGCCGCGGGCACGGTCTCGAAGGGGTAGTCCAGTGTCGCTGTCATCCAATTCTTCTCCTGTTGTTTCCAGTGGGTTGTTTCGCTTCGCCGCGTTGCCCGGGGCTGCGAAATCTGATTTACTGCACCTCGTTCCCTATGCGAAAGCATGTTCTGCGCCGGACCCGATGAGCCAGGAAGAAACCTACACCATTACCGAACTCGCCCGTGAATTCGGCATCACTCCGCGAGCCATCCGTTTTTACGAGGATGAAGGCCTCTTGGCGCCGACCCGTGCCGGTCGCAATCGCATCTATGCCAAGCGTGACCGTACCCGGCTGCGCCTCGTTCTGCGCGGCAAGCGCCTGGGATTGTCCCTGGCCGAGATCGGCGAGCTGCTTGGCATGTACGACGGTGTGCGCAATTCGGCACCCCAGCTCCGTCGTTTTCTGTCCGTGCTGGATGAGCGTCGGCGGGTGATCGAGCAGCAGCGTGAGGACATCGTTGCCGTTCTTGGCGAAATCGGCATGCTCGAAAAGCAATGCTTGGAGTTGTTGGCCGAGAATCCCGAGGGGGCCGCCGAAGCCCGCGCTGAACTTGCCGCACGTCTTCGCGAAGGTGGATGATTTTTACCACTAAAGTTACGTTTACGTAAACGTTAAAAAAGCGGCTCGCCGAAGCGGGCCCAATCGAGGAAACCTGTCGTGACCCGCCCACCCCTGGAGCCTTTCCACCCCCGCGATCCCGACTATGTCGGCAGAGTGCGCGCCAGTTTCAACCTGCAACAGGCCATGCGTCTGATCGGCGCCCATCTGGCGGTGGTCGAGCCGGGCTATACGGAGATCCACCTGCCTTACCGGCAGGAGATCACCCAGCAGCACGGCTTCATCCACGGCGGGGTGGTCGGGATGATTGCAGACTCGGCCGCCGGCTATGCGGCCAACACACTCACCACGGCCGACAGCAGCGTGCTCACCGTCGAGTACAAGCTCAACCTGATCGCCCCGGCCGACGGGGAACGCCTTGTGGCCCGTGGCGAGGTGATCCGATCAGGGCGCACGCTGATCATCACGAGGGCCGAGGTCTTCGCCATCAAGGCCGAGCAATGGACCCTGTGCGCGGTGATGCAGCAGACCATCATGGCCATGCATGGGCGCAAGGAGAAAGGGGTTTGAGCGCTCGTGATTGAATCTGCTGCACGGTCCGATTTCACCCCTGCGAGGCGCACCGCACGCCTGGTGAGCCTGCGCTTCTCGACACGAAGTCGAACGGCTCGCGACGATTTCTTCATAGGTGCTGAGCGCATCCGGCGGGGGCTACAAACGTTCATGATGAAACGTACTGCGCGGCAGGGTATCTTGTCGGGCTGTCTCAACTTTGAGGATGAGTGACCGATGGCAGTAACCCTCCGCATCCTGGGTGATGATGATCATGCCGAGATCGAGCATGTCCGGCAGTTTTTCCGCAATTACGCGGGATGGCTGGGTGTCGATCTGGGCTATCAGAACTTTGCCGAGGAGATGGCCTCGCTGCCCGGGGCCTATTCGCCCCCCAGCGGGCGTCTTTTCTTTGCAGAGCTGGATGGACGGCCCGCCGGCTGCATTGGCATCCGGGCGGCCACCGAAGGCGTCTGCGAGATGAAGCGTCTATACGTGGAGCCGGAGTCGCGGGGCAGCGGTGTCGGCCGCGAACTCGCTCTTGCCGCCATCAAGGCCGCCAAGAGCCTGGGCTATCGCAAGGTCATGCTGGATACCCTGCCGGCCATGCGCATCGCAGTGAAGCTCTATCGGGAGCTGGGTTTCAAGGAGGCGCCGGCCTACTACCCGACGCCGGTCGAAGGCACGATGTTCCTCGCCCTCGACCTGGAAAACTGGTCGGAATCCGAGATCAAGAACGAGAACCTCTTCCACCTCTTCGACTACAACCTGGCGTGGTCGCGCAAGATGCGCCAGGTGGATCCGGGCTTCTTCGAGAAGCTGTCCACCCTGCAGAACCCCGAATACCTGTGGATAGGCTGCTCCGATTCCCGCGTGCCGGCCAACGAGATCATCGGTCTGCTGCCAGGCGAGGTCTTCGTGCATCGCAACGTGGCCAACGTGGTGGTGCATACCGACCTCAACTGCCTGTCGGTGATCCAGTTTGCCGTTGATGTATTGAAGGTCAAGCACATCATGGTAGTGGGCCACTACGGCTGCGGTGGTGTGAAGGCTGCCCTCAAGCGTGAGCGGGTCGGGCTGGTGGATCTGTGGCTGCGCCATGTGCAGGATGTCCATGTGAAGCACCTGGACCGGGTTGAGCTGCTGCCCCCAGACATGCGACATGACCGCCTGTGCGAGTTGAACGCCCTGGAGCAGGTGGTGAATGTGTGCCAGACCATCGTCGTCCAGGATGCCTGGAAGCGGGGGCAGCGTCTGACGGTGCATGGCTGGGTGTATGGCCTGAAGGACGGCCTGATCCGTGACCTTGGCATCAATGTGAGCCGTCGTGAGGATCTCATGCCCCGTTATTTTTCCGCCCTCGAGACCCTCGAAGCGTGAATGCCATGCATGACGCGGTGCGTGGTATGGCCAAGGGGGTTCTGCGCAAGGAGGTGACCCTTGACGGCCTCAACGCCCGCGGGCAGGGGCATCTGCCCGGCTGGTTCGGCTTCGAGGCGCTCGAGCTCGCCCCCGGGCGGCTTCTTTCGCACCTGACGATCCGTCCCGAGATGCTCGCACCCAATGGTTTCCTGCACGCGGCCACCGTCATTGCCCTTGCAGACACCAGTGCCGGCTATGCGACCGTTGCCCATCTGCCGGCGGGGGCGGAGAGTTTCACTACCATCGAACTGAAGAGCAACTTCTTTGGCACCCAGACTGAAGGCAGACTGTGTTGCGAGGCCAGGGCCGTGCATCTTGGCCGTAGCACCCAGGTATGGGATGCGGAAGTGAGCAGCGGCGATGGCCGGCGTCTGGCCCTCTTCCGCTGCACCCAGATGATCCTGTGGCCCAGGGGGGCCTGAAAACGGAGGACTACGCCATGGCCGACACCCGGCAACCCGCTGCGCCCATTGATTTCTACTTCGACTTTTCCTCGCCCTACGGCTACTTTGCCGCCGAAAAGATTGATGCCCTGGCGGCGCGCTATGGGCGCACAGTGCATTGGCATCCTTTCCTGCTTGGGGTCACCTTCAAGGTCACCGGCCTCGCGCCGCTGCCCACGATCCCCCTCAAGGGTGCCTACTCGCTGCACGACATCGAACGTTCGGCGCGCTATTTCGATCTGCCCTTCCGACAGCCCAGTGCCTTTCCCATTCCTACCCAACATGCGGCCAGGGCCTTCCTGTGGCTCAATGACCGCAGTCCGGCGCGGGCAAAGGCTTTCGGTCTGGCTGCGTACCGGGCTTACTTCGTTGATGATGTGAATATCTCGGATCTCGCGGCGGTGCTCGACCTTGCTGCGGCGCAGGGAGTCGACCGTGACGAACTGGCCGGAGTGCTGACGGGCACCGAGATCAAGGCGCGTCTGGCGGCCGAAGTCGATCTGGGGCTGTCGCGCGGGGTGTTTGGCTCGCCCTTTGTCTTCGTCGATGGCGAAGCGTTCTGGGGGGCCGATCGTCTTCCCCAAGTGGAGCGGTGGCTGGCCGAAGGGGGCTTCTGATCCCTGTATCGCCCGCCAAGTGGGGGGCAACACAGGGATAATGCCAGCTAAGTTGACCCTCGAGCTTCCCGGAGACCCCATGTCAGCGCCCATTGATTTCTATTTCGATTTTTCCTCACCTTACGGCTATCTGGCGTCGGAGCAGATCGACGCACTTGGTGCCAGGCATGGCCGTGCGGTGATGTGGCATGCCATCGTGCTGGATGCCCAGTTTCAGCCCCAGGGTGGCATGAAGATTCCGGCGGCGCTGATGCGCACCGAGTACGTCAGGCGTGACGTCGAGCGCTCTTCCGCCTATTTCGGTATTCCCTACAAGGCGCCGATACCCTACCCCGTGCATACGGAGCATGCCGCACGTGCCTTCCAGTGGCTCAGTGACCGCAACCCGGACGAGGCCCGCAGTTTTGCCCATGCGGTGTTCCGCGCCTACTTCGTCGAAGGCCGTAACATTGCCGAAACCGCCGTCCTGCTGGAGATCGCCGAAGCGCTCAAGCTTGACCGGGAGGACGTGTCTGCCGCTTTCTCCGATGCCGCCACCAAGGCTCGCCTGAAGGCCGAGATCGACCTGGCGGAGGCCCGGGGTGTGTTTGGTTCGCCGTTCTTCATTGTCGAAGGCGAAGGTTTCTGGGGCAACGACCGCCTGCCGCAGCTCGAACGCTGGCTGGCCAACGGCCCCTTCTGACATGCGCAGCATCTGCGTCTTCTGTGGTTCGCGCCCGGGCGTCAGGCCAGCCTACCGGGCTGCAGCCGAGTTTCTCGGCAAGACCCTCGCCGAGCGCGGGCTTGAACTGGTGTATGGCGGTGGCAATGTCGGCCTGATGGGCGCCGTTGCCGATGCTTGCCTGGCGGCCGGCGGCAAGGTGGTGGGGGTGATTCCCCGCGCCCTGATGGAATGGGAGGTGGGGCACGAGGGCTTGAGCCGTCTGGAGGTGGTTGACTCCATGCACACCCGCAAGGCCCGCATGGCCGAACTGGCCGATGGCTTCATCGCCCTGCCCGGTGGCCTGGGCACATTCGAGGAGCTGTTCGAGATCCTCACCTGGGCGCAGCTTGGCTTCCACAGCAAGCCGATCGCCCTGCTCGATGTCGAAGGTTATTACCAGCCACTCGTCCAGATGATGGACCGTGGCGTCGGTGAAGGTTTCATGAAGGCCGAGAACCGTGGCCTGCTGCTGGTTGAAGACAACGTGTTTGCGTTGCTGCGCGCCATGGGGGTCTACCACCCCCCTGCCGTCGGCAAGCGCATCCGCGACGAGAAACAGCTATGACAACTGCTACACCCCAAGGAGAACACCCATGAAGACCCGCGCCGCCGTTGCCTGGAAAGCCGGAGCACCGCTATCCGTTGAAATGGTCGATCTCGACGGCCCCAAGGCTGGCGAGGTGCTGGTGGAGGTCAAGGCCACCGGCATCTGCCATACCGACTACTACACCCTCTCCGGGGCTGATCCGGAAGGCCTTTTTCCGGCCATCCTCGGCCATGAGGGTGCCGGGGTTGTGGTCGATGTGGGGCCGGACGTGAAGTCCCTGCGGGCTGGCGATCATGTGATTCCTCTCTATACGCCCGAATGCCGCGAGTGCAAGTTCTGCCTGTCGCGCAAGACCAACCTGTGTCAGAAGATCCGCAGCACCCAGGGCCGTGGCCTGATGCCGGACGCGACCAGCCGCTTCAGCCTGGATGGCAAGCCCATTCTGCACTACATGGGCACCTCCACCTTCTCCAACTACATCGTGGTACCCGAGATCGCCCTGGCCAAGATCCGCGAGGACGCGCCCTTCGACAAGGTCTGCTACATCGGCTGTGGCGTGACCACCGGCGTGGGCGCCGTGCTGTTCACCGCCAAGGTGGAGGCCGGTGCCAACGTGGTGGTGTTCGGCCTTGGTGGCATCGGCCTCAACGTGATCCAGGCCGCCAGGATGGTGGGCGCCGACAAGATCATCGGCGTGGACCTCAACCCCGGTCGTGAAGCCATGGCCCGCAAGTTCGGCATGACCCACTTCATCAATCCGAACGAAGTCGAGAACGTGGTCGATCACATCGTTCAGCTCACTGACGGCGGCGCCGACTACAGCTTCGAGTGCATCGGCAATACCAAGGTGATGCGTCAGGCGCTGGAATGCACCCACAAGGGCTGGGGCCAGTCGGTGATCATCGGTGTGGCCGAGGCGGGCGCCGAGATCTCCACCCGGCCGTTCCAGCTTGTCACCGGTCGCGTCTGGAAGGGCTCTGCCTTCGGTGGCGCCCGCGGCCGCACCGACGTGCCCAAGATCGTGGACTGGTACATGGAGGGCAAGCTCAACATCGACGATCTGATCACCCATACGCTGACCCTCGACCAGATCAATGACGGCTTCGACCTGATGAAGAAGGGCGAATCGATCCGCTCGGTGGTGTTGTACTGAGATGGGCGACACCGGCTTCGAGACCCTCTCCGAACACGGCTGCTTCGGCGGTCGGCAGGGCTTTTACCGCCATGAATCGCGGGCCATCGGCCTGCCGATGAAGTTCGCGGTGTTCGTGCCACCCCAGGCTGCCAGCGGCCCGGTACCGGTGCTGTTCTACCTGGCCGGGCTGACCTGTACGGAAGAGACCTTCCCGATCAAGGGCGGCGCCCAGCGGATGGCCGCCGAGCTGGGCCTGATGCTGGTTGCGCCGGATACCAGCCCCCGCGGCGCCAACGTGCCCGGCGAGGCGGAGAGCTGGGACTTCGGTGTGGGCGCCGGCTTCTACCTGGACGCGGTGTGCGAGCCCTGGGCCCGCCATTGGCGCATGGAGAGCTATATCACCGGCGAGCTGCGCCAGCTGGTGGCGAGCCGCTTTCCCGCCGATCCGGTCCGTTGCGGAATCTTCGGCCACTCCATGGGGGGGCACGGTGCCCTCACCCTGGCCCTGCGGCATCCGGACTTGTACCGATCGGTATCGGCCTTCGCACCGATTGCCGCGCCCAGTCTGTGCCCGTGGGGTGAAAAGGCTTTTGGTGGCTACCTGGGAGCGGACCGCCAAGTGTGGCGCGAGCATGACGCCAGCACCCTGGTGGAGGATGGCCGGCGTTGCCCGCCCATCCTGATTGATCAGGGCATGGCCGACCAGTTCCTGCCGACCCAGCTCAACCCAGACCGTTTCGAGCAGGTGTGTGCCGATGGTCAGCCCCTCATCCTGCGCCGTCATGCGAGCTATGACCACGGCTACTACTTCATCTCCACCTTCATGGCGGACCACTTGGCCCACCACGCGCAGCACCTGAAGGCCTGAGTCCATGGACCTCGCCAGTCCCGATCTGCACGCCCTGGCCGAGGGCATCAAGCCGCTCCTCGACTGGCGTGATGTGCCGGTGGATCTGGCGTCCCTGGCCGCGCTGGCGGCGGGGCTGGGGTGGGCCAGCGGCCTGCGCCTGTATGCCCTGGTGTTCGTGCTCGGCGCCCTGGAGCGCTTTGCCGGTGTGCAGCTGCCGGGCGGCCTGGGCATGCTGGCCCATCCCCTGGTCCTCGGGGTGTCAGGTCTGCTCCTGCTGGTGGAGTTCTTTGCCGACAAGCTGCCCTGGCTGGACTCCATCTGGGATGCGGTGCATACCTTCATCCGCATCCCGGCCGGGGCCGCGCTTGCGGCCGCGGTGATGGGTGATCAGGGCGGCGCCCTGCAGCTCGCCATGGGCCTCCTCGGCGGAACGCTGGCCGCCGGCACGCACCTGGCCAAGGCCGGCGCCCGGGCGGCAATCAACACTTCCCCGGAGCCGGTCAGCAACGTGGTGGCCTCCCTGGGGGAAGACGCGCTGTTTGCCGGCGGGATGTGGACGCTGATCCATCAGCCCCTGCTTTTCCTGGCGGCCCTGGCCGTGTTCTGTGTTCTGGCCTTCCTGCTGATCGTGATGTTGTGGCGTTTCGTGCGGCGCCTGTTTGCACCCCGCAGCGCCCGGCCCTTGCCATAGGGGCTGCGGTCTGCGATAACCGGATCAAGGCCTTTTCATCCATGACCTGCCGCCACGTAGCGGCGGGCACGCTTTCCCCAAGAGTCCCCCATGAGTATTCCGTCCCCGTGCATCAACGTCTGCCGCATGAACGAAGCCAGCGGCTACTGTGAAGGCTGTTATCGCAGCATCCCCGAAATCACCGAATGGAGCCGCGCCAGCGACGCCCGCAAGCAGGCCATCCTGAGTGAGGTGGCTTCGCGCCGGGCTGCGGCCGATCTCTTCGATCTGGGCCTGCGCGGCGAATGCGTGCGGGATTGAGGACGGGCGATGAGCGACGACAACCCCTGTATCGGCATCTGCGAGATCGAGGACGGCTACTGCATCGGCTGCGGTCGCAGCGCCGAGGTCATCTTTGGCGAGACCGACTCGGCGGGCAGCGACGACAGTGAAGCGGGGGCGGACCGCATTCATCCCCTGCCCGGCGAGCAGGTCGAGTCCTCGGATTGAGGCTGGGCCCGTGACGCTGCCGCCCGGCATCAAGGTCATTGAACGGGGCTGGCTGTCGGCCAACAATGTGCTGCTGTTCGACGGCCCCGAAGCCACCCTGGTGGACAGCGGCTACGTGAGCCATGCGGCCCAGACCGTCGCGCTGGTGGGCGATGTGCTCGCCGGCCGGCGTCTGGCCCGGCTCATCAACACCCACTCCCACTCCGATCACATCGGCTGCAACGCGGCCGTGCAGCGCGCCTTCAACTGCCGCATCGGCGTGCCCGAGGGTATGGCCGGCGCGGTGGCGCGATGGGATGAGGAAGCCCTGCTGCTGAGCGTTGCCGCCCAACAGGGCGAACCCTTCCAGGTTGACTTCACGCTGGTGCCCGGTGAATGCCTGGTCATGGGGGGGCTCGAGTGGCAGGCCTTGCCCGCTCCGGGGCACGACATGGATGCTCTCGTCTTCCATTCTCCCGACGCCCGCCTGCTGATTTCCGGTGATGCCCTATGGCGGGATGGCTTCGGCATTCTTTTTGTCGAGGTTATCGGTGCTGGCGGCGGCCTCACGGCCGTGCGTGAAACCCTTGAGGCCATCGCACGCTTGCCCGTCGATCTGGTCATACCGGGCCACGGTGCCCCCTTTGTTGAGGTAGATGAAGCCCTGCGTGCGGCGTTCTCGCGTCTGCATGCCTTCGAGCAGGATGGTGCCCGGATGGCCCGCAATGCCATTCGTGCCTGCATCACCTTCATGCTCCTCGAACAGCGGAGCATCGATGTGGATGCCCTGCCGGCATACCTGGATGAGGTTTACCTCTACCGTGAAGCAAACCGGCGTTTTCTCGGGCTGACGCCCGAGGCGCTCGCGGCGTGGCTGGTGACCGATCTGGAGCGGGCTGGCGTAGCGTGCCGCAAAGGCCATCTTCTTCTTGTGACATAAATTCACAAAAATGCCATTTTCACAGAAATACGAGGCGCCCAGATTGTAGAAAGTTGTTTATGCTGCCTCAAAGAAAGTGAGAATCTGTCACGTATCAATGGCAGGCTGGCAAAAGGATCAGCAGCCATGCTCTCAACAGGTAACGCCATGCAACTCGTCTTGATCAGCGGTCTGTCCGGTTCGGGCAAGAGCGTCGCCCTCAATGTGATGGAAGATTCGGGCCACTACGTCGTGGACAATCTGCCCTCAGCCCTGCTGCCGCAACTGGTGTCCCATCTCAGGGGGGCCGGCTACCAGCGCATTGCGGTGGCAGTGGACGTGCGCTCCGGTGCCAGCATCGCAGCCCTTCCCCGGCAGGTTGAAGCCCTGCGCGCCATGGTCAGTGATCTGCGGATCCTGTTTCTCGATGCCCGTGACGACACCCTGATCGCCCGTTTCTCGGAAACCCGGCGCAAGCATCCCCTCGGTGACGAATGCAGCACCCTGGGTGAGGCCATTGCCCGAGAGCGGGAAGCCCTTGCGCTGATTGCCGAGCTTGGGCAACGCATTGATACCAGCGACATGTCGGCCAACACGCTGCGTAATTGGGTCAAGGGCTTCATGGACCTGGAAGCGGGCAGCCAGATCACCGTGCTTTTCGAGTCCTTCGGTTTCAAGCACGGTATTCCCCTTGATGCCGATCTGGTTTTCGACGTCCGATGCCTGCCCAATCCCCACTATGACCTGGTGCTGCGCCCCCTTACCGGCAAGGACGGCCCCGTGATCGATTTCCTCGCCAGATTGCCTGAAGTGGGGCGGATGGTGGAGGACATCTACGCTTTCGTGGCGTCCTGGCTGCCGGCCTATGTCAATGACAACCGTAGCTACCTGACCATCGGGATCGGCTGCACGGGCGGGCAGCATCGCTCGGTGTATGTCGCCGAGCAACTCGCCGAGCGCTTCCGCGAAACGGCTCGGGTTCATGTGCGCCACCGTTCCCTGAAGTGAACTTGCGGCAGTGGCTGGGGGCTTGGGCCGCCTTTCTCAAGGTTGGCGACCTGCTGGTTCTGGCCATCGCCTTGATGGCCTGCGGGCTATCGGCCGTGACACTGTGGCAGGGGGGCCGCCCCGACCGGGCTGTGATCAAGGCCGGTGGCAGGGTTTTTGCCGAGGTGGATCTGACCGTTCCCCGGATCCTTGAAGTGCCCGGGCCGCTTGGTGCTACCCGCATCGAGATCCAGCCCGGCCGTGCCCGGGTTGCCGCCGACCCCGGGCCGCGCCAGTATTGTGTGCGTCAGGGGTGGCTGAGTCGTGCCGGTGCAGTGGCGATCTGTGCGCCCAACCAGGTCAGTCTGGCCCTGTCCGGCCGTAACGCCGACTATGACTCCCTCAACTACTGAGATCATCCTGAGGCCTTCGGCCGAAGACCATCGGGTGGCCCGCCATGCGGCGGCGGCCATCGTCCTGACCGTTGCGGAGGCTGCGATCCCGCTGCCCCTGCCCGGCGTCAAGCCCGGGCTCGCCAACATCATCGTCCTGGTTGTGCTCGCCCGTTGGGGCTGGCGTGAAGCGGCGTGGGTGGCGCTGCTGCGGGTACTGGTCAGCAGCCTGCTCCTCGGGCAGTTTCTGGCGCCGGGGTTTTTCCTCAGCCTGGCTGGTAGCGTGGCCAGCCTGGCGGTGCTGGGCCTCGCCAGGCATCTGCCCAGGCGGGCTTTCGGGCCGGTCAGCCAGAGCGTACTGGCCGCCTTTGCTCATATCGCCGGGCAACTGGTGGTGGCGCGGGCCTGGCTGGTTCCCCATGACGGGGTGTTCTATCTCGTCCCGGTGTTTGCGCTGGCCGCCACCCTGTTCGGGCTGGTCAATGGCTTGATGGCCGCACGTCTGCTCCAGGAGACGTCAGCGCCGACGGCGCAGCAGGCCGGGGTGTAGCCCCGGCTTGTCCGGCAGGCCGAGGGCGGCCCGGGAAAGGCGGTCCGCATCACTGTTGCGATGGCGCGGGATCCAGATCAGGGTACTCCCGGGAAAGCCTTCGAGTTGCCTCCTCACTTTCTGAATAAGGGCCTTAAGGTGCAAGACCTCGGTATGCGCAAGGCCGTTGACATGCTTTACGACGAAGTCGCTGTCGCTGTGCAGTGCAACGGACAAGGCTCCCAATGTCCGCGCCATGAGCAGGGCCTGCTCCAGAGCCAATAACTCTGCTTCGTTGTTGCAGCCGCTGGAAGATGCTGCGGCGGAGAATTCGTGTCTGCGCCCTTCGGGGTCGCGTAGGAATACGCCCAAGCCAATACGGCCAGGGTTTGGATGGGCGGAGCCGTCGAACCAGATCGCCCAAGCGGGACATTCGGGATTTGGGGAGGGGCAGTTCGATGTCATGTTCGAATTGACCATAAATGTCAGGCTCGTTGTGCACGCGCATCTTTGATGATTGGTCGTTGGCGGCCTGCGACAGCAAATACAAACCAAGGATACGTTTCCCGGGTGTCCTGAGCTGATTGACTTACATCATGGCGGCGACGGCGACTGAACGCAGGACAAGGAGCAGGAATAGCTTCCGGATTGCCGGTACGGGTTCGGAAACGCAACGGAGTGCTCTCCTGTGGGACAGCGCAACGGTGGATCCGGCGACTGGAGCGATCCATACGGTGACGGAGCCGGCGAGCATCCAGGTTGAGAACATCTACAGCCTGCAACCCGTGACACCCGGGCGGCTCTCCCAAGCAATGAAGGATACTTCTCCACGCGTGACCCCGGGTGATTACCCAAAGCAATTCGCAGGTGGGGTTGCATGCGGTGAATCAGTGGGGCACGGTGACGTTGAACGGTCAGTTTGTCTTCGATCAGCCGGCTGGCTATGTCTTGGGTGCTTGGCGCAGCAATCCGAATGTGACCGAGTCTGCTTGAGACTTTGCTCGATGGCGCCGCCACCAGTCTCTCCCGGTCGCCGGATGCAGTGGGGCAAGCGAATGAGTATATGTTCGCAGTCCAGCTTTCATTTATGGGGCTGGCTGACGTGCCGTCGGTGACTCTCCGCATTCAGTCGACGGACACAACTTGTGCCCGAGCCTTGCACGATGGACTTTTTCGCGCTGGGTGGAATGGGGGGCCTGAGTCGTCGACGGAAGGATTGAGGTGCCTGAGCCTCAGCGTGGTAGCTGCAGCTTCCCGCCCACCAGCGGCGGACACCAGAAGTACGCGCCGGATACCGGCCGGGTAAACCGGAACAACGCGTCCACAATGCCGTCCTCCAGGCCCAGCATGCGTCGCATCTGGGCCTGGAAGGCGTCGACGCTGTGGCCGAAGGCGACGAACATCAGGCCGGCGTTACGGCCTTCGGCCCAGGGCATGGAGCGGCGCACGAGGAAGGCCTCGGGGGTGAAGCTCTCCTGGGCGGTGCGTTTGACGTGGGCGGACTCGGGGGCGTCGTCGAGCTCCTCGTTGTCGCTGCGCCGGCGGCCGATGCAGTTGTCGCGCTCCTCGGGCTGCATGGCTTCGAGGTGGCTGAAGTTGTGGGTCCAGCGCTGCACGGCGACGAAGCTGGAGCCGTCGGCGGCGATGGCGGCGGCAATGGCGTCGTCGCCCTCCGGGTTCTCGGTGCCGTCCTCGTAGCCGCTGAGGTCGCGCCCACCGTCGTGCTTGAAGGCGTCCCAGGCGTCTGTCAGGGTGAATGCCGGGGCCAGAGCCGTCTCGATGTGGCGCGCCCGGTGCAGGAGTTCACCCCGGTCGTCACCGCGCAGCCATAGCCACAGGGCGAAGGGTGTGGAGGGGATGTCCACGCCGGGGCCGGAAAGGGGCGGGAAGGGCTTGAGACCTGGGACCTTGCGGCCAAGGGCGCCGAGGGGGGCCATGCCGATGCCGGCGACGGTGCGCTCGCCATCAACGACGCCCTGCAGGGCTGCGAGCCCGGCGGCCACGTCGGTGCCTGGCTCGAGATTGAAGGCGAGGTAGCGGGCGAGGGGGGGCAGGGGCAGCAGGATGCCGACTTGGGGGGTACTCATGACGCTCTCCGGAAATGGACGCTATCTGCGGAGATGATAGGGCAATCCCCCCTGGCCGTCAGCCTGTCGATGGTTCGCTCCGGCCGAGGCGGTAGAGGGCAACGCTGGCCAGGAAGTTGGGTTCGTCGGTGATCACCTTGTCCTCGTCGAAGGCCAGTCGTTCGTGGATGGCGATGCCTTCCTGGGCGCACAGGTCGTCGAAGTCCGCGATGGTGAAGAAGCGGATGTTGGGCGTGTTGTACCACTGGTGCGGCAGGTTCTTCGATATCGGCATGTGGCCGTTGAGGATGGCCTGGCGGTGACGCCAGTAGGCAAAGTTGGGGAAGCTCACCACGGCCTCGCGGCCGACGCGCAGCATCTCCTTCAGGATGCCCTGGGTGTTGTGCATGGCCTGCAGGGACAGGCTCATGATGACGTGGTCGAAGAAGCCGTCGTCGAAGCCGGCGAGGCCTTCTTCCATGTCGATCTGGATCACGTTGATGCCGTTGCGGGCGCAGGCCAGAACCCGCTCGGGGTCTTTCTCCACGCCATAGCCGCGCACCTGGCGGACTTCGGCGAGATAGCGCAGCAGGCTGCCGTCACCGCAGCCCAGGTCGAGGATGCGCTCGCCCGGTTCGATCCAGTTGGCGATCACGTCGTAGTCGTAACGCTGGAAGCTCATGGCACGCCCCTTACACCTGGATGTTGTCGATATAGGCCCGCAGGATGCCGTGATACTGGGGGTCGTCGAGAAGGAAGGAGTCGTGGCCGGCGGGGCAGTCGATCTCCGTGTAGCTGACCCGGCGGTCGCTGTGCATCAGGGCGTAGACGATCTCCCGGCTGCGTGACGGGGCGAAGCGCCAGTCGGTGCTGAAGGAAACGACCAGATAGTCGGCTTTGGCCCGGCCGAGGGCGGCTACCAGATCACCGTTGTAGTCGAAGGCCGGGTCGTAGTAGTCGAGGGCCTTGGTGGTGAGCAGGTAGGTGTTGGCGTCGAAGAAGCCGGCAAACTTGTCGCCCTGGTAGCGCAGGTAGGACTCGATCTCGAACTCCACGTCGTAGCTGAACACCGGTTTGTCGTGACGCAGGGCGCGGCCGAATTTCTGGCCCATGGCGTCGTCGGACAGGTAGGTGATGTGGCCGATCATGCGCGCCAGGGCGAGGCCGCGGGTGGGGACCACGCCGTGCTCGTAGTAGTGGCCGCCGTGGAACTCCGGGTCTTTCAGGATCGCCTGACGGGCCACCTCATTGAAGGCGATGTTCTGGGCGGTGAGCTTGGGGGCCGAGGCGATCACCAGGGCGTGGGCGACCCGGTCGGGGTATTGCAGCGTCCACGACAGGGCCTGCATGCCGCCCAGGCTGCCCCCTACCACGGCGGCAAAGCGCTCGATGCCGAGCCGGTCGGCCAGGCGGGCCTGGGCATCGACCCAGTCTTCGACGGTGACGAAGGGGAAGTCGGCGCCCCAGGGCTTGCCGGTGGCCGGGTTGATGCAGTTGGGCCCGGAACTGCCATAACAGCCACCCAGGTTGTTGACCCCGATGACGAAGAAGCGGCGGGTATCCAGCGGCTTGCCGGGGCCGACCAGATTGTCCCACCAGCCTTCGGCGCCGCTGTCGGCGTGTTTGCCGGCCACGTGGTGGGAGCCGGACAGGGCATGGCACACCAGCACCGCGTTGCTGCGGGCGGCGTTGAGGGTGCCGTAGGTCTCGTAGACCAGGTCATACTGGGGTAGCACGCCACCGCTCTTTAGGGGGAGTGGATCACTGAAGTGGGCCGTCTGCGGCACCACGATTCCGACGGATTGTTGTTCTTTCATCTCAGTTTCGTCCCGAAAACGAAAAACCCAGCCGGCGAACGGTCGCTGACTGGGCTGCCGTCGCTTTAGCCGTACTTGTAAAGCGCCCGCAAGCTGAAGGGTTCAAATCGGCGCTGAGCCCAGAGATTAGCGCGAGGCTTGGTGGCAAGTCAAACCCGGCGGAACGCGTGTTTACAGTTTCTCCACCGCTTCGCGCACCCGGTCGGGGTCGTCCAGTTTGAGGAGGCGCTGTACCTTGGGGGTCAGGTCGGAGGCGTCGGCCCGCAGGATGGCCTGCTTGACTTCCAGGATCTGCGCCGGGTGCATGGAAAACTGTCGCAGGCCCATGCCGATGAGCAGGCGGGCGCACTCCGGGTTGCCGGCCATCTCGCCGCACACCGACACGGGGATGCCGGCCTTGATGCCGGCCTGGATGGTCTGGTGGATCAGGCGCAGCACGGCCGGGTGCAGTGGGTTGTAGAGGTGTGCGACCGCCTCGTTGCCCCGGTCGATGGCCAGCGTGTATTGGATCAGGTCGTTGGTGCCGATGGACAGGAACTGCAGTCGCCGGGTGAAGGCACCCAGGCACAGGGCCGCGGCGGGGACTTCGATCATGCCGCCGACCTGTACGGCCTCGTCGAACTTGATCTTGCGTTCGCGTAGCTGGGCCTTGGCCTTGTCGAGGAGGACCAGGGTCTGGTCGATCTCGTTGCTGCTGGCCAGCATGGGGATCAGGATCTTCAGCTTGCCGTAGTGGCTGGCACGCAGCAGCGCCCGTAGCTGGGTCAGGAACATCTTGGGCTCGGCCAGGCAGAAGCGGATCGCCCGCAGGCCCAGGGCCGGGTTGTCCTCGGTGCGGGTGGCGCCCTCGAGCTCCTTGTCGGCGCCCACGTCGAGGGTGCGCACGGTGACGGGCTTGCCGGCCATGGTCTTGACCACGGCGCGGTAGGCATCGAACTGCTCGTCCTCGTCCGGCCAGGTTTCCCGGCTCATAAACAGGAATTCGGTGCGGAACAGGCCCACGCCGTCCGCTTCAACGCCCTTGGCCTGCACGGCGTCGGGGGGAAGCTCGATGTTGGCGAGGATCTGCACCTCCTCGCCGTCCAGGGTGGCGGCCCGGGTGGACTTGAGGCGCTTGAGCTTGGAGCGTTCGAGTTCGACGGCCGCCTTGCGCAGGCGGTATTCCTCGAGGACGCGCTCATCCGGGTCGACGATGACGACGCCGCGGGTGCCGTCAATGATGATCAGCTCGTCGTCCTTCACCACATGGCGGATGTGGCGCAGGGCGACGACGGCCGGAATCGACAGGCTGCGGGCGACGATGGCGGTGTGGCCGGTGGGCCCGCCCACGTCGGTGATGAAGCCGGCGACGGCGTGGTCCTTGAAACCGATGGTGTCGGTGGGCGACAGGTCGTGGGCGACGACGATGGTGCCGAGGCCGTCCTTGCGTTTGGGCGGAAGGTGGCCGGGGTGGCCGAGGAGAACCTTGACGACCCGCTCAACCACCTGCACCACGTCGGACTTGCGTTCGCGCAGGTAGGCGTCTTCGATGGCCTCGAACTGCTCCACCAACTGTTCCATCTGCTGGACAAGCGCCCACTCGGCGTTGGCCCGCCGGGTGCGGATGAGCTGTTCGGCCGCCTCCACCAGCATCGGGTCTTCGAGAAACATGATGTGCATGCCGACGAAGGCATCCACTTCCGAGGGGGCCGCGCCCGCACCGGTGGCGGCCTTGAGCCCGGCCAGCTCGGCTTTTACTCGGGTGACGGCGTTGTGCAGGCGCGTGACTTCGGCCTCCACGTGCTTGGCGGCAATCGTGAAGTGGGCGACTTCCAGCAGGGCATGGGAGACCAGATGGGCGTGGCCGATGGCGATGCCCTGAGATACGGCAAGACCGTGTACGGTGAAGCTCATCGCCCGCCCTCCCGCGCCATCGGGCGGGACGGCCGCGTCATTCCCCTTCCCCGAACTTGTCGGCGATCAGGGCGATCAGGGCGCCCATGGCCTCATCCGCGTCGTTTCCGCTGGTGTCGATGGTGATGGTGCTGCCCTTGGCTGCGGCCAGCATCATGACGCCCATGATGCTCTTGGCATTGACCCGCTTGCCGTTGCGCTCCAGCCAGACTTCGCTCTGGAAAGCGCTGGCGGTCTGGGTCAATTTGGCGGAGGCGCGGGCGTGGAGCCCCAGTTTGTTGATGATTTGTGCTTCCTGACGCGGCATGGTTCGGTCTTCCTGTCTTCCTCGGTGTGCTGACGATGCGTGTTGGGAGCAACGGTTGTTGTTATGGGTGAAGCTTTATTTCATGTGCACGACGCCCTCGCAGGCGCCGGCCACTGCTTTCTTGACCAACATGTCCATGCTGCGTTCCCGGTAGGTGATGGCGCGCAGCAACATGGGCAGATTGGCGCCCGCCACACCTTCGACGCGTCCGGGCTCAAGGAGTTTGGCCGCAACGTTGGCGGGGGTGGCGCCCAGAATGTCGGTGAGGATCAGAACCCCGTCACCGCTATCCACGAGCGTGACCAGCTGTCGCGCCAGCGGTAGGGCATCCAGAGGGTCATCCTGGCCGGAAATGCCCAATTGCACGATCTGGGGTGGACGGCGATTCATCACGTGACAGGCGCACTGGATCAGTGATTCGCCTAGCGTGCCATGGGTGATGAGAAAAATGCCGATCATGTGGGGCATTCTATCCGAAGGGGCCGCCCCGGCAAGCCGTAGAAACCCGGAGATGACGGGGTCGTGCGAGCCGCTCTTCAGTCCACCACGGTGGCGGATAGGCCTTGCTCAAACTGGAGGCGGTCGCGCAATGCCCGGCTGACTTCGATGCGGCCGTCCCCATCAACCCTCAGGGCGTGATCGATGCCGAAGCGTTTGGCGTACATCCGCCATTCGGGCCCGGCCAGATAGACGGGCTTGCTGGCGGCGTCGGACAGGGTGCCGGCGCCCGGGCGCGGGGTGATCAGTACGGTGACGGCCTGGGTGCCCCGGCCGGGGATGCCGCTGCGGGGGTCCAGGAGGTGGCAGTAACGCTCACCGTCGAGTTCGAAAAAGCGCTGGTAATCGCCGGAGGTGCCGATGGCTTCCCCGTCGCGCAAGGGGAGGCTGGCCAGGGGGCGGGCTTCCCGCGGGTGCTGAATGCCGACCCGCCAGGGGTACTCGCCCTTGCTGCCGAGGGCCATCACGTTGCCGCCGATGTTGATCAGGGCGTTACTGATGCCTCTTTGCCGGAGCAGGGTGGCGGCCCGGTCGAGGGCGTAGCCTTTGGCATAGCCACCCAGGTCAATTTGCACGGCGCGGTTGCGGCTGCTGACGGTGGTGCCGTTGATTGTCAGGTCCGCCATGCTTGGGCGAGCCTTGATGGCGGTGGCGAGCGTGTCGGGAGCGGGGCGGGTGGGGGTGAATGTGTCGGTGTGGAAACCCCACAGGGCGATCAGCTGGCCCAGGGCCGGGTTGAAGAGTTCGTCACCAGTGGCGGCGATGGCCTTGGCGTCGGCGAGCATGGTGGCCAGTTCCGGCGATACCGGGATCTGTGGGGTGCCTGCAGCGATGGCAGTGTTGAGGGTGGTGAGCTCGGAGGGCTCCCAGGCATGATAGGCCCGGTGCAGGCGGTCGAACTCCTGCAGTACCGCGGCTGTGGCCGCGCGGGCTTCCGGCTCGGGCGCGCCCCAGGTGATGACCTCCACCCGGGTGCCGAACACATAGGATTCCTGTTGATGGAGGCGCTCCCGCTGGCAGCCGGCCAGCAGCAGGGCGAGGCCGATGGTCAGCAGCCAGAAGGTGAGCCGGTGTATCAGGCGCATGCCTCCTCAAGGGCATCGATGACGGCGCCGGGTACGTCGAAGCTCATCTGGGCGGTGATCTCGACCATGCATGTGGGGCTGGTGACGTTGATTTCGGTGAGGCGGTCGCCGATCACGTCGAGGCCGACGATGAGCAGGCCGCGCGCCCACAGGATGGGGGCAAGGTGCTCGGCGATGGCGCGTTCGCCATCAGTCAGGGGCATGGCCACGCCACGCCCGCCGGCAGCCAGGTTGCCGCGGGTCTCGCCGGCCATGGGGATGCGGGCGAGGGCGTAGGGGATCACCTTGCCGCCGATGATCAACACCCGCTTGTCACCCCCGGAGATGGCCGGCAGGTAGGCCTGGGCCATGATGGTGCGCCGCCCGTCGTGGGTGAGTGTCTCGATGATGACGTTGCGGTTGGGGTCGTTGGCCCGCACCCGAAAGATCTGACTACCGCCCATGCCATCGAGGGGCTTGAGGATGGTGTCGCCATGGGCATCGATGAAGGCGTTGATGTCGGTGGCGGCCCGGGCCACCCGGGTGGCCGGAGTGAACTGGGGAAACTCGGTGATGGCGAGTTTTTCCGAGTGATCACGGATTGAGCGCGGGTGGTTGAAGATGCGTGCCCCGGCCTGGGCCGCCCGTTCAAGCAGCCAGGTGGCCGTGACGTATTCGAAGTCGAAGGGCGGATCCTGACGCATCAGCACGGCGTCGAAGGCGGTGAGGGGCAGAACGGCTTCGCCACCGGCGCGGTACCAGGCGTGATCGTCATCGGTGGGGGTGAGGGCCAGGGCCCGCGCCGATACCTCGCCACCCTCCCACACCAGGGCTTCGCGCTGGATGGCGAAGACCTGGTGACCGCGCCGGGCGGCGGCCCGCATCATCGCAATGCTGGAGTCCTTGTAGGCCTTGAGGGCGTCGAGGGGGTCGAGGATGAAGGCGAATTTCATGGTGGTGGCTCAGGCTGCGGCTTCTTCGAGGGCTGGTGCGGGCTCGGTGGTCTCGATCTCGACCGCTGCGGCGAGCAGGGCCAGCCGGGCCACCACACCGTAGGCGTAGAAACGGTTGGGGGGGGCGTCCGGCCCCTGGTTGCAGTCGGGCAGGCTGCAGGGGGCCTCGAAGGCCAGGGGCTCGAAGTGCATGCCCGGGGCGTTGAGGTTCTCGTCGCGGCCGCGCTGGGTGTGCACCCGGTAGAAGCCGCCGACCACGTAGTGATCCATCATGTAGACCACCGGCTCCGCAACGGCGTTGTTGACCGTCTCGAAGGTGTGCACGCCCTCCTGGATGATCACGTCGTGTACTTCCAGGCCTTCCTTCACCACGCTCATCTTGTTGCGCTGCTTGCGGTTCAGCCCGATCAGCTCGGCGGCATCCTTGACCGTCATCACGCCCATGCCGTAAGTGCCGGCGTCGGCCTTCACCACAACGAAGGGCTCGTCGGCGACTTCATACTCCTTGTACTTGGCGCGGATGTTGTCGAGCATCGCAGCGACCTTGTCAGCCAGCTCCTGCTCACCCGCACGGGCGTGGAAATCCAGGCCACCACAGGTGTCCCAGGCCGGGTTGATGCGCCACGGGTCGATACCGATGGCCTTGCCGAAATCCTGAGTCACCCGGTCGTAGGCGGCGGCGTGGTTGGACTTGCGCCGGGCGTGCCAGCCGGCATGGACCGGCGGGATGACCCACTGGTCGTGGAGATTCTCCAGGACACGGGGAACGCCGGCGGACAGGTCGTTGTTGAGCAGCACCGCACAGGGGTTGAAGTCCTTCAGGCCGAGGCGGCTGCCGTGGCGCTCCAGGGGTTCGAGGGTCAGGCTGCTGCCATTGGCGAGTTCGACCACGGTGGGCGCGGTGATCTCGGGAAGCAGGCTGCCGAGACGGACTTCGAGCCCGGTCAGACGCAGGATGGACACCAGCTTGGCCACGTTCTGGAGGTAGAACTGGTTGCGGGTGTGGTTCTCGGGAATCAGGAGGATGGAGCCGGCACCCGCGCAGATGCGCTCGATGGCGGCCTGGGCGGCCTGCACGCACAGGGGCATGAAGGCGTCGTTGAGATTGTTGAAACCACCCGGGAACAGGTTGAGGTCAACCGGCGCGAGCTTGAAACCTGAGTTGCGCAGATCGGTCGAGCCGTAAAAAGGGGGTAGATGTTCCTGCCATTGGGTGCGCATCCAGCGCTCAATGGCGCAGGCGTTATCGAGGAAATGGCGCTCAAGCTCCAGCAGGGGGCCGGTGAGTGCGGTGGTGAGATGGGGAACCATGGGACCTCGCGAACTGTTCTCGGGTGGGCGTTGCGTCGGGGGGCGACGGAAGGGAGTGCGTCGTGGACCCGCGCGGCCCGTGATTGTTCGCGGGATGTTACACCATCCACTGTTTACGCCCCTTGACGGTGCGTCCTCAATCCTCGGTGGGCAGGAAGATGCTGAAGCTTGCCGGAAGGGGGGCGTTCTCCAGGCTGCGCTGGCTGAACAGATAGCGGCCGTCGCAGATGAAGCCCAGATCGGCCCAGTCAACGGCGTTCAGCGCATCGCGGAAGGCGGCCAGGTCTGCACCCGTCCGGCGTGGGAAGACCCCCAGCACGGCGCCGTCGAAATTCAGGCAGGGATGAATGAAAAAGGGCTCGGACCGGCGGGTCTTGGTGTTTACATAGACCCGCGGCGCATTGCTTTGGGGATAGCCCCGGCCCCATTGCCACCAGTTGGAGTCGTCGAAGCTGCGGATGCGTCGGGCCAGCAGACGCTTGCGGTGGGGGAGCAGGGCCGGGGGAGGAGGCTCACCGGGGGCGCACCAGATCATGCGGCGGGTCTGGCCGCTGGCGACAGTGCCGGAGCTGACGAAATCCCGGTTGCCGTCACGGTCGCTGACGTAGATCTCGTCGGCGCCGGATACGGCACCGACTCGCACCGTGGCCACATCCGCCAGGCTGAGGGCGTATTCACCGCGGCTGAACAGCAGGTGGCCTGCGCATTCGGAAAAATGCCGGTATTGCCAGTGGGGGTGATCCAGGGCGTGAGCGACTTCGTCACCCTGGCCAATTTGGGCCCAGGCAGTGTTATGGGACAGGTTGCCGAGCTCGTAGCGCCAGATCAGACAGTTGGGCAGGGCATCAGCAAAGATGCGGGCGTCGCCCAGTTCGATGGCGTGGGTGATGGTTCCCCGTTCATGGAGCCAGCGGTTGAGGCGTCGGGAACTGGTCGATTTGAGGAAATCCCGGGGCGTGATGAAGATCAGTTCGCCCCCCGGGGCCAGGTGATGCACGCATTTTTCGATGAAGAAGAGGTACAGGTTGCTGCGGCCGTCAAAGCCGTCCTGACGCAGCAGGGCCCGGGTGGTCGGGGCGACGTCCTGATAGCGCACGTAGGGGGGGTTGCCGATCACCGTGTCAAATTTTTCGCTCTCCGGGTAGGCGAAGAAATCCATGTTGAGGCCGCCGGGAGGGCACTGGCGTGGGTCCAGTTCAATGCCCACGGCGTGGCGCAGGTGCTGCAGGAAGGCGCCATCGCCGCAGGAAGGCTCAAGCACGCGGCCGGCATTGTGGCGAAGGCGCAGCATGGCCCGGACAATGCGTTCGGGGGTGAAGACCTGCCCTAGGCTCGCAGGATCGGGATGGAGGGCTGGTGAGGCAGGCGCTGGGAGCATGGGAAAAGCCGGGCGGAAACACGACGGATTATGCCGCAGGCGGAGATGCTCGGGGGCGACGGAGGTCGGTCCCGTGTCGAGGCTCAGCCGGGCAGAAAGAGCATCAGCAGTTCGTTCAGGAAGTGGCGCCCTTGCGTTGTCGGGCGCAGGCGCTCGCCATCGGTTTCGATCAGCCCCTGCCGGGTGGCTTTAAGCAATCCGGCTTCGGCCGCTTCGAAGGGCAGGCCGGTGCGTTCGGCAAACAAGCGGCGCGGGAAGCCCTGATTGAGGCGAAGGGCGTTCATCATGAATTCGAAGGGCAGTTCGGCGCTCTCAATGGTGCGCCGTTCCTGGACAAAGGCGCCTGACTCCCGTGCTGCCAGGTAGGCCGACGGGTGCCTGGGGCGGGTTTCCCGCACGATGCCCTCGTGGGATGAGAGCTTGCCGTGGGCGCCGGCACCGATCCCCAGGTAGTCACCGAAGGTCCAGTAGTTGAGGTTGTGCCGGCATTCCCGGTTGGGGCGGGCAAAGGCGGAGGTTTCGTAGTGGCCGTAGCCGGCCGCGGCCAGCCGGGCTTCCACCAGGTCCTGCATGTCGGCGGAGGCGTCCGGGTCCGGGATGACCGGCGGGTTGGCGGCGAAGGCGGTGTTCGGTTCGAGGGTCAGGTGGTAGCAGGACAGGTGCTGGGGTGCCAGGGTGATGGCCATGGCGAGATCGGCTTCCGCTTCGGCCAGGCTCTGGCCGGGCAGGGCATACATCAGGTCGAGGTTGACCGCCTCGAAATGGGTGAGCGCCGCTTCGGCGGCGGCAATGGCATCGGCACGGCCGTGGATGCGCCCGAGAGCCTGGAGATGCCCTTCGTTGAAGCTCTGGATGCCCACGGAAAGCCGATTGACGCCTGCCTGCCGGAAGGCCCGGAAGCGGCCCGCGTCGACGGTGCCCGGATTGGCCTCAAGGGTGATCTCGGCCATCGGGTCGAGCATTACGCGCATGCGGATGGCGGTGAGCAGGGTGTCCAGCCCGTCAGGGCTCATCAGGCTGGGGGTGCCCCCACCGATGAAGATGCTATGTACGCGCCGGCCCCACACCTGGGGCAGCGCCCCTTCCAGATCCGCGATCAGGGCTTCGATGTAGGCGGCTTCGGGAATGCCTTCATCGCGAACGCCATGGGAGTTGAAGTCGCAGTAGGGGCACTTCTTTACGCACCAGGGAAAGTGCACGTAGAGCGCCAGCGGGGGCGAGGCGGTGAGCCGGGACTCCCACTGGCCCGTGGCAGACGGGCGAGGAGTGGCCCGGGGCGTGATCGGGATGATGCGGGCTTCGGACATCGGGACGGGGTGCGTGGCAGCGCCCTTGCAGGCGCCGGGGTTCATCAGATGGGTTCGGCGCGCAGCTTGTCGAGCAGTTGCCGGAAGGCGTTGCCCCGGTGGGACAGGACGTTCTTGAGCTCGGCGGGGATTTCGGCGGCGGTCTGCTCAAGCTCGCTGACGAGGAAGAGTGGGTCGTAGCCAAAGCCGGCAGTGCCGCGGGGGGTGGCGAGGATCTCGCCGTGCCACTCGCCGCAGGCGATCAGGGGTTGCGGGTCGTCAGCGTGGCGGACGAGGGCCAGGGCGCAGTAGAAGCGCGCCCGGCGGTCGGCCTGGCCGGCGAGCTTTTCAAGCAGCAGGGCGTTGTTGCGTTCGTCCGACTTGGGTTCGCCGGCGAAACGTGCCGACACCACGCCCGGTGCGCCACCCAGGGCTTCGACACACAGGCCGGAGTCGTCGGCCAGTGCCGGCAGTCCGGTGCTGCGGGCGGCATGGCGGGCCTTGGCGATGGCGTTCTCGACAAAGCTGGGGTGGGGCTCTTCGGCCTCGGTGACGTTGAAGGCCGATTGGGGCAGCACTTCGATGCCGAGGGGAGCGAGCAGGGCGGAGAGTTCCTTGAGCTTGCCGGCGTTGCCGCTGGCCAGGACGAGTTGTTTCATGGGGTGCCTCGCTTTCGTGGCGCTCAGGCTGGAATGCCGAGGGCCTTCTTCTGTTCCACGACGAGTTCGGCAATGCCGGCGCCGGCCAGTTCCAGCAGGCTGTTCAGTTCGGTGCGGGAGAAGGGTGCCCCTTCGGCAGTGCCCTGGACTTCGACAAAGCCGCCCGAGCCGGTCATCACTACGTTCATGTCGGTTTCGCAGTCGGAGTCTTCCGGGTAATCCAGATCGAGGACGGGAACGCCCTTGTAGATGCCTACCGAGATGGCGGCGACGAAGTCGCGCATCGGGTTGGCGGGCAGCTTGCCGGCCTTGACGAGGCCGTCGAGGGCTTCATGAACGGCAATGCAGGCACCGGTGATGGAGGCGGTGCGGGTGCCGCCGTCGGCCTGCAGCACGTCACAGTCGATAGTGATCTGGCGCTCGCCCAGGGCGGCCATGTCCACCACGGCACGCAGGCTGCGGCCGATCAGGCGCTGGATCTCCTGGGTGCGGCCGCTCTGCTTGCCCTTGGCGGCCTCGCGGGCACTGCGGGTGTGGGTGGAGCGGGGCAGCATGCCGTATTCGGCGGTCAGCCAGCCCTGGCCCTTGCCACGCAGGAAGGGGGGCACGGATTCTTCGACGCTGGCGGTGCACAGCACGCGGGTATCACCGAACTCGATGAGCACCGACCCTTCGGCATGGCGGGTGAAGCCGCGGGTAATGCGGACGGGGCGAAGCTGGGCAGGCGTGCGGCCACTGGGGCGGGCGAAGGGGGTGTCGGTCATTTGAATTTATGTATCGCTGCGTTGATTTCGCGGATGGCGCGTTCGATCTCGTCTTCGCTGAGATCCTCCTGGTCGCGCTTGTTGCGTCCGAAGCCTTCCATCTGGGTGGTGAAGGCATCGGCGGGCATGGTACGGGTGGAGACCGTGTCGGGGGTATCTTCCTGGTGGTCGTCGTGCCAGGTCATGGCGATCAGGGACATGTTGTCACACTGGGCACCACCGAGGGCCTCGGCTTCGTTCATGAGCTGGGGGACGCGATCCATGACGCGGCCGTCGGCGAGGGTGTGGACCAGGGCGTCAGTATCGAGGGGGCCCCAGACCCCATCCGAGCAGATGGCAATGACATCTCCGTTGGCGAGTGGGGTGCCCCGGGAAAACTCGATCTGCGGCGGGTGACTGCCGCCCAGGCAGCTGAAGATGCGGTTGCGGCCAGGGTGTATGGCGGCACTCTCGGCATCAAGGAGACCCTGGTCGAGCATGAGCTGGACCCGCGAGTGGTCGCGGGTCTGGGCGGCCAGCTTGCCCCTGCGGATCAGGTAGAGACGGGAGTCGCCCGCGTGGGCCCAGTGGGCAATGCCATCCTGTACCAGGCAGGCGACGATGGTGGTGCGAGGAATGTCGGCCAGGTGCTTGTCGAAGGCGTAGTCGAGGATGGCGTGGTGAGCGTTGCTGAGCACCCGCGACAGGAAGAGGATCGGGTCGGTGACTTTGGGCCGGGCTTCCTGCTGAAAGGATTGGGCAATGAACTGGACCGAGATCTGGGCCGCCACCTCACCGTAAAGGTGTCCCCCCATGCCGTCCGCGAGGACCAGCAGCAGTGCATCCCGGGTGTAGGAGTAGGCGACGCGATCCTGGTTGGTGCGCCGCTTGCCAACCCGGCTTTCCTGGAAAATCGTGAATCTCATGTACGGCCTATCATTGTTTTTAGTCGGGAGCCCAGCCCTTCGAGCCAGGTCTTTTGTGGGGGCGGCGCCTCGCGGTGGCGCTGGGCGAGGACTTTCTGCAGTGCGAAGCAGCTTTGAGGCCGCTTCAGTGGGTCGAGTTGCAGGCACCAGTCGATGGTGGCCAGAAAATGATGGGAATACTGCCCGGCCCATAGTTTTGTCGCGGGCTGAACGGTGTCGTTGTTGAGCCGCTCGTCCGAGCGCTGGGGCGAGTTGCCGGCCAGACACGCATACATGCTGGCGCCTACGCTGTAGATATCGCTCCAGGGGCCGAGGGCGTCCCGGTTGGTGAATTGTTCGGGGGAGGCGAAGCCCGGGGTGTACATCGGCTTCAGGATCGGCGTGTCGGACATCAGGGTTTGCCTGGCTGCACCGAAATCCAGCAGCACCGGTGTGCCGTCGGCCCGCAGATAGATATTCGACGGTTTGATGTCCAGGTGCAGCAGCTTGTGGGCATGGACCTCGCGAAGCCCATTGAGCATGCGGGTGAATACGCCACGGATGAAGCGTTCGCGGACGTTGCCCTTGTTCTTCTGGGCATAGTCGTGGAGTGTCCGGCCTCGTTCAAACTGCATCACCATGTAGACGGTGCCGTTGGCCCGGAAGAAGTTGAGCACCCGTACCACATTGGGGTGCACCAGCTTGGCCAGCGCCCGACCCTCTTCGAAGAAGCACTTCATGCCGTAGCGGAAGGCGCCCTGGTGGGCTTCCGTGACATGGGGCGTGACCTCACCTTCAGCCCGTAGGGCCAGGGAGTTGGGCAGGTATTCCTTGATCGCGACAGGGGTGCCGTCCTGATCGTAGGCCAGATAGACGATAGAGAAGCCACCCAGCGAAAGCTGCCGCTCGACCCGGTAGTGGTCGAGCTGAAATCCGGACGGGAGGGCGCAGTTCTGTTGAGTGGCCATCAGGCGGGGCGCTACACTTCGTCTTTTGGTGGCAATCCAGCTCGTTAGTTTAGCTGGGGATTGCCGCTCTATCTTGGGAAAAAAGATGATTCACAGCATGACTGGCTATGCCGTCCAGACCCGCGACCTGGGCCGCGTCGCGTTGCATCTCGAACTGCGGAGCGTCAATTCCCGCTATCTCGATCTTGCCTTCCGGATCAATGATGATCTCCGTCAGGCGGAACCCATGCTGCGTGAAGCGATCACCGCAAAGCTCAGCCGGGGGAAGGTGGAATGCCGCTTCAACCTGCAGGCGAAGGATAACGCAGCGCGCGACATTTCGATCAACGGCATGCTGTTGGGGCAGCTAAAGGCCGCCCAGGCGGCCATTCAGGCGGAGCTGCCACAGGCTGCGCCCCTGTCGGTTGTCGAAGTGCTGCGCTGGCCGGGGGTGCTGGCGGATGACAGCGTCACCTTTGAGGCCATGCAGCCGGAAATTGCGGCGACGATCTCGATTGCCCTGGATGAACTCGTGGCCACCCGCCAGCGCGAAGGCGCGAAGCTGGCCGAGATGATTCGTGGCCGCATCGCCCACATGCGTCAGCTTGTGGCGACCGTGCAGCCCCGCGTTCCGGCACTTGTTGCCGAGTATCAGGAGAAGCTCGCCACCCGGCTCCGGGATGCCGCTGCAACCCTTGACGATGATCGCATCCGTCTTGAGGTCGGGCTGTTTGCCCAGCGCGTTGATGTGGCCGAGGAGCTGTCGCGCCTGTCCACGCACCTGGACGAGGTGGAACGCATCCTGAAGGTCGGTGGGTCCGCCGGCAAGCGGCTGGACTTCCTGATGCAGGAACTCAATCGCGAAGCCAACACCCTGGGCTCCAAGGCCATGGCTGCGGACATGACCGCCATTGCCGTCGAAGTCAAGCTGGCCATCGAGCAGATGCGCGAGCAGGTTCAGAACATTGAGTAGGAAAAGGCCCATGCCCGGTACGCTGTTCATTGTCACTGCGCCCTCTGGCGCCGGCAAGACCACCCTGGTCAGCGGCCTGCTGGCCAGGGATCCCCTGGTGAAGCTCTCGGTGTCCTACGCGACCCGTGCGCCGCGCGCTGGCGAGGTGGATGGCACGCACTATCACTTTGTCGATGTGCCCACTTTCCGCGCCCTGCGCGATAAGGGTGAATTCCTTGAGTGGGCCGAGGTCCACAGCAATTATTACGGGACCTCCCGTGCCTGGCTCGAGACGCAGATCGCTGCCGGCCACGATATCCTGCTGGAGATTGACTGGCAGGGTGCGCAGCAGGTGCGCAAGGTCTTTCCGAAGGCGGTGGGTGTGTTCATCCTGCCCCCGTCACTGGAGGAGCTTGAGCGTCGCCTGCGTGGTCGGGGTACGGATGCCGAGGAGGTGATTGCACGCCGGGTGCTGGGTGCCCGGGGCGAGATGCGCCATGTGGCCGAGTTCGACTACGTTATAATCAATGAAGACTTGCCCACCGCACTGGAAGACTTGGTAGCGGTGGTGCGGGCGTCACGGCTTCGCTACGCCAACCAGGAGGCACGCAAGCCGGAGTTTTTCCATTACCTGGAACAGGATTGATATGGCCCGCGTTACTGTTGATGATTGTCTGAAAAGAATCCCCAACCGCTTCCAGCTTACCCTGGCGGCCACCTACCGTGCCCGTCAGCTGACGGCCGGCGCCACCCCCCAGGTGGACCTGGACCGCCACGACAAGGACAAGCCCACCGTGATCGCCCTGCGTGAAATTGCTGCCGGCAAGGTCGGGGCCGAAGTCCTCAATCGCGGTCAGGCCTGAGCGCCTCTCCCGAGAGAGTGATGCCATGGAATCCGCCGCTCCGATCCCAGTCAGCGGCAGCGGCGTTTTCCAGCCTCCTCCCTCCTGCGTCCTGCCCCTCGACTTTGGGCGACTGAGGGCGCAGGTTGCGGCCTACCTCCGTCCTGAGGACGTGGGTCGCATCGAAGCCGCTTACCATTTCTCCGCCGACGCCCATCAAGGGCAAGTGCGCAAGAGCGGCGAACCCTACATCTCCCACCCGGTTGCCGTCGCCGAGATCCTCGCCGGCTGGCATCTGGATGCCCAGGCCCTGTGTGCGGCCCTCCTCCATGATGTGATGGAGGACACCCACATCACCAAGGCCGAGATCTCCGAGCGCTTCGGACGAACCACGGCGGAGCTTGTCGACGGGGTCTCCAAGCTCGACAAGATCGAGTTCCAGTCTCAAGAAGAAGCCCAGGCCGAGAACTTTCGCAAGATGCTGCTGGCCATGGCCAGCGACCTGCGGGTGATCCTCATCAAGCTGGCCGACCGTCTGCACAACATGCGGACGCTTGACCACATGCGCCCCGACAAGCGCCGTCGCATCGCCCGGGAAACCCAGGAGATCCACGCCCCCATTGCTAACCGGCTAGGGCTCAACAGCCTGTACCGTGAGCTCCAGGAGCTGGCCTTCCGGCACCGCTATCCCATGCGTTTCGGCGTGCTCTCCAAGGCCATCCTGGCGGCCCGGGGCAACCGCCGGGAAGTGGTGGGCAAGATTCTCGTTGCCATCGAGGAGCGTCTTCCCCAGTGGGATATCCAGGCTGAGGTGCGGGGTCGGGAGAAGCACCTTTACAGCATCTATCGCAAGATGGCGGAGAAGCGCCTGAGCTTCTCCCAGGTGCTGGATATCTACGGTTTTCGCGTCATCGTTCCGGATGTCCCGACCTGCTACCGGGCGCTCGGCGCACTGCATGCCCTTTACAAGCCGGTGCCGGGCAAGTTCAAGGACTACATCGCCATTCCCAAGGCCAATGGCTACCAGTCCCTGCACACCACGCTCATCGGGCCCTTCGGCACGCCGGTCGAGGTGCAGATCCGTACCCACCAGATGAACCACATCGCTGAGAGTGGCGTGGCGTCGCACTGGCTGTACAAGGAAGACGAGAAGACCCTCACCGAGCTTCAGCACAAAACCCATAGTTGGTTGCAATCGCTGCTTGAGCTCCAGTCCACCTCGGGCGACTCCAGCGAGTTCCTCGAGCACGTCAAGATTGATCTCTTTCCGGGCGAGGTCTACGCCTTCACCCCCAAGGGCAAGATCTTTGCCTTGCCGCGGGGCGCCACCGTGGTGGACTTTGCCTATGCCGTGCATACCGACGTGGGTAACCGCTGCGTGGCCGGGCGCATCAATGGTGAGCTGATGCCCTTGCGCACCGAGCTCCACAATGGCGACCAGATCGAGATCATCACCGCCGCCCATGCGAGCCCCAATCCCGCCTGGCTCAGCTACGTGCGCACGGGCAAAGCGCGGGCCCAGATCCGGCATTTCCTCAAGAATGCCCAGCAGGAAGAGGCCTCGACCCTGGGCGAGCGCCTGCTCAACCAGGCTCTGCGGCCCCACGGACTGACGCTCGGTCAGGTCAGCATGTTTGCCTGGGATCGATTCCTCAAGGAGTTCACATTACCCAACCGCCGTGAGCTGATGACCGATATTGGCCTCGGGCGGCGTTTGCCGGCCATTGTGGCGAGGCGACTGGCGGAGATCCAGGATGTCGAGTCGGGTCGTGCTGATGTGGTCAAGCCCAAACCCGCGGGTGCCATCCTGATCCGCGGCACCGAGGGGGTGGCGGTGCAACTGGCCCGTTGCTGTCGCCCCATCCCCGGCGATCCCATCGTTGGCGTTATCCGTAAAGGGCAGGGGCTCGAGGTTCACATGCATGACTGCCCCCAGGCCCGCAAGCTGCGCAGTGAACGGGATCGCTGGATCGATGTGGAATGGGAGGCCTCGTCCGACCGCCTCTTCGACGTGCCCCTCAAGCTCCTCACCCAGAACGTCCGCGGGGTGCTGGCCAAGGTGGCCAACGCCATCTCGGAGCAGGATTGCAATATCCAGAACGTCAGCACGGATGGGGATCAGGGTGCTTACTCGACCATCTATGTCACCTTGCAGGTGACCCACCGTATGCATCTGGCCAAAGTCATACGCGGGATGCGCAACATCCCGGAGGTTGTCCGCATCAACCGTCTCAAGGGCGACCAGAAGGGCAACTGAGACTGTTAGAATCCACGCCGCAAAAAGGGAGATCACACATGGCAGGTTACGAATCCGAGCACACCAAGTTCATGCGCGAATGGATGGAGAAGCATCCGGAAGAGCGTGAGGAGCAGAAAAAGGGCCGTGCCCTTTGGTGGGACAAGCCCCAGGACGCCGAGACTACCCGGCAATACGCTGAGGCCAAGATTCCGGCCAAGGCCTACCCCTACTCGACTGAAGCTTAAGCGGCGGATTGTTCGCACCACGGCTTGCCTTCATTGACGTCGAAACCACCGGAGCCAATCCGGTGGTGGACCGCATCACCGAGATTGCCGTCCTGCGGGTTGAGGATGGAGAACTCGTTGAGCGCTGGTCCAGCCTGATCAATCCGGGCATCCCCATTCCGGGCAATATCCAGAGCCTGGTGGGCATCACCGATGAGATGGTGGCCGGTGCCCCCGCCTTTGCGGAGCTTGCCGGGCCGATTCGGCAGCTATTGGCCGACTGCATCTTTGTCGCCCATAACGCCCGCTTCGACTACGGTTTCATCAAGAACGAATTCCAGCGCATCGGCGAAGGCTTCGACGCCCCGGTGCTGTGCACGGTCAAGCTTTCCCGCGCCCTTTACCCCCAGCATCACAAGCACGGGCTGGATGCGCTGATAGACCGTCACGGCCTTACCTGCTCGGCCCGGCACCGGGCCATGGGGGATACCGAAGCCCTGCATCAGTTCGCCGGCATTGTCTCCAGCACGTTCGAGCGGGACGTGCTCGACATGGCCATCGGCAAGGCCATGAAGGCACCCAGCCGGCCTGCAGGCCTGCCGGAGGGCGTGCTCGAAGGCATCCCCGAGGGGCCGGGGGTCTATGTCTTTCATGGTGAGAACGATCTCCCGATCTACGTGGGTCGCAGCCTCAGCCTGCGATCGCGGGTGATGAGCCATTTCTCGTCCGATCACCGCAACAGCAAGGAAGCCAAGATCGCCCGCAATGTGCGGCGGGTGGATTGGCATGTGACAGCGGGTGAGCTGGGTGCGCTGCTCCTCGAGGCACGGCTGCTGCGCCAGTTGAAGCCCGCCGAGAATCGCCAGCCGTGGGACGCGGAGGCCGTGTTCGGGCTCCGCTACGACCCGACCCGCAAACGCGGCCCGGTGTTGTTGCGGGAGAGCCTGAATGGTGCCGATCCCCTCGCCGGGCCCGCGCTGTACGGGGCGTTTCGAAGCAAGAAGGAGGCGGACGCTGCCCTGCGCGAATTCGCCAGCCTCTACCGGCTGTGCCCCAGGCGTCTGGGCACGGAGCCCTGGAGCGAGGGGCCGTGCCTCGCGTACTTGGCCAAACGCTGTGCCGGCGTGTGCGCCGGCAAGGAAAGCCCGACTGAACACGACGAACGTCTGCTGAAAGTACTGGAGAGCCTGCGTCTCAAGCGCTGGCCGTGGGGTGGCCCGGTGACGGTCCGTGAAGCGCATCCCGAGACCGGCCGCCTAGCCTTCCACCTGCTGGATGGCTGGTGTGTGCTGGGGACCGTGGAGGACGAATCCGCCCTGGCCGAGCTCATTGCGGCACCGCCAGCCCGGGCCTTTGATCTGGATACCTATCGCATCCTGTTGCGCTGGCTGGAGACGCCCGCCGGCAAGGCTTCCGTCAGCGTCGTATCCGGGGCGTCGGCATAGCCGGATACGCCTTGGGGCGGCCCACCCCACGCCCCCGATCTACGGCCGGGTCGGCTCCGGTACCGTCTTCCGGCGTCGCTCGCGCCAGCCTTCCACCAGCGAATACACCGCCGGCACCACCACCAAGGTCAGCAGGGTCGAACTGACCATGCCGCCGATTACTGCAATGGCGAGGGGCTGGTTGGTCTCGTTGCCGGCGCCAAAGCCCAATGCTGCCGGGGCCAGGGCCAGGATCACCGTGGCCGAGGTCATCAGCACCGGACGCATGCGGATCGGGCAGGCATTGCGCAGGGCGGCGTCCACGGGCAGGCCTTCATCGCGACGCTGGTTGGTGAGATCCACCAGCAGGATCGAATTTTTGGCCACCAGGCCGATCAGCAGCACCAGGCCGATCATCGAATAGATGTTCAGGGTGTGGCCCGTGGCCCACAGGGCCGCCACGCCGCCGACGATGGCCAGGGGTTGGGCCAGCATGACGATGAAGGGCTGCACGAAGCTGTTGAACTGGCTGGCCAGCACCATGTAGAGCAGGGTCAGAGCCAGGGCAAAGGTGAAAGTCATGTACTTCTGGGTCTTGCCGAATTCTTCGGCCTGGCCGATCAGCTTGACCTGGTAGCCCGTGGGCAGCAGCTCTGCCGCGCTGCGCTTGACCACTTCCACCGCCTCGCCCAGGGGCAGGGTCGGGGAGGCATAGAAAGTGGCGGCGTATTGCAGGTCGAATCGCCCGACGACAGCTGGCCCCAGGGTTTCCCGGAAGCTGGCCACGCTGTCGAGGCGCACCAGCTGGCCTGATTTGTTGCGCAGGAAGATCTTCGATAGATCGGATGGCTGGGTGAAGCTGCCTTCCCGGGCCTTCACCCGAATGTCGTAGCGCTGGCCGTCGCCGGGCTCGTCGCTGTACTTGGCGATGTCCACCCCGCCGGTGAGCATGTTGATGGCCAGGGCCACGTCCTGGGTACTCAGGCCGGCGTCGGCGATGCGCAGTCGGTCGGGCGCGAAGGTCAGCTGAGGGAGGTCGAGCTGCAGGTCGGTGTCCATGCGGCCGATGCCGGGGATGGTGGCCAACTTGCGCTGCAGAGCCACCGCATGACGGCCGAGCTCCTGCAGGTTCTCGCCGGTCAGCACGAACTGCAGTGGCTCGCCCCGCTGCCCCTGGACCATGGGATAGGGTGCGGCAAAGACCCGGGCGCCGGCAACCTGGCTGAATTCCTTGCGCAGCAGTGGGATCACGTCCTGCTGCTTCACGCTGCGCTCCTCCCGCGGAACCATGCGCACCACCACTGTGCCCTGGTTGACCTGCCCCGCCGTGCCGAGGCCGATCAGGGCAAACTCGGAGCGGATCTCCGGGTGCCGGTCAAGGATGGCTTCCACCTCGCGCAGCTTGCTGTCGGTGTAGTCGATGCTTGAGCCCAGGGGCGTGCGCAGGGACACCAGGAAGCGTCCCTCATCCTGCTCCGGGGTGAAGGCCTTGCCCACATGGGCGAAGAAGAAGGCGCTGGAGCCTACCACGGCCAGGGTGGCCAGCAGCACCCACAGGCGATGGGTGAGGGCGCCTTCCAGCAGGCGCAGGTAGATCGCGTCCAGGCCGGCGAAAAGGCGATCGAAAGCCCGGTAGATCGGACCGTGCTGCTTCTCTACCCGCAGGTAGCGGGCGCACAGCATGGGCGTCAGGGTGAGGGACACAAACAGCGAAACCAGCACGCCAAAGGTGACCACCAGGGCAAAGCTGCGGAAGAACTGGCCGATGATCCCGGAGATGAAGGCCACCGGCGCAAAGATGCATACCAGCGACAGGGTGGCGGCCATGACCGCAAAGACCACTTCGTTGCTGCCGTTGATGGCGGCCGATACCGGGTCCGGGTCCAGTTCTTCCCGGTGCCGGAAGATGTTCTCCAGCACCACGATGGCGTCGTCCACCACCACCCCGATGAGCAGCAGCAGGGCCAGCATGGTCAGGGAGTTGAGGGTGAAGCCGGCGAAGTAGATGACGGCGATGGCGCCCATCAGGGACACCGGGATGGCCAGGGCGATGATCAGGGTGGAGCGCACCGAGCGCAGGAAGATCCACACCACCAGGGAGGCCAGCAGGGTGCCCTCGATCAGGTGCTCCTTGAGGGAGTCCACGATCTCGAGGATGAAGACCGCGTCATTGGAGACCACCGACAGGCTCATGCCGGGCGGCAAGGCCGGGCGCAGTTCCCGTTCCACACGTTCCAGGATGCGTTCGGTGATGGCCACCGTGTTGGCGTTGGCGATCTTCACCATGCCCAGGCCCACGGTGGTCTTGCCGTTGAAGCGGGCCAACTGGCGGTTGTCGGTAAGGCCATCCTCGATCTCGGCCACGTCGCCCAGGCGGATGGGTGCCTTGTTGCGCCAGGCAACGATGAGGCCCCGCAGCTCGCCGACCTGATGGAACTCCAGGTCGAGCTTGAGCAGGCTTTCGGTTTTCTGGCCGACCACGAAGCCGCCGGCGAGCTGCACATGCTCCCGGGCAAAGGCGTCGCTGATGTCCTGGGCGGTGATGGCATGGGCGGCCATGCGGTCGGGCAGCAGGTTGACCCGGATGGTGCGGTCACGGCGGCCACCGAGGCGCACCTCGCCCACGCCGTCGATGGTCTCCAGGCGTTTCTTGAGTACGTTGAGGGCGTACTGGTTGAGTTGCTGCTGGGTGCGGTCGCCCTGCAGAGCCAGCCACATGATGGGCTGGGCGTTGGTCTCGACTTTGGCGATGACCGGCGGGTCCACATCCTTGGGCAGACGGCGAAGTACCTGATTGACCTTGGACTGGACTTCGTTGAAGGCCACGTCCACCTTCTTTTCGAGGGCGAAGGTGATGTTGACCACCGAGACGCCGGGTGATGAGGTGGACTGCACGTGCTCGATGCCCGGCACACTGTTGACCGCCGATTCGATGACGTTGGTGATGCTCGAATCGACGATGTCCGGGTTGGCGCCCTTCAGCGCCGTGGTGATCGAGATGACAGGAAATTCGATGTAGGGAAAGCGGTCCATGCCGATCCGCTGGTAGCCGATCACCCCGACCAGCACCAGCACGGCGCTCATCATCCACGCCAGGACGTGACGCTTGATGGAAAGCTCGGGCAGGGTCATGGCTTGCGGGCGGGGGCGGCCTTGACGTTGATGGCGGCGCCGTCACTCAGGAAGCCCGCGCCGTCCTCTGCCACCGTTTCCCCATCGGCCAGGCCCTTGACGATCTCTACCCGGCCATCACGTTTGGCGCCCACTTCAACCACCCGCTGAACGGCCTTGCCCCCGGCAATCACGTAAACCACCTTGCCGGCCGGCCGCAACACCACGCTCTGTTCGGGGACCATCACCGCTGCGGCCTTGCGCCCGGTGACGATGGAGGCATTGACGGTGCCCCCCGACAGCAGGCCGCCGTCGTTGGTAACCCGGACGAGGACATCCAGTGCCCGGCTGCTGTCATTGATGGTGGGCTTCACGTCCTCCACCGTGCCCTCGATGACCTTGCCCGGTTGGTGGGGCAGGCTCAGACGTACCGGCTGGCCGGCACGGATGCGACCCGCCGCAGACTCCGGGTAGGGCAGGTGGGCGCGCAGGATGCGGTTGGAGATCAGGCGGAAGAGCGGATCGCCCACCTTTACATAGTCGCCGGGGGAGACGATCTGGGTTTCGATGACGCCATCCACCGGCGCCACGACCCGGGTGCGGCCGAGATCGTTGCGGGAAGCACTTTCCCGCGCCCGGGCAGTGGCCAGCTGGGCGCGCAGGGCATCCCGCTGGGCCAGGCTGTCCTCGGCGCCATTGCGCGAGATGAAGCCCTTGGCGACGAGATCCTGCTGACGTTCGGCGAAGCGCTCGGCCTGGGCCACCAGCGCTTCCAGCCGGGCAATCTCGGCACCATCGACCCGGCTCTGGATGGTGAAGTCGGAGGCGTCCAGCTCTGCGAGTAGCTGGCCGCGCCTGACCTTGTCCCCGCTATGGGCCACCACCCGGGTGACCCGGCCTGCCACCTCGGCGCCGATGCTGGGGTCGATCAGGGCCTCCAGCGTCCCCAGGGTGTCCTCGGTGATGTCGAGGGCAGCGCTGCGGGCGACGGTCGTCGTGACCAGTGTGGCCGGCGGGCCGGCGGGTTTGTCGGGTGCCGGCTCGGGTTTGTTGCCGCAGCCGGCAAGCCCGAGGGCAAAGAGCAGGGTGACGCGGGGGGCGAAACGCATGATCGTGGCCATCGGGCGGGTGGCAGGAGTCGGTGCTGTCAGGGAAGCGGACGCTCGCCCATGAGCAGGTGTTCGAGGGTTTCCCGCTCGCGGATGACATGCACCGTGTCCCCGTCCACCAGCACCTCGGCTGCTCGCGGGCGGGTGTTGTAGTTGGAGCTCATGGTCATGCCGTAGGCGCCGGCAGAGAGGATGGCCAGCAGGTCACCCGTATCGACGGCGAGGTCCCGGTCGTGACCGAGGAAGTCGCCGCTCTCGCAGATCGGGCCGACCACTTCGTAGCGAGTTGTGGGCAGCTTGCGGGGGGCAACGGCGACGATCTCGTGGTAGGCGTCGTAAAGCGCCGGCCGGGCCAGGTCGTTCATGGCCGCGTCGATGATGGCGAAATTCTTCTCGACGCCGGGCTTGAGGTATTCGATGCGGGTCAGCAGCAGGCCGGCGTTGCCCACCAGGGAGCGGCCCGGCTCGAAGCACAGGGCTTCGTCGCGGCCGGCAAAGCGCTCCAGCAGCGGCTTGAGATACTCGGTGGGGGTGGGCGGCTCTTCGTCGCGGTAGCGGATGCCAAGGCCGCCGCCCAGGTCGATGTGGTCGAGCTTGACGCCTTCGCTGGCCAGTTTGTCCACCAGGCCGAGGATCTTGTCGGTGGCCTCGGCCATCGGAGCGGGATCGAGAAGCTGGGAGCCGATGTGGCAGTCGATGCCGCTGATCTCGATGTGGGGCAGTGTTGCCGCCTTGCGATAGAGGTCCAGGGCTTCGGTGAACGCGACGCCGAACTTGTTGCTGCGCAGGCCGGTGGAGATGTAGGGGTGGGTGTTGGGATTGACGTCCGGGTTCACCCGGAAGGCAATCGGCGCACGCTTGCCCATGCTGGCGGCGACTTCGTTGAGGCGGTCGAGTTCGGCTGCCGACTCCACGTTGAAACAGCCGATACCCGCTTCGAGGGCGTAGCGCATCTCGTCGCGGGTCTTGCCGACGCCGGAAAAGATCACTTTGCCGGCGTCACCACCGGCCGCCAGCACCCGCGCCAGCTCGCCGCCTGAAACGATGTCGAAGCCGGCGCCAAGTCGGGCAAAGACCGACAGGATGCCGAGGCTCGAATTGGCCTTGACCGCGTAGCAGACCAGCGCCTTACGCTGACCAAGGGCCTGCTGATAGGCCTCGTAGGCGGCGGTGAGGGCGGCGCGGGAGTATACGTAAGTGGGCGTGCCGAAACGCTCGGCGATATCGGCGAGGGCAACCCCTTCGAGGGTCAGGCCGGCGGGGCCGACGTTGAGCGTCGGCACGGGCAGGGCGGTCGTCATTGGGCGGGGTCCTGGGAGACGGGTTTGTTATGATCCATGCCAGGCGCCCGGCTGGGCGTCGGCGTGGTGTCGGCGGGTGTGGCGGCCTTGGCTGCTGGCTTGGGAATCTGCGGATAGTGCAGCGGGCCCTTGATGCCACAGGCGGTCAGCAGGAGTGAGCCGCAGGCCGCGGCGGCGATGGCGAAGGTTCGCATGGGTTCCGCGCAAAAACGGGAATGTTAACAGAACAAGGGATCAGACGATGGATGAAGCAGACTTCAATGCCTTGGCGGAAGCCGAACTGGACCGCCTGGAGCGCCTTCTGGATGCCTGCACGGCGGAGATCGACTATGAGGTCAAGCCCGGCGGGATCGTCGAGATAGAGTTCGAGAACGGCAGCAAGATCATCGTGAATCGGCACTCGGCAGCCCGGGAGATCTGGCTGGCGGCCAAGTCGGGTGGGTTCCATTTCCGGCCCGCTGAGGGCCGCTGGGTGGGGACCCGCGACGGCGCCGATTTCTACGCCGTGCTGTCCCGTTGCATGTCCGAGCAGGCGGGAGAGGCGATCAGTCTGGCGGGCTGATCGGCCCCCGCGGGATTCTGCGCTTGTGAAGAAATCGGGCAACGCGTCAGATCAATTCAAAGGCACTCAGTGGGCGCTTGCCGCTGGCTGGCTGGGTGCCTCCTCGGTGGGCGTACCTGCGGGTTCGGGCGGAACGACTGGCGGCGCCGCGGGGAGGTTCTCCTGGTAGATCATTTCCTCGCCGGGGCTGCCTGCAGGCTGAATGCGGATCAGGCCCTTGGGTGCTTGCGGATAGGTTTCCGGGATGCCATCGAGGGCCTTGCGCATGTAGTTGATCCACATGGGCAGGGCCGCAGCACCCCCCGTCTCGCCATTGCCGAGCTTGCGCGGCTGGTCGAAGCCGATCCAGGCGACGGCGGCGACGGTGGGTTGATAGCCGCAGAACCATGCGTCCACATATTCGTTGGTGGTGCCGGTCTTGCCGGCCAGGTCGCCACGCTTGAGTACTAACGCTTTCGTTGCCGTGCCCCGGCGCACGACGTCCTTCATGATCGAATCCATGAGGTAGGCGTTGCGTTCATCAATGACCCGCTCGGCGGTTTCGCCGGCGATTGGCGGATCTACGCGGGCGAGCACGTTGCCCGCCTCGTCCCGTATCTCCTTGACCAGGAACGGTTCCACCCGGTAGCCGCCGTTGGCGAAGACGGAATAGCCGCGCAACATCTGCCACGGAGTCACCGAGCCGGCGCCCAGAGCCATGGTCAGGTAAGGGGGGTGGCGCTCCGCATCAAAGCCGAATTTGGTGATGTAGTCCTGGGCGTAGCGGGGGCCGATCGATTTGAGCAGGCGGATCGACACCATGTTCTTGGAGCGGGCCAGGGCCGAGCGGATCGAGATGGGGCCATCATAGCGTCCGTCGTAGTTCTTGGGCTCCCAGGATTGACTGCCGGTCTCTCCAGCCGGGAAGGACAGCGGGGAGTCATCCACCACGCTGTTCGGGCCATAGCCCTTCTCGAAGGCTGCCGAGTAGATGAAGGGCTTGAAGCTCGAGCCGGGTTGCCGCCATGCCTGGGTGGCATGGTTGAATTTGTTGCGGTTGAAGTCGAAGCCGCCGGCCAGCGCCCGCACAGCGCCGGTCCGGGGGTCGGCAGCCACGAGCGCACCCTCCACCTCGGGTAGCTGGGTGATCTCCCAGCGATTCTCACTCCGGCTGATGCGGACGATGGCGCCGGGGCGGATGCGCTTGTTGGGCGGCGCTTTCTCGCCCAGCATGCTGGACGCGAAGCGCAGGCCATCGCCACTGATCCGGATCGACTCCCCGTAGCGATAGACCGTCACCGAACCGCCGCCCGCCTGGGTGACGATGGCGGCCAACATGTCGTCATAATCGGCGGTCTCTGCCAGAATCTCGTCCATGGATTCCGCGTGCTGGGTGTTCAGCCGGCTTGGGTCGGCGTAACTCTCGGCGCCGCGGTAACCGTGGCGCCGGTCATAGTCGAGGATGCCGCGGCGCAATGCCTTGTAGGCGGCTTCCTGCTCTGCCCTGACGATGGTGGTGATGACCTTGATGCCCTTGGTGTAGGCCTCATCGCGGTATTGCTCGTAGGCGATCTGCCTTGCCATTTCGGCAATGTAGTCGGCGCTGCCACCGAGATCCGCCGAGCTGCTGACCACCTTGAGTGGGGTCTCGACGGCCTGGCGGTGCTCAGCTTCGCTGATGAAGCCGAGTTCGGCCATGCGGCGCAGTACATACTGCTGGCGCTGGGCGGCGCGCTTGGGGTTGACCACAGGGTTGTAGGCGGAGGGTGCTTTGGGCAGGCCGGCAAGCATCGCGGCTTCGGGGACGTTCAGATCCCGGATGGATTTGCCGAAATAGGTATGCGAGGCCACAGCGAAGCCGTAGGCGCGTCTTCCCAGGAAAATCTGGTTGATATAGACCTCGAGGATCTGGTCCTTGGTGAGGTTCTGTTCGATCTTGAAGGCCAGGAGGACTTCGTAAAGTTTGCGGGAATAGGTCTTCTCCCGGGTCAGGAAGAAATTGCGTGCCACCTGCATGGTGATCGTCGATGAGCCCTGGCGCTTGCTGCCGGTGGCCAGATTGGCGCCAGCCGCTCTCAGGATGCCTGCAAAGTCGACGCCGGGATGCTGATAGAAGCGGTCATCCTCGGCCGCCAGGATGGCATGCTTGAGGACCGGGGGGACATCCTGGATGCGGATGAAGGCTCGGCGCTCCTCGCCGTATTCGCCGATCAGTTCGCCATCCGCTGTATAAACCCTCAGGGGGATCTTGGGGTGGTAGTCGGTGAGGGCTTCCAGCGATGGCAGGGTGGGCCAGGCGAACGCCACGGCGAGGGCAAGGACCGCAACGCCTATGGCAATCAGGCCGAGGAGGGCAATGAAAGGGTAGAGTACCCAGCGCATGTCGGTGGCAGGAAGCGGATAGAAGTTCCGCATTATACGAGCCGAGGGCGTTTTGACGCCCGTTGCATGAATGGGTGTTTTACCGGCACTTGCTTTACACCCGTCATGGTTGTTGTTAGGATTTGAAGTAGATTGTTGTAATTGCGCCTAACGTAAAGAATTTTCAGGACTTTTTGTGATCGACCTATCCTTTCTCAGCCCTGGGGCGCGCCCCCTGATCGGTGTCGACATATCGTCGTCGTCGGTCAAGATGGTCGAGTTGGCCGCCGTCTCCGGGGGAGGATTCCGGGTCGAGCGCTATGCCATCGAAGCCCTGCCCAGGGACGCCGTGTCCGACGGTAACATCGCCAACCTGGAGGCGGTTTCCGAGGCGATTCGTCGGGGCTGGCGCAGGCTGGGTACCAACACGAAATTCGTTGCCCTGGCGTTGCCCGCATCTGCGGTGATCACCAAGAAGATCATTCTGCCTGCCGGCCTGCGCGATCAGGAGCTGGAGGTTCAGGTTGAGTCCGAGGCAAATCAGTACATTCCCTTTGCCCTTGATGAGGTCAATCTCGACTTCCAGGTGGTGGGGCCCGCAGCATCGGGTGCTGACGAGGACGAGGTACTGATTGCGGCTTCGCGCAAGGAAAAAGTCGAAGACCGGGTGGCCGCGGCGGAGGCCGCCGGTTTGAAGGCCCTGGTGATGGACGTGGAGTCCTACGCCGCCCTATCCGCATTTGAGCTGGTTCAGGCGGATCTGCCCGATGCCGGACAGGACAAGATCATTGCCCTGGTGGATGCGGGGGCCAATGTGATGAACGTATCCGTGCTCCGCAACGGGGTACAGGTGTATGCCCGGGAACAGGCCTTCGGTGGTTTCCTCCTGACCCAGGACATCATGCGCCATTTCGGTATGTCCCTGGAGGAGGCCGAGAGCGGCAAGCGTACCGGTTCGCTCCCCGAGAGCTACGAAGCGGACCTATTGCGGCCCTTCATGGACGCCCTGGCGCTGGAAGTGTCGCGTGCCCTCCAATTCTTCTTCACCTCGACCCAGTTCAATCAGGTGGACCACATCGTTCTCGCCGGTGGCTGTGCGGTCATTCCGGGGCTCGCTGAGACCGTGTCGGGCCGTACCCAGGTCGATACCCACATTGCCAATCCGTTTGCCGGAATGAGCCTTGGCGGCAAGATCCGTCCCAAGAGTCTGTCGGCAGATGCACCTGCCCTCCTCGTGGCTTGCGGCCTCGCTCTGCGGAGGTTTGATTCGTGATTCGCATCAACCTGCTCCCCCACCGGGAGGAAAAACGCAAGGCTCGTCGCCAGCAGTTCGTGCTGCTGGCCGCTGTTTCTGCCCTGGCTGGACTGGTCGTGTGGTTCGTCGGGCACACCATCATCTCCGGCTATGTTGAAGGGCAGGAGGCCAAGAACGCCTTCCTGAAAAACGAGATTGCCGTTCTCGACAAGGAGATCGTCGAGATCAAGGGGCTGCGCGAACAGGCCGAAGCCTTGCTGTCACGCAAGCAGGTCATCGAGTCGCTGCAGACCAACCGGACGGAAACCGTGCAGATCTTCAATGAACTGGCCCGGCAGATGCCCGAAGGCATCTATCTCAAGTCCCTCAAGCAGACGGGCTCGAAAATCAATCTTGTCGGCTTTGCCCAGTCCAATGCGCGGGTATCGAATCTGATGCGTAACCTCGACGCGTCTCCCCACCTGGAGCGGGCTGACCTTGTCGAGGTCAAGGCGGCGGTGCTCAATACCCGCCGGGTCAGTGAGTTCAGCCTCAACGTCAACATCGAGCGCGCCAAGTCTCCGGACGCCGACGTGCTTGGCAGCAAGAGCGCCCTGGGCTCGAAAGGGAAGCCGTAATGGGCCTCAAGGACTCGTTGAACAATCTGCGCACCCTCGATCTGCAGTCTTTACAGCGGGATTTCAGAGGGCTTGATCCCAATGATCCCGGGCAATGGCCTCTGCTGCCGCGGGTGGCGACCCTTTTCGCCCTGTTCTTGGCCATCGTCGTTGGCGGCTGGTGGTTCGACTGGAGTGACCAGTTAACCATGCTGGAGACACGGGAGCGGGAAGAGCAGACTCTCAAGGAAGACTGGTTGAGCAAAAAACGTCAGGCGGTCAACCTGGCCGAGTACCGCCGTCAGCTCAGCGAGATTGACCGGCAGTTTGGTGCCCTCCTGAAGCAACTGCCCAATCGCTCCGAAATAGAGTCCCTGCTCGCCGACATCAACCAGGCAGGCTTGGGGCGGGGGCTTCAGTTCGAGTTGTTCAAACCGGGTGCCGAAGGCTCCAAGGATTTCTACGCCGAGTTGCCCATTGCCGTGCGTGTGACAGGCAGTTACCACGACCTCGGTGAATTTGTCAGCGACGTGGCCCAGATGCCCCGCATCGTGACCCTCAACGACATTGCCATTGAGGCTCAGAAGGAGGGTAACCTGAAATTCGATGCCACAGCCGTGACCTACCGATATCTGGATGATGAGGAAGTCGCCCGGATCCGGAGGGAGAAAGCGAAGGAAAAGGCCGCCAAGTGAGGATCATGCGACTGACTTTGATGCTTCCGCTGGCCGCCGTCCTGCTTCTCTCCGGATGTTCGGACCAGCAGGACGATCTGCGCCACTGGATGGCTGAGGCCTCGAAGGATCTCAAGCCCAATCTCAAACCCCTGCCGCCAATCCAGCAGGCCGTGGAAGTGACCTATGAGGGGGCGACCAGGACAGATCCCTTCCGGGCCGCCAAGCTCGAGCCTGACAAGAAATCGGGGATGTTCATGCCCGATGCCAACCGCCGCAAGGAGCCCCTGGAAGCTTTCCCGCTGGAGTCCTTGAAGATGGTGGGTGTCCTGATCAAGCGCGGCCAGTCCCACGCCATTGTCGCGGCTGACAAGACCCTGCATCAGGTCAGGCTGGGCAATTATCTCGGGCAGAATTATGGGCAGATCACTGCCATATCCGAGTCTGAAATCACTTTGAAAGAGCTCGTTGAGGATGCCGGTGGCGAATGGACCGAACGCATCAGCACGCTGCAACTCCAGGAGCAGGCGCCTCAGGAGGCGAAGAAATGAAAATGAGACGTTGTAGCTTCACGTTGGGCGCATTGGCCTTGGTGGCGGTACTGGGATGGATGGCCCCGGCCACGTCGGCGCTCGCTCAGACTGCTGAGTCCTCTCCGCTTGCCGCGCCCGCCGGCAACCGGATCGAAAAGATGGTTGCCGCCGAGCAGGGGGGCAGCATTGTTCTCAAGCTGACCATGGCGCAGCCACTGAGTGCCGCCCCGGGCAGTTTCAGCGTGGCCAATCCGGCGCGGATTGCCTTTGACTTTCCGGATACCGCAAACGGACTCGGTCGGAATAGTCAGGTTCTCAACACCGGTGACCTGCGTAGCGTGAACATCGTGCAGGTCGGGGATCGAACCCGGCTGGTGCTGAACCTTTCTCGGATCTATCCCTACGAGACACGGCTTGAGGACCGCGACGTCTTCATCACGCTGGCATCCGGACCGTTCAAGGAAGCTACCGGGATGGTCCCCCAATCAACCCAGTTTGCACCGGCGGCTTCCGGCCCGAACGAGAAGCACGCCATCCGTGACGTGAATTTCCGCCGCGGAAAGGATGGCGAGGGGCGTCTGATCGTCGATCTGTCGGATCCCAATGCCGGCATCGATATTCGTCAGCAAGGCACCAGCCTGATTGTTGACTTCCTCAAGACCGACGTCCCCGAGCAGCTTCGCCGCAAGCTCGATGTGGTGGATTTCGGTACCCCCGTATCCTCTGTGGTCACCCAGGCCCAGGGGGGGAACGTGCGCATGACCGTCACGCCCCGTGGTCAGTGGGAGCACAACGCCTACCAGAGCGACAATCAGTTCGTACTTGAAGTGAAGCCGGTCAAGGAAGACCCGAACAAGCTGGTGCAGGGCGCCGGCAAGGCACGTTTTGGTGGAGAGAAGCTGTCTCTCAACTTCCAGAACATTGACGTGCGTTCGGTGCTCCAGGTGATTGCCGATTTCACGAATTTCAACATCATTACCAGCGATTCCGTCCAGGGCAACCTGACCCTGCGCTTGAAAGACGTCCCCTGGGATCAGGCTCTGGACATCATCCTGCAGGCCCGCGGACTCGATCTGCGCAAGAACGGCAACGTCATCTGGATCGCGCCCCGTGACGAGCTTGCGGCACGCGAGAAGCTCGATCTGGAATCCAAGGCGCAGATCGGCGATCTTGAGCCCCTCCGTACGGAGAGTTTTCAGATCAACTACCACAAGGCCAAGAACGTTGCGGAGTTCCTGAAGAGCAAGGACCAAAGCGTGCTTTCAAAGCGCGGCAGCGTGGTGCCCGACGAGCGTTCCAACAAGATCTTCGTCAACGATGTCGCCTCGCGCCTGGAAGAGTTGCGCCGGCTCATTGCCGAGATCGACGTGGAGGTCCGGCAGGTTCTGATCGAAGCGCAAATCGTCGAGGCGACCGATACCTTCACCCGCAACCTCGGGGTGAGGCTTGGCTTCGGCGCCAAGACCGGCGGTCTGCTCGGTAAGACCGATGGTGGTGTCTCCGTCTACCGCAACACGTTCGGATCGGGCTCCCTGACGTCGACGGGTTACCAGGCGGGGCAGATATCCACGGTGCCCAACTTCACCGATTCCCTGGCGGTGAACCTGCCTGCCTCGACCATCAACGGCAAACAGGCGGGCGCGTTCTCACTGGCCCTCTGGAACAGTGCGGCCACCCGCTTCATCGACATGGAAGTCTCTGCCCTCGAGGCCGATGGCCGGGGCAAGGTCGTCTCCCGACCCCGCGTGATGACCGCCGACAAGGTCGAAGCGATCATCGAGCAGGGTACCGAAGTGCCCTTCCAGACCCAGGGTGGTGGAACAACGGCGCCGACCGTGTCTTTCAAGAAGGCCAACCTGGCGCTCAAGGTCAAGCCGCAGATCACCCCGGACGGCAAGGTGATGATGAGCATCGAAGTCAACAAGGACCAGCCGCGCTATGATCGTCCGGTGGCGAACGGCAATGTCCCCATTGATACCAAGCACGTGAAGACTGAAGTCGTGGTGGAAAATGGTGGAACCATCGTGATTGGCGGGATCTACACGCAGGATGTGTCCAACAATACGGTTAAGATTCCGCTCCTGGGTGACATCCCCGTACTCGGTTACCTGTTCCGCAGCAACGAGCGGACCGACAACAAGACCGAACTGCTCATTTTCATTACGCCCCGCATCATCAACGATCAGCTAGGTTTGCGCTGACCACTGGCCTGAATGGATTTTTCAATGCGTGATTTTTTCTCAGCGGCCGTCCGCTCCCGTGCCCGGCTTATTGGCTCCACCCTCATTGCGTTTGCGCTCGTCAGCTGCGGCGGCGGCGGTGGTGGCGGTGATGACTCAACCAGCTGTCCGGGTGGTTTCCTGACCTGTACGGGAACGGACACCGGCAGTGGCACCACGCAGACGCCAACGATCACCATGACCTTGGTGGATGCCGGAACGGGTGTGAGCACCAACAATCTCACTTCGGGCAAGCCGCTGACTGTTCGCGCCTTGCTGGTCTCGGCCAAAGGGGTGCCGCTGGCCAACCGGGTGGTCACCTTCACCACCAATTCGTCTCTTGCCGTGTTTGAACCGACTTCCGGCACGCGCCTCACCGACGCCAATGGCCTGACCTCCATCACCCTGCTGGCGGCAGATCTGGCCTCCAGTGGCGCAGCGGAGGTCACCGCCACCGTCGACGTGGACGGCACCTCGGTAACCCAGAAGATCGCCTACAGTGTCAGCCCCGGCTCTGTGACCCTGTCCAGTCTCAGCGCGAATGCCAGCGCATTGAGCGCTTATGGCAGCACCTCTGTTTCTGTCCAGGTATTCTTCAATGGCGCCTTGACCACGACTCCGCTCACCGTGAGTTTCTCCTCGGGTTGTGACAGCAACGGCAAGGCCAGCATCACCAAGAGCGTTGCGACCGTGAATGGCGTTGCCACGGCCACCTATACCGACAATGGCTGTGCCGGATCTGACATCATCACCGCATCGGTTCAGGGTAGCTCCGCCCAGACCACCATCAACGTCGCTGCGCCCAAGGCATCCAACATCGGCTATGTATCGGCCAACCCCTCCACGATGGCCCTTTCCGGAACGGGGGGCGCCGGGCTTTCTTCCAGCTCGGTCGTCACCTTCAAGGTGGTGGATAGCACAAACAACCCCGTGGCCTCGAAGGCCGTCAGCTTCGATCTTTCCACCCGTGTGGGCGGCATCAAGCTCAACAATCAGGCTTCCGGCACCGTGCAGGCTACCTCCGACGCCGCGGGTCTGGTCAGTGTGACGGTATCTGCCGGGTCGGTGCCCACCCCCGTGTGGGTGATCGCCACCCTGGTGGATGATCCGACGATCGTCACCCAGTCCACCAACCTCACCATCTCCACGGGCCGGCCGACCCAGGATCGTTTCTCCCTGTCCCTCGGCACCTTCAATATCGAGGGCTGGAATCGGGACGGCACGACCACGAACGCGACCGTGCATGCGTTTGATCGACTGGGCAACCCGGTTGCGGATGGCACGGTCATCAACTTCATCAGTGAAGGGGCAGGGATTCAGCCGTCCTGCGTAACGGCCTCCGGCGCTTGCAGCGTAACCATCACCAGTGGTGAGTTCCGTCCGCGCGTTGATAGTGAGCCATCCACCTTTGCCGTCACCGCCGGTCGGGTCACCGTGCTGGCCTACGCCCAGGGTGAAGAGAGCTTCGACGATCTGAACCAGAACAACCTCTACGACTCGGGTGAAGCCTTCCGTGATCTCGGTGATGCCTTTGTGGATAACACCGAAAACCAGACGTGGGGCTCGGGTGAGCGGGAGATCCAGTTCAGCGCATCCAACACCACGGCCTGCCCGGCCTATCCTTCCGATGGTCGTTACGCCAACGCCCCGTACAAAGCCGGAACCTGCAATGGGGTCTGGGGGACTGCCCATGTCCGCCGCACCCAGGTGGTGGTGTTGTCGAGCCACGTTGTCGGTACGGTCACGCCGTCGGTATTCACTTTCCCCACTTCGGTGCCCCAAGTCTGTACGGCTGCCTTCACGTTCCGTATGCCCGACGCCAACAACAACCCGATGCCTGCAGGTGCAGCGCTCACCGCAACGTCCAACGTGACCTACACCAACGATACGGGTGAGACGGTCAAGGCGACGGTGTCCTTCCCGCCCGGGTCCAATACGGTGTCGAACACCAATGCGCCGGGCGGCACCTTCCATACCGTGGTCGTCGAAGGTTCCAAGTGCACATCTCGTTTGACGGGTAGCATTGGCGTCACCGTAACCTCTCCCAGCGGGAGCGTGAGCGGCTTCAATCTTTCGATCAATTGATGGTTGTTCCGGGGTTTCTGGTCGAGCCCCGGTCCATTGGGGCGGGGCATGAATCAGCCGAAATGTATCGTTCTCGTCGGTATGCCCGGCTCTGGCAAGACGACAGTGGGGCGCGAGCTTGCCAAGCGCCTCGGCCTGCGCTTCGTTGACAGCGATCACGAGATTGAACTGCGCACAGGCGTCAAAATCCCGACGATCTTCGAGATCGAAGGGGAGGATGGTTTTCGGAAAAGGGAAACCTGCACCCTCGATGCACTGACCCAGGAGTCCGGGTTGGTGCTCGCCACGGGCGGAGGCGCCGTGATCAGCCCTGTCAACAGGCAGCTGATGTCCGGCCGGGGTGTCGTGGTTTACCTCAACGTGCCTCCCCACATCCTTTGGGAGCGCACCCGTCACGACCGCAGCCGCCCCCTGCTGCAGGTTCCGGACCCGCGGGGCCGGCTGCAGCAGCTTCATGCCGCTCGTGACCCCCTCTACCGGGACGTGGCCCACATCATTGTCGAGGGCGGACGGGGAACACCCCATGCCATGGTCCGGATGATCGAGAAAGAACTGCAGACCCTATGCGAACACTGAATGTCGAGCTGGCGGAGCGCACCTATCCGATCCGGATCGGTGCCGGGCTTGTTTCCGATCCCGCCCTTATCCTGCCTTACCTGAAAGCACGGCGGGTGGCCGTTGTCACCAATGACGTGGTCGGGCCGCTCTATCTGGATCCCTTTGTCGCCGGCTTGCGCGCCCAGGGTCTCCAGATCACCGAAATCGTGCTGCCGGACGGCGAAGCGCACAAGGACTGGCCAACCCTCAACCTCATCTTCGATGCACTCCTGGCTGCGCGTTGCGACCGGAGTACCACCCTGATCGCCCTGGGTGGCGGCGTGGTGGGGGACATGGTGGGGTTTGCCGCGGCGACCTATCAGCGGGGCGTGCCATTCATCCAGGTTCCCACCACGCTGTTGTCCCAGGTGGACTCCTCGGTCGGTGGCAAGACCGCCATCAATCACCCCCTCGGCAAAAACATGATCGGCGCCTTTTACCAGCCTAAGCTGGTCCTGGCCGACACGACGGTTCTCGATACCCTGCCGGATCGCGAGCTCAAGGCAGGGCTTGCTGAGGTCATCAAGTATGGCCTGATCCGGGATCTGCCCTTTCTCGAATGGATCGAAACTCATCTTGACCGCCTGCTGGCGCGGGATCCGGAGGCGCTCGCGGAGGCCGTTGAACGCTCCTGCCGTAACAAGGCCGAGGTCGTTGCCGCCGACGAAACCGAGCAAGGCGAGCGCGCCACGCTCAACCTGGGCCACACCTTCGGTCATGCCATCGAAACCGGTCTTGGTTACGGTCAGTGGCTGCACGGCGAGGCCGTCGCCGCGGGCACCATCATGGCCGCCGATCTCTCCCGGAGGCTCGGCTGGCTCACTGACGATGAGGTGGCGCGGGTCCGGCTCATCCACGAGAGGGCGGGGCTGCCCGTGGTCGGGCCGGCGCTTGGTGCTGATCGCTACCTGGAACTCATGTCCCATGACAAAAAAGTGTCCGACGGCACCCTCCGGCTCGTGCTCCTGAAGGGGGTGGGTCGGGCGGTGATCAGTGCCGAAGCGACTTCGGCCCAGATCCGCGCCAGCATCGAAACGTGCTGCGCTTAGCCTGGGCGGCCCCATGACTCAGCTGGCGTCCTACGCGGTAACCGAAGCAAACAGCCGGGGCCGCCAGCTTGCGGAGCCTCCGCCGACCGCCCGCGGCGAATTTCAGCGCGACCGGGACAGGATCGTCCATTGCACCGCGTTTCGGCGGCTCGAGTACAAGACCCAGGTCTTCGTGAACCATGAGGGCGATCTGTTCCGCACCCGCCTGACCCACAGCATCGAAGTTGCCCAGATCACCCGTTCCATTGCCCGCGCCCTGCACCTCAACGAGGATCTGGCAGAGGCCGTGGCCCTTTCCCATGACCTCGGGCACACCCCTTTCGGCCACGCCGGCCAGGAAGCACTCAACGCCTGCATGAAGGATTTCGGGGGCTTCGAGCACAATCTCCAGTCCCTCCGGACCGTAGACCTCCTCGAGGAAAGCTATGCGGAGTTCAACGGTCTCAACCTCATGCATGAAACCCGGGAAGGGATTCTGAAGCACTGCTCGCCGAAGAATGCCGAATTGCTCGGTGACGTCGGGCGGCGCTTCCTCGAAGGCCGCCAGCCCTCCCTTGAAGCCCAGCTGGCCAATCTGGCCGACGAGATCGCCTACAACAACCACGACGTGGACGATGGCCTGCGCTCCGGCCTGATCTCCCTTGAGCAACTCGAGGCGGTTCCGATCTTCGCCCACAAGCGCCAGCTCGTAGAGGCCACCTACCCGGGAATCGGAGGTCGGCGCTTGATCCATGAGACCATCCGGCGGATGGTGAACATGATGGCGGTCGATCTGATCGAGCAGACCCGCAGCAATATCGCAGCCGCCGGGGTTGTCTCCCTCGATGACGTGCGGGCGGCGCCCCGGCTCGTTTCCTACAGCACCGAGCTCCTGCCCGATTTGCGTGTTCTGAAGACTTTTCTGCGGGAAAACCTCTATCACCACTATCAGGTCCTGCGCATGACCGACAAGGCCCGGCGCATCATTCAGGACCTCTTCGGGGCGTTCATGAACGACCCCCGCCTGCTGCCGCCCCAATACCAGTTGATGGCCCGGGTCGACCAGCCGCGCGCCATTGCCGACTACATTGCCGGAATGACTGATCGCTACGCGATGCGCGAACACCGGCGCCTGTTTGCCGTCGGCGAGATCCATTGAGCCGGTGCCGCCATGCGGCGGCGCAAAAATTCCTTGAAGAACGGGCACCTGCGGCGGTATATTCGACCCTCGCCCAATGTGTTTGAACGGTCTCCTCGCCGGGATCGAGCGTAGCCGGCTGGCCAGCATCCGCCGGCTTTTTCACGGTTCGGACGGGGCGACTTTCCGCAGTTTGAATGTCCGGTGCCGCAGGAATGCAGGCACCGGTGTGTGTTGTGTCGAGGAAAAACAAGATGGATCTTCCCCTGGAGCAGGGTCTTTACGACCCAGCCAACGAACATGACGCCTGTGGTGTCGGCTTCATCGCACATATCAAGGGCAACCGAACTCACGAGATCGTCAATCAAGGTCTCGAGATCCTCAAGAACCTGGATCACCGGGGTGCCGTGGGCGCCGACCCGCTGCAGGGCGATGGTGCCGGTATCCTGATCCAGATTCCGGATACCCTTTTCCGCGAAGAGATGGCCAAGCAGGGCGTGACGCTGCCGCCCGCCGGTGACTACGGTGTCGGCATGGTCTTCCTGCCCAAGGAGCATGCCTCCCGTCTCGCCTGTCAGGACGAGATCGAGCGTGCTGCCCGTGCCGAAGGCCAGGTGGTGCTCGGCTGGCGTGATGTGCCCACCGACCCGGCCATGCCCATGTCGCCCACCGTCAAGGCCAAGGAGCCGGTGATCCGCCAGGTCTTCATTGGTCGTGGCCCCGACGTGATGGTCACCGAGGCCCTCGAGCGCAAGCTCTACGTGATCCGCCGCCGTGCAGCCAACGCCATCGGCAGCCTCAAGCTCAAGCACTCCAAAGAGTTCTACACCCCGTCCATGTCGGCGCGGACCATCAACTACAAGGGTCTGCTGCTTGCCGATCAGGTCGGTCAGTACTACCTCGATCTCCAGGATCCGCGCTGCGTCTCCGCGCTGGCCCTCGTGCATCAGCGCTTCTCCACCAATACCTTCCCCACCTGGCATCTCGCCCATCCGTTCCGCTACATCGCCCACAACGGCGAAATCAACACCGTGCGCGGCAACTACAACTGGATGCGTGCCCGTGAGAAGGGTACCCACTCCCCGCTGCTCGGCGAAGATCTGCAGAAGCTGTGGCCCTTGATCTACCCGGGTCAGTCCGATTCGGCGTCCTTCGACAACGCCCTCGAGCTGCTGGTGATGAGCGGCTACTCCCTGGCCCACGCCATGATGATGATGATTCCCGAAGCCTGGGAATCCCACACCCTCATGGATCAGAAGCGCCGCGCCTTCTACGAATACCATGCCGCCATGATGGAGCCGTGGGACGGCCCCGCGGCCGTCGCCTTCACCGACGGCCGCCAGATCGGTGCCACCCTCGACCGCAACGGCCTGCGCCCCGCCCGCTACTTCGTCACCGACGACGACTACGTGGTCATGGCCTCCGAGTCCGGCGTGCTGCCCATTCCCGACGAGAAGATCGTCAAGAAGTGGCGCCTGCAACCCGGCAAGATGTTCCTGATCGACATGGAGCAGGGTCGCATCATCGACGACAAGGAAATCAAGGATTCCCTCGCCGCCGCCAAGCCCTACCAGGAGTGGATCAGCCGCATCAATATCCGCCTCGACACCTGTGCCGAGCCCGAGAGCGTTGCGGCCCCCGAATGCGCAGCGTCGCTGCTGGATCGTCAGCAAGCCTTCGGTTACACCCAGGAAGACATCAAGTTCATCCTTGAGCCGATGGCCAAGAGTGGTGAAGAGTCCACCGGCTCCATGGGCAACGACAGCCCGCTGGCCGTGCTGTCCGCCAAGTCCAAGCCGATCTACAACTACTTCCGCCAGCTTTTCGCCCAGGTGACCAATCCGCCGATCGACCCGATCCGCGAACAACTGGTCATGTCGCTGGTGTCCTTCGTCGGCCCGCGTCCCAACCTGCTCGGCATCAACGAGATCAACCCCCCGTACCGTCTTGAAGTTCCCCAGCCGGTGCTGACCTTCGCCGACATGGCGAAGCTGCGGGAGATCGCCCGTTACACCGAAAACAAGTTCCGTTCGGCCGAACTGGACATCTGCTACCCGCTGGCCTGGGGCAAGGAAGGTGTCGAAGCCCGCCTCGCCTCCCTCTGCGCCGAAGCCGAGAACGCGGTGCTCAATGGCTCCAACATCCTGATCGTGTCCGACCGCAAGGTGGATGCGCTCCATGTGGCCATCCCGGCGCTGCTCGCCACCTCCGCAGTTCACCAGCACCTCGTCGGCAAGGGTCTGCGCACCCGCACCGGCCTGGTCGTGGAAACCGGCTCCGCCCGGGAAACCCACCACTTCGCCGTGCTGGCCGGCTACGGCGCCGAAGCCGTCCACCCCTATCTGGCCCTCGAAACCCTGGCCCAGATCGCCGGTGGCGATGCTGAAACCGCCGAGAAGTACACCAAGCACTTCATCAAGGGCGTCGGCAAGGGCCTCATGAAGGTCATGTCCAAGATGGGCATCTCCACCTTCATGTCCTACACCGGCGCACAGATCTTCGAGGCCATCGGCCTGCAGAAGGGTCTGGTCGAGAAGTACTTCACCGGCACCTCCTCGCAGGTTGAGGGCATCAGTGTGTTCGAGGTCATGGAAGAGGCCATCCGTCTCCACCAGCAGGCCTTCAGTGCCGACCCGGTGCTGGCCAGCATGCTCGACGCCGGTGGCGAGTACGCCTACCGCATCCGTGGCGACGAGCACATGTGGACGCCGGACGCCATTGCCAAGCTTCAGCACTCCACCCGCTCCGGCAAGTTCGACACCTACAAGGAATACGCCAAGATCATCAATGATCAGAGCAAGCGCCACATGACCCTGCGCGGCCTGTTCGAACTCAAGCCCGCCGGTGCTCCGGTGGCGCTCGAAGAGGTCGAACCCGCCAAGGAGATCGTCAAGCGCTTTGCCACTGGCGCCATGTCCCTGGGCTCCATCTCCACCGAAGCCCACACCACGCTGGCCATCGCCATGAACCGCATCGGCGGCAAGTCGAATACCGGTGAAGGTGGTGAGGATCCCAAGCGCTTCATCCCCATCTCCGAGCCGACCAAGCTGTCCGAGATCATCGGTGCCGGCCGTATCGAGCGTGACCTGCAACTGCAGGCCGGCGACAGCCTGCGCTCGTCGATCAAGCAGGTGGCGTCCGGCCGTTTCGGTGTCACCACCGAGTACCTGGTCAACGCCGACCAGATCCAGATCAAGATGGCCCAGGGCGCCAAGCCCGGTGAAGGCGGTCAGCTGCCCGGCCACAAGGTCTCCGAGTACATCGGTTTCCTGCGTCACTCGGTGCCCGGCGTTGGCCTGATTTCGCCCCCGCCGCACCACGACATCTACTCCATCGAAGATCTGGCGCAGCTGATCCACGATCTGAAGAACACCAACCCGGCGGCGGACATCTCCGTCAAGCTGGTGTCCGAAGTCGGTGTGGGTACCGTGGCGGCCGGTGTGGCCAAGGCCAAGGCCGACCACGTGGTGATCGCCGGTCACGACGGTGGCACCGGTGCCTCGCCCTGGTCCTCCATCAAGCACGCCGGTTCGCCGTGGGAGCTCGGCCTGGCCGAAACCCAGCAGACCCTGGTCCTCAACCGTCTGCGCAGCCGTATCCGTGTTCAGGTGGATGGTCAGATCAAGACCGGTCGCGACGTGGTCATCGGTGCCCTGCTGGGTGCGGATGAATTCGGCTTCGCCACCGCGCCGCTGGTGGTCGAAGGCTGCATCATGATGCGCAAGTGCCACCTCAACACCTGTCCGGTGGGCGTGGCCACGCAGGATCCGACCCTGCGCAAGCGCTTCTCCGGTCAGCCCGAGCACGTGGTCAACTTCTTCTTCTTCATCGCCGAAGAAGTCCGCGAGCTGATGGCCCAACTGGGCGTGCGCAAGTTCGACGACCTGATCGGCCGTGCCGACCTCCTCGACATGCGTGCCGGCATCGAGCACTGGAAGGCCCGCGGCCTGGACTACAGCCGCATCTTCCACATGCCCAACGTGCCTGCCGACGTGCCGCGCATCCACACCGAAACCCAGGACCACAACCTGGCCAAGGCGCTGGACAACAAGCTCATCGAGCTGGCCAAGCCGGCCCTCGAGAACGGCGAAAAGGTCTCCTTCGAGATCCCCGTGCGCAACATCAACCGCACCGTCGGCGCCATGCTGTCCGGGCGTTTTGCGGCCAAGTACGGTCACGCCGGCCTGCCCGACGACACCGTCCATATCCGCCTCAACGGTACGGCTGGCCAGAGCTTCGGCGCCTTCCTGTCCCGCGGCCTGACCCTCGAACTGGTGGGTGAAGGCAACGACTACGTGGGCAAGGGCCTGTCCGGTGGCCGCATCATCGTGCGTCCGGCGGCGGGTTTCCGTGGCGATACGCCGAGCAACATCATCATCGGCAACACCGTGCTTTACGGTGCCACCGAAGGTGAAGCTTACTTCGCGGGTGTCGGCGGCGAGCGTTTCGCCGTGCGCAACTCCGGCGCCACCACGGTTGTTGAAGGCGTGGGCGACCATGGTTGCGAATACATGACCGGCGGCACTGTGGTGGTGCTCGGCATGACCGGCCGCAACTTCGCTGCGGGCATGTCCGGTGGTGTGGCCTACGTGTTCGATGAAGAAGGCACTTTCGAGTCCCGCTGCAACATGGCCCAGGTGGCCCTGGAGCCGGTCGAGGAAGAAATCGAAGCCCGCAAGGGTTCCGAGTCCGGCGATGATCTCGAGTCCCACGGTCGCGTCGATGTGCGTCACCTGGGCATGGCCGATGAAGCCCTGCTCAAGATGCTGGTCGAGCGCCACGCCACCTACACCGGCAGCGAACGCGCCAAGTCCATCCTCGCCGACTGGCCCACCTACCGGGCCAAGTTCGTCAAGGTGATGCCGCACGAATACCGTCGCGCGCTGGCCGAGATGGCCGCGCAACAACAGAAAGAACTGGAGGCCGCGTAACATGGGCAAGCCAACTGGGTTTCTCGAGTACCAGCGTCTTTCCGAGGCCTACGCCCCGGTCGAGCAGCGTCTCAAGCACTACAAGGAGTTCGTCGATCACCTGAGCGACGACGAGGCCGCCAAGCAGGGCGCCCGCTGCATGGACTGCGGCGTGCCCTTCTGCAACAGTGGCTGTCCGGTGAACAACATCATTCCCGACTGGAATGACCTGGTGTTCCGGGGCAACTGGCAGGAAGCCATCGCGGTCCTGCACTCCACCAACAACTTCCCGGATTTCACCGGCCGGATCTGCCCCGCCCCGTGCGAGGCCGCCTGCACGCTGAACATCAACACCGACGCGGTGGGCATCAAGTCCATCGAGCACGCCATCATCGACAAGGCCTGGGAGAACGGCTGGGTGGTGCCGCAGCCGCCCACCTCCAAGACCGGCAAGAAGGTCGCCGTCGTCGGCTCCGGCCCGGCCGGCCTGGCCGCGGCCCAGCAGCTGGCCCGCGTCGGCCACGATGTCACCGTCTTCGAGAAGAGCTCCCGCATCGGCGGCCTGCTGCGTTACGGCATCCCGGACTTCAAGATGGAGAAGTCCCACATCGACCGTCGTGTCACGCAGATGGAAGCCGAAGGCGTCACCTTCCGCACCAAGGTCTGTGTCGGCGCCAAGCCGGGCGTCACCGGCATCAACGATGACGCCGTCGAAGTGGTCAGCGCCGATCAGCTCAAGTCCGAGTTCGATGCAGTGATCCTGGCTGCCGGTTCCGAAGTGCCCCGCGACCTGCCCGTTCCTGGCCGCGAGCTGGCCGGCATCCATTTCGCCCTCGAGCTGCTGGTGCCCCAGAACAAGGAAGTGGCCGGCGACGACAAGAACCCCATCTCCGCCACAGGCAAGCACGTCATCGTGATTGGTGGCGGCGATACCGGTTCCGACTGCGTGGGCACCTCCAACCGTCACGGTGCAGCATCCGTGACCCAGTTTGAAGTGATGCCCGAACCGCCGAAGGAAGAGAACCGCCCCCTGACCTGGCCCTACTGGCCGATCAAGCTGCGCACTTCCTCCTCCCACGAAGAGGGCTGCCAGCGCGAGTTTGCCGTGTCCACCAAGGAATTCATCGGTGAAAACGGCAAGGTCAAGGCCCTGCGCACGGTCGAGCTCGAATGGAAGGACGGCAAGCCTTCTGAAGTTCCGGGCTCCGAGCGCGAGCTGCCGGCCGATCTGGTGCTGTTTGCCATGGGCTTCACCAACCCGGTGGCTTCGCTGCTGGAAGCCTTTGGTGTCGACAAGGATGCCCGTGGCAATGCCAAGGCCACTACCGACGGCGAAGGCTGCTACGCCACCAACGTGGCCAAGGTCTTTGCCGCAGGTGACGTGCGCCGTGGTCAGTCCCTGGTAGTGTGGGCCATTCGCGAAGGCCGCCAGGCCGCCCGCGAGGTGGACACCTTCCTGATGGGCAGCAGCGTCCTGCCGCGCTGAGGCAAGCACTGCTCCACGAAAAAGCCCGCAATTGCGGGCTTTTTCGTTTTGATGCAGGGCGCGTACCTTTATGGATATCGCGATGTGCTGGCTTGAGGAGGAGGGGCGACTTGTAGGGGCGACTTCAGTCTCCCATCCGCCCGCTGAATCACAGGCATGCCCTTCATCGAAGCCCGCGGGCGACTGACGTCGCCCCTACGGGAGGAGAGCTCCCGTGGCGCGGCATCTCTTACAGGCCCAGCAGATTTACGGCATGGTGGCCGATCATCCATTCCTCGTTGGTGGGCACCACCAGGACTTCGATCTTGCTGTCCCGGGCATGGATGCGGGTGGCGTGGCGCTCGTTGGCGGCAGGGTAGAGGGACAGTCCCGTCCAGGCCAGCCACTCGGCGATGCGGGCGCGTACCGGCGCCGCGTGCTCACCGATGCCGCCGGTGAATACCAGCGCATCAAGCCCGCCAGCGGCCATGCTGAGCTGGCCGATCATGCAGGCCGCACGGTAGCAGAACAGTTCGATGGCTTCCTTGGCCGATTCCTCATCCGATTCCAGCAGCGCCCGCATGTCCTGGCTCAGGCCGGACACCCCGAGCAGGCCGGATTGCTTGTAGAGCAGATTGCTCAGGGATTTGGCATCCATCCCCTTCTGCTCCACCAGGTGCAGGATCACACCCGGGTCCAGGCTGCCGGTGCGGGTGCCCATCATCAGGCCGTCCACGGCGGTGAAGCCCATGCTGGTATCCCGTGACTGGCCATCCCGCAGGGCGCACATGCTGGCGCCGTTGCCCAGGTGGGCGATGACGATGCCGCTCCGCGCCTTCTCCTCGCCCAGCAGGTCGGGCAATTGGCGCGACACGAACTCGTAGGACAGGCCATGGAAGCCGTAGCGCTTGATGCCCTCGTTGGTCAGCGCACGCGGGATAGGGAAACGGCTTGCCACCGGCAGGCGGGTGCGATGGAAGGCGGTATCGAAACAGCCCACCTGACGCACGTCCGGCATCAGTCCGAAAAGCAGTTTGATGGCGCGCAGATTGTGGGGCTGGTGCAGGGGCGCCAGCGGGATCAGGGTTTCAAGCTCGGTCACCACTTCTGGCGTCAGCACCACGGGTGCGCCGTAGTGATCGCCCCCATGCACGATGCGATGGCCGGCAGCCACGATGTCCACGCCCGGGCTGTGGCGGTTGATCCAGCCGAAGATGAACTCCAGGGCCAAACGGTGCTGGCCATTCTGGTCGGTGCCCTCGGGCACGCTGAGCGCCTCGGTGAAGCGCTCGCCGCTGAGGGTGTCCTTGGCGTGCATCAGTGGCTCGGCGCCGATGCCCTCCACCTGGCCCGACAGGCGCGGCGTGTCGGCCAGACGCGGTGTCATGGGGAAAAGGGCAAACTTCAGGCTCGAAGACCCTGCGTTGAGGATCAGGACTGCTTTCATAGACGGACTCCCTGGCGACGCTTGTGGGCCATCAACTGTGCAATGGCACAGGAGGCGGTTCTTGTTTCGGCGGTATCGGCACGGCTGGTGAGCACGATGGGGACACGGGCACCCAGCACCACACCGGCCATCAGGGCGTCGGCGAGGTATTCGAGCTGTTTGGCCACCATGTTGCCGGACTCGAGATCGGGCACCACCAGAATGTCGGCCTGACCGGCCACGGCCGAGCGGATGCCCTTGGTCTTGGCAGCCACCAGGGACACGGCATTGTCGAAGGCCAGCGGGCCATCCAGCAGGCCCCCCTTGATCTGGCCCCGGTCGGCCATCTTGCACAGGGCGGCGGCATCGAGGGTCGAGCGGATCTTCTCGTTGACCGTTTCCACCGCCGACAGGATGGCCACCTTGGGTTCGGGCACGCCCATCATGATCGCCAGTTCGATGGCGTTCTGGATGATATGCACCTTGTCGGCCAGGGTCGGTTCGATGTTGATGGCGGCGTCGGTGATCAGCAGCGGATGGGGGTAGGTGGGCACGTCGGCCATGAACACATGGGACAGGCGCCGCGCCGTGCGCAGGCCGGTCTCCTTGGCCACCACCTCGCTCATCAGCTCGTCGGTATGCAGCGAGCCCTTCATCAGGGCCTCCACCTCGCCATTGCGGGCAAGGCGCACAGCGGTTTCGGCGGCGGCGTGGCTGTGGGGAACGTCGATGATGCGCACGCCGCGCAGATCGATGCCGTTCTGGGCCGCTACCTCGCGGATCTTGCTCTCCGGGCCGACCAGCACCGGAATCACCAGCCCCGCATCGCGCGCCTGGATGGGGCCACGCAGGGATTCGGTATCGCAGGGGTGGGCCACCGCAATGGGAATGGGTTCCATGCCCTTGGTCATCTCCAGCACATGGAGGTAGCGCTGCTGGCGGTCGGAAATGGTGACCTCCGGCAGGGCCATGCGCGGGCGCTTGATCTTCTGGGTGGGCGCCATCACCTCGGCCGTACCGTCGATGACCTTCAGCCCGTCCTGATTGACGCACTGGCAATCGAGCAGCAGATGGTGGTTGTGCTCGAAGCGCTGGGTACAGGTGATGGTGACGGTAAGGGTGTCGCCAATGGTGATGGGGCGCCAGAACTTGAGGGTCTGGCCCACGTAAACCGTGCCCGGCCCGGGAAACTCGGTGCCGAGAATGGAGGAGATCAGCACACTGCCCCACATGGAGTGCCCCACCACCTCGCGGAACTGGCTGGAGCGGGCAAACTCGGGATCCACATGGGTGGGGTTGACGTCGCCCGACATCACCGCGAAAAGGTGGATGTCTTCGGGGCGCAGGGTACGGACCAGGAGCGCGGAATCGCCCACGGCGATTTCGTCAAAGGTCCGGTTCTCGATGAAATCGTGGGCTTGGCTTGTCATGGTGTGTCCTGAAGTTGCACTGCAGCATCGGCCATTCTACGGAAATGCCTCGCGGGAACTTTAGCATTAGATCAAAGGAATGTTGCAATGCATCACCTGGGGCGGTTTTGTGGCGGTATGTAATTCGAGAACTGCTCCGCGAAGGCGCCAAAATCCACCATGCTAGAATTTGTGGCATCGTCATCCCGCCCCCAAGCATCCATGGAAGTGATCGTACTGGCCGCCGGCCAAGGCAAGCGCATGCGTTCGGTGCTGCCCAAAGTGTTGCAGCCCCTCGCCGCCAAGCCCATGCTGGCCCACGTGCTGGATACCGCCCGCACCCTTGAAGCGCGGCGCATCGTGGTGGTGTATGGCCACGGCGGCGAAGTGGTGCGTGAAGCCCTCGATGCCCCCGATCTGGCCTGGGCCCGCCAGGACCCGCCCCAGGGCACCGGCCACGCAGTGCAGCAGGCCATGCCCCTGGTGGAAGACGGCGACACCGCCCTGATCCTCTACGGCGACGTGCCCCTGATCGGCGTCCCCACCCTGCAGCGCCTGATGGCCGCCGCCAGCGACACCGCCCTGGCGCTCCTCACCGTGTCCATGGACAACCCCACCGGTTACGGCCGCATCCTGCGCGATGGCGCCGGCAAGGTCACCCGCATCGTCGAAGAGAAGGACGCCACCCCCGACGAGCGCCAGGTGCGGGAAGTGAACACCGGCATCCTCGCCGCCCCGGTCACCCGCCTGCGCCAGTGGCTGGGTAAGCTGAAGAACGACAACGCCCAGGGCGAGTACTACCTCACCGACATCATCGCCATGGCCGTGGCCGACGGCCTGGACGTGGTCACCACCCAGCCCGACGCCTTCGAGGAAACCCTTGGCGTCAACAACAAGACCCAGCTCGCCGAGCTCGAACGCATCCACCAGCGCAACATCGCCCGTAGCCTCACCGACGCCGGCGTCACCGTCATCGACCCGGCCCGCCTCGACGTGCGTGGCAGCCTCGAATGCGGCCGCGATGTGGAGATCGACATCAACTGCGTCTTCGAAGGCACTGTGGTGCTGGGTGACGGTGTGCGTATCGGCGCCAACTGCATCGTGCGCGACGCCACCCTTGGGGCCGGCACCCGCGTTGCCCCCTTCTCCCAGATCGAAGACACCATCACGGGCGAAGCCTGCATCATCGGCCCCTATGCCCGCACCCGCCCCGGCACCGTGCTCGGCAACGACGTGCACCTGGGCAACTTCGTCGAAGTCAAAAACAGCACCATCGCCGACCATTCCAAGGCCAACCACCTGGCCTACGTGGGCGACGCCGACATCGGCCAGCGCGTCAATGTGGGCGCCGGCACCATCACCTGCAACTACGATGGCGCCAACAAATTCCGCACCGTCATCGAAGACGACGTCTTCATCGGCTCCGACACCCAACTCGTCGCCCCCGTGCGCGTGGGCAAGGGCGCCACCCTGGGTGCGGGCACCACCCTCACCAAGGACGCCCCCGCCGAACAACTCACCGTGTCCCGCGCCAAGCAGATCTCCCTGGCCGGCTGGCAGCGCCCGGTGAAAGTGAAGAAGTGAAGATCTCCGTTGGGGGCACCTGTAGGGGCGACTTCAGTCGCCCACCGCACGCCCATGACAGGCATGCCGCTGATCAAAGTCCGCGGGCGACTGAAGTCGCCCCTACGAGACCGCACAGTCGCCCACCGCACGCCCATGACAGGCCTGCCGCTGATCGAAGTCCGCGGGCGACGGAAGTCGCCCCTACGTGTGGCCGACGGCGCCCCCCTCGTCTTGCCCTGACAACACCCAACATCTGAAAGGCCCCCCCACCATGTGTGGCATCGTTACCGCCATTGCCCGTCGCAACATCGTTCCCGTGCTGCTTGAGGGCCTGCGCAAGCTCGAATACCGGGGCTATGACTCCGCCGGCCTCGCCGTGCTCAAGGACGGCAAGCTGCAGCGCCTGCGCGCCGTCGGCCGCGTCGCCGAGCTCGCCGCCCAGGCCGATGCCACCCACCTGAGCGCCGAGATCGGCATCGCCCACACCCGCTGGGCCACCCACGGCGTGCCCTGTGAGCGCAACGCCCACCCCCACATCTCCGCCGGCCTCGCCGTGGTGCATAACGGCATCATCGAAAACTTCGAAGCGCTGCGCAGCGCCCTGCAGGCCAAAGGTTACGCCTTCACCTCCGAGACCGACACCGAGGCCATCGCCCACCTGCTCCACGACACCCTCAAGACCACCCCCGACCTCTTCGAGGCCGTGCGCATCACCCTTGGGCAACTCATCGGCGCCTACGCCATCGGCGTAGTCAGCGAAGCCGAACCCCACCGCGCCATCGTCGCCCGCAAGGGCTCGCCCCTGCTGCTGGGCATCGGCGAAGACGGCCACTACGCCGCCTCCGACACCGCCGCCCTGCTGCAGGTCACCCGCAAGGTGGTGTACCTGGAAGACGGCGACGTGGCCGAGCTCACCCTCGACGGCTACCGCATCACCCTCGCCGACGGCACCCCCGTCGAGCGCCCGGTGAACATCTCCAGCCTGTCGGCCGACGCCGTCGAGCTGGGCAAGTACCGCCACTACATGCAGAAGGAAATCTTCGAGCAGCCCCAGGCCCTGGGCAACACCCTCGAGATCATCGCCGGTGGCGGCGGCATCTCCCCGCAGCTCTTCGGCACCGCCGCCGTCGACATCTTCGGCGCCACCCGCCGGGTGCTCATCCTCGCCTGCGGCACCAGCTACCACGCCGGCCTCGTCGCCCGCTACTGGATCGAATCCGTCGCCAAGCTCCAGTGCACCGTCGAGATCGCCAGCGAATACCGCTACCGCGAATCCGTGCCCGACCCCGAAACTCTGGTCGTCGTCATCTCCCAATCCGGCGAAACCGCTGACACCCTGGCCGCCCTCAAGTTTGCCAAGGGCCTGGGCATGACCAAGACTCTCGCCATCTGCAACGTGCCCGAGTCCGCCATCGTCCGCGAAACCGCCCTGCGCTTCGTCACCCGCGCCGGCCCCGAGATCGGCGTCGCCTCCACCAAGGCCTTCACCACCCAGCTCGCCGCCCTGGCGCTCCTCACCCTGGCCCTCGCCAAGGTCAACGGCCGCCTCAGCGAACAGGCCGAAGCCGAACACCTCACCCAGCTACGCCACCTCCCCGTGGCCGTCGCCAAGGTCGTCGAGCTCGAACCCGAGATCGAACGCTGGGCCCAACGCTTCGCCAACAAGCAGCACGCCCTCTTCCTGGGGCGCGGCGAGCACTACCCCATCGCCCTCGAAGGCGCCCTCAAACTCAAGGAAATCTCCTACATCCACGCCGAAGCCTACCCCGCGGGCGAGCTCAAGCACGGCCCCCTGGCCCTGGTGGACAAGGACATGCCCGTCATCTCCGTGGCCCCCAACGACAGCCTGCTCGAAAAGCTCAAGAGCAACCTGCAGGAAGTAAAGGCCCGCGGCGGCGAGCTCTACGTGTTTGCCGACGCCGGCAGCGAGATCCCCGAAAGCGAAGGCGTGCACATCCTGCACCTGCCCGAACACTACGGCATGCTCTCCCCCATCCTCCACGTCATCCCCCTGCAACTGCTCAGCTACCACGCCGCGCTGGTGAAGGGCACCGATGTGGATAAACCGCGGAATCTGGCGAAGAGCGTGACGGTGGAGTGATCGGGCGGCGGCAGGCCATGTCTGCTTGTCGCCCTCGCCTTGCCTGATCCGCTGAGCGGGTCAGGCTGGTTGAGAGCTTGGTACGTAAAAGCGCCCGGTGAGCCGGGCGTTTTGACGTTCTTGGGGGGCGGTATTCGAACCAAAGCGGAAATAGCCCACTAGAAGATGCGGCACTTCTGCAACGTCCAAGCTCTTCGGCAGCAAAGGGGCGTAGCGGAATTGCCGTCCGCTCTAGCCTTGTTATGCGAGTTGACGAAGCGCTTTGAGACTTACGGCAAGGCTGGCAATCCCAGCTCCTTGAGGAAGCCATTGTGTTTGTCCCGTGCATCCTTGATGTTCTGCGCCAGGGTGACCAGCTCGGTATTGATTTCCTGCAAATCGATTTCAGCCTCGCCCACCGCCGTGCTGATGTAGCGTGAAATATTCAGGTTGAAGTCGTTCTTCTCGATCTCCGCCATCGACACCCGTCGTGAATAGCGCGTCTCTTCCTGTCGGAATCGGTAGGCGTCGATGATTTTGGCGATGTGCTCCTCACTTAGCTGGTTTTGCCGCTTGCCCTTCACGAAGTGTTCGGCTGCGTTGATGAAGAGCACGTCGTCGGGCTTCTTGCACTTCTTCAGCACGAGGATGCAGACCGGGATACCGGTGGAGTAGAAGAGGTTTGCGGGCAGGCCGATGACGGTGTCGATGTGGCCGTCCTTGAGCAGCTTGGTGCGGATGCGTTCCTCGGCGCCGCCACGGAAGAGCACGCCATGCGGCAGGATGATCGCCATCACGCCTTCGTCTTTGAGGAAGTGAAAGCCGTGCAGCAGGAAGGCGAAATCGGCGGCGGATTTTGGGGCAAGGCCGTGGCTTTTGAAGCGCACATCGTCGGCCAGCGCGTCGGTTGGCTCCCAGCGGTAGCTGAAGGGCGGATTGGCGACGATGGCATCGAAAGCCGGCTTTTTCGCAGGGTTCTGCTCGCGCATCATGTCCCACTCGTTGAGCAGGGTGTCGCCGTGGAAGATGTCGAACTCCGTGTCCTTCACCCCGTGCAGCAGCATGTTCATGCGCGCGAGGTTGTAGGTGGTGATGTTCTTCTCCTGGCCGAAGATTTTGCCGATGGTGCCGCCGGCCTTATTCACCTTCTTGCGCACGTTGAGCAGCAGGGAGCCGGAGCCGCAAGCAAAGTCCAGCACGCTCTCCAGCCGCTTTTTGGTCCCGGTTTTCGGTTCCTGGCTGTCCAGCGTGACGATGGCGGAGAGGATGTCGGAAATCTGCTGCGGCGTGTAGAACTCGCCCGCCTTCTTGCCGGACCCGGCGGCAAACTGGCCGATCAGGTATTCATAGGCATCGCCCAGCGCATCGATGTTTGTGGAGAACTCCGCCAGCCCTTCGGCAATCTTCTGGATGATGGCGCACAGCTTGGCGTTCCGGTCCTCATACTTCTTGCCCAGCTTGGGGGAACTCAGGTCGATCTCGGAGAACAGGCCCTGGAAGGTGCTCTCGAAGGATTCCGTCTCGATGTACTTGAAGCCTGCTTGCAGCGTGTTGAGCAGCTCGCCGTTCTGGGTGCGGGCCAGGTTGGCGATGCTGTTCCAGAGGTGCGCGGGCTGGATGACGTAATGCACCTTGCGCCGCATCTGCTTCTCAAACGCCGGGATGTCGTCCACATTGTTCGCATACCAGAGCGCCAGCGGCACCTTGCGAGTGTCACCGCCCACATCCGGGTAATCCCGGCCCAGTTCCTTCTTCGCGGCCATCTCGTAGTTGTCCGATAGGTAGCGCAGGAAGAGGAAGGACAGCATGTAGTCGCGAAAGTCGTCCGCATCCATCGCCCCGCGCAGTTGGTCGGCGATGCTCCAGAGGGTGCTGCCCAGTTGTTTCTGGTTTTGTTCAGTCATGTTTTTTCTTTAATGGATTGGGCTGTGGCTGCAGCTTCATCGCCTGCTCAAAATCGCGATCCAAGTGATCGGCCTTGGCAATCTGTTGGAATTCCCGACAGGTTCGGGTATTTGAACTCCCGAGGATTCCTCGGTAGTTGCCGCACGGCTCGGTCGCATTTAAGTTGTCAAGGAATCCTTGACGTCTGCCCACGAACCCCGCCGGCTCATGCCTCCGCCTCCGCCTCCGCCTCCGGGGATGGGAAAAGCTGCTGCATCAGCCCTTTCTTGTGGGTCTTGAGGGTTGCGAGCTTTTGGGTTTCGGCGGCGATCAGGGCGTCGAGGTTGCTTAGGCACGAGGCGATGCGTTGTTGTTCGGGGAGGGATGGCGGCCAGCTCAGCTCAAGCGCACTGAACCTCGAACTGCCAAGATGAGCTACTGACGTTGTTTGAGTTGCAATGCTGGCAAACGTGCCGTCTTTCTGGCATTGCCGGAAGGCCTGTGCAGCAAACTCCGGGCACGTTGAAGGGTATGCGCGAAATCTAATTAACTGGTTCTGCATCGCGCAGCGTCCACCGAACTGGCCTCGGTAGATCGACGCACGGCCCACGAGGCCCAATGATTGCCCCTCGTTTAACAAGATGTCTCCATCGAGAATCTCGAACCGGCTGAACTCAGCGTCGGTCATAGGCATCGTCAGCACGTCTGATAGCTCGATTGCGCCGTCCAAGACGTTTTTCGTTCGCAGATATGGTCGCAATGAGCCAGGCGCATTGACCGCCAACGCCTTTCCCGCGAGCACGTCCCCCCGTTCATCTACCCTCTTCATTTCCCACTCCCCGGCATTTTGGAATTCGGGGAAGCGGAGGCGGGGTTGGGTTTCGCCTTCGCGGGGAAAAAGCTGCTGCATCAGCCCTTTTTTAGGTTCATCGCGCTTTTCCGGGGAAGGCGGCCTTGATCTTCAGGAAGAAATAGGCTGAGTCGCGGAAGCCGTAGGCCATGCGCTTGATGACCTTGATCCGGTTATTGACGCCCTCCAGGACGCTGGTGTTGAGCGGGAAGATTGCGGAGGCAAGGATTCCGCGCAGGTATTTGCGCAGTCGTTTGGCAAAGGCAATCGCCGGCGCGATACCACTGTCGATCGTCAGTCGGTACCAGTCCTTCCATCTTCGCGCCCCTTCTCGCACGTTCGGGGCGAACCAGACTTCCTTGATCGCCGTTTTCAGGAGATAGACGGTCGCCAGCGGCGCGTTGGCGGCCAGCAACTCTTCGAGCTTGACCGCCTGCTCGTCGCCGAGGTTGTCACCCCCAGGTGTCAGGATAGATGTCCTCTAATCCCGATCTAAAATTGGGTCCTGAACCTGGGGTGAAGAAGAGGACGCAGTGAGGTATTCCAAAGAACTAAAGGCGACGGTGCTGCAACGGATGATGGC
>NZ_JAFLDT010000060.1 GCF_017302315.1 Zoogloea sp.
GATAGTCAACCGGCCGGCGCGGCGCCGACTGGCGAGTGGCTCAATCTCGAAGATCTGGCCGAGGTGGAAATCAGCTCGGAAGACGCCGCCCATCCCATCGAGTCTGCCCTGGCACCTGGCGAGGGCATGGGGGTTCTGGCGCTCGAACCAGTCTTTCAGGCCTAACCTGTGCTTGTCGCGCACATAGACGTCGACAAACTCCTGCCACTGATCGTCGCGCACGATCTCCCGGGCTACCGACTGCCAGCCCGAGAAGTTGTTGATGCCATCAAGCACCTGCAAGGTACCGGCGTAGCCCTCCTTCATCAGGCCCTGGATGTAGCCGGGGTGGAAGTTGCGGGTGGCCAGCTCCTTGGCCAGGAAGCCGGCGGCGCCCTCCACCTTGCCGCTGCCTTGGCCGCGCAGGTTGGAGATGTAGAGCTCCGGCGCCTTGCCGTCCAGGTGGCGAACGGCGAGGGCGATGCCGCCCAGGTACTGGAAGGGGTCGTCGGTGGTGAGCATGCCGTAGAGGTTGGAGGTGCGGGACAGCACCGCGCCTTCGGTGCCCTTTAGGTGGGCGGCGTAGAGGTTCTCGCCACCGGCTCCGGGCCGGCCCCATTGGCTTTCGTCGGGGCCGTAGCCGAACTGCATGCGTGAAAGGTACAGGCGGGCGAGCTTGCGGTCGCCCTCGGCCTTGCCCTTCCAGGTGTCCGTGGCCAGGGCTGCGTCGTCCAGGCCGGTGCCGTAGCGGCCCGACTCGGAGGAGAAGATGCGGGTTTGGGCGGCGTTGGTGGCCTGAGCTTCAGTCCAGCCCCGGGCGCGCAGGGACGCGGCGATGCGGCGGGTGTTGGCGGCGACGGGGTTGTCGGCCTCGTCGGCTTCGGCGGCCAGCTTGGCGGCCTTGGCGAGCAGGCGCATCACGTTGGGGAAGTGGTCGCGATACAGGCCGGTGGCAGAGAGCACCACGTCCACCCGGGGGCGACCAAGGGTGTCCCGGGGAACGAGCCTGACGTCTTCGACCCGCCCGCCGGCATCCCACACCGGCTCTACACCCATCGCCCACAGGGCCTGGGCTTCGAGCAGGCCGAAGTGGCGCATGGTTTCCACCGACCAGAGCGTGAAGGTGAGCTTCTGCGGTGCTTTGCCGGCCTTGCCGCGATGGGTAGCGAGGAGCTGGTCGAAGGCTTCACGGCCGGCGGCCCAGGCGGCCTGGGTGGGCACGCGGGAGGGGTCGAATCCGTAGAGGTTGCGGCCGGTGGGCAGGGCGTCGGGGTTCTTGATTGGGTCGCCACCGTAGCTGGTGGGGATGTGGCGCCCCTCCAGGCCGGCCAGCAGCGCGCTGATCTCGGGGCTGGCGTCGAGGGCAGCGTACCACTTGCGGGCCCGTTCGGCGGCGGCGCGGGCCTTGGGGGGCAGTGAGGATAGCTCGGCCGCGTCCTGCAGGATGGCTTTCAGGCGCCGGTAGGGGGTGGAATCCTTCAGCCGGGTGTAGTCGCCCACGAGGAGCTCGTCGGCCTCTTCATCCGGGCCGGCGACGCCCTCCCAGAAATCCTTGCCGACCATCATCAGGACGGTGGCGATGCGGCCTTCTTCGCCGGCGCCCTGGCCGAAGGTGTGCAGGCCCAGGGGTTGGGCGGTGCGGGCCAGTTCGTGGAGGTGATCGTGCACGGCGCTGACAAAGGCGGAGAAGTCCTTGCGGATATGCTCGTCGGTCCAGCCGAGATCCCGGTCTATGTGTTCCTTGCGCGCTGCGGCAAGGAACTGGGCGCGGATCTTGTCCTTCACCGCGCCGTCGTCCTGGGCCAGCCAGGCGTGGAGCTGGTCATGGATGGCAGTGAGGGCGGCATGCAGGCCGGCGGGAGTGAAGGGGGGTGTCTGGTGGCTGATGATGGTGGCCCGGCCGCGGCGCTTGGCCTGGGTGGCTTCACCGATGTTATCCACGATGTAGGGGTAGAGCACCGGCACGTCGCCGACGGCGAGCATGGGGAAGTCGCTCACCGACAGGCCGCGTTCCTTCCCGGGCAGCCACTCCTGGCTGCCGTGGGTGCCGAAGTGGATCAGCGCGTCGCTCAGGGCCTGCTCCCGGGCCCACAGGTAGGCGGCCATATAGAAGTGGGAGGGGGCGGCGCTGGTGGAGTGGTAAAGGGCCTTTTCCTTGTCTTCCCAACGTTCTCCCCGGGGCGGCTGGGGCAGCAGGGCCAGGTGGCCGAGGCGCAGGCGCGGAATGACGAAGCCGGGCTGGCCCCGATGGACAACGATCATGGATGAGCGCTCGGGCCCGCCCCAGCGCTCGTGTAGCTGCTTGCGCACGCTGTCGGGCTGGCCGGCGAGCCAGCGCCGGTAGGTGGCGAGGGGCAGGTGTTCGGCCAGATCGTCCCGGAGCAGGGATTCGAGGGCACTGTTGTCGCCTGCAGGCTGGTAGTAGGGGGCGAGAAGGCGCTGAAGTGTCAGGGTGAGCTCGGTCTCACCCGGGGTCTCGGTGGTGTAGCCGTGGGCCTTGAGGGCGGCGAGGCTGGCTACCAGGCTGCGCGGCAGGTTCATGAAGGAGGCGGAGAGGTTCTTTTCGCCCGGGGGGTAGTTCCAGAAGAACAGGGTGAGGTGCTTGTCCTTGTTGGCCCGGGTCTGCAGCCGGGCCAGGCGGAGTGCCTTGCCGACAACGGCATCGGCCTGGGCGGCGATGGGGGCGATCTGGTCGTCGGATTTGCGGGTGGCCGCGGCGATCTGGATGTCGGTGACGCCGGCGTACTCGGCCTGGGCCAGGTAGAAGGGTACGTCCATCAGGGCGACGCCCTGGGGGTCGGCGGCCCAGGTGGCTTCGTCGCCCTTGCGGTAGGGCATGGCCTGCACGACGGGAATGCCCAGGTCGGAAAATTCCGTCCGGCGCCCTTCCGGGTTGAGCATGATCTGGGTGTTGATCAGGGCATTTGCGAGTGTTCGGCCGTCGGCCCGCAGCATCCGCCGGACGGCGTCCGGGTCCATGACCGGGCTGTAGAAGGGCAGGGCCGTGGCGCCCGCCTTCTCGATGCGGCGGATCAGGTCGTCGATGAAGGCCGTCTGTTCGGCGGCGATGTACTGCTGATGAAGGGCGATGGCGATGACCGGTTTGCCGGGGATGGCGCCCTTCCAGCTCAGGTAGGCGGTGGGGGTGTTGAAGACGAGGCCGGGGTGGTCCGGGTGATAGACGCCGCTTTTGGGGAAGACGATGGGGTCCGGCAGGGCTGATACTGGCTTGCCGCCGAGATGGGCGGCGATGCTGGCGAGGAAGCCATCGATGTTGAGCCGTCCGCCGTTTACGTAGTAGGTGTGCAGGCGCCGGGCCAGCCCCTCGGGCAGGCCATGCCAGCGGGGCTGGCCTTCGTGGAGCCACAGGTGAGGCGTGCGCAGGCCCGGCAGCGCTGCCGTAAGCCGGCTCTCGACGAAGGCCTGGAGGTGATCCCGCGGGGTGTCAAAGAGCACCAGGTCGTAGCCCTGGAAGAGGGCGGGTCCCACGTCGGCGGACAGCTTCTCGGCAAAGCGGGCCTCCAGGGCAAGACCATGCCGCTTTGCCACGTCGGCCATTTTGACGAACTTGCCCGGCTGGACCGGGGAGGTGCTGATGATCAGGATCCGCCCGGCCGCCGCCGGCCCGCTTCCGGTGAGAAGAAGCAGACACAGGAGGGGCAGGGCCAGCATGGCGAGGAGGCGCCGGGGCAGCCTGGCGAAGCGATGCATCAGAAGTCCACCTGCAGGGCAGCGCTCAGGTTGCGGCCGGGCTGAGTGTAGAAAGCCGGACCGGCGTCGGTGGTGGCAAGGGCGACCTGGCGGACATCGCTCCATACCCAGTACTTCTTGTCGAAGAGGTTGTTGAGGGCAAGGTTGACGCGGGCCTTGGGGTGTATCTGCATGCTGGCGCTGAAATCCACGATGGCGTAGCCCGGGGTGCGGAAGTAATCCACTTCGCTGGTGTCGATGCGGTCCTTCTTGAGGGCAGCGCGCAGACGTGCATCCAGGGCAACCGGGCGGCTGGCCAGGCTGCCGTCCCAACCCAGGTTGAGGTAGAGGCGGGCCGGGTCGACGGTGTTGAGGGGCTGGTCGGCCGAGGTAACGTCGGCCTGGGACCAGGCCAGCGCGGTGGCGGTGCGGAAGCCGGCGGGCAGCGCCCAGTTGCCACGCACCTCCATGCCCTGGATGCGGACGCTGGCGAGGTTGATGGACTGATACACCGAGCGCACGGCGTTGCCCAGGCAGGCCGGGCTGCTGGCGCTGCTCGGGGTCGAGCAGATCAGCTCGTTGCTGATGAAGTTGCTGTACTTGTTGTGGAAGGCCGCGAGCTGCATGTCGCCACCCGCCAGCTTGAAGCGGGTCCCGATCTCGATGCCGGTACTGGTCTCGGGCTTCAGGTTGGGGTTGGGCAGGCTGGCGTAGTTCTGGGCAGCGTTGTAGAAGAGGCCATTGACCTCTTCGTAGTTGGGGGCCCGGAAGCCGCGCACCACCTGGCCATAAAAGGAGAGGGCCGGGCCGTGGCGCCAGATGGCGGCGAGCTTGGGCGATACGGCGGAGTGATCCTGCCCGGTAGCACTGAAGGTCTGATTGCCGATTTTTTTGGAGAGGCCGTCGGGACGTAGCTTGACCGAGTCGAGGCGCAGGCCCGGGGTGACCGTGAGGCGGTCTATGCGGATTTCGTCCTGGGCAAACAGGCCGAGCGTGCTTGATTCGCCGGGTGCAAAGTCGCGCAGGGGATAGGTGTCACCGGCCAGGGACTTGCTGACGGTGCCGGTGGTCTGGTTGGTGATGACGTAGTCCCGCAGTTCGTCCAGCTCGTGGCGGCGCCAGTCGGTGCCCAGGGTGAAGAAGTGGTCCAGCATGCCGGTGCGCAGCCCTTTCTCGATCTGCACGCCCGCGCCGGTGCTCTCCTGACGGAAGTGGAAGTGCATGTCCACTAGGCAGTTGTTGGTGCCACGGCTGGTGCCCGAGCAGCCCGCAGTCGTGCCTGTGCGTTGCTGCAGGGTGGTGTCGTGGTTCGCGGCGCTCTGGTGGTGGACGGCGAGCAGCAGGCGGTCCACCAGACCGTCGTTGGGTTTCCATTCCCAATCGACCGAGATGCGCTCGCGACGAGCATCTTCGCTACCGGTGGCGCCGCTGACCCGGGGCAGCGAGGTGGCCAGGCGGAGCAGGGAGGCGTCGGCGTGCTGGGTGCGGTCTTCGTAGGCAAAGCGGATCTGATGCCCCCTGGCGGGTTTCACGATCAGCTTGGCCAGGGTGCCCCGGGAGCGGGTGTCCTGGGGGTTGGGCTGCTCCCGCCCGACGCTGGTGCCGCCCACTTCGCCCCGGTTGTCGAGTTCCTCACCGTTGCGGCGGGTGAGTGCCACGAGGCCTTCGACCATCTCGTTGCGGCCCGCGAAGTAGAGGGTGTTCTGGAGGCTGCTGTCGGCGCCGCGCCAGGTGCCTTTGTAACGGACGGCGCTGTTGCGCTGGCCAAGGATATCGGCCGGGTCCAGGGTCAAGTAGCTCACCACGCCACCCAGAGCGTCGGAGCCATACAGGCTGGAGGCTGGTCCGCGCAGCACCTCGACGCGTTTCAGAAAGTCCATCTCGGGGCTGTCCGAGCTTGCCGTGGTGGCGTTGGATGGCCCGCCGCCGCTGTAGAAGTCGGGCATGCGCACGCCATCCACCTGTTGCAGTACCCGGTTGCCCTCGATACCCCGGATGTTGACCGAGCTGGCGCCAAAGCGGCGCAGATCGCGGGCGACGGCCAGGTCCGGTTCGTCGGCGAAGAGGCTGGTCTCGTCGTGGGGAATGCGTCTGTCCATGCTCTGCCGGTCCACGGTGGTGATGGTGGCGGGCACGGCGTCGACCAGGGCTTCGCTGCGGGTGGCCGAGACGACAACCCGATCAAGGGTAGGGGGGCCTCCCTCGCCGTTCGCATGGGCGAGGGAGGGGCTTCCGGCAAGCGCTGCACTGATGAGAAGGGGAAGGGGATGCTTTCCGGAACGGAAAGCGAGGTGGGACTTGGGCACGGCAGAAATCTCCAGACGTTGAGGGCATCTGGCTAGCTGGCGTGCGGGTTTCCCGTGGTGGCTGGCTTGACGCTTTTCAGGGCGGTGAAGGCAGGCAGAGCTGCCGGAAGCGTCAATCTAACGAAATTAATTTATAAATGCAAATCATTATCGTTTACATTTTCCGTGCCCGACCTTAGTATTCAGTGCGGTTTCCCTGTTTCCGGAGTCCATCCATGCGCTCGATGCTATTCAACGTTTGTGTCCTCGGTCTCCTGCTGACGGGGTTTCTCGTGGCCGGCCCCTTCTGAGGCCGGTACGTCACCATCTACCGATTCGTCTTCTACCTGCAAGAAAAGGAAACTCCCGTCGATGTCACGCTATACCGGCCCCCGTCTGAAGGTCATCCGCGCCCTGGGATGCGAACTGCCAGGCCTGTCCCGCAAGTCCGTTGGAGAGCGGGATTACCCGCCTGGTCAGCATGGCATGCGCCCCCGGCGTAAGTCCGACTTCGGGGTCAAGCTGATGGAAAAGCAGAAGTTGCGCATGAACTATGGGCTCACCGAGAGCCAGCTCCAACGGCTTTTCCGTGAGGCCAAGGCATCCAGGGCGCCCACTGGCAACAAGCTTCTGGAGTTGCTCGAACGTCGCCTGGACAATGCCGTGTTTCGCGCCGGTTTTGCACCCACGGCCGTGGCGGCGCGCCAACTGGTGCGCCATCGCCATGTGCAGTTGAACGGTAGGCTGGTGAATATTCCGTCCATCCGCATCAGGGCAGGGGATACCATCACGCTTACCGACAGGGCGCGAAAGATGCCGATGGTGCTCGAGTGTGTCGAACAGCCATCGCTGGCTCGGCCGGAGTGGCTGAGTTGCAGCGAGAAGGAGTTCCGTGCCGCGGTGACCCGCCTTCCCGATGCGACGGAGGTGCCGTTTCCGGTGGATGTCCAGCACGTGGTTGAATATTACGCGGTGCGTATATGAGCCACGCCTGCAGATCCTGTGCCGAGGGGGACGATGAGCTGCTGCCCGAGTATGACTCGAGCCCCGAACTCGCCCTGGCCGCCTTGTTGACGCTGATGACGAGTTTTCCAGCCCGACGCAGTCCGGCGCTGGCCCGGTCCATACTGGCGCATCTGCGGGTTGTCAGTCAGGACGGACGGCTCGACGCCGTACTTAGGGTATGTGCGGACCAACTGATGTCCAACTGGGAGGCGTTTGAAGTCCTTTCCGTGGCCGGAACCGGGTCGCTGGCTGAATCGTTGCCAACCATCAACTGATAGGGCGCAGGTCTTTCGACTCGCCCGAGTACCGAATTGACGCCTGTCTCGCTCGTGATCACGGGCCAGACAGGCTTTTTTCACATTCGGTGATCGGAATTTTTGATGGATTCATATGGAATTATTTCGAGCGGCGTGAAGCCGAGTTCGAATGGTCCGTATGGCTGCCGTCTGGGCCACGCCGGATCTCGGCAAGCGCATATCCCGGTGGCTTTCGCGGAAAATCACATCAATTTACGGCACTTGACGAATACATCTCCGCCCGGAACTTCACCTGGTGTCGGTCCGTGGAGACCCTCACGCAGCAATGACTCCTGGGGATCCCGGGGCGCAGTCGAGTTGATCTGTGTCAAAATGTCGCCCTTATCGCGGCGTATCCTTCCGCGGAAGCCTGCCGACGGTCCGCCGTCTGCAGTCAGGGGGGTTTTAGTTTTCTTTTGATGAGGTGACTCACATGCAATCGCAGACTTACAACTATAAAGTCGTGCGGCAGTTCGCCATCATGACGGTGGTATGGGGCATCGTGGGCATGCTGGTCGGCGTTATCGTCGCAGCACAGCTCGTGTGGCCCGAATTGAACGTTGCCGAATGGCTGCACTTCGGACGGCTCCGCCCGCTCCACACCAATGCGGTTATCTTTGCGTTTGGTGGCTGTGCTCTTTTTGCCACGTCGTACTACTGTGTGCAGCGTACCTGTCACACCCGCTTGTTCGCCCCGGGCCTTGCTGCCTTCACCTTCTGGGGCTGGCAGTTGATCATCGTTCTTGCTGCGGTAACCCTGCCTCTGGGCTGGACCTCCGGCAAGGAATACGCCGAGCTCGAATGGCCGATCGACATCCTGATCACGCTTGTGTGGGTTTCCTACGCAATCGTTTTCTTCGGCACTGTCGGTACCCGCAAGACCACCCACATTTATGTGGCCAACTGGTTCTACGGTGCCTTCATCATTACGGTTGCCTTGCTGCACCTGGTGAATAGCGCCGAGATCCCGGTTTCCCTGGGCAAGTCCTACTCCGCCTATGCGGGCGTGCAGGACGCCATGATCCAATGGTGGTATGGCCACAATGCGGTGGGTTTCTTCCTGACCGCCGGCTTCCTGGGCATGATGTACTACTTTGTGCCGAAGCAGGCTGGCCGCCCGGTGTACTCCTACCGTCTGTCGGTGGTGCACTTCTGGGCGCTGATCTTCACCTACATGTGGGCGGGTCCGCACCACCTGCACTACACCGCACTGCCCGACTGGACCCAGTCCATCGGCATGGTGTTCTCCCTGATTCTGCTGGCTCCCTCCTGGGGTGGCATGATCAACGGGATCATGACCCTGTCCGGCGCCTGGCATAAGCTGCGCACCGACCCGATCCTGAAGTTCCTCATCACCTCCCTGTCTTTCTATGGCATGTCGACCTTTGAAGGTCCGATGATGTCCATCAAGACGGTCAATGCGCTGTCGCACTACACCGACTGGACCGTCGGCCACGTGCACTCCGGCGCCCTGGGCTGGGTTGCCATGGTGTCCATCGGCGCCATGTACTACCTGATCCCGCGCATGTACGGCAAGACCGAGATGTACTCGACCAAGCTGATCACCACCCACTTCTGGATCGCGACCATCGGCATCGTGCTGTATATCGCTTCCATGTGGATCTCCGGCGTGATGCAGGGCCTGATGTGGCGTGCCACCAACCCGGACGGCACCCTGACCTACTCCTTCGTCGAATCCGTGAAGGCCAGCTACCCGTTCTGGGCCATTCGTGTGCTCGGTGGCGTGCTGTTCCTGACCGGCATGCTGATCATGTTCTACAACATGATCAAGACGATTGCCGGTCAGAAGGCCTATGAAGCTCCGGTGCTGGCACCTGCCGGCGCCCACGCCTGATCGGGAGGAATAATAATCATGGCTCAATCGAATCACGACTTTATTGAACGCAAGGTTGGCTGGCTGATTGTCTTCACGCTGCTGACCGTGAGCATCGGTGGTCTGGTGGAAATCGTTCCGCTGTTCTTCCAGCATTCCACGACGACCCCGGTCGAAGGTCTCAAGCCCTACGATCCGGTCCGTCTGGTGGGGCGCGATGTGTACATCCGGGAAGGCTGTTTCAACTGCCACTCCCAGATGATCCGTCCGTTCCGTGCGGAAACCGAGCGTTATGGCCACTACTCCGTTGCCGGTGAGTATGTGTATGACCACCCCTTCCAGTGGGGCTCCAAGCGTACCGGTCCCGACCTGCATCGCGTTGGTGGCCGTTACTCGGATCAGTGGCATCGCATCCACCTGATCAACCCCCGCGACGTGGTGCCGGAGTCCAACATGCCGGCCTTCCCGTGGCTTGATCGTCCGGCCAAGTCGGACGACATCGAAGCCAAGATGAAGGCCCTGCGCAAGGTGGGTGTGCCTTACACCGACGAGGAAATCCAGGGTGCCCGCAAGGCGCTTGAGGGCAAGACCGAGTTGGATGCACTCGTTGCCTACCTGCAGGGTCTCGGCACTGCACTGCAGGCCGGTAAGGCTCCGTCTGCGGCTCCTGCAGCCGAAGCTGCCCCGGCTGCGGCGCCTGCCGCTGCCGAAGCCCTCGGCAAGGTCTTCTTCGAAGTGGGTTCCAGCACGTTGCCTGCCGATGCGGCCGCTGCGGTGGAAGCCACAGCCAAGTTCCTCAAGGACAAGGCTGACGCGAAGATCGATGTGACGGGCTACACCGACAAGACCGGCGACACGGAAAAGAACCTCGAACTCGCCAAGGAGCGTGCCAAGGCCGTTCGTGAAGCCCTGAAGGCTGCCGGTGTGGCGGAAGACAGGATCAACATGAAGCCGCCTGTCAGCATCACCGGTTCGGGCGACAATGCTGAAGCCCGCCGAGTGGAGCTCAATCCGGGTAGCTGATGGCTGTCTGGAAAGACCATTCTGAGAACGAAGGAGCGTGAACGTGGATATCAATGATGCGCGTACGGTGGTGACCGTCCTGGGCTTTGCGTGTTTCATCGGCATCAGCCTGTGGGCCTTCAGTGGCCGTGCGCGGAAGGGGTTCGACGAGGCAGCGCTCCTGCCGTTCAGCGAGGACGACTTGCCGGCTCCCGACGCGGGACGGCAAACCAAGGAAGGAAATAAAAATGGCTGACTTTGTTAGCGGTTTCTGGAATGCCTATGTGATGGTGCTGCTGTTCCTGAGCATCAGCTTCTGTGTGTTCGTGCTGGTCTCGAACACCACGAAGCGGACCTCCGGTCCGGTGGGCCTGCATGATCACGTCTGGGATGAGACCCTGCAGGAATACAACAATCCGCTGCCCCGCTGGTGGATGTACATGTTCTGGATCACGATCGTCTTCGCGATCGTCTACCTGTCCATGTACCCCGGCTTTGGCAACAACCAGGGCAAATTGGGGTGGTCCTCGGGTGGGCAATGGCAGGCTGAGCAAAAGGCAGCCGCCGAGAAATACGGCCCGATCTTCGCCAAGTTCCGCAGCATGGATCTCAATGCGGTCGCGGGCGACAAGGAAGCCAACGCCATGGGCCAGCGTCTGTTCCTGACCTACTGTGCCCAGTGCCACGGTGCTGACGCGAAGGGTGCCAAGGGCTTCCCCAACCTGACCGATGCCGACTGGCTGTACGGCGGCGAACCGGAAACCATCCGTACCACCGTGCTGGGTGGTCGCATGGGCATGATGCCGCCGTTCGGGCCGGCGCTGGGTGCTGACGGCACCAAGGATGTCGCCAACTACGTGCGCTCCCTGTCCGGTCTTGCCCACGACTCCCTGCGCGCCCAGCGTGGCAAGGAGCTCTTTGCTGCCAACTGCGTGGCCTGTCACGGTCCGGAAGCCAAGGGCACGCCCGCCCTCGGTGCCCCGAATCTGACCGACAAGACTTGGCTGTATGGTTCGTCGGAAGCCACCATCATCGAGACCGTGACGAACGGTCGCACCAACCAGATGCCGGCTTTCAAGGACTTCCTGGGCGAGGACAAGGTACACTTGCTCGCAGCTTATGTGATGAGCCTCTCCAAGGGCGCAGCACCGGCGGAAGAGAAGAAGTAAGCTTCTGAAGGAGTGGTTCTTGCTCCTGCAGACTGACTCCCCGGGCATGCCCCGGGGAGTTTTTGAACGGAAATATTAGAATATTATTATTTGGCAATCATGAGCCAGCCAGACACCCAGACCCCCAAGAGTGCTGAACCGAAGTCAAAGACTCCGGCAGAAGCTGAAGATACCCTCTACGCAGTCCGGCAAAAGGTGTATCCCCGCGCCGTCACAGGGCTGTTCGCCACCTGGCGCTGGATCCTCGTGTGGGCGACCCAGCTCATCTTCTACGGGCTGTGCTGGTTGCCCTGGGGAGATCGGCAGGCGGTCCTGCTGGATGTGGTGGAACGCAAGTTCTACATCTTCGGATGGGTGTTCTGGCCCCAGGATGTGTTCTTCCTGGCCATCCTGCTGATTATCAGTGCCTACTCTCTGTTCTTCTTCACGGCGGTTGCGGGGCGCCTGTGGTGTGGCTATGCCTGTCCGCAGACGGTCTATACCGAGATCTTCATGTGGGTTGAAGAGAAGATCGAGGGCAATCGCAGCCAGCGCATGAAGCTGGATGCTGCGCCCATGAGTGGCCGCAAGTTAGGCATCAAGGCTGCGAAATTTGGCGCCTGGGGTGCGATTTCGCTATGGACGGGCTTCACGCTGGTGGGTTACTTCACGCCAATCCGTGAATTGGTTAGCGAAGCCCTTACCTTCAGTTTTGGTCCGTGGGAGCTCTTCTGGATCTTCTTCTACGGCGGCTTCACCTACCTGTTCGCTGGCGTGATGCGTGAGCAGGTGTGCAAATACATGTGCCCCTACGCCCGCTTCCAGGGGGTCATGTTCGACCCGGATACGCTGGTCATCACCTACGATCCCGAGCGCGGCGAGCCCCGTGGTCCGCGCAAGAAGGGGCTGGATCCGAAGACCATTTCGAAGGGCGATTGTGTTGACTGCGGGATCTGTGTCCAAGTCTGCCCGACCGGTATCGACATTCGCAACGGAATGCAGTACGAGTGCATCGGATGCGCAGCCTGTATCGATGCCTGTGATCAGGTCATGGAAAAGATGAACTACCCGAAGGGACTCATCCGCTACACAACCGAGAACGCGATGAAGCGTCACTGGGGTATGAAGGAGATCATCGGGCACGTAATGCGGCCGCGGATCATGATTTACGCTGCTGTGCTTGTTGCAATCTGCAGTGCCTTCGTGTGGGGGCTGGCGACGCGTTCCAACTTGAGAGTGGATGTGATCAAGGACCGCTCGACCCTCAGCCGAGAAGTCGAAGGGGGCTTGATCGCCAACGTGTACAATCTCCAGGTCATGAACATGACCGAGAAGCCACGTCGTTTTGCCCTTTCGGCCAGCGGGCTCGACGGTGTCAAGATCACGCCGGCTGAACCGTTCGAGGTGGATGCCGCCGGGCTCAAAGCCGTCACGGTGGAAGTTGCCGTCCCGCCTGAGTCGGGCAAGCCTGGTTCGAACACGGTGTATATCGAAGTCAAGGCGCTCGATGATGAAACGGTCTCTGTTCGTGAAAAAACTGCATTCCTCATTCCACGATAGAGATCTGAGCCCATGAACATGTCCGCAACTGAAGCCAAGCGCAGCCCGACCCCCTGGTACAAGGAGCGGTGGACCTGGTTGCTGATGCTGATGCCCGCGACGGCAATCGTTGCGGGAGGCATCACCCTCTGGCTTGCCATCAAGTCTTTCGATGGGTTGGTGACGGACGATTACTACAAGCAGGGATTGGCCATCAATCAGACATTGGCCCGGGCGAACACCGCACAGGATATGGGGCTGCTTGCCCGAGTCCGTTTTACCGCGGAGTCCTTGCAGGTTGAATTGTCGGCAAAGGCGGGTATCGACCTGCCCCCCCGCCTGAGTGCGACCCTGGCTCACCCCACTCGCGGCGGGCTTGATCAGCAACTGGTGCTGGAGCGCAGAAATGGCGTCTACAGTGCCGCGATTCCCGAGGCGCTGAGCACTGCGCACTGGAAGGTTTTACTAGAAGACGAGTCTCGCAGCTGGCGGCTGTCAGGGACCGCATTCCTCCCCACAGAGACCGAGATCCGGATTGATTCAGCCGATCTCAAACCTGTAGATTGACAAGGAGGATGTCATGGCCTGGAAAGAGTTGTTCAGTACCGATATTGGGCTCCTGAGCCTGTTTACCATCGGTTTTGTCGTTGTGATGGGCGCGTACCTCTACCGGTTCGCGAAGACCCATATCGCAGAGGACGAAAGACGTTCGCATAGTTGAGGGTGTGGCCCTGTGCCTACCCTCTGGGAGTCGGAGCATGTTGAAACTGATTCAGGTCTTGTGGCCTTCATTTCTGGTGGCAGGGGTTGCCGAAATTGTTTTTTTCACGGTGATCGCCCCCCAGGAGCTATACCTGTTTGGGCAGCCGGTCTATTTTTCGCCCATTGCCACGTATTCCATCGGCTTCTTCGGATTCTGGCTCGTGTGTGCCGGATCAAGTCTGATGACGCTTTTCTTTCAGAGAACTTCCGCTGAAATCAATCAGAGCGCATCCGACTAGAAAGGTGACGCCGCCGGAGGGTACGGTGGCCCGCAAAAGCAAAAGGGCCTCGCTGCTGCGAGGCCCTTTTGTCTCTGCCTACTCTGTAGAGTCAGCGAAAGACCAGTACAGGCGTCTTGCTGTGAGTGAGTACTTTCTGGGTTTCGCTACCCAGAAGCAGCCCGCTCAGTCCCCGCCGACCGTGGGATGCCATGAAGATGAGATCGCACTGGTTGCGCTCGACAGCCTCGATGATGGCTTCGTAGGGGACTTCACTGACTTGGGTATCCACGGACGAGGACACGCCGGCCGCGTCTGCTACCGCTTGGGCCTTTGCCAGGATCCGCTCGGCCTCCAAGGCTGCTGCGCGGCTGAATTGCTCGGGGGTCGTGGGGTCAATCAGGGCGCCTTCCCCGTAGATCGGCATCGGGAAATCCGGTTGAGCGTAGAAAAACGTAACGCGGGCGCCGGCCTCGCTGGCGAAACTCACGGCGCGCGCGACCGTCGAATCGGATAGCGTGGAACCATCGGTGGGAACGAGAATGTTCTTGAACATCGTAGTGCTCCTGCGTGGGCCTGGATACACGCATTATAGGGTGCGCGCTCTTCTTGATCGGCTTGATGAATGTCAAGCGGGACGCACTCAGGCAGGCTCAGGATTCAACTCAAGGAATCCGATGTCAAAAATACGGACCCGAATCACGATCTTCAGGAGTGAGCATCATGACCCGTCACGGATTTGCGCCCCCCATCGATCTGGCCCGGAAGTCGATGCAGCAGTTCCACGATACGGTGGAGTCGTCCATTGACCCCCTTGGCATGGCCGCTCCGCTGCTTCATGCGCAGCTTGCCTGGGCTGCGCATCCCCAGGAGTTGACCGAAGCGATGGCGAAGGTGTCAGCCAGCTTGTGGGAGCTCCAATGGCATAGCTGGCGGCGCATGTTGGGCCTTCCCAGCCCAGACCCCGTCATTCCCCATGGTGACGATCCACGCTTCGCCGATCCGGTGTGGGTCGAATCGCCCACATGGGATGTCGCCAAGGAGTGGTATCTGTTATTCACTCACCACGTGCAGGACATGCTGTATGACACGCCGGGTCTTTCCCAGAAGGAGCGACGCCGTGCGGCCTTCTGGTGGCGCAACTGGCTGAATGCCGTCGCGCCGCCGAACTTCCTGTGGACCAACCCGGTCGCCATGCGCCTGGCGGTTGAGTCAAAGGGCGACAGTCTGGCGAGGGGCTTCCGCAATTTCCTGGCGGATGTGGAAGCCGGCAACGTGCGGATGACGGACCCGGATGACTTCAAGGTGGGAGAGAATCTGGCAACGACGCCCGGGAAGGTGGTTTTCCGCAACCGGCTGCTCGAGGTGATTCGCTATACACCCACGCGCGAACACGTTCACAGCACGCCCATCGTCATCGTCACCCCCTGGATCAATAAGTTCTACATCCTTGATCTCAATCCGAGGAAGAGCATGATCCGCTTCCTGCTTGATCAGGGGTTCGAGGTGTTCATCACAAGCTGGAAGAACCCCGGCGAGGAAATGCGTGATGTGCGCTTCGACGACTATCTTGTCGAGGGAGTTCAGGCCCTGGTGGATACGGCGCGGGGGGTGACGGGGGCAGCGAAGGTGCATGCGGTGGGCTACTGCATCGGCGGCACGGCGCTGAGCACCTATATGGCGTGGGCAAACCGCCATTTTACCGCCGAGGAGGTGCCCGTCGCACACTTCACCCTGTTTACCACCCTGGTGGACTTCCACAAGCCGGGCGACATCGAAGTCTTCGTTGATGAAGGCAGTATTCGCTTCATCACCCAGAACATGGAGCGGAAGGGCTACCTGGACGGCGCCGAGATGGCCTCGTCCTTCCGGCTCCTGCGCTCCAATAGCCTGATCTGGCATTACATTGTCCATGGCTGGCTGTATGGCGAGACGCCACCCCCCTTTGATGTGCTGTACTGGAACATGGACACCACCCGCATGCCCTGCGCCATGCATTCCTGGTATTTGCGCGAGCTGTATCTGCACAACCGGCTGATCGAGAAAGATGCCCTGACGGTCGCGGGTGAGCCCATCGACCTGGGAGCCGTTGTCCAGCCGGTCTACGCCGTCGCCGCGGAGGATGACCATATTGCGCCCTGGCGGCAGACCTTCCGCACCATGAACTATGTGGCCGGACCAAAGCGATTTGTCCTGTCCAGTTCGGGGCACATCCTGGGAATCGTCAATCCTCCGGTCAAACCTCCGAAACGCTCGTTCTGGGTGGCGCCTGCGCGGCGCAGCGATAGCGCCGAGGCATGGAGAAGCGTTGCGGTCGAGAATGCCGGTAGCTGGTGGGAGGACTGGATGGCTTGGCTCAAGCCCCAGGCGGGGGCAATGGTAGATGCGGCACCGCTCTCGAGTAAGGCCCATCCAGCCCTGGCCGATGCGCCGGGCACCTATGTACTGGAGCACTGAGAGCGCGACAGCAGATCCTACTGAGCGACCCGAGTTCATCCCTGTGATGCTTACTGTGCGCCTTGTACGGCCGCGCTTCCCGGTGCGAACGCAAACCACTCGCGACGATTTCTTTACACGCGCTGACGCGCCGGATCGTCGCCGCAAAGAATCTGCCACGCATCAAGGTGACGCTGGAGCGTGAAGCGGGCATTGGCGGGGCTGGTCGAGGGTAGTCGGCACAGACTGCACGACAGCGATGGCAACACCGGAATCACATGGCGGCGGAACGCGGTTTCCGCCGCCGTACCGTTGAAGAAGATACGTTGCACGCCGCGGTAGGTGGTCAGGAAGGTGGTGAAGTCATTGGGTGTGATGCTGGACGGAATGATGCTGCTGTCCAGGCTACCCTGCCGTTCACAGCTTTGCAGGACGTCCCACAGGGCGAAACCCGCTCCGGTCAGTTTCGAAAGGCGTTCGGGATAGGGAAGATCGGGGCCGGCGCCAATCAGCACGCCCAGAATTTTCCAGAAATGGTTTCTGGGGTTTGCATAGTACTCACCCGCGCGAAGCGAAGCGTCGCCCGGCATGCTGCCGAGAATGAGGGTGTGCGCATCGGGCGTCACGGCGGGTGGAAAGCTGTGTATCAGGGCCATGGATTTCTGGATGATGGGCGAATTGAACCGGGAGGGTCGCCGAAAGTGGTTTCTTTGGCTATAGAACAGGGACGACAGGCCGTTGTCTAACCGGACGACAATACGGAGGTGGAAGCAAGGCATGAAACAGCGCGCCCATGTGCTGATTGTGGATGATCAGGCCGACAACCTGCTGATCCTCGAGGACGTACTTTCCGAGTACTACGACGTGCATCCTGCCACCAGCGGGCCTGACGCCCTGAGCTATCTGGCGGGAGGGGGTGTTGCGGATATCATCCTGCTGGATGTGATGATGCCGGAGATCGACGGTTTTGAGGTCTGCCGGCGTCTCAAGTCATCTGAATCCACCCGCATGATTCCCGTGATGTTCCTGACGGGCCTGGATCGTCCCGAGGATGAGGAGTTGGGTTTTTCATTGGGTGCCGAGGACTTCATCCACAAGCCCATATCTCCCGCCGTTGTCATGGCCCGGGTTCGTACCCACCTCGCCCTGTCACGGGCCACCCGGGCACTGGAGCGGCGTAACGCCGACCTTGAGCTTCTGGTGGCCGAGCGGACCGCCGAGATCAGTGAGCAGTCGCGCCGCCTGGTGGCCAGCAAACAAGAAGTCATTGCAGCCCAGGCAGCCACCATCACGGCTTTCTGCGCACTGGCCGAGGCCCGCGACAATGAAACCGGGAACCACATCCGGCGTACCCAGCACTACGTGCGCATTCTTGCGGAAACGCTGCGAGATCACCCGCGTTTCCGAGCCGAGCTTGACGAGGAAGTCATCCAGCTACTGTTCAAGTCGGCTCCCCTCCACGATGTCGGCAAGGTGGCGACGCCGGACGCAATCCTTCTCAAGAAGGGCAAGCTCACCCCGGATGAGTGGGTGATCATGAAGCAGCACTGCGAGTACGGGCGCAACGCCATCCTTCAGGCCGAAAAAGCCCTGGGTGATTCGGCTGATGCGTCCTTCCTTCGCTACGCGGCCGAAATTGCCTATGGGCACCACGAACGCTGGGATGGCAGCGGATATCCCCTGGGTGTATCCGGGGACGCCATACCCCTTTCAGCCCGGCTCATGGCGGTGGCCGACGTGTACGACGCGCTGATCTCCCGCCGTGTTTACAAGCCACCCTTTCCCCATGAACAAGCCCTCGCCATGATCGTTGAGGAGCGGGGCAGCCACTTCGACCCCGACATTGTTGATGCCATGCTTCAGGTCGCTGGCGAGTTCGCGTCAATTGCCCGCAATTTCCGTGATGAGCCCGACCACGAATCCGTCGCCTGAGCGGGTGTGAAAAAGCTGTAGTGGGCGGTTCGAGTTCGCTCCGAAGGGGCAGGGCGAGCATCCCCGGGGAGAAGCCGGGCCGCGCAGTCGACTTATCCACCCGCTCTGAGTGGGTTGCAGGGGCTTACGCGGTCAGCCTGCCGTCCCGGTAATCCGCCAGCGCCTGTTCAATCTCTTCCCGGGTATTCATCACGAAGGGGCCGTACTGCACCACCGGCTCGCCGATGGGGCGCGCTGCCAGCAGCAGAAAGTGGCCCCCGTCCTCGCCGGCCTGCACCTCGATGCTGTCTCCGTCGGACAACACACCGGCCTGCCGATTTGTAAGGGTTCGCCCCTCGCCTGCGCCCACTTGCAGGCTGCCCGCATAGGGATAGAGGAAGGCGGAGTGCCCGTCGGCAACCGACTGGGTGAAGCGGGCACCGGCCTCCAGGCGCACATCCAGAAACAGCGTGGCGGTGCTCAGCCCCTGGATCGGGCCGTCGGCCGTCCGCCCGTCGGCTGTCTCGAGCCTGCCAGCCACCACCTTCACGCTGCCGCCATCGATCGTCACCTCGGGGATCTCCTCCGGCTGGATGTCCCGGTAGGCGGCGGGCTTCATCTTCTCCTTGGCCGGCAGATTGATCCAGAACTGGAAGCCATGCAGGCGGTCGCTCTCCTGCAGGGGCATCTCCGAGTGGATGATGCCCCGCCCCGCGGTCATCCATTGGGCGCCGCCACCCCGCAGGTGGCCCTTGTGACCCAGGTGATCCTCATGTTCGAAGTCACCGGCCAGCATGTAGGTCACCGTCTCGAAGCCCCGGTGCGGATGGGGCGGAAAGCCCGCGATGTAGTCGTCCGGATTGTCCGAGGCGAACTCGTCGAGCATCAGGAAGGGATCGAGCCGCAGCCCCTGGCTCTGGCCCAGGCTGCGCCGGAGCTTGATGCCGGCTCCGTCGGAGACGGGGATGGACGGGATGATCCGGGCGAGGCTGCGGGTGCTCATGGTGTTCTCCTTGTTCAGGCGGCGAGTTCGGCAAGCTTGCTGTGGGCGGCGGTGAGGGCGGCAGCCTTGCTCTCGTCGCCCATGTTCAGGCCTTCAGCGTAAACAAATTCCACGTCGGTGATGCCGATGAAGGCCAGGAAGTCACGCACGTAGGTGGTCTGACTGTCCTTCGGGGTGCCGGCGTACAGCCCGCCACGGGCGGCGAAGATGGTCACCTTCTTGCCCGTGAGCAGGCCTTCCGGGCCGGTGGCGGTGTAGCGGAAGGTCACGCCGGCGCGGGCGATGTGGTCGAACCAGGCTTTCAGGGTGGAGGGCACGCCGAAGTTGTACATGGGCAGGCCGATCACGATCTCGTCGGCCTGGCGCACTTCCTCGATCAGGGCATCGGAGTAGGCGACGACGGCCTGCTGCTCGGCGCTGCGCTCCTCGGGCTTGGCGAGGAAGGACAGGAAGCGGGCGGCGTCCAGGTGGGGTACCGGCTCGGCGCCCAGGTCGCGGCTGATGACTTTCAGCCCGGGGGTGGCGGCCAGGCGGGCGGCAACGAAGCGCTCGGCGAGCTGGCTGGACTGGCCTTGGGTGGAAAACAGGCTGGCGTTGATCTTGAGCAGGGTGGTCATGGTGGTTCTCCGTGTGGGGTGTCGATGGGTGTATTAAATGATTTACCGGAGGGATAAAAAAGACGAAGATTTTGCTTTTAATGATCTAAAAATTAGATGATCAAGTCTGTGCCCCATGTGTCCCTCGAGCAGTGGCGCGCCCTGATCGCGGTGGTCGAGGTGGGGGGCTACGCCCAGGCCGCCGAGGCCCTGCACAAGAGCCAGTCCGCCGTCACCTACGCGGTCCAGAAGATCGAATCGCAGCTGGGCGTCCAGGCCTTCGAGATCCAGGGCCGCAAGGCGGTGATCACCGCTACCGGTCGCATGCTCTACCGGCGGGCCCTGGCCCTGGTGGGCGAGGCGGGCGACCTGGAGCAGATGGCCCGCAAACTCTCCGCGGGTTGGGAGGCGGAGATCGGCCTGGCGGTGGAGATCCTCTTTCCCCCCGGGCTGCTGCTGGACTGTCTGGCGCGCTTTGGTGACGAGGCGCCGCGGACTCGTGTCGAGGTGATCGAATCCGTGATGGGCGGAACCGGCGAGGCCTTGCTTACCGGCAAGGCCGATCTGGCCGTGACGCCCCATGTCCCGCCGGGTTTCCTCGGGCGGCCGCTGATGCGGATGCGCCTGGTGGCCGCGGCCAGCCCGGCGCATCCCCTGCACGGCCTGGGGCGACCCCTGGGGGAGAAGGACCTGCGTGCCCATCGCCATCTGATGGTCCGGGAAACCGGCTCGACGCGCAGCTCCCGAAGCCTGACCATCGAGGTGGAGCAGCGCTGGACCTTCAGCAGCATGGCCATGTCCATTGCCGCTGCCGCGGCGGGCCATGGCTTTGCCTGGTATCCGGAAGCGCTGATCACCCGGGAGCTTGAGGATGGCCGGCTGCGCATCCTGCCCCTCCGTGGGGCCGAGGAGCGCTTCGTGGACATGTACCTGGTGTTTGCCGACCCGGAGATGTGCGGCCCCGGCGTGCGCCGCCTGGCAGAGATCGTCAGTGCCGCAGTGGGTGCGTCAGGCCTGGCCGAAACGCCGGCTGATCCGGGCCAGTAGGGCGCAGCCCAGCCAGTAGATGGCGGCGATGAAGAGCCAGGCTTCGAGGTAGAAGGGCCGCCATTGGGCATCGCCGGAGAGGGCCAGGCCAAGGGCGCCGGTCAGCTCGTAGAGGCTGACGATGGTGACCAGGGAGGTGTCCTTGAACAGGGCGATGGCGCTGTTGGCCAGGGACGGGGCCACGTTGCGCAGGACCTGGGGCAGCACGATCCAGCGTTGGGTCTGCCAGGGGCTGAAACCCAGGGCAGAAGCCGCATCGATCTGCCCGGCCGGAAAGGCCTGCAGGCCGCCGCGGATGATCTCCGACAGATAGGCCGCAGCGAACAGCACGATGGCGATGAGCACCCGCCACAGCATGTCCACCGCCACGCCCTGGGGAAAGAACAGGGGCAGCAGGAAGGAGGCGATGAACAGTGCAGCCACCAGCGGAATCCCCCGGGCCAGCTCCACATAGGCCGTGAGCAGGCCGCGCAGCAGGGGCAGGGACGAGCGGCGTCCATACGCCACGGCAATGCCGATGGGCAGCGCCCCGGCCATGCCCGCACCGGTGAGGAGCAGGGTCAGGGGCAGGCCGCCCCACAGCTCGGTGGGCACGCTGCCCAGGCCGGCAAAGCCGCCGGCCAGCAGGGGCAGGGCGAGCAGCGGGGCAAGCAGCAGCGCCAGGGGCAAGGCCCGGCCGCGCAGCCCACCATAGGCCGCGGCCAGCCAGCTGCCGGTGATCAGCCCGGCGGCGAGCAGGGGGCGCCAGGCTTCATCAGCGGGATAGCGGCCAAGGAGGATGAAGCGGGCCTTCTCGGCCACCACGCCCCAGCAAGCGCCGGCATGCTCGAGGGCTTCGCAGGCCACCACGTCGGGGGCAAAGCGGGCCTTCAACACCGCCCAGTCGAGCAGCGGTGGCAGGGCCAGCACGGCCGCAGCCAGTATGAGCAGGCTCAGGGTCGTGTTCAGGGCATCACCGAACAGGGTGCGGCGCAGGTGGGCCAGCCTCATGCCGGCGCTCCGCGCAGGCCGCGCCGTTCGAGCCCATGGCTGAGCGCTGCCGCCAGCAGCGACAGCAGCAGGTACACGGCGATCACCACGGCCAGACACTCGATGGCCCGGCCGGTCTGGTTGAGGCTGGTGCCGGCCACCGACACCAGATCCGGGTAGCCGATGGCCACCGCCAGGGAGGCGTTCTTGAACAGGTTGAGGAGCTGGCTGGTGACCGGGGGCAGGGCAGCCCGCCAGGCCTGGGGCAGCAGCACCAGCGTAAAGGCCTGGCGGGGTGTCATGCCCAGGGCGAGGGCCGACAGACGCTGCCCCGGCGGCAGGGCCTGCACCGCGCCGCGCAGGGTCTCGGCGATGTAAGCCGCTGCGTAAAGCGAAAGGCCGATGAGCATGGCCAGGTATTCAGGGGTCAGGCGGGCGCCACCGTCGATGCCGAAGCCGGCCGGCACCGGCACTTCCCAGCCGGCCTCGCCCCACCAGGGCAGGGCCAGCCCGGACTTGCTGAGGAACACTCCTGGCGCCAGGGGCAGGGCGGAGTCGGCCGCCGGCAGCAGATCGGTGAGAATGAAGTACCAGGCCAGCAGGTGCAGCAGCAGGGGCACATTGCGCACCCCGTTCACAAAGGCGGTGGCGAGCCCCCGCACCAGCGGGTTGTCGGCCAGCCGTCCGAAGCCCACGATCACGCCGATCAGCACCGCCAGCACCGCGCCCGGCAGGGCCACGCGCAGGGTGTTGAGCAGCCCGGCGGCGAAGGCCCGCAGGGTGCTGTCGCTGGCCTCGAAGGGCAGCAGGCTCTCGCCGAGGGCGAAACCGGCAGGCTCGAGCAGGAAGTCGAAGCCGCTGCGGATACCCCGCTCCTGGAGCCGGCTGGCGGTGGTGTCCACCAGCAGCCAGCCCAGCAGGGCGAGGCCGGCAAGGATCAGCGCCTGCCAGGCGATGCGGCGGCGGGTCATTGTTCAGCGCAGGGGCTGGGCGTACAGGATGCCGCCCTTGTTCCACTGGGCGTTGAGGCCCCGCGGCAGCTTCAGGGGCGAGTCGGCCCCCACGTTGCGGTTGAAGATCTCGCCGTAGTTGCCAACGGCCTTCACCGCCCGGGCGGCCCACTCCCGGTCCAGGCCCAGGCTCTTGCCCAGGTCTTCACCCACGCCGAGAAAGCGCTGCACGGCCGGATCGGGGGCGGCCTTCAGGCTGTCCACCCGGGCCTGGGTGATGCCCAGTTCCTCGGCCTCGATCAGCGCGTTGAGGGTCCATTTGACGATGGCGAACCACTCGTCGTCGCCCCGCCGCACGGCCGGGCCCAGGGGTTCCTTGGAGATGATCTCGGGCAGCACCAGGTAGTCGTCGGGCACCGGCGCTTCCTTGCTGCGGATGAAGGCGAGGGCCGAGGCGTCGGTGGTGTAGGCCTGGCAGCGGCCACTGAAGAAGGCCTTGATGGAGGCCTCGAACTTGTCGAAGACGACGGGCTTGAGCTTGATGCCCTGGGCCCGGGCGTAGTCGGCCAGGTTCTTCTCGGTGGTGGTGCCCGACTGCACGCACACTTCAGCGTTCTTCAGCTGCTTTGCGCTTGTCACCTTGAGCTTCTTCGGGATGAGAAATCCCTGGCCGTCGTAATAGCTGACCCCGGCGAAGTGCAGGCCCAGGGCGGCGTCGCGGGTCAGGCTCCAGGTGGTGTTGCGGGACAGGATGTCCACCTCGCCGGACTGGATGGCCGTGAAACGCTGCTGGGAACTGAGGGGGACCCAGCGCACCTTGTTCGGGTCGCCCAGCACGGCGGCGGCGATGGCCTTGCACACGTCCACGTCCAGCCCCTTCCACTGACCCTGGCTGTCGGCGGCGGAGAAGCCGATCACGCCGGTGCTGACGCCGCAGGCGATCTGGCCTTTGGCCTTGATGGCATCCAGGGTCTTGCCGGCGAGGGCGGGCGCGGAGGCGGTGAGGAGGGCCAGGATAAGGGCGCCGGCAAGGCGCCCGGGGTGGAGTCGGAGCATGGTGATGATCGCAGAAAGGCCGAAGCCCGACAGCTTATCGGGCTTCGGCCTTGTGGTGCAAAGCAGCACGGGCTGCCCCGGGCGTTGGCTCAACCGGCAGCGGAGGCCTTGGGCGGAGCCGTCCACCCGCCGCCCAGGGCGCGGATCAGGTTGACCGTCGAGCGTGCCCGCTCGCCATCCAGGCCCACGGCCAGGCGTTGCTGCTGCAGTACGCTGCGCTCCGCGTCGATGACGTTGAGGTAGCTTACGGCGCCCTCACGGTATTGCAGGCGGGCGATGCGGGCGGCATCCTGCCCCCACGACGCGAGTCCCTTCGCCCAGAACGCGGCCTGGGCCGCGGCAAACGTGTCGGGATCCTGTTGCGCCCGCGCCGCATCGTCTTCGTTGATCCACGGGCGGAACGCCGCCGCAGACAGATCGGGAAACGTCAGCAACAGGTTCCCGAGGTCTCCCTTCGGGTCAATCACGATCGACGGAATGCCATCGATCGCGGCTTCCTCCAGCATCGTGATTCCCAGGCCCGTCTTCCCGCTGCCGGTCATGCCAACGATCACCGCATGGGTGTTGAGATCCTTGGAGTCATACAGAACGGGATCGGTCCCACACTGGCCCGCTTCGATGTCATAGGAGCGCCCCATGTAAAAGACGCCGAGCTTTTCATAGTCGTACATGTTGGATGCCGCTGGAGAGTGAGTGAACGAATTGCTGACGGGTTCGGGAATGCGGTGACTGGCCGCCGCATCAGATCGCCACGGGCCGTTGGCCTGACCCGCACGAACAAGGGATAGACAGCCACCGGGCAATTGATCTAAAACTCCGCCCAGATTGGACTTGGTCTCGGATCAATGCGAACCCTACCGCAGGTCAGCTGCGTCGGGCAAGCCGATTCGAGAGAGATTTCGCAGCGGGCATTTGATGGGCCTGCGTCAGAAGGAGCATTTGCCATGGACGGCTTTCGGATCTTGGGTTTGGTGGCACTCGGTACGGATCAGCTGGCCAGCAATCTCGAGCTGGCGGTACCGACCCCCACGCCCCCCCCAGCCTCAGTCCCCGCAAACGGCAGCAAAATTCCCGCGAGTCTGTATATCGAGCCTCAAAATCAGATTAAGGACTGGTACGACACAATCAAGAACTTCATCACCGAGCAGGGAGTCAGTTTCGCCCTGAAGCTGCTTGCGGCAGTGGCGATTTTCTACTTTGGTCGCATGCTGGCCCGGATGGCGACCAAGCTTGTCTCCGAAGTGATGGAGCGAGTCGGAACTGATCCGATTCTGGTCAAGTTCGGGGCGAACCTGCTGTATAGCGCGTTGCTGATTACGATCGGGCTGGCCTCGCTGCAGATGCTCGGGGTTGATGTCACTTCGGTCACCGCGATGATCGCAGCTGCCGGCTTTGCTGTCGGTCTGGCTTTGCAGGGCTCGCTCGCGAACTTCGCAGCTGGGATCATGCTGATTGTGTTCAAGCCGTTCGGCGTCAGCGACGAGATCGAAGCGGGTGGACAGACCGGCAGCGTGGAAGAAGTCAATATCTTCAACACGATCCTGCGAACCAACGGCAATGTGAAGATCATCATCCCCAACGGACAGATCACGACCGGGACGATCAAGAACTTCACCGCTCAACGGATCCGCCTCATCGAGCTGAAGGTCGGGTGCGGTTACTGCGATGATCTGAAAGAGGTCAAAGCCTTCCTCGATAAGCTGGTTAGGAGCGATG
>NZ_JAFLDT010000061.1 GCF_017302315.1 Zoogloea sp.
TCGTCGAGGAGAACTCGGCCTGCGCTGCCCAGGTGCTGCGCAAGGCGAGTCTGGCCGAGCAGCGCGGTCTCAAGCCCTTGGTGCTGCATTCGGACAACGGCAGCCCGATGAAGGGCGCCACGATGTTGGCGACGCTCCAGAAGCTGGGCATTGCCTCGTCGTTCAGCCGTCCTGGCGTCAGCGACGACAATGCCCAGGCCGAGGCCTTCTTCCGCACTCTGAAGTACCGCCCGGGATACCCGGCCAAAGGCTTCCAGACGCTGGATACGGCCCGCCAATGGGTTCGCCAATTCGTGTCTTGGTACAACTTCGAGCATCGCCATTCAGCGATCAAATTCGTGACGCCCGCCCAGCGCCACGGGGGCGAGGACGTCGCGGTCCTGCTCGCCCGCGAGCGCCTTTATCAGCAAGCCAAGGCGGCTCGACCTGAGCGTTGGCGAGGCCCGACGAGGGATTGGTCCAGACCCGGCGTCGTCTGGCTCAATCCGGCGCCCGATAGGCCAACAAAGACGGCGACCGCTATTTGAAGGCCGTGACATCTTCCTTGACAAATAACGTCACGGTTACGTAGCAGCAGCCAGCGCGAGCGCTTGATCACCTGCCGTTGGGCCGGCTCGCTGCGCAAGGCGTTGGCCTGATCGACCCGCACCCGGTCGACGACTTCCCGACCAAAGCGCGCGACGACGTGAAACAGATCGTAGACCACCTCTGCGTTCGGGCAGTGGGCTCGCACCTCCAGATCGAAGGCGGTGTTCATGTCCATCGCAACGGCCTCGATGTGCTGACAGCCCTCTTTGCCCAGCAATTCGAAGAATGGCCGGATCGCCTCGCGACTGTTGCCCTCGCCAACCCACAGCACGCGCATGCACTGGGCATCCATGATCACGGTCGCATAGCGGTGTCCCTTGTGCAGCGCGAACTCATCCATCACCAGCCGACGCACACCCCGTGCTTCGAACGCACCGTATTGGGTCTGCAGACGCCGATGATCGATGCGCTTGATGGTGTGCCAGTGCAAGCCCGTGAGTTCGGCAACATGGGCAATTGGCAGGATCTGCACGAGCGCTTCGACCCAGGCGCGCAATCGGTGCGTGATGCGCTCGCCCGCGTCGAGCCAACTCAGCCGCTCAGCCGCACGGGCGCCGCACTGATAGCAGTCGAGCCGCCGGATCGGCACATCGAGCCAGACGCGTCGATCGAACCAATCTCGATCACGCACGCGGCGCCGCCGCCGTTCATGCACCAGCACGCAGTCACTGCCGCAGCGCCCGCATCGGGGACGGTGCGAAGGATCTTCGGAAAGGGAGAGAAGCAGCGCACCGTCGGCTTGCTCCTCGGATGAATTCACGACATGGCCTTCCCAGAAGACCATGCCCAACATAGCATCTCGCATGACGGGGAAGAGGATGGGGATCGGTTTGTTTGGCGACTGCCAATCTACCAACCTCCGACCCGTCAACCACTACTTTCCCCAAATCGCGCGAAGAACCCTTTTTTATGGGTCTTGAGCGCGTCCACTTTCCGCGCTTGCGCGGCCATCAGCTCGTCCACCGAACTCAGACACTCGGCGATTTTTTGTTGTTCATCTGGTGACGTCACAGGCAAAGGCATTGCCATAAAGTCGTCGCTTGATATGGCCATTCTATCGTGGCGTGCACCAGTGCTAGATGCCTGCCGCATGTACGTATGCCAGCCGGTGGTCTTGAAAAAATGTTCGTAAAAATCGTTCCTGTCGTCTTTGAATTTAAAGACTGAATACAGTGGCGACATTACTCCTGTGCCAATTTTGTTCTTCGATATGGGGCCTACGGGGGCTGTTGACGATATGCGTGGGTTGTAAACGTAGCTACCCAGCTCAACAACAAAATAGCCTTCAAGTTTTCCTTGCGTAGCGATGTCCTTATCAAAGAAGTCTCGCTGGTCAACTACACCAAACTCAGCAGAGTTAGTCAGCACACGATCAATTTTTTCGTCTCGATTTTTCTGTTTAGCACGAATTGCCAAACGATTTAGAGGGATAGATTTCCACCCCTCGGTCTCCCGAAACTCCGGAAACCGCAGCTTCGGCACCAGCGCGGGCCTCGCTTCTTCCTTCGTAGCGGTGGTTTTCATGCTTGCACCTCGTCGGTGTAGTTCTGATCATCGCCATCCCACATCTCGCGGTAGGCGTGGACATAAGCCCCGGTGGCCTGGGGGGCCAGCGTCCAGTAATGGCGGCAGAGGGTTTTGAAGAGGGCCAGGCCCTCCGGCAAGCAGGCGTGGTCCAACAGTTGGTCGAGTGTGTGCTCGATGCGTTGAACATCGCGGCTGCCGCTGCGCACCATGTCTTGCACGGTGGGCGTCAGAGCTTCGATGGCCTGTTCGTGCAGTGTTTGCAGCCCGGCGGCGGTCGTCTTCAACTCGGCGAGCAGGTCTTGGTAGGTGGCTGCGCGCGGCCTTGCGGTGTGCTGGTCCTGGGTGCTCATTTCAACAAGGCCTTTCCTTGTGCAGTCAGTCGGTATTGCTGCAGGCGGCTGTTGGGTTTGTCGGGGATGGTGGGTTCGATCCAATGCCGATCCAATGCCGGGCGCAGGTAGTTGGTCCGGAAGGTGGGGCGGTGTTTAAGTTCAAGCCGTTGCTGAATCTCCGACGGAGCCAATGGCCCAGCAGCCAGGGTTTGCAGTAGCCGGACAACTGGGTCGGTGACTGGGTCGGTGACTGGGTCGGTGACTGGGTCGGTGACTGGGTCGGTGACTGGGGCCTCGACTGGATCGGTGACTTGTTTTCCCGAGCCCTCCCATTGCGCCCCGGGCCGCTGCACCCGTGCGGTGAACTGGTTGCCGCTGACCTCGCTGATCAGTTCAATTTGGGGCCACTCGCCCAGCGCCCGGGGTATGCCGCTGCCCATGCCACGGTAGGGCAGCAAGCGGAAGGCGTGTTCGCTCAGCGTGGGATTGCGGCGGTTGGTTTTGCCGTGGCGTATGTCGTCAATGCTCAGACTGTCGGGCAGGGGGCCGGGGCTGATGATCTCGATGCGGTCGCGAAACACCAGAATGCGGATGGATGCGCTGGTGAAGTAGTCGCGGTGTACCAGAGCATTGACCAGCAACTCTTGGAGAGCCACCTCTGGCACCTCCAGGATGCCCGGTGAGTTGAAGCCCTGATCGCCCTGCACGCGACGCAGGTTGCGTTTGATGAAGGCCAGCGCTTCGGTGTATTGGGCAGACAGAGTGCCGTTGAAGTCCTGGCTGTCCTGGTAGTGGCTGTCGGCAATGCTGGTGCCGAAGAAGGCGACGGCCTTGATCGTGAACGCCGGTCGCCAGCGCAGCGGATTGCGGCCAAACAGCATGAGGCCAGCCAAGGTCAGTTCGCGGCCATCGCCCAGACCCAGGTTTTGCAACACGGCATCCAGCGGCAGCCCGGCTTGGGCGCTATGGACTTCGTTGGCGCTGTAGTGCTGGGCCAGGTAGCGGCGAAAGGCGGGCTCGTCGATGTCTGCGCTGGAGGTACCCGCCACGGGCACCACATCCGCATAGACCAGGCCGCCACTCTGAAACATGCGCTGCATTTCTTCGCGGGCGGTCACATGGCGTTTATCAGCGCCTTGTTTGACCCAGATACGCCCTTGATGGTCCAGATAGGGCTTGGCCAGGCCATTGGGCACGGTCACCACCATCACCAGCCCGGCGTGGGTCTTGACGTTCTCGGTGAGGGGGTGAATGGGCGGGCGCACATGCTGACTGCTGGCGTTGCTGAGCATTTGGTTGAGGTGGCGAACATCGGCGGCGCTTAGCCCGGTGACGGTGCCGTCGTCGTCCACGCCGATGAGCAGCGTGCCACCCCCACTGTTGGCAAAGGCGGCCAATTCGGCGGCCAGTGCATCGGGGCTGTTGAAGCTGCGCTTGAATTGCTGGCGGGTGTGTTCGCCCAGGGCGATGCGCTCTTGCAGCACGGTTTCAGTGAGCGGTGTCTCATTCATACGCACTGAGCCCAGAAATGTCGCGGCCACCGGCTCGTTTGACCAGGTAGGGTGCGCAGTCCTGCATGAGGGCGGTTTCCTTTTGAGTGCGGTCTTTCCAGCCGAGGTCATACGGGGCGTAGAGGTCACTGAGTTTGTCGCCATCGAAGATCATGCGGTCGAGGGTGCCGTCCACAAAGCTTTGCAGGGCGGCGGGGTCAAGGCCGTGCCGTGCGGCGATGGTGGCGAGTTCCTGGGCGTTCTTCTCGGCTTTGAAGCGGCTGTAGCCTTCGCGGATGACGGTCTCGGAGAGACCTTCGCCGGCCTTGAGCGTGCCGATGTACTCGGCGATGTCGTCGCGCTCGTTCATGAACTTGGCGTCGGCACTGATGAGGCCGATGAGCTCCTCGCGGCTCATTTTGGACTTGCCCGGCCCTTTCTCCGAGAACTTGGCGATGAGGCCCATGATGTAGTCGTAGTCAATGACGGCCGAGGCAAAGAGGACGAACTCGAAGTCGAGCTGATCCACGGGGTCGTCGGCGCCGGGCCCATCGCCATCCTTGCCGCTCTTGCCCTGCTGCTCTCTGAGCTTTTTGGCGGTTTCCAGATACTGGCCCTTGAAGCCGCGCAGGTTTTCCTCGGGCAGCACTTGCTCGATGCTGGCTTTGTTTTCTCCGGTGAGGTCGGTGTATTGGTCGAGCTGGGTTTTGAGGCGCTGGACTTCCTTGAAGTGGCTGATGAAGGCGGCGCGTGCGGCGTCACCCTTCAGGTTGGCGACAGCGGAGGGTGTGCAGCTTAGGCCCTGGGACTGCATGAATTCGCCGAGCTTTTGCACGGCGGTCTCCAGCTTCTTGATCACCACCGGCGCCTTGTCCACCAGCCAGATTTCCCGGGCCTGCTCCCCGGTCTTCTCGCCGGAGAAAAGGGCAATGGCGGCATCGACTGCGTCCTGCTGCTGGCGGAAGTCGAGGATGTTGCCGTAGGGCTTGGTGCCGTTGAGTACGCGGTTGGTGCGGGAGAAGGCCTGGATGAGGCCGTGGTGCTGGAGCTTCTTGTCCACGTAGAGCGTGTTCAGGAACTTCGAATCGAAGCCGGTGAGCAGCATGTCCACGACGATGGTGATGTCGATCTTCTGCGCCGGGGGGTAGTCGGCATTGGGCCACTGCTGGTCTTTGATGCGCTTCTGCAGATCCTGGTAGTAGAGGTCGAACTCGCTGAGGCGGTGATTGGTGCCGTAGCGGATGTTGTAGTCGGCGACGATGGATTCAAGCGCCTGCTTCTTTTTCTCTGGCTCGACCTTGTTGTCCTCCTGCTCCTGCAGGAGGTCACCGGACAACTGATTGATGTCCTTCCTGGCCGCCTCGTTCTCGGCAAGCTCGGCAGGCGGCGAGAAGACGCAGGCGATGTTGAGCGGCTTGAAGTCGGGATCGGCGGCTTGTTTGTCCGCTTGCATGGTCTTGAACAGCGCGTGGTATTCGATGGCGTCGTTGATGGACGCAGTAGCGAGGATGGCGTTGAAGCGGCGCCCGCCGGTCGCGGCATCGTGCTTGGCCAGAATTTCGCCAACGATGGCCGCTTTGGGAAAGGGGGGCTTTGGTTCATCGGCTTTGGGCGCCCCCTTGCCAACTGGCTTCGCCTCTTTCTCGTTCCTGGGCTTCGGCTTGAAGTAATCGATGTGGAAACGCAGGACGTTGCCGTCCTCGATGGCGTGGGTGATGGTGTAGGCGTGGAGCTGCTTCTGGAAGAGGTCTTCCGTGGTGCGCATGGAGGCCTGGGTGTCCTCGATCTTCTGCAAAGTGGCATTGGCCTCAAAGATGGGTGTGCCGGTGAAGCCGAAGAGCTGCGCCTTGGGGAAAAAGGTTTTGATGGCCTTGTGGTTGTCGCCAAACTGCGAGCGGTGGCATTCGTCGAAGATGAAGACGATGCGCTTGTCTTTCAGTGCTTCGAGCTGCTCTTTGTAGGTGGCCTGGCCGCTTTTGCTGCGCTGCTTGTTGCGCTTGCTGTTTTCATCGAGCGCGAGGCCGAGCTTCTGGATGGTGGTGACGATGACCTTATCGGCGTGATCCTCGGAAAGCAGGCGGCGCACGAGGGCGGCGGTGTTGGTGTTTTCTTCGACGCAGCCTTCCTGGAAGCGGTTGAATTCTTCCCGCGTCTGGCGGTCGAGATCCTTGCGGTCCACGACGAAGATGCATTTGTGGATGTGCTCGTTTTCCTTCAGCAGGGTGGAGGCTTTGAAGGAGGTGAGCGTCTTGCCGCTGCCGGTGGTGTGCCAGATGTAGCCATTGCCGTTGTCGTCATCAATGCACTTCACCATGTGCTGCACGGCATAGACCTGGTAGGGCCGCATGATCATGAGCTTTTGCTCCCCGGCGAGCAGCACCATGTAGCGGCTGATGGTCCGGCCGAGGTCGCACTTTTTCAGGAAGCGCTCGGCGAACTCGTCGAGGTGGGTGATCTTGCTGTTGTCCTCGTCGGCGAACTCATAGATGGGCAGGAAGCGCTCGTCGGCATTGAAGGCAAAGTGGCGGGCGTTGTTGTTGGCGAAGTAGTAGCTGCGGTCGCGGTTGCTGACGATGAACAACTGCATGAAGCAGAGCAGCGTCTTGGTGTAGCCGTTGCCGGGGTCGTGCTTGTATTCGACGATCTGCTCCATGGCCCGGCGGGGATTGACGCCGAGGGTCTTCAGCTCGATCTGCACGACCGGCACGCCGTTGATGAGCAGAATCACATCGTAGCGGTGGTGGCTGTTGTTCGTGTTGATGCGGAGCTGGTTGATGACCTCGAAGTGGTTTTTGCACCAGTCCTTGAGGTTCACCAGTGTGTAGTTCAGCGGCGAGCCATCGTCACGGGTAAAGGCATTGATGCTGCGCAGCGTCTTGGCTGCAGCGAAGACATCCGGAGTGACGATTTCATCCAACAGCCTGGCGAACTCGGTATCCGTGAGGCGGACCCGGTTCAGGGCATCGAATTTCTCGCGGAAGTTCTTCTCCAGTGCGGTGCGGTCAGTGATGTCCGAGCGGTGTTCGTATTTAAGCCCCGTCAGTTTGTCGATGAAGCTTTTTTCGATTTGTTGTTCAATCATTGTTGGTGCTCTGCAATCTTGGCACTGGCCCTTGCTAAACATGACACTGGTTAATTTTCACCTATTTCAACCGTTGAGCATTCTGAATCATTTCACTTCTGTGATGCTTACTGGCCAAAGAAATCGGTGTCGCTTTCGCCAGCCAAGGTAGCCAACTTCAGTACCAATTTATTTCAGGCTTTGCCGCCAAACTTGTCCACGGACTGCTGAGCAACCAATACTAGTCGCTCATACGGTGCTGGCTGTGTGTCGCTCTGGCCGATCACCTGCCATTAAGCCCCAGAGTCAGCACGGCAAGTCGCTGCCACATCGCGACAAGCGGGCATCCATCTCGCAGCACTCCATCCCCTCATCAGGTGGCATGAGCTACGCCCCCACAGCGAGGCATACCCGATCTGCCCTTCCCCGACCGCGTTTCCACACACCGGGATCGAGCAGCAGTATCAGCAATGAATAGCCGCGCGAGGACGTCCTCCGCCTGAAGCCCGAAAACGTAGGACCGTTCAGCTACCCCCATCCAGGGGCGGGGCAATGATCCGGCAGACGCCGAGCCTCAGCCCCCGCACGCCAAAAATCCGGTTCATGGTCTGCACACTCCCTTCGCTGCGTTCCTGCTCAATGTCTTGAAGGGTCCGGTGTGAGACACCGGAGAGCTTGGCCATCTCCGCTGTCGTCAATCGTATCGTTCTCTTCATAGGGCGGATGGCTTGTGGGAGCGACCATTCCGGGTGAGCGAGGACGGATTCGATGGCCTCCCGGCGCAGATCCAGCTGCTCGGAAGCGGAGATGTTCTTGTAGCGCTTGTCCATGGGTCAAGTCAGGTCGGCCAGTTCCTGGGCACGGGCGAGAATCCCGGACCGCAGGTGATGGAGCGTTTCGGCATCCAGGCCAAAGCGTTCCCCCTGGGGCGCCACTTCCTCAAGGGCTGGCGGCATCGCCTTGAGTCCTGAGATAAGGGATTCGGACTCGATTGCTTGCGCCTGATCCCCGCTCCACCCCTAACTCGCAAAAGCCACTCCCTTACCCCGCGCCCCATGCAGCTTCCTGTAGCTGTCAATCAGCCGCTGATGCCTGTCCAGCCCTTCCAGCTTCATGCTGGTGGGCGTCAAGCCAAAGAAGCGCACGCTGCCGTCCACTGAGCCCAGCACCGCGTCCATCCGTGGGTTGCCGAACATGCGGCGGAAGTTGGCTTCGTAGTCGTCCAGTTCCAGTTCGTCGTCCAGCAGCACTTCCAGCACCACGTTCATGGCCTGGTAGAAGAGCCCGCGCTCGACGGTGTTTTCGTTGTATTGCAGGAAGGCTTCCACCTGTTCCTTTGCGGCTTCAAATTGCTGCAGGGCGAGATTGATCAGCAGCTTCAATTCCAGGATGGTCAGCTGGCCCCAGGCGGTGTTTTCGTCAAACTCGATGCCGATCAGGGTGATGATGTCGGTGTAATCATCCAGCTCGCTGTCTTCCAGGCGCTCCAGCAGGGCCTCAAGGCGCACGTCGTCTAGGCGGTGCAGGTTGAGGATGTCCTTGCGGAAGAGCAGGGCCTTGTTGGTGTTGTCCCAGATCAGGTCTTCCAGCGGGTAGACCTCGGAATAGCCCGGCACCAGGATGCGGCAGGCGGTGGCGCCGAGCTGGTCATAGACCGCCATATACACTTCCTTACCCATGTCTTCGAGAATGCCGAACAGGGTGGCGGCCTCCATGGCATTGGAGTTTTCCCCGTGGCCGGAAAAGTCCCATTCAACAAATTCGTAATCGGCCCGGGCGCTGAAGAAGCGCCACGACACCACGCCGCTGGAGTCGATGAAGTGCTCCACAAAGTTGTTCGGCTCGGTGACGGCGTTGCTCTCAAAGGTGGGCCGGGGCAGGTCGTTGAGGCCTTCAAAGCTGCGCCCCTGCAGCAATTCGGTCAGGCTGCGCTCCAGCGCCACTTCCAGGCTGGGGTGCGCCCCAAAGGACGCAAACACACCGCCGGTGCGCGGGTTCATCAGGGTGACGCACATCACCGGATACTGCCCGCCCAGCGAGGCATCCTTCACCAGCACCGGAAAGCCCTGCTTTTCCAGCTCTTCGATGCCGGCCAGGATGCCGGGGTATTTGGCCAGCACGTCCGGCGGCACGTCGGGAAGGGCCATTTCGCCTTCGAGGATTTCACGCTTCACCGCCCGCTCGAAGATCTCCGACAGGCATTGCACCTGGGCTTCGACCAGGGTGTTGCCGGCGCTCATGCCATTGCTGAGGAAGAGGTTGTCGATCAGGTTGGACGGGAAATACACCACCTCGCCGTCCGACTGGCGCACGTAGGGTAGTGAACAGATGCCGCGTTTCACATTGCCGGAATTGGTGTCGTACAGATGCGAGGCGCGCAATTCGCCATCGGCGTTGTAGATCGCCAGACAGTATTCGTCGAGAATGCCGGCCGGCAGCGCATCCTTGGCGCCGGGCTTGAACCAGCGTTCGTCCGGGTAATGCACGAACGGCGCGTTGGCAATATCCTCACCCCAATACTGGTCATTGTAGAAATGATTGCAATTGAGCCGCTCGATATATTCACCCAGGGCCGAGGCCAATGCGCTTTCCTTGGTGGAGCCTTTGCCATTGGTAAAGCACATGGGCGAATGGGCATCGCGAATATGCAGTGACCACACATTGGGCACCAGATTGCGCCAGGAGGCGATTTCAATCTTGATGCCCAGACCGGCCAGCACCCCCGACATATTGGCGATGGTCTGCTCCAGGGGCAGATCCTTGCCGGCGATATAGGTGCTTGTTGCGGAATCCGGTTTCAGGGTCAGCAGGGCCTGGGCGTCGGCATCGAGGTTTTCCACCTCCTCGATCACGAATTCCGGCCCGGTCTGCACCACCTTCTTGACCGTGCAGCGCTCAATGGAGCGCAATATGCCCTGCCGGTCTGCGGCGGAGATATCCGCCGGCAATTCCACCTGGATCTTGAAGATCTGCTGGTAGCGGTTTTCCGGGGCGACGATATTGTTCTGGGACAGGCGGATGTTGTCGGTGGGGATATTGCGGGTTTCGCAGTACAGCTTCACAAAATAAGCCGCACACAAGGCCGATGAAGCCAGAAAGTAATCAAAAGGCCCCGGTGCCGAGCCATCACCCTTATAGCGGATAGGCTGATCGGCGATGACCGTGAAGTCGTCGAATTTGGCTTCAAGGCGAAGCTTGTCCAGAAAATTGACCTTGATTTCCATGGGGGAATCCTGAAATGGCGTCGAATGCGCAGTGGCCGCCATTATCGCCGTTTCCCGGCGGAACGCCCGGCCGGGTCAGTGCATCGTTTCCTGCGAGCGTCGACGTGGCTGGTGTTTCAAGTGGTACGATAGATAGTCTAAGATGAGACTGTCAGAAGATGGAGTATGCCCATGACCACGACGACATTCCCTACGGCATTCAAGCCTGGAGGCCGGCGCGCAGCGCGAGGGAAGGCCAGCACGGATTGCTTCATGATCGACAGCGTCCCGATCTCCCGTGCCGATCCCGAGCAGCGGATCGAGATACTGCGCTCGGGCTTCCCGGCCGACATCGTGACCGAACTGGCCAGCAGCATGCGGTGGTCGCGCGATCATGCACTGGAGGTCTTTCGTGTCAAACGGTCCACCGCGATGCGCAAGATCAAGACCAAAGCCCGCTTGGCGACGGATGAGTCCGAACGCATTCTGTCGGTCATCGACCTCATCGAGCAGGTGCAGCGCATGGTCGAGCGGTCGGGTGATCCGAGCGGGTTCGACGCAGCGGCGTGGCTTGCCCAATGGCTTGAAAGCGCGAATCCGGCGCTGGCGGGAAAGTGCCCCGCAGACTATCTCGACACCAACGAAGGCATCGGGATCGTGCGTCGCTTGCTCGCCCAGATGGAGAGTGGAGCCTACGCGTGACGGTCTGGGCGTGGCGGATTGGAACGGACACGCCGGCCTATACGGCAGACGATCTGAGCGGAGCGGGCGCAAAGATCACCGGGGGACGCTGGAATCGCGACGGAGTGCCCGTCATCTACACAGCATCGTCGCCGGCCTTGGCCTGCCTGGAAACCGTCGTGCATCTGGTGGCCGGCGCCTTGCCCCTGAACCGTTACCTGGTGCGCATCGATATTCCTGACCAGGTGTTTGCCAGACGTCTGCAGTTTGAGGATATTGCACCGGGGGCGGCGCGTGTGGGCTGGGACGCCGAGCCCCCCGGGCAGGTGAGTCTGGAACTTGGCGGCGCTTGGCTGGCCGCGTGCCGTTCTGCCATCCTGGAGGTGCCTTCGGTGATTGTGCCGGAAGATCGCAATTTTCTGATCAATCCGGCCCATCCCGATGCGGCGGCTCTGACGGCCACGAAGTTGCGGCGCTTTGAGTACGACCGGCGCTTGAAATAGCCCGCCGGCGCGATCACCCCAATTTAGGGTCGGGGCCTCACCGCCACCCCGGCCCGCCCTCAAATGCTGAACGGCCCCTGCGCCGCCAGCATTTCCGGTGCCCGCCCGATCAGGGTGAGCTTCGGCGTCTGCTCGGGGGGCATGTTGCTGATGATGCGTTCGGCCAGGGTCTTCCAGTCGCCCTGGAACCGTCCTTCGTCCCAGACCCGCAGCAGTTCCTGGGTGAAGCGGCCATTGCCGATGCCATCCCCGGATTCCTGGTTGTCCTGGCAGCCGGCCACCAGGAGCACCGGGCCCTTGAGGGGCATGTTGAGTTCGCGGGTCAGCAGGCGTTCGTCGGGGCCGCGGTGCTGGCGTCCGAGGCGGGCATAGAACTCGCGATTCATGCGGAAGGCCTTGCCGGCCACGTTGGGGGGCAGCAGACGGGTGCGGGGGGCTGCCGGGTCGGCCTGATCGGTTACGGTGGGGGTACGCCGGGCAGCGCGCGATACCGAGCCGCTGTGGCAGCTATCGGAGATCATCACGATGCGCACGTCGTCGGCGAAGCCTGACCACAGCTCGTAAAGTTCGTCGTCGATCAGCATGCCGTCGTAGAGGCACAGGGTTTCGTCGGCGCCGTCGTCCTCGTCGGAATTGAAGTCGGGCACCTGGCTGCCGTGGCCGGCGTAGGTGAACAGGAAGACGTCGCCGGCCTTGAGTTCGGCGGCGGCCGCGGCGATGGCGTTGCGCACTTCGTCGCGCGTGGCCTGCTCGTCGAGCAGCATGGTGCGCTTTTCAAAGCCGCGTTCGGCGGCAATGCGCTCCATGTCTTCCGCGTCGAAGTGGCAGCCGTAAAGGGGCGCGTCAGCGCCATAGTGGGCCGGGTCGATATGGTTGATGCCCACATGCAGGGACCAGCCGCGGCGGGTGGGGGCCGCTGCCGCGCCCAGCCCGCGGGAGCGGGGGGCGCGGGCGGTGGCATGGGCCTTCCGGATGGCCTCTTCGAAGCGGTCGGCGACCCGGCCGTAACCGGGGTTCTTGGGGTGCAGTTCGTCATGCCAGGAGCCGAGGGTGTTGCCCACGGCGCCGCGGGCATCCACGTGGATGACGCGCTCGCCGAAACCGGCCACTAGCTGGCGCAGGCGCTCATTGAAGCGGTCGATCATGTGGGCGGCGATGGCCCGCTGCACGCTGCCGTCGGTGATGCCGCGTGATTCCATGGGTTTGCCCAGCCATTTGCCGGCATTGGGGATCACATAGTCGTAGCCGTGGCAGATGGTCACCACGCCGGGTTCGGCCTCCACCTCGCGCAGCACGCGCTCGTACATGGCCAGCGCATGGTCGAGCAACTTCTCAAAGCTGGGCAGCACGTGGGCGGTGGGGGACAGGGCCGGGTCGAAGTCGCGCAGATGGGCGCGCAGGTTGCCGCCGCCCAGGGCGTCGTTGCCGCCCGCCGAGAGCAGGAAGATCGAGGCACCGGCCTCGCGGATGGCCTCGATGTACTCGTGCTCCTTGAGCATGTTCTCGAGGGTGTCACCGGCGGCATCCAGGCTGCGCACGGCGAAGCCCTTTTCGTAGAGCTGGTCGATGGTGTCGTCGAGGATGATGGGGTATTGGAACCAGGAGTCACCCTCGGAGACCAGGATGGGGCCGTCATACCCGTCCGCCACCATGCCGTCGAAGCGGGCCCGGCGGCGCAGGCGGGCAATGCCGTTGGCAAAGTTGAGCGCCGCATCGCTGCGTGCCCGGGCTGCGGCGGGGTCGGCCGGCAGCACGATGGTTTCGGGGTTGAGCTGCAGGCGGGGGTTGAACAGGCCCGAGCCTTCCTCGTCGATCAGGAAGTAGCGGGCCAGATCCTTTTCCGGGATCGACAGATCGGACAGTTTCTTATTGAGTTCGGCGGGGGTGATGCGGGTGTCGGTCATGATCAGGCCTCCAGCAGGGGTGTTGCTTCGATGGAAAATGGGGCCCGTGCGAGCCGGGCACATGAAAGGCCGTCGCAGGGGCACACGGAACGATCCAGCATAGACATGACATCAAGCTACGTCCACGCAGCTCCGTGTGCCCCTGGCCCCTGTCGACCAGAGCCCGACCCGCTTACCAGATCCGCACGCGTTGGGCCGGCGGCAGGTAGAGGGCATTGGCGGGGGTGACGCCAAAGGTCTCGTACCAGGGGTCGAAATTGCGCAGGATGCCGTTGACGCGGAATTCACCGGGGCTGTGGGCGTCGGTCAGGGTGATGCGGCGCAGGAAACCATCGGTGAACAGGCTGCGCCACAGTTGGGCGTAGCTGAGGAAGTAGCGCTGGTTGCCCGTGTAGCCGTCGATGACTGGTGCCTTGCCGCCGTACTCGCTGGCGATCAGCTTCTGATAGGCGGTCCAGGCGATGGCCATGCCGCCCAGGTCGCCTATGTTTTCGCCGAGGGTCAGTTGCCCGCTGACATTGAGGCCCGGCAGCGGCGAGAAGCGGTCGTACTGGGCCACCAGCTGCTTGGCGCGACGTTCGAAGTCGCGGCGGGATCTCTCCGTCCACCAGTTGCGCAGGGCGCCCCTGCCGTCGTAGCGGTTGCCCTGGTCGTCAAAGCCGTGGCTGATCTCATGGCCGATCACCATGCCGATGGCACCGAAGTTGACGGCGGGGTCGGCCTTGGGGTCGAAGAAGGGGGGCTGCAGGATGGCTGCGGGAAACACGATCTCGTTGGCGGAGGGCGTGTAATAGGCATTGATCACATGCGGCATGGTCTCCGGCGTCCACGCCCATTTGCGCACCGGGCCTTTCAGCATGGCCTGGTTGTCTTTCAGGCGCCATTCCTCGTAGCGGATCATGTTGCCGAGCAGGTCGTCCTTGCTGACGCGGACCGAGCTGAAGTCGTCCCATTGGTCCGGGTAGCCGATCTTGACGGTGATGGCATCGAGCTTGGCAATCGCCGCCTTGCGCGTGGGGGCATCCATCCATTCCGACTGGGCCAGGCGCTGGCGGAAGGCGGCGCGGAGGAAAGCCACCAGCTTCTGCATGGCCACCTTGGATTCCGCCGGGAAATAGCGCGCCGCATACAGCTTGCCGACCTGCTCGGCCATCGGCGGCGTGCTGAGAAAGTCGAGGGCCTGCTTGTCGAGGGGGCGCTGCTGCTCGATGCCGCCGAGCTTGCGCTGGAAGAAGTCGAAGTGGGCATCGACCCACTCGGCCGACAGCAGCGGTGCCCGGTTGTTCAGGTAATGGAAGGCAGAATAGGCCTGCAAGGTCTCCAGCGGCGTCTTGGCATACACGGCGGCGATGTTGCGCAGGGCCGTGTCACTGGTCAGATTGACGCGCTGCGCATCGCCGAAGCCTGCGCCGCTCAGGAAGGCCTGCCAGTCGAAGCCGGGTGCATAACGGCTGAGCTCACGGGTGGACATGAGGTGATTGCTCTTGAGCGGGTCGCGGGACTGCTCCGGCGTCCAGTGCACTTTGGCCAGGCGCGTCTCGAAGGCCAGGATGGCCCTGGCCCTGGACTCGCCGCCGGCGATGCCGGCGCGGCGGAATACCCCGGCGATGTAGTCCAGATAGGCGCTGCGGAATCCGTCGTAAGGGGCCTCGGTTTTCAGGTAATAGTCACGCCCGGGCAAGCCCAGCCCGCTCTGTTCGACAAACAGCACGTAGCGATCGGGGTTGCTCGGATCCTGCTGGACGGAAAGACCTGCGACGGATGTGTAGCCGATGGCGCCCATGCGGCGGGCAAACTCGCGCTTGTCGCTCACCTTCAGGATCTCGGCCACGGTGGCCTGGAGCGGACTCGCGCCGAGGGCGTTACGCCGGTCCGTGTCCATGTAGCTCGCGTAGAGGTCGGTGACCTGCTGTTCGGTGGTGGCGGCGGCGGGCGGGTTGGCGCGCAGCTCGTCGATGAAGGTCTGGATCTGTTGCTCGGTGCGCAGCGTGAGATCGATGAAGGCGCCGTTCATCGGGATGCCGGCGGGGATCGTGGCGGACGCCAGCCAGCCCTTATTGACGTGGCGGTAGAAATCGTCCCCGGCCTTGATTTCGGGGGCGAAATGCTGGGTCTCGACACCCCATTGGCCGAACATGGGCTTGCCACTTGCGGTGTCGGCGTGGGCGGGTGCGCTGCTCAGCAGAACTGCAGCGATGGACAGCAGGGCCGCGCGAAGGGCGTTCGGGGGGGCAGGGTCGAAAGTCATGGAGTCGGACCATTCCGGATGCGATGCCGGAATACTACCTGCATGCTTGTTCTCTGATTGTTGGGTATTGATTTCAATGTTTGCGCACCTTCATGGCGCGGTAGCGCCTGTCCGGTAGATGCCTTGTATTTTGTCGTAACCCGCCGCCCCATACACTCCGCGTAGCGGAATATACTTGCCGGCGTTTTCTGCTCACGTCATTTCGTCGAGGTGCTCATGAACCGCTGGAAACCCATCGTCAGGCCCCTGGTGGCCACCCTTCTGTGTAGCTGGATCACGCCATCGTTTGCCGGGCATCGGGAGATCGAGTGCGGCAGTGTCCATGGGCGCTACAACTTCTGCTCCACGGGTTCCCATGGGGACGTGGAGTTGCAGCGGCAGCTGAGTTTTGCCTCCTGTGACGAGGGTCGTTCGTGGGGTGTGGAGCGCGACGGGATCTGGGTGGACAACGGTTGCAACGGTCGTTTTCGCGTGGAGGACGATGGCCACGGCAAGCACGGAGGCAACAAGACCGCCATCGTTGCCGGGGCCGTAGGCCTGGCCGTGCTCGGCGCGATACTGCTCAACAGCAAGAAGAGCGAGGGTGATTCCGGTGCGTCGGGTGCCACGGACGGGGATGGCTGGTCCTCGGAAAGCGCGGGCAGCGTGCCCGCCTGGGCTGTCGGCAATTATCACGGCTACAACCCGCGGCGGCGCGCAGAGGTGGTGCTGGCGCTGGGGTCGGGTGGTCGCGTGAAGGCCGAGATGCAGGGGCGGACCCACTATGGTTCGGCATCGGGTGACACGGTGACCCTGGACAGCGGTCAGCGCTTCCGGCTCTCCCGGACCGACTCCGGTTTGCGTCTGTCCGATCTGGACGAGCAGGGCAACATCATCGATTTCTACCGGGACCGCTGATCCCCCCGTTTCCCGAGGAGTGACCATGTTTGATCAATGCATGAAGAAGTTCCTGGTGGGCGTAGGGGGCGGCGTCGCCCTGCTCGCATTGCTGGCCGTACCGGCGGCCGCGCAGGTGCCATCGACTGCCACCAGTGTGCAGGCCCAGCCCGGCAAGGTGAAGCTGCCCCCTGCCCGCAGCGTGCTCGATCAGGTGCGCCGCGCGGGGGTGTTGCGGGTCGGCGTGGTGGAGCAGATCCCCTGGACTTTCACGAACCGCAGCGGCCAGCTTGCCGGCTTCGAAGTGGATGTGGCCCGTGCGCTGGCGTCCGATCTGGGGGTGCGGCTGGAGCTGGTGCGGGCGTCCTCGAACGGCATCGCCGACGATGTGGCGGGCGGACACGCGGATATCGGGGCCGCCGGGCTGTGGTATTCGCCCCGGCGGGCGCTGGTGGTCAATTACACCCGGCCCTATTCCGAAGCTACGATGCGGCTCTTTGCGAGCAGGGCGAAGGCGGCCGGGCGGACCGACGTGGCAGCCTATCGGTTGGCCGACGTGACCCTGGGGGTGCTCAAGGGCAGCCCCGGTGCGGCTTTCGCACCCAAGGCCTTTCCGCTGGCGCGGATCAGTACCTTCGAGCGCTATGCCGATCTGGCCGACGCGGTGGAGACGGGCAGCATCGAGGCCGGGATCAGCATGTCGCCCCGGCCCGAGTTTCTGGTGCATGTGGCCGGCGAGCGGATCTTCCTGCCGGTGGGCAATGCCATTGCCACCCGCAGTGAGTCCTTCATCGTGCCGCGCGGCGATGCCGACATCCTCGCCTATCTGGATAGCTGGATCCGCTACCGTGACGAAACCGGCTGGCTGAAATCCCGGCGTGACTACTGGTTTGGCAGCTTTGCCTGGGCCGACCAGCTCGACGCGAAGTAAACGCGCGGGCTGAGGCCGACCTTTCCTGTTGACTACTGGGAGTGATCGATGGATTTGAAGAGATTTGCGTGTGCGGGCCTTGCGAGCGTGTTCGGCCTTTCCTGCCTTGGCCTGTCGGGCTGTGCCAACCTGGCGGACAGCAAGGCGGGCAGCACGGCCGCCGGTGCCGGTGCGGGTGCCGCCCTGGGGGCGGTGATCTCCAGCGCCACCGGCGGTCATCACCGGGGGCGTGATGCCGCCCTCGGTGCCGCCATCGGGGCCCTGGGTGGCTACATGTGGTCGTCCCACATGCAGAAGCAGAAGGCCGAGATGGAAGCCGCCACAGCGGGTACCGGCATCGCCGTGACCCAGACCGCGGACAACCAGCTCAAGATCGAGGTGCCCAGCGACGTATCCTTTGATAGCGGACATGCGGAGATCAAGAGCAATCTGGCGCCCATCCTGACCCGCTTTGCCGAGACCCTGAAGGCCAATCCGGCCACCACGGTGCGGGTGGTCGGGCACACCGACAGTACCGGCTCGGACGCCATCAACAATCCCCTCTCGGTGAACCGTGCGGCCAGCGTGCGCACCTACCTGAGCCATCATGGCGTCGACGCGTCGCGTATTTCCATCGACGGTCGGGGTTCCCAGGAGCCGATTGCCGACAACGCCAGTGAAAGCGGCCGCGCCCGCAATCGCCGGGTCGAGATCTTCGTGGCGGAAAGCGCCGCACCCGCTGCGCCGGCAGGGGGCGCACCGGCCCGCCCGGCCGACCGACTCTGACAAGGCCGACTGAAGCCCGCCCTTTTTGGGCCGGCTTCAGCCCTGCTGCAGGCGGTAAGCTCTGGGGGCCAGCCCGGTCCAGCGCCTGAAGGCCCTGGAGAAGGCGCTCTGCTCCGAGAAACCGAGCAGGAAGGCGATCTCGGTGAGGCTCTTGCTGGGGTCGCCCATGTAGCGCCGGGCCAGTTCGGCCCGCGTGTCATCCACCACCCGCTTGTAGGACCAGCCATGTTCGCTCAGGCGCCGCTGCATGCTGCGACGGCTCAGCCCCATGGCGCTCGCCAATTCGGCCTCCGAGGGTTCGCCGGAGGTCAGGTGGCGCAATAGCCAGGCGCGGCAGCGGGTCACCAGATCGTCGGCCACCAGTTCGTTCAACTGCCCGGCGAGAATCCCGTCGAAGGTGATCGCGAGGGCCGTGTTGGCGGTGGGCAGCGGTGTGTCCACCGTGGCCCGGTCGATCAGGAAACTGTCTTCTTCCTGCCCGAAGCACACTTCTCCACCAAAAAAGGCCTCGTAGGGGCGTGTGTCGGCCGGCGTGGGGCGGCGCAGGCACACCCGCAGGGGGGCCAGACGCGCCCCGAAGTTGGTGCGACACATGTCCACCAGGATCGACAGGGCGAAGTCGGCGATGGGCCAGCCGACCGGATCCTTGCCACGGCCATGGTCGTAGACGAAGCGCAGGCCTTCGGGTTGGTCGATGCAGGTGTAGCTGAAGCGATTGCCGAGTATCCGCGCATAGCGCTCCATGCGCAGAAGCCCCTTGCGCAGGGTGGCGCTGGACAGCCAGGCGTAACCGAGGGTGCCCAGGTTGGAGGGGTGCCAGTACTCGGCGGAGCGCAGGCCGAAGGCCGGATCGGGGATGGCCGCCATGGCCCGCCGGAAGAAGACATCGGACAGCCGGCTCGGCAGGCGGGCGTTGGGTTGGCGCAGCACGCTCTCGGCAATGCCCACCTCGTTCATTACCCGGGCCACGTCCAGGCCCTGGGCTTCCATCATTCGCAACATCATCAACCAGACGGTTGCCAGGGAGGTCTCCCGCGCCATGTTATGTCCTTGAATTTAAACTTGAACCTCAGGTGGGTGCGGTCGATGGTGGGTCTGGTCGGGATGGCCGGCGCGAAGCGACGACGCGGCAGGCTCATGCCTGCAAGAAGGAGCGACAAAGCCGGGCACCCGACAAGATGAGCCCGCGGCCATGTAGCGCCGTCACCCATCGGGTGAGTCGACTTGATGGCACCAAGGGCAGTGTTCAACGGGTTGATGAAGGAGAGATAAGCGGTCATCTAAGGTTTCAAGCTTTAACCAAATTTCCTCCGTTTGACGCGTCGTCTGACTGTCGATACGGCCTCTCCTGTAGGGGCGGTTTGTAGGGGCGACTTCAGTCGCCCACCCACGCGTCGATCACAGGCATGCCCTTGATCGACGTCCGCGGGCGACTGAAGTCGCCCCTACAGCCGCCCTCAGCGCGTCCCACAAACCCCTTCAGCTTCACCCAGAGTGATACCGCCAGTGGAGGGCAAACCCGCGTCAGCATTGGGTTGCGTCTGGCTTGGGGAGGACAACCGAGGAAAACAGGTTTAATCCTTTGGCGGAGATGGTCATGCGAATGGCGGGGTGCGTCAAGCTCTGCGGGGCGGGAATTTCTATCCTGATGCCTGTCTGCTCCGCACGACCCTGCCAGGGTGAGGGAGCAGGCTTGCTATTCATTCCGGGATACCCAGACCATGCCCGACAAGCACGCCATCACTGACCCCATCACCGGCTTCCTTGACCGCCGCAGCTGCCTGCATGCCGTCCATCGCATGCTGGCTGCGGCGGAGAGCAAGAGGCAGCCCCTCGCCGCCCTGTGGATCGATCTTGATCGATTCCGCCAGATCAATGCGTCCTTCGGCCATGCGGCCGGGGATGAGGTGATTGCCCGGGTGGCCGGACGCATTCGCATGGTGCTGCCTTCCGGTGGCCATCTGCTGGCGCGCATGGGCAGCGACGAATTCGTGGTCATGCTGCGTGGCGAAGACCGGCCCGTGGCCGAAGCCTTTGGCCGTCTGCTGCTGGTCACCATCGAGCAGTCCCTGTGCATCGACGAGATCCTGATCCATCCGTCCGCCAGCATCGGGGTGGCCCTGCTGCAGGCGGGAGAAGACGCCCTGTCGCTGCTTGAGCGTGCCGATCGGGCCATGGGGGAGGCCAAGCGCCAGGGCGGCGGCCGGGTGGAGATGGCGGCCGGCGAGGTGTTGCCGGGCTATCACGGGGTTTCCCTTGCCCGCGAGGAGCTGGCCATCGAGGCGGATCTTCATGCCGCCCTCGACAGCGCGGGTCTGTCCCTCGAATACCAGCCCATCGTGTCGCGCGATGGCCGCGTCGAGGCCGTCGAGGCCCTGATGCGTTGCAGGGTGTTCGGGCGCAACCTGACGCCGGATCGCTTCATCCCCGTTGCCGAGAAGTCCGGCTTGATTGTCCGCGTGGGGGAGTGGAGCCTGCTGCAGGGCGCGCGTTTTGCCGCCCGCCTGCGTGACGAAGGGCGGCCCACCAAGGTGGCCATCAACGTGTCGCGGGCCCAGCTCACCTCGCCGGAGTTCCTGCCGGCCTTGCATGGGGCGCTGCTGTGCGCCGACATCAACCCCGAACTGCTTGAACTGGAGCTGACCGAGTCGCTGGCGATGGAGCTTGCCGACGTGGTCCAGGACAACCTGCGGCGCGTCCGGGAAACCGGTGTGGGCCTGGCCATCGATGACTTCGGCACGGGCTTCTCCAGCCTGTCCAGCCTGAAGGATCTGCCGGCGACCAAGCTCAAGCTCGACAAGTCCTTCATCCAGGTGTTGCCCGAAGACCGGCGTGCCCTGGCGTTGGTCAAGGCCGCCACCCAGATGGGGCGCGAACTGGGCATGGTGGTGGTGGCCGAGGGGGTCGAGACCGACGCCCAGCGGCAATGCCTGGAGGAGGCCGGTGTTGACGCCCTGCAGGGCTTCGCGCTGGCCCGGCCGATGCCCGAAGACCTATTGCTCAACTGGCTCAAACAGAGGAACAGCCCATGACCCGCCTGAACACTCCACCGATGCCGTCTGTGGACGGCGTGCTGCAGCAGAGTATCCACGACATCGACATTCCCCCGCGGCCCAAGATCATCGACCAGATCCGAGCGGAGATGAACAGCGATGCGCCCAATCTCCGGGGCATCGCCGGGCTCATCAACCTCGATGTGAGCCTTGCTGCGGGTCTGATCAAGACGGCCAATTCGCCCTACTTCGGTTTCGGCCGGCGGGCGCGGTCGGCCCATGAGGCCTTGACCATGCTGGGCCTGGATGTGACCTGCCGTGCCATCGCCGCCATCAGCCTGCGCCGTGCGTTTCCCAACAGCGCCCACTATGAGCGCTTCTGGCATGCGTCGGCGAGCGTCGCCACCCTTTCCGGCTGGCTCGCCCAGCAGCGCCGCGTGCCGGGCGTGCGCGCCGACGACGCCTACACCTATGGGCTGTTCAGGGACTGCGGCATCGTCATCCTGCTGCGCCGATATCCCGCCTATCAGGGCATCCTGGCCGGCGCCAACCTGGACCGGGGCATGCCCTTCACGGCGGTCGAGCAGGCCGCCCTACCCACCGACCATACCGTCGTCGGCAGCCTGCTCGCCCAGAACTGGTGGCTGCCGGGCGAGATCTGCGCCGCCATCCGCCACCATCACAGCCTGCCGGCGCTGGTGGAGCCGGTGTCACCGCTGAAGATGCCGGGTCGGTATCTGGTGGCCATGGCCCAGACCGCCGAATACCTTCTCCAGCAGCTCACGGGGGGCAGCCGCACGGAAGAGTGGGCCAAGCTCGGCCCCGCCTGCTGTGATCTCCTCGGGCTCGACGACGAGGGGTTGGAAGAGATCTGCCGCGAGGCCGAGCCGCTCCTTCACTCCGTGGAATGAACACCGGGTCGGCCCGGGGCGACACCAGATGTACCTTGCTGCGTTCGCCCCCCAATCAGTTCCTGGTCACCCTGGAACCCGAAGGCCGCAAGGCTGCGACCGGCAAGACCGAGAAGACGAAGGTCGACAAGAATCGCGAGCAGGCCGTCACCCGTATCAAGGGCTTGCACCAGGCCTACCCGGACATGCAGCACTTTGCCGATCAATTGATCGCCGGCTTCCAGAAGTAAGCCCAGCCTGCCTGCACCCCAAAAAAGGAAAGCCACCCGAGGGTGGCTTCCTTGCATTCATGGGGGCTGATGTCAGCACATGCGCCGTGCCAGATCTTCTTCGAAGGCGGCGATCACCGCGGCATCCCGGCTCGGGTAGCGTTCGCCGGGAAGGTCCGCGACGTTCTGATCGGTGGGGACGTCTTCGGATTCCTCGTCGCAGAAGCGGTACAGGAAGGTGCCCGTCGGGGTGCTGAACACCTTGAACAAGGTGTTGGCATAGACCACCGGCAGGGGCTGGCTGAGGCTGCCCACCTCCACATCGTAGAGTTCGCAGGCGGCGTTGAGTGCGTCGTCGTAGGTGGCTTCAAAGGGGCAGTCTTCGTAGCTGTGCTCATCCACCGCGACACCGGCGGCTTCATAGACATAGCCATTGGCCTGGGGCACATGCCAGATGGCAAAGTCCTGGTGCTCGAAAACCTTGGTGATCTGCTCGGTCAAGTCCGTTCTCCTCAGCGCTTACGACACGGTGAAGTGCAGGGTGCTGCCTTCAAGCTGCATGCTTCTTACCTTGATCAGTTTGCCAGGTTGCTTCTGCCGGATCACCGCCAGGCTTTCGCTGACGCCGCACCACAGGTCGGAGATCACCGATTGCTCGGTGACCTCGATGCCACGCTGGCTGTCGCCCGTGGCGGGCAGGCGAAAGCACATGCGGGCTTCCGCACCATGCACGACGAACCAGCCCTTGATGTCTTCCGTCCGGGCGATCCGCCAGTCGAAGCCCAGGGTGTGCAAGGCCTCGGCGAAGGGCGCGTAGCCCTTTTCCATGTCCTTGAAGTTGATGGTGTCGGTAGGGAGCGTTTGCATGGGAGTGACTCAGGTTGGGTTCGAGCAGGGAGGGCCGGCCGTCAAGCCTCGACTTTAGCGGCTTCCGCGCAGTTTCGCTCGAAGCGCGTCAGACGCACGTCCACGGTCAGGCTCAGGTGCTTGAGGGTGGTGGCGCGGGCACGCCCTTCGGCGCTGGCGCGGTAGAGGTGGGGGGTCATGACCAGCAGGTCGGCAATCTGCTCCGGGCTGGACAGTGCGAGCGTGTAGCGGACGGTCTCCGCCGCCGGCAGGGCGCTGAAGCCGGCCGGGGCGGCCGGGCTGGCGGGCCGCTCGGGCTTGAGGCTGGGGTAGATGATCTCGCGCAACTCACGCAGGTGGTCGGGCCCGGCATCCACCTGGATCAGCAGGCCGCCGGGCCGAAGCACCCGGGCAAACTCCGGGTACACCGGAAAGCCGAACATGCACAGCACGCGGTCCAGGGTGCCCGGCAGTACCGGCAGGTTGGCATTGCTGCCGACGACCCATCGGGTATGTCTGTCCTGCTTCGCCGCGGCAAGCACGGCCCATTTAGAAATGTCGAGGCCCAGCAGGGCCAGGGCCTGGCCGTGCCCTTTGGCGGCGGTGGCGAGCTGGCGCAGGTAATAGCCTTCGCCGCAGCCTGCGTCGAGGCAGCCGGCAGTGCTTTCGGGCGACAGGCCGGCCAGGGTGGCTTCGGTCACCGCCTGTGCGATGGGCTGGTAGACACCGGCTTCCAGGAAACGCCGACGTGCGGCGATCATCTCCTTGCTGTCACCCGGGTCGCGGGAGCGCTTGTTCTGCACCGGCAGCAGATTTACGTAGCCCTGGCTGGCGATGTCGAAGCTGTGGCCGGCGGCGCAGCGCCAGCTGGTGCCATGGGGTTCCAGGGCATTCCCGTCCAGGGGGCAGGCAAGGGCCGGGAACGGAATGATCGGGGCGGAGGGCATGTTGGGGCTGCGCGAAGAGTGCCCTGGGGCACGGCGGCCCCGATGTTAGCGCGAAAGCGCAGCACCGTATTTGCGGGTGGCGCGCAGGGGCGACTTCCGCCGCCCGCGGCCGCCCGGTGAGGAAGGATTTTCCCCTCAGCCAGGCGGCTTGCGCAGCAGGCGGGTGATGTCCCGGCCACTGATCGCTTCATCGGCGTAGCCGAAGCTGCCCTTGTCCTGAACCTCCTTTGCGGCACGCAGAAAGGCCCCGTAGGCAGCCCGGGCAAAGGAGCCGCCGACGCTGATCCGCTTGACGCCCAGCGCTTCCAGATCGGCCACCGTGAGTGTCACGCCCTCCATGCCCATCAGCACGTTCACGGGCCGGTCCACCGAGCTCACCACTGCGGCGATGTCCTCGCGGGTGCGCAGGCCGGGGGCGAAGAGCACGTCGGCGCCGGCCTCCTGGTAGGCCTGCAGGCGCCGGATGGTGTCGGCCAGGTCGGGCTGGCCGATGAAGTAGTTCTCGGCCCGGGCCGTCAGCGTGAAGGGAAAGGGCAGGTCGCGGGCCGCTTCGACGGCGGCGCGGATGCGTTCGGTGGCGAGGGCCAGCGGGTAGAGGGGCGCCGCGCGGTCGCCGCTGCCGTCCTCGATGGAGCCCCCGACAATGCCCGTTGTGGCTGCCAGCCGGAGGGTGTTGGCCACCGCCTCGGGGGTGCGGCAGATGTCGTGCGTGTAGTTGAACAGCACCGCGTCGGCCGTGTGGGGCAAGCGCACCGTTTCGGCCGGTTCGTTGGTGTGCCAGACATTGCGCCAGCCTTCCCGCTGCACGCGCCGGTGGGCAAGGGCGAACATGTCCGGGCTTTGTTCAAAGGCCAGCACGCGGCCGGTTTCGCGCACCCCGTCACGCAGCAGGGCATAGCTCAGACCGGTACCGGCGCCGACGTCCAGCACCGTCTGTCCGGGAACGAGTTGCAGCAAGGCAATGGTGCGCCGACGCAGCGCCATGGTGCGTTCGGCCGAGGCGTCATAACTCGCGGCTTTGCCGCGGTAGCGTGCGATGGACAGTTCGTTGTCGGTCATGTCCCGCTTGGTCGCACCAAGGCCTCAGGAACTTACACGCGATGCGGAATGCAATCCCATGACACCAATGACGATCAGACCGATACTGACCATCTTGACTGCAGTGGCCGGCTCCTTGAAATACCAGATGCCGATCAGTGCAGTCAGCACCGTGCCGACACCCGACCAGACGCCATACACCACGCTCAGCCCGAGCACCCGGATCACCATGGTGTTGAGTGCAAACGAAGCGGCATAAAAAACAAAAATCATCACCGACGGTGTGAGCCGGGTAAAACCTTCGGCCAGTCGCATCGAAGTGGTCCCGGCCACCTCCAGCAGGATGGCCACCGAGAGCACGACCCAGGCCTGGGAAACCGTCAACAGC
>NZ_JAFLDT010000062.1 GCF_017302315.1 Zoogloea sp.
CCCCTGACCCTCCGCGACCCGGCCGACCCGGCCCGCCACATCCCCCTGGGGACGCTCGGCTCGGGCGCCGTGGCCACCTCCGGCGAATTCCTGCTGGGCCGCCCACCCGGCGGTGAAGCCCTCTCCCCCCTGGTGGCCCCCCGCCACGGCCCACGCCACGCCCGCCCAGGCAGCGTGACGGTGATTGCCGACCGGTGCATGCTGGCCGACGGACTGACCAAGATCGTGGCCCTGCTCGGCACGGCCTCCCTGCCCCTGCTGGAATCCCTGCACGCCCATGCCGCCATTCTCGAGGCGCCGGACCAGCTCCACATCACCGCCGGCTTCCGGAACGCCCTCGGACATCCCCGGCCACCAGGAACCACGCCCCATGCATGAACCCCATCACCGTCCCCGCAAGGCCGTCCGCCCGGGGCGCCGCCAACGCCACGCGGTCTATGCCGGCACCGGCCTGCTGCTGCTCAGCGGCCTGCTGTGGCTCCTCGCCCACTACGCCCTGCCCCTGCCCGAGGATGCCGCCCGTCACCCCCTCGAAGCCTGGGCCATGCGTGTGCATGGCGCGGCCACCCTGTTCGGCATGGCCGTGCTGGGTGGGCTGTGGGGCCCCCACGTACTGCGCGCCTGGGCCGGTGCCCGGCATCGCCTGTCGGGCGGAAGCCTGCTCGGCCTGTGGTTCGGGCTGGCACTGAGCGGATACGGCCTGTACTACGTGGCCGATGAAGGCTTCCGCGCCACCATCAGCGGGCTTCACGTGGAGGCAGGCAGCGGGCTGCCCGTTACCCTAGCCATCCACATCCTGACCGCCGTGTCATCCAGGCGCAGGGGGGCCTGAAGGGCACCAGCCCCTGCCGTCCCGCACGCACTCCGCTCCCTGCGATCGACCCCGCCCCACTCAACTTGATTCGAGTCAATCAATAATGATTCTCAATCAACTACGATTCTGCCGTGGTACTCCCCTATTCCGGCAAGCCAGCCATCGCCAGCCAGCCTCACTCGAACCGGAACCCCGACCATGGCTTGCCTCCGCCTCACCCCTCTTGCACTGCTCCTGTCCCTAAGCTATCCGCCGGCCCACGCCGCTGACACCGCCCTCCCGGCCGTCCAGGTGACCGCCAAAGGCTACGCCGCCGACGATGCGGACACCCCCGCCTCCACCACCACCCTGGATCGCCGCGAGCTCGACCGTCGTGGTGCCGCCAACCTGGGCGACGCCCTGCGCAACGAACCCGGCCTGGCCATCGCCAGCGACAGCGCCCAAGGCCAGAACCCCATCATCCGGGGCCTGGGCCGTGACAGCATCGTGCTGCTGGTGGACGGCATGCGCTTCAACTCGGCCCAGCCGGCGGGGGCCATCGCTTCGTTCATGAGCCTGGGATTTGCCGAGCAGGTGGATGTGGTGCGCGGCGGGGCCTCGGTGCTTTACGGCACCGGCGCCCTGGGCGGTGCCATCAACGTGATCCTGCCCCAGGCCCGCTTCAACCCCGGCGTCGGTGGCACGGCAGCAGCCAGCTACGACAGCAGCAGTCAAGGCCTGCGCGGCACCGCGGTACTCAACGCCAGCGAAGGAGACCATGCAGTGATGTTCGGTGCGTCCCTTGCGCGCATCGACGACTACCGCTCCCCCGAGGGCCGGGTGGCCCGCACGGGGTACGACTCCAACGCCTACATCGGCCAGTATCGCTTCCGCCTGGACGGCCAGCAGCAGCTACGCGTTTCCCTGCAGCTGCACCAGGACAAGGACGTGTGGTACCCGGGCTCGACCCGCCCCCACCCAGTCCCCAGCGTGGGCGGCACCACCATCCACTCGCCGGACCAGGAACGCCGCCTGGCCGAGATCGGCTACAGCCGCAAGGGTAGCGGCGAAGCGCCGGTCAACCTGGACGTGCGCATCTACCGTCAGGAGATGGAGCGCAGCATCTACTCCTGGGCCAACGGTCTGGGCCGCGACATCGTCACCAACACGGTCACCTTTGCCACCACCGGCCTCGATCTCAAGACCGACTGGCTGCTCCACCCCGACCACCTGCTGTCGGCAGGCCTCAATGCATGGGAGATGAGCGGCGACCCGGACCGCAGGATGGCCACGCCAGCCTCCGGCTTCAACACCTTCACTCCCAACAACCCCTTCCGTGACGCCCGCATCGAGGCCCTTGGCGCCTACATTCAGGACGACATGCGCCTGGGCGCCCTCAAGCTGCTGGCCGGCCTGCGCTACGACGTGGTCCGGGGCAGCGCCGACAGCATGAACAACGGCGCCCGGACCAGCGGCCTCGACCGCAGCGAGGGCGCCGTCTCCGGCAGCCTGGGCACGGTGTACGAAGTCGCCCCGCTGCTGCGCCCCTACGCCAGCTACGCCCGGGCCTTCCGCGCCCCCGGCATGCGCGAACGCTACGAGTCCGGCCTGCGCGGTGACGGCTACTACTACGCCGGCAGCCCGGAGGTCGAGGCCGAAACGGCCGATCAGTTCGAGATCGGCCTGAAGGGGCAGGACGGTGCATTCGATTACACCCTGTCGGCCTTCCACAACCGCATCGCCAACTACATCACCGGCCAGATCCTCAACGGCACTGCAGCCACCCAGGCCTGCGGTGCGGCCAACGCCGCCAACTGCAAGAAGACAGTGAATCTGGGCAGCGCCACCCTCCACGGCCTCGAGGCACGGGGGCGCTGGCAGTTCCTGCGCGAGCAGTGGCTGAGTATCGGCTATGCCCGCTTGCGTGGCACCAACAACGATCTGGACGAGCCCCTCTTCCAGATGCCCGCCGACAGCCTGAGCGTGGGCTGGCTGGGGCGTGTACTGCCGGGCGTGCAGGCCGACTTCACCCTGCGCCTGGTGGATCACCAGGACCGGGTCGCCACGGTCTTCACCAAGGGCAGCGAGAACCCCACCGCGGGCTTCGTCACTGCCGACATGGGCGCCAGCTGGCAGCCGGACCCCCGCAACACGCTGCGCCTCGCCGTGCGCAACCTGGCCGACCGGCGCTATCACGAACATCTGACCGAAGGCATCTCCGGCCAGGAAATCCTGTCCCCCGGCCGCTCCGTCCAGCTGTCCTGGCGTGGCCGCTTCTGACCCCCGAAAGGCCCCACCCGTGCACACCCGCCGTCGCCGCCTGCTGGCCCTCCTCGCCACCACCCTGCTCGGCACGGCCAGCCTGCCCGCCGCCGCCGAGCGCCTGCCCCGCCTGGTCCTGTCCGGCCCGGCCGCGTCCGTGTCCGTGCCCCTGATCCACATGGTGGAGACGGGCGCCCTCAAGGACGTGGCCGACAGTGTGGAGTTTCAGACCTGGAAAGACCCGGACCAGCTGCGGGTGATGGTGCTGGGCAAGAAGGCCGACTTCGTCGCCATGCCCACCAACGTGGCCGCCAACCTCCACGCCCGGGGCGTCGGCCTGCGCCTCATCAATGTGTCCACCTGGGGCGTGCTGTGGATGGTCTCCCGCGACGCCAACGCCCGCAGCCTGGCCGACTTCAAGGGCAAGGAGATCGCCATGCCCTTCCGTGCCGACATGCCCGACATCATCTTTAGCCTGCTCGCCGAGAAGCAGGGCCTCGATCCGCGCAAGGACTTCGCCCTGCGCTACGTGGCCTCGCCCCTCGACGCCATGCAGCTGCTAGTGACACGCCGGGTGGACCACGCCCTGCTTGCCGAACCGGCGGTTTCCATGGCCCTGCGCAAGACCCGCTCCTTCCCGATCAACATGGTGGCGCCGGATCTGCACCGCAGCGTTGACCTACAGCAGGAGTGGGGCCGGCTCCTCAAGCGAGAGGCCCGCATTCCCCAGGCAGGGTTGGCCGCCGTGGGCCGGGCGGCTACCGACGATGCCCTGCAGGCACGCATCGCCGCAGCCTACGCAAGCTCCCTGAGTTGGTGCAATCAAAATGCCTTGAAATGCGGCGAAATGGTGGCCAGGCGCATCGACCTGCTCAGCCCCGAGGCGGTGGCCGATGGCATTGCCGCTGGCCAGATGCGCGCGGTCTCCGCCGCCGTCGCCCGCCCCGAGCTGGAGTTCTTCCTGAGTCAGCTCCATGCCCGGAACCCGGCCCTGGTGGGAGGCAAGCTCCCCGACGACAACTTTTACGGCGGCGGCCGGTGAGGCCTGCCCACCCCACCCGGCGCTCGTTTCGCGTCGCGGTCGAAAGGCTGGGCGCCGCAGGCGGCTACCTGTGGAGCGGCTGGGGCTCCGTCGCCAGCATCTGCCTCTTTCTCGCCGCCTGGGACGTGGCAGCCGGACACCTGGGCGAGCTGATCCTGCCACGCCCCCAGGATGCCCTGGTCCGGCTGCAGGGACTGCTGACCGAGGGGCAAGCATGGCCCGAGATCGCCATCACGGCCCGTCGGGCCCTGGCCGGCTTCGCCCTGTCGGTGGGCATCGGCAGCCTCCTCGGGCTGCTCGCCGGGCTTTCCGTCACTGCCTCCATGACCGCCCGCCCCCTGGTGACCCTGTTGGTAGGCATGCCCCCCATCGCCTGGCTGATCCTGGCCCTGCTGTGGTTTGGCGCGGGCGACGGCACCCCGGTGTTCACCGTTTTCATCGCCTGCTTCCCCATCATCTTCGTGGGCGCGATGCAGGGCACCCGCACCCTGGACGGCCAGCTGCGGGAGCTCGCCCGGATGTTCCGCCTGCCCCCCTGGATGCGACTGACCGACGTGATCCTGCCCCACGTGGTGTCCTACCTCTTTCCGGCCTGGATCTCGGCCCTCGGCATGTCCTGGAAGATCGTCGTGATGGCCGAGCTGCTGTCCACGGAAGACGGCATCGGCGCAGCCCTGGCCGTCTCCCGCAGCCACCTGGACACGGCAGCCTCCATGGCCTGGATCGTTGCCCTGGTGAGCAGCCTGCTGGCCATTGAATACCTGCTCCTCGAGCCGCTCAAGCGGCACGTGGAATCCTGGCGGGAGTTCGCATCATCACGCAGCTGACATTCCATGCCCTCAGCCACCGCTTCGGCTATCAACGGGCGCTCGAAGATATCCACCTGACCGTGCGCTCCGGCGAGGCCGTGGCCCTGGTCGGCCCCTCCGGCTGCGGCAAGAGCACCCTGCTCAACCTGGCCGCCGGCCTGCTCGACCCCTGGGAGGGGACGGTCCGCAACGGTTTCGTACGCCCCACCATGATGTTCCAGCAGCCGCGCTTGCTGCCCTGGAAACGCACCCTCGACAACATCGCACTGGGGCTCAAGGCACGGGGCGAGAGCGTCCCCCGGCGCCACGCGGCGGCCCGGCAGCTGGCTCACGCGATGGGGCTTTCCGACGAGGACCTGGACAAATATCCCAGCGCCCTCTCCGGCGGCATGCAAAGCCGGGCCGCCCTGGCGCGTGCTTTCGCGGTCGAACCCGACCTGCTGCTCCTGGACGAAGCCTTTTCCGCCCTGGACATCGGCCTCAAGAGCGAGCTCTACGGCCTCCTCGCCCACCAGCGGCGGGCTCGCGGTTGCGCCGTGCTGATGATCACCCACGACCTCATGGAGGCCCTGCGGCTGGCCGACCGCATCCTGGTGATGACCGGCAGCCCCGGGCACATCGTCGCCAGCCACGTCATCGAAGAACCCACCGCCGGACGCAGCGAGGACTGGGTGTTCGCCCACACGGCCCGCTTCATCCGCGAGTCTGGCATCCGCGCCGCCTTCGGCCTGCCCCCATGCTGAATCACCCGCCACCCCCTCCCCGCCTCGGGCACTCTCTGCTGCCCGCGCTGTGGATCTGCCCCTTCCGGCCCTTCTTCCTGGCCACCGCCCTCTCTGCCCTTGTGGGCATGGCCCTGTGGCTGGCCGTGCTGGCGGGGTGGCTGCCGGCGCCCGACACCCCCGGCGGGCCGGTACTGCTGCACGCTCACGAGATGATCTTCGGCTTCGCGGCCGCCTCGATCGCCGGCTTCCTGCTCACCGCAGTGGTCGAATTCACCGGCTGCCCTCCCATCGGCCGGCCTGCACTGCGCCTCCTGGCGCTGATATGGCTGGCCGGACGCCTGGGCTGGGCGTGCTCCGGGGTCGTCGGGCTTATCCCTGCTGCCACCGCCGACCTGGGCTTCATGGGGCTGCTGCTGTTTCATATCACCGGCCCCCTGTGGCGCTCGCCCCAACGCCGGCACCTGTCCTTTTTCCACAGCCTGCTGGCCCTGGGCATCTGTCACGCCGGCTTCTACACCACGCAGCTACGCGGCCAGGACGCGCTGCCCTGGCTGCACCTGGCCACCGGCATGCTGATGATCCTGATCGTGGTGGCCCTGAGCCGCATCTCCATGCGCCTGGTGAACGACGTACTCGAAGCGCAGGGTGGCATGTCCACCCCCTACCTGGCCCGCCCGCCCCGGCGCAACCTCGCAATCTTTGCCATCGGACTGTTCAGCGTCAGCGAGTTCGCACGGACGTCAGGCAGCACCACCGGCTGGCTCGCCCTCGCGGCTGCGGCCGCCGTGCTCAACCTCCTCAACGACTGGCATGTGGGGCGGGCGCTGTTTCAGCGCTGGGTCTTCATCGCCTACCTGGTGTATTGGTGCATGGGGCTGGGCTACGCCCTCATCGGCGTCGGCCTGCTCGGCGGGCAGCCTTGGGGCAGCGCGGGGCGGCACCTGCTACTCGCCGGTGCGCTGGGGTTGGCCAGCTATATTGTGATGGTGGTGGCCGGACGGATGCACAGCGGCTGGGGCCTCGACCCGCGCCCCTGGGTGCCCGCCGCCGCGCTGCTGATCCTGCTGGCAGCCCTGGCACGCAGCCTCGCCGGGCTCCCGGCCGGCAGCGCACATCACCCGCGGCTCATCCTGATCGCCGGGAGCCTGTGGCTGCTGGCCTGGGGCCTCTATCTGGCCCGCTCCTTCCCGGTGCTGGCATTGCCCCGCCCGGACGGTCGGCAGGGGTGCGACGACGCAGTGACAAAAAGATAAACGAGAATGATTATTATTTGATATTCTATCTCCGTGGCACACAGGAGACGCCCCCAAGCGTTCCTATAAAGAAGAACACCCACCACGGAGAGCGCCATGAACACCCGCATCGAACACGACACCTTCGGTCCCATCGCCGTCCCGGCCGACCGCCTGTGGGGCGCCCAGACCCAGCGTTCCCTGCAGAACTTCGACATCTCCGGCGAACGCCAGCCGGTGGAGATCATCCGCGCCCTGGCCCGCATCAAGCGCGCATCGGCCCGGGTCAACCAGCGCCTGGGGCTGCTCGACGCGGCCCGCGCCAGCGCCATCATCCAGGCGGCCGACGAAGTCATCGCCGGCCATCATGCCCAGGAGTTTCCCCTGGTGGTGTGGCAGACCGGCTCCGGTACCCAGACCAACATGAACCTCAACGAGGTCATCGCCAACCGGGCCAGCGAGCTCATGGGCGGCCCCCGCGGCGAAGGGCGCAAGGTTCACCCCAACGACGACGTAAACCGCAGCCAGTCCAGCAACGACGTCTTCCCGACGGCCATGCATCTGGCGGCAGTTGAAGCCATCAACCACCACCTGCTGCCGTCCCTGCGCCTGCTGCGGACGACACTGGAGGAAAAATCCCGCACGTTCGACGATATCGTCAAAATCGGCCGGACCCACCTCCAGGACGCAACGCCGCTCACCCTGGGGCAGGAGATCTCCGGCTGGGTGGCCCAGCTCCAGCATGGCGAGGCGCACCTTAGGGCAGCCCTGCCCCACCTCGGCGAGCTGGCCCTCGGGGGCACCGCCGTAGGCACCGGGCTCAACGCACCGGCCGGCTACGCCTACGCGGTGGCCGCCGAACTGGCCGAACTCACCGGCCTGCCCTTCGTCACCGCCCCCAACAAGTTCGAAAGCCTGGCCAGTTGCGACGCCCTGGTGCACGCCCACGGCGCCCTCAAGACCCTGGCCGCCAGCCTGATGAAGATCGCCAACGACGTGCGCTGGCTGGCCAGCGGCCCGCGCAGCGGCATCGGCGAACTGCGCATCCCCGAGAACGAACCGGGCTCGTCCATCATGCCGGGCAAGGTCAATCCGACCCAGAGCGAGGCCCTGACCATGCTTGCCGCCCAGGTCTTCGGCAACGACGTGGCGATCAACTTCGGTGGCGCCTCGGGCAACTTCGAGCTCAACGTGTTCCGCCCCATGGTGGCCCACAACTTCCTGCAGAGCGTGCGTCTGCTCGCCGACGGGGCCCGCAGCTTCAATGATCACTGCGCCGTGGGCCTGGAACCTAACCGGGAGCGCATCGCCCAGCTGGTGGCCAACTCGCTGATGCTGGTGACCGCCCTCAACCCCCACATCGGCTACGACAAGGCCGCCGCCATTGCCAAGAAAGCCCACAAGGACGGCACCAGCCTGCGCGAAGCCGCCTTGGCCCTGGGTGACGTGAGCGCAGAGGATTTCGACCGCTGGATCGACCCCGCACAGATGGTCGGGCGCCCCTGAACCTGGCAAGCCCTGACAGGAGCTCCCATGCACACCCTGAAACACAGCGGCATTCGCCGTCTGCCCGAGCGCTGGCGCTGGCTGGGCACGCGGATCCGACTGGGCCTCACACCCGACGAACCGCGCCTGATCGCGGCCTACCTGGAGACCGGCCGGCAGGCCTGCTTGGCGGATCTGCTGCATCCCTGGCGAATGAGCGAACAGAGCTTCCAGACCCTGCTCGCCACCGCCCTGGACCGCCAGCTGCCCTGGCATTGGCGGACCCACTGCCTGAACCACGCCCATCAGCCCCTGATGCAGCTTGAACGCTTTGCCCAAAGCCGGTCCGAGTGGCGCCCCCAGTTCGTCGTACTGCAACAACGCCTGGCCCGGGCCGACATGCGCCCCGGAGAGCCGCCCTACGATGAGCACCCGGTCACTTGGCACCGGCGCTGATCGGCAGCAGCACATCGAGTGATTGAAATTCCGGCCACGCGCCCGCGGGCCGGCCCTGTTGTCTCTGTCTGCGAGCTTCCTCAACTCGCACTGTTGGAGCTGGCGGCCTTCCCGCGCCGCCAGCTCTTTTTTTGTTGCACGGGCGCCGGGGAGCACGCCCCGCCTACACCGTCGCTCGTGAAAACAGCTGAATGACGCCGACCCCGGCGACGATCAGGCCCATACCGATCAAGGCCGGAACATCGAGCTTCTGACCATGAACAAGAAGCGCAACGATGCTGATGAGCACAATGCCTGCGCCGGACCAGATGGCGTAGGCGATGCCGATGGGAATGCTGCGCAGGGCCAGGGAAAGCATGTAAAACGCAGCAAAGTAGCCCACTGCCACGACCAGGGATGGCTGGAGGCGAGTGAAGCCGTCGGCCGATTTGAGAGCGGTGGTGGCGATCACTTCGCAGATGATCGCCAGTCCAAGATAGAGGTATTGCATGAAAACCGCGGTCTTGAGCTGAAAGGCCAAGGATACCCGAGGGCTTGCACCAGACCATCGGCGCTCGCACCATCCGGTCAGTGACTGCACGCGAGCCGACGGTTCAGCGGGTACGCCCTCGTACTCCCGCAAACAGGTCGGAAGGGGTTACATTCGCGGCGCACCCACCTTCCGCTTCAAACCCCTCGCAGCCCATGAAAACACTCTGGAACCCCGCCCTTATTGCTGGAGCCCTGGCGTCGCTGCTTTTCGCCGCCTGCCTGCCCACCGCGGCCGCTGAAGCCATCGACGCAGCTCTAGCCCTTGAGGCGCCTGCAGGCACACCCTGGCAGCACATCGTGGCGTCCATCGACAGCCGTGCGCGCGATCAAGGCATCACCACAGTTTCGCCCGCGACGAGCCAGGCGCCGATCAGGCTGTTCGTCGAGACCTCCACGATATTCCGTGGCGACAGCCGCGAGATCTCTCCGGCCTTTGCAGATCTCCTCTCCGCGCTGGTTACGCTGATGCAAGGGCAGCCGGATGCCCGGATCAGCGTTCTGGGATATGGAGACAGCCCAGCCGTCCGATACAACCCTGTACTCCTCGGCTTGCGTGTGCGCCGTCTGCGAACCTTCCTCGCCAATCAGGGGATGCCCTTCAAGCAGATCAAGGCAAGCGTCAAGAGTCATGAGCACTACGACGGACCCGTGGAATTTGCGCAAGGCGTTGCCACGGGCAGGCTGATTGAACTGCGCTTTCATCCGCGCTGATACGAGCGGCCAACGGAACAGGTTACCGCCCGCCCGGAGGCAGGAGCACGCCGGACTTACTTGACAGTGGTGATCTGGTCGAACACACCGCCGTCGGCGAAGTGGGTCTTCTGGGCCTTGGTCCAGCCGCCGAACACGTCGTCGATGGTGAACAGCTTGACCGGGGCGAAAGTCTTGGCGTATTTCGCAGCCGCCTTCGCATCGATCGGACGGTAGTAGTTCTTGCCGGCGATGTCCTGGCCTTCCGGCGAGTACAGGTACTTCAGGTACGCCTCGGCGACCTTGCGGGTGCCGCGCTTGTCCACCACCTTGTCAACCACCGAGACAGGGGGCTCGGCCAGGATGGACAGGGACGGGGTGATGATGTCGAACTTGTCCGGCCCCAGTTCCTTGGTGGCCAGATAGGCTTCGTTCTCCCAGGAGATCAGCACGTCGCCGATACCGCGCTCGGTAAAGGTGGTCAGGGAGCCGCGGGCGCCGGAATCCAGCACCTTCACGTTGCCGTAGATCTTCTTGACCAGATCCTTGGCGGTGGCGTCGGTGCCGCCCGGTAGTTTGAGGGCGTAGCCCCAGGCAGCCAGGTAGTTCCAGCGCGCGCCGCCGGAGGTCTTCGGGTTCGGGGTGATGACCTCGATGCCCGGCTTGGCCAGGTCATTCCAGTCCTTGATCTTCTTCGGGTTGCCCTTGCGCACCAGGAACACGATGGTGGAGGTGTAGGGCGACGCATTGTTGGACAGGCGCTTCTGCCAGTCGGCCGGGATCAACTTGCCGTTGTCGTGCAGGGCATCCACGTCGGCCGCCAGGGCCAGGGTCACCACGTCGGCTTCGAGGCCGTCGATCACCGAGCGGGCCTGCTTGCCGGAGCCGCCGTGGGACTGCTTGATGGTGACGGTTTCGTTGTTCCTGGTCTTCCAGTACTTGGCGAAGGCCGCGTTGTATTCCTGATAGAGCTCACGGGTCGGGTCGTAGGAGACGTTGAGCAGGGTCACGTCGGCATGGGCCAGGCTGGTTGAGCCGATGAGAAACGCCAAAACCAGGGAGGCACGGTGGGCTGTCGGAGAAGGCATGGGATGCTGTCCTGTGATCAGTTGTGAAGTGCAACCGAGTGTAGGGAGGACGCCCCCCGGAACGAACCAAGAAAGATTCCCATGCATATTCAAGGCGGTGTGGAATGCTATTTACCGCATCCCGGGTTTCACGCAACGGACACCCGGCCATGCCGGGAATCGCCGTACCGGCCCAAAACCCCTACTTCGCACAGGGTTGAAGTTGGCGCGCCATGCGGCCAGACTGGATTGACCCTCTGAGCGGAGCCTTCCGTGAGCGAGAACTGCCCCGTCGATCCCGCCACACACGCTACCCAGCCCCGGCGCGCCGCCAGGGCTCGGGCAGCCCGCGCTACAGACCCGCGGTTTGACGAGATCCTCGCCAGCGCCAACGACGCGATCATCTCCATCGACGAAGCCCAGACCATCACCCTGTTCAACCGGGGCGCCGAGCGGATCTTCGGCTACAGCGCCGCCGACATCATCGGCCAGCCCCTGGACCGGCTCATTCCCGAGCGTTTCGTTGCCCGCCACGCCGGTCAGGTAAAGGATTTCTCGGCCGCCCCGGAGGCCTCGCGGATGATGGCCCAGCGCGGCGAGATCTACGGCCGTCGGTGCGACGGCAGCGAGTTTCCGGCCGAAGCCTCGATCTCCAAGTTCCGCGGTCCGGATGGGCTGGTGTTCACGGTGATCCTGCGGGACATCACCGACCGACGCGCGGCCGAGCAAATACTGCGCGGCGCCCATGACGAGCTCGAGAAGCGCGTGCGTGAACGTACCGCCGAGCTCGAAGAACGCAACGCCCAGCTTCAGCAAGAGATCCACGAACGTCGGCGTGCCGAGAAGCGACTGGCCGAGCAGGCCCGTGAACTGGCCCGCTCCAATGCCGATCTGGAGCAATTCGCTTCGGTCGCCTCCCACGACCTCCAGGAACCCCTGCGCATGGTGGCCAGCTATACCCAGCTACTCAACCGGCGCTACCGCAGCCGCCTCGACGCCGATGCGGATGAGTTCATGGGATTCATCGTGGATGGCGCCCTGCGCATGCAGCGGCTGATCAACGATCTGCTGGCCTTTTCCAGGGTGGGCAGCCGCGGCAAGGGCTTTCAACCGGTGGACCTGGGCACCACCGTGGCCGAGGCGCTGGGCAGCCTGCGGACTGCCATCGAAGAGAGCGGCGCCCACATCCGGATTGGCGCCCTGCCGGTGGTGCATGGCGACCCCACTCAGCTGGAGCAGCTCCTCCAGAACCTGATCGGCAATGCCATCAAGTTCCGCAAGGGTCCGGAGCCGCAGGTGCACATCGAAGCCCGGCGAGAGGAGACGCTCTGGCGGATCGACGTCTGCGACGACGGCATCGGCATCGACCCCCGCTTTGCCGAGCGGATCTTCGTCATCTTCCAGCGCCTGCACACTGCCGCCGAGTACCCGGGCACCGGCATCGGGCTGGCCATCTGCAAAAAAATTGTCGAACGCCACGGCGGACACATCGATGTCCGCTCCACCCCCGGCCAGGGGGCATGCTTCAGTTTCACACTGCCCGACCGGGAGGAGCCCCCCCATGCGTGATCGCCCCATCAGGATACTTCTCGTGGAGGACAACCCCGGAGACGTCCGCCTGACCATCGAGGCCTTCAAGGACAACCGCGTCGAGACACCGCTGGAAGTGGCCCGGGACGGCATTGAAGCCCTTGCCTACCTGCGCCACGAGGGCGCCCACGCCGGCAAACCGCTGCCCGACCTGATCCTCCTCGACCTCAACCTGCCACGCATGGATGGCGGCGAAGTACTGGCCGCCATCAAGGCCGATCCGGCCCTGATGCACATCCCGGTGGTGGTGCTGACCACGTCCCGGGCCGAACAGGACGTGCAACGCGCCTATCAGCTACAGGCGGCCTGCTTCATCACCAAACCGGTGGATTTCGAGTGTTTCATCCAGGCCGTGAAACTCATCGACGCTTTCTGGCTGAGTGTCGTCACCCTGCCCTGCGGAGCACGCTGATGGGCGAGGCGAGCGACACCGTCCTCCTGGTGGAAGACAACCCCGGCGACGCCCGCCTGATCCAGGAGATGCTCGCCGACGGCAGCGGCAACCGTTTCCGCCTGTGGCGGGCCGACCGCCTTTCAGCCGGCCTCGACATGCTGTCGAGCGGCCACGTCGGCGTCGTGCTGCTCGACCTGTCCCTGCCCGACAGCCTGGGCATCGAGACTTTCTGCACCATGTTCGCCCACGCGCCCCAGGTGCCCATCATCGTGCTCACCGGCACCGATGACGAGGTGATGGCCCTGCACGCGGTCAAGACCGGAGCCCAGGACTACCTGATCAAGGGCGAGGTGAACAGCAACCTGCTGCTGCGGGCCATGCGTTACGCCATGGAACGCAAGGAAGCCGAGCGCGCCCTGCGGGAGAGCGAGGAGCGCTATGCCCTCGCCGCCGCCGGTGCCAACGACGGCCTCTGGGACTGGCACCTGCAGACCGGTCACGCCTACTTCTCGCCGCGCTGGAAATCCATGCTGGGCTTCGGCGACGACGACATCGGCCACGATCCGGAGGCCTGGCTGGCCCTGATCCATGCGGACGACATTGACAGCTTCCGGGCCCAACTCACCGACCCGAGGACCCTCTCTGGCGCCCCCCTCAATGCGGAATACCGCATCCGCACCCGGGCCGGCGACTACCGCTGGATGCTGTGCCGTGGCATGGCCGTGCGCGACCGCGACGGGCGCCCCCTGCGCATGGCGGGCTCCCAGACCGACATCCACGACCGCAAGCAGGCCGAAGAGCGCCTGCTGCGGGACTCCCTGCACGACGGGCTGACCGGCCTGCCCAACCGCAACCTGATCATCCACCGCCTGCACCAGGCCATCGACCGCATGCAGCGCCAGTCAAGCCGCCGCTTCGCCGTGCTGTTCCTCGACCTGGATCGCTTCAAGAACGTGAATGACAGCCTCGGCCACACCACGGGTGACAAACTGCTCATCGAATGCGGGCGCCGCCTGGGCCTGTGCTGCCGTCCCCACGACACCCTGGCCCGCCTTGGCGGAGACGAGTTCGTGCTGTTGCTCGAAGACATTGACGAGGAGATGGATGCGATCCGGGTGGCCGACCGCATCCAGCGGCACTTTGCCACGCCCTTTGTCATCAGCGGCTACGAACTGTTCATGAACTGCAGCATCGGCATCGCCCTGTCGGCCCCGGGCTACCGTCACCCGGACGAGTTGCTGCGCGACGCCGACACGGCCATGTACCGGGCCAAGGCCGACGGCAAGGCCTGCTACGCCCTCTTCGATTCCGCCATGCACCATCGGGCCGTGGCAGCACTCGACATGGAAAGCAGCCTGCGCCGCAGCATCGACCGGCAGGCGTTCGTGCTCCATTACCAACCGGTGGTCGAGCTGGAGACAGGCCGCATCGCCGCCTTCGAAGCCCTGATCCGTTGGCCACACGAGACCCGCGGCCTGATTCCGCCTACCGAGTTCATCCCCCTGGCCGAAGAGACCGGTCTCATCCTGCCCATCGGCCGCTGGGCCTTGCGCGAGGCCTGCCGGCAACTTCGCCGCTGGCAGGGTACCGACGAACGCCTGGCCAAGCTCGGCATCGGGGTCAATCTGTCGGCGCGGCAGTTCTCGGACGAAGGCCTGGTGGGCCAGGTCGCCGATGTGCTCGCCGAAACCGGCCTGCCCCCCGCCTGCCTCAAGCTCGAGATCACCGAGAGCATCCTGATGGTCAACGCCCAGGTGGCGCTGGCACGCCTGAACCCGCTGAGGGCCATGGGCGTCCGCATCAGCATGGACGACTTCGGCACCGGCTACTCGTCCCTCAGCTACCTGCAGCGCTTCCCCATCGACACCCTGAAGATCGACCAGTCGTTCATCAGCGCCATGACCCGCACCATCGAGGGGGCGGAAATCGTCCGCGCCATCCTCAACCTGGGCAAGGCCCTGCACCTGGAGGTGATTGCCGAAGGCGCGGACAGTGGCGACCAGGTGGACATGCTGCGAGCCATGGGATGCCCGCTCACCCAGGGCTATTTCTTCTCTCCCCCTCTGCCGGAGCACGAGGCTGCCGCCATGCTCAAGCGCAAGGGGGCGCCGCCTCCCACGCGCTGACGTGATCTCCACCGGCCGGCCACCATCGGCGTCGCGGCACCTGCTTCAACGAGAATGATTTGCGTTTGCGAGTTGGAGTATGATCGTGCTTTCGAACCGATATCTCGCCTCTCCCTTTCAGCATGAGCGGAACCTCCAGTCTTCCCGGCACCTTCCTGCTGGTCGGCCATCCCAATGTCGGCAAGTCGGTGATCTTCCACCGCCTGACCGGTGCCTACGTCAACGTGTCCAACTATCCCGGTACGACGGTGGAAGTGACCCGGGCCAGTGCCCGCTTCGACCGGGAGTCCGCCCTCCTGGACACACCCGGGGTGCTGGCCCTGCCCTCCCGCAGCGACGATGAGCGCACTACCGTCCGCGCCCTTCTCAACGAACCCACCCGGGCCCTGCTGCAGGTGGGCGATGCCAAGAACCTGCGCCGCACCCTGACCCTGACGGCCCTGCTGGCCGAGCTACGGATACCACTGGTGCTGGCCCTCAACATGCACGACGAAGCCGCGGCGCGAGGTGTCACCATCGACATGGCCGCCCTGGCCGACGCCTTGGGTGTTCCCGTCGAGGCGACCGTCGCCACGGACGGTCAGGGGGTCGGCACCCTTGCCCATCACCTGAGCGCAGCCCGTGTGCCGCGCCGCATCCTGCAGTACGACAAGGCCATCGATGCCGACATCGAACGTGTCGCGGAAGCCATTTCCCGCCATTGCCCCCATCCGCGCCTCGCCGCCCGGGGGCTGGCGATCCTTTATCTCGGTGGCGATGACGAGGTGGAGGCTTGGCTGCGTCACCAAGCCGGTGCCGCCTACGGGGAGATCGAGCCCCTGCGGCGCGACGCCCTGGCACAAGCGGGCGGCGACCTGCCCACCCTCATGGCGCGGGAGCGCACCGAGGCCGCCGACGTACTCGCCACCAGTGTTGTCAGCCGCAGCCTGAAAAGCAGCCCCCTGCTCAGCCAGCGGGTCGGCCAGGCGGTGGTGCACCCTGTGTGGGGCCTGCCCATCCTGCTGGCTGTGCTCGACCTGATCTATCAGTTTGTCGGTGTCTTCGGCGCCACCACCCTGGTCGGGCTGCTGGAGGAAGACCTCTTTGAAGGGGTGCTCAACCCTGCCGTCACCCAGTTCATCGAGGCCGTCGCCCCGGCCAGCTGGGTAACGGAGCTGCTGGTGGGCCAGTACGGTCTATGGACCATGGGCATGACTTACGCCCTGGCCCTGATCCTGCCCATCGTCACCACCTTCTTCCTCGCCTTCGGCGTGCTTGAGGACTCGGGCTACCTGCCGCGCCTGTCGGTCATCGCCAACCGCCTGTTCGCCCTCATCGGGCTCAATGGGCGCGCGGTGCTGCCCATGGTGCTGGGGCTCGGCTGTGTCACCATGGCCACCCTCACCACGCGCATCCTGCACAGCCCGAGGGAACGTCTGATCACCACCTTCCTGCTGGCCCTGGCGATTCCCTGCTCGGCGCAACTCGGAGTGGTGCTGGGCATGCTGGGGAGCCTGTCCTTCACCGCGGTGCTGGTTTGGGCACTGGCCATGGTCGGCATCCTGATGCTCACCGGCTTCCTGGCCTCGCGGCTGATCCCCGGGCGACGCATTCCGCTGGTCACCGAACTCCCGCCCATGCGCCTGCCCATCTTCGGCAATGTGCTCAAGAAGACCGCCGGGCGTCTCAAGTGGTACCTGGTCGAGGTGATCCCCCTGTTCCTGGTGGGCACCTTCCTGATGTTCAGTCTGGACAAGCTCGGGGTGCTGCCGGCCATCATCCGCGCCGGCGAACCCCTGGTGTCGGGCTGGCTGGGCCTGCCGCCGGAGGCCAGCGCGGCCTTCGTGATGGGCTTCCTGCGCCGCGATTTCGGTGCCACCGGCCTCTTTGCCATGGCCGACCGCCTCAGCCCGATACAAGCGGTGGTGGGCATGATCACCATCACCCTGTTCATCCCCTGCTTCGCCAGCCTGATGATGATGGTGAAGGAACAGGGGGTGAAGACGGCGGCCACCATGGTGGCCCTCATCGTCCCCTTCGCCTTCCTGGTGGGCGGGCTGTTCAATATTGCGCTGCGCGCCCTGTGGTGACCCCATGAACCAGGATAGCCCCCCGTCCGATCACCAGGCCCTCGTGCCGCTGGCCTTCATCGCTCCGGGCACTGAAGTACGCCTTGCCTCCCTGGGCAAGGAGATCGACCCGCAGCAGCGCGAGCAACTCACCGCCTATGGCCTCGCTGAAAACCGCCCCCTCACGGTACTGCAGCAACGCCCCATGACCGTGATCCTCGCCGAGGAAGTGGAGCTGGCGCTGGAGCACAGCGTGGCGCGCCATGTGTGGGTGCGGCGCTGACGGGCGAAAGATTGTTACGGACTGCAGCGGTGTCGTGGTCGCCGCCATGCAAGCACACCGGAGCATGATCTGGGCGATCCTCGCGCTATCACCGACCCATCGCCGTTTCCGGACAGTGCCTCTGGCCGGTCAAGACCGCACTGCGGAGTGTTTCGTAACCCATACCATACCTTTGCAACTCACCAGGGGCCGCCACAACTTGAGGCTGAACCGGATCACAGCCTCAACGCCGGCCCCACTGCCCTCAACCAAGTCTGCCTGATCACAGCAGGCAAGCGCCCAAAATATTGCAAATACGAATAATTCTCATATAATTGAAAGGCATCCCGGTTTAGCCTCATCGGCGCCAGCCAGCCCTAGCCAGCCCGCGCTCCGTCATTCTTCCAGAGAGCGCTTCATGAACGACCCACATCAACCTTCCGTCGCCCACAACGCAGAGATCACCCCGAAGAATCCCGACCCTGGCGGCATGCCCAAGTCGACCCGACGCGCCCGTATCTGGGAGCTTCCCCGGTCGATTCAAGCACCACTTCTCGGCATCTCGGTCTCACTGGGAAACCTCGCCAGCATCGCGGCCCGGCATGGCCTCGCGCTGCGCACCAACGAATCAGATCTCCTCGGCACCATGCTGTCCCAACTTGACGTCCGCAATAGTGTTTCCGACGCCGTTCAACATCATCTTGAAAAGACACATCGTATCTGGATTGATCGTTTTGCCCGCGCTGACGATGAGGCGGAAGTGCTGGCACGCTGGCGTATCTGTATCGACCAGGGCCAAGTGGGAGGCCCCTTGTGGGCAGCATGCAGCCACAAGCGCATTTCAGAGACCGGGTTGCAGCGTATTCACGCCGACTTTCATGTTTTGTACTGCCGCAATGATTTGCTTTGTGCTGTGGATACGAAACGTCTCGCCTACCTTGAGGTGGAGATCAACCGCCTTCGCGACGAACTTCGAAAGCTACACATTCGGCACGCCGGAGATATGGACGCCCTCCGACAGGAATTGACCACTCGGGCCAAAAAGACCCCTGGGGCCAACCCCACGGCGGAAGGCGTCCGGACTTTCAGTCGTCGATCTGGGACTGCAGGTAGTTCGGCAGCGTTACCGTATCGATGAGTCCCAACTGGGTCTCCAGCCAGTCGATGGCTTCCTCACAGGCTTCCAGCAACTCCTGGAGCAGATCGCGGCTGACGAAATCGGACTCACTCTCCGCCAGGGCCACCGCCTCCACGAGCAAGGGGCGCTGCACATCACGCTCATACTCGAGATCGTACTTCAGGCATTCGCCCACGTTCTCGCCGATCATGAGCTTGCCGAGGTTCTGCAGATTCGGCAGGCCCTCAAGAAACAGCACCCGCTCAATGATCTCGTCCGCTTCCTTCATGACGCGGATGGACTGCTTGTAGTTGTAGTCGTTGAGCCGCTCGAACCCCCAGTTGCGGAACATCCTGGCGTGCAGGAAGTACTGGTTGATCGAGGTCAGCTCGTTGAACAGCACCTTGTTGAGCATGCTGATGACTTTCTTTTCACCCTTCATCGCCTATCCTCCTCAAGCTTGGGGGACCCCGGAGCCCATCTGGCTCTGGAGATAGTTGGGAAGACCGACCGCATCGATGAGGCGCAGTTGCTTCTCGAGGTAATAGGCGTGGTCCATCTCGGTGTCTTCGAGCTGGACCAGCAGCATGTCACGGGTCACGTAGTCGCCGGCCTTCTCACAGGCGGCAATGGCCTTCTTCAGCTCGCCCACCACGTGGTATTCCAGGTTGAGGTCGGACTTGAGCATGGCCGGCACCGTATCTCCCACGTGCAGCGGGTTGCGCTTGTCCACGATCGCCACGCCCTCCAGAAACTGGATGCGCTGGATCAGGGCGCGGGCGTGCTCACGTTCATGCTCGGACTCGTGCAGGGCCTTCTCGGCCAAACGGCCAAAACCCATGTCCGAGTACATCTCACCGTGGATCAGATACTGGTCCACCGCGGTCAGCTCGCCTGCGAGGAGGGTGTTGAGGATACCGATGATCTTTTTATCGCCTTTCATGGGGCTTCTCCAAATTGCTCAGGCTTCAAGGCTGGCATCACTTTCCGCAGGGATCAAGGTCTTGCGTGTCGATTGTGAGTGAATCTCAACTGCGATTCCCGGGATCCAGCCCATGCCCGCCGGAAAATCTCCATGAGGCATGGAACAACTTAGTGATAAGCATTATCATTACTCGAATCTCCGAAGCCCGATCCCGCCCCAGGGAATCACCGACCCATGAACCGATCCGCGTCCGACAATGCCAGCAACATCCACTCCAGCGGCTTGAAGGCCACCTGGCCACGTATCCGGATCCTCCGTCTTTTCCAGCAGACCGGTGTGCGCCATCTCAGCGCGGAGGATGTATACCGCACCCTCATCGCTGACGGCGAGGAGATCGGGCTGGCCACCATCTACCGCGTGCTCACCCAGTTCGAGCAGGCGCGGCTGCTGTCACGCCATCACTTCGATTCGGGCAAGGCCATGTATGAGCTGAACGAGGGCCAGCACCATGATCATCTCGTATGTGTGATCTGCGGCCGGGTCGAGGAGTTCTGCGACCCGGAGATCGAACGCCTGCAGCACCAGGTGGCGGAACGACGGGGCTTCCAGCTACGGGATCACGCCCTGTCTCTCTATGGCGTGTGTTCCGATCCGGCCTGCAAGGCCCGTAACGGCAAGCGCGATGTCGATGACTAAGCCGCTAACCACGCGCCCCACCCAAACCGCCCTCCAGCCTCAGCCGCCCTCATATTTGTAGCCCACCCCGTAGATCGAGCGGATCAGCGGCTCTTCCGGGGAGATCTGCTCCAGCTTGCGGCGCAGGTTCTTGATGTGGCTGTCCACGGTGCGGTCGGTCACCACCCGGTGGTCGTCGTAGAGGCCGTCGAGGAGCTGCTCCCGGGAGAAAACCCGCCCGGGCGCCGCCGACAGGGTGCGCAGCAGGCGGAACTCGACCGGGGTGAGATCCAGCTCGATGCCGTGAAAGCTGGCACGCCAGCCGGCTTCGTCGATCTGCAGTGCCGCCCGCTCGGGGGGCGGGGTGCGCCGGTTGCGGCGCAGCACGGCCTTGCAGCGGGCCACCACCTCCCGCGGGCTGTAGGGTTTGCAGATGTAGTCATCGGCGCCCAGCTCCAGCCCCAGCAGGCGGTCGATCTCCTCGACGCGGGCGGTGGTCATGATCACCGGCAGCTCGCTGAAGCTGCGCAGCTCGCGGCAGATGTCCAGGCCGTCGCGGCCGGGCAGCATCAGATCGAGCAGCACGAGGTCGGGCTCGCGGGTGCGGATGGCGGGGATGGCGTCGAGGCCATTGGCGACCCAGGCCGTCTCGTGGCCGGCGGCTTTCAGGTAGTCGCCCAGCAGGGCGGCGAGCTTGGGCTCGTCTTCGACGATGAGGATGTAGGCGGAAAGGCTGTCCATGGCTCAGGGCTCCAGGGCCGGAAAACGCAGGGCCACCCACACGCCACCCAGGGGTGAGGCCCGGGCCGTGATGGTGCCGTCGTGGGCCTCGACGATACTGCGGCAGATGGCCAGCCCGAGGCCGGAACCGCCGGTGGCCCGGTTGCGCGAGGCCTCGCCACGGAAGAAGCGCTCGAACAGCCTGGGTAGCAGGGTGTCGGGCACGCCGGGGGCCGAATCCATGAAATCGATGCACAGATCGTCACCGTCGCGGCGGCTGACGATCTTCAGGCTGCCACCGGGGTCGGTGTAGCGCAGGGTGTTCTCCATCAGGTTACGGAACAGCTGTTCAAGGCGGGCCTCGTCGGCCGCCATGCGCAGCCCGGGAGCCAGCGCCAGCTCCAGGCCCAGCCCGGCGCCGGCCAGGCGGTCACGAAAGGCGCCGACGGTGTGCGCCAGCACCTCGCCGACCGCCACCGGGGTCTTGCGATAGACCAGCGCGCCCAGGTCGGCGAGGGCCAGCTCGTTGAGGTCATTGACCAGCCGGGTCAGGGTCATCACCTCGCCCTTGAGGGACTGCAGGGCCTCGCCATCCAGGCGGCGCACGCCATCCTCCATGGCCTCCAGCTCGCCGCGCAGCACGCTCAGCGGGGTGCGCAGCTCGTGGGACACGTCGGCCATGAAATCCCGGCGCATGCGCTCATTGGCCTCCAGGGCCCGGGCCAGGCTGTTGAAATCCCGGGCTAGCTGGCTCACCTCGTCGCCGGAGCTGGGCACCACCCGCTCGGCGTAGTCGCCCGCCGCCAGGCGATGGGTGGCGGCCGCCACCTGCTTGATGGGCGCCACCAGCGTGCGGGCGATCCACAGGGAGATGGCCACGGCGAACAGGGCCGCAACGCCCCCCACCAGCAGGGTGGCGTGGAGCTGCTCGTCGTAGAAGCGCCGGGCGCCGGTGTCGCTGACGCTCTGGAAGGGCCCCATCAGCAGCCAGCCCACGGTCCTGCCCTCCACCACCACCGGGCGCCGCACCACGCTGTCGCCAGCGACGATGCGCGGGTTGCCCATCACGAAGCGCTGCTCGGCATCGATCAGGCTGAGGCGGAAGACCGCGCCGGTGAGATCGGACTCGGGGGGCGCGTCCAACGGCAGGTTGCGGGATGCCCGGTCCGCCTTCTCGCGCTCCGGGTCCTCCTCCCCGCCCCGGGGGCGGGTAAGGTGAAACCACGCGCGCCGATTGTTGCGCAGGAAGTCCCAGCTGCCTTCCCGTGCGTAGGCGCTGACGAACTTGGGCGTCACGTCCTCGACCCGCTGCAGGGCCAGCTCGTCCATGTAACCCACGAAGCCGCGGGTGAAGCTCCAGCGCCCGGCCACGCCCATGGCCAGCAGCACCGCGAGGGCCACCAGCAGGACGGCAAGGAAGGCTTTGGTAGTGATGCCGAGTTTCATGCGTTCAGGCGAGGGATGAGGAAAAGGAAGGAAACGGAATGACCGAGCCGGGGACGCCATTAAGCCCCCGCGGCGGGGCAAGATCAACGGGGGCGGGAACATCTCCACAATGTCTCCCATTTCCCTGCACATTTGGTTTCCACAATCGGGGCATCAGAAATCGGCACTCCGCTGAAAGGACTCCCTTTCAGCCTGAGTATTTCCAAACAAGCTCACCACCGATCTCTCAAACTTCACAAGTTCGCAAGGCAACTCTAGTCCATGAAAATCACTGCCATCGAAACCCTCGTCTGCCATGCCCGGATGCGAAACTGGGTGTTTGTCAAAGTCGTCACGGATCAGCCGGGGCTTATCGGCTGGGGCGAGGCGACACTGGAATGGCACACGCGGAGCATCGTGGGGGCGATTGAGGACATGTCGCACCTGCTCATCGGCGAGGACCCGACGCGGGTGGAGTATCTGTGGCAGATGATGTATCGCCAGCACTTCTGGCACGGGCATGGCATCGTGCGGGCCACGGCCATCGCGGGTATTGACCTCGCGCTGTGGGACATTGTCGGCAAGGTGGCGAACATGCCGCTCTCGAAGGTCTTTGGCGGTCCGGTGCGGGATTGGGTGCGTACCTACTGCCATCTCGGTGGCGGGAAGATGGAGGACTTTTATCAAACGCCCGCCGACAACGCGAAACGCTTCGCCGAACTCGCCCAACAAGCCGTGGCGGATGGTTACACGGCCTTCAAAAGCATGGCGGTGCCGAGCACGATGCCCATCGAAGGCATGAAACCCGTTCGCGCGGCCGCAGCAGCCGTCGCGGCCATGCGCGATGCCGTGGGGCCGGACATCGACATCATGGTCGATTGCCATGCACGTCCCTCTCCGGCCATGGGGCTGAAGTTTGGCAAGGCACTCGATGATTTCGGCCTCTACTTCTTCGAGGAGCCCTGCTGGCCGGAGGCCGTCGATGGCCTGGCGAAGATCAATGCCGCGCTCACCACGCCCGTGGCCAGCGGCGAGCGCGTGACGAACCTGGAGGCCTTCAAAGACATGTTCGAGAAACGCGCGGTCGAAATCTGCCAGCTCGACATCACGCACTGCGGCGGCCTCAGCGCCGCGAAACGCATCGCCGCGCTCGCCGAGGCGCATCGCATCGCCTTGGCACCGCACAATCCGCAGGGACCGGTGAGCACTGCCGCGTCGCTGGAGTTTGGTTTCAGCCAGCCGAGCTACATCATCTGCGAAACCGTGCACAACGACGTGCCGTGGCGGCAGGACGTGGTCGAGGAAGGCTTCATCATCGAAAAACAAGGCCGCATCGTCCGCCCGAACACGAAACCCGGCCTCGGCATCACCATCAATGAAGCCGAGGTGAAGAAGCATCCCTTCCAGCAGGAGATCGTCCTGCGCGAGTTCAGCCCGGATGGCGCGGTGACGGACTGGTGAACCGCGTGGAAATGCCTGTTTGATCTGGCACGCGCGAGCGTTTGAATGGCGCAATCATGGCCACTCCCATCCGCGTCACCATCTGGAACGAATTCGTGCACGAACGTCAAAACCCTGCGGTGGCGGCCATCTATCCGAAAGGCATTCATGGGCTGCTGGCAGAGGCATTGAGCACGCAGGGCGATCTCATCATCCGAACGGCGACACTGGATGAGCCGGAGCAGGGCGTGTCGCAGTCGGTTCTCGACGAAACGGATGTGCTGCTGTGGTGGGGCCATGCGGCGCATGATCAGGTGCTGGATGAAACGGTGACGCGGGTGCAGCAGCGGGTGCTCGCGGGAATGGGGCTGATCGTGCTGCATTCCGGCCACTGGTCGAAGGTCTTCAAGCGGCTCATGGGCACCAGTTGCGCGTTGTGCTGGCGTGAGGCCGGCGAGCGTGAGCGTGTGTGGGTGGTGAATCCCGGGCATCCGATCGCCGCAGGCATCGGCGACTGCATCGAGATCGAGCAATCGGAGATGTATGGC
>NZ_JAFLDT010000063.1 GCF_017302315.1 Zoogloea sp.
CAGCGGCCTGGCCACCCCCACCGAGAGCGCGGCCCTCACCGCGGCTTACGCCATCCTCACCCAGGCGGTGGCCCACCGGGAGCTGGACTGGCCCCTGCTGCGCCGCTGCCTGGCCGACTGCACCCAGGTGATCGGCGGCGTGATGGTGATCCTGGGCATGGCCCTGGGGCTCACCAACTATCTGGTGGATGCCGGCATCCCCGACGCCGCGGTGGAATGGGTGCAGGCCGCCCTGCCCAACAAGTTCGCCTTCCTGGTCGCCCTCAACGCCTTCCTGTTCCTGGCCGGCGCGCTGATGGAGATCTACGCCGCCATCGTCGTGCTGGTGCCCCTGCTGCTGCCGGTGGCCCTGAGCTATGGCATCGACCCCGTACACTTCGGCGTGATCTTCCTGGCGGTGATGGAGATGGGCTTCCTGTGCCCGCCGGCCGGCATGAACATCTTCTTCGCCTCGGCCATGTTCGCCCGACCGGTCAAGGAGATTGCCATCTCGGTACTGCCGGCCCTGCTGGCCATATTCCTGGGGGCGCTGGCGATCTCATGGCTGCCCTGGCTGGCAACGGGGCTGCCGGGACTGTTCGGCGGATAGGACAACCCGTCTCGGGGAGTGGTCGCCGCGGCATGATCCGGCTCATCGCCGGGAGAGCCATTTCAGCATGGTCTCCAGGAGCTTTTCCGGCTCGACGGGTTTGCTGAGGAAGTCGTTCATACCTGCTTCCAGGCACGCCTTGCGATCCTCGGCGAAGGCGTTGGCGGTCATGGCAATGATGGGTGAATCGCGGTTGAGGGAGTCTGCGCGGATGCCCCGGGCAGATTCGATGCCATTCATTCTCGGCATCTGCATATCCATCAGGATCAATGCATAGGGCGTTTCGCGGGCCATCTGCAGGGCCTGCAGCCCATTTTCGGCAAGATCGACCACGACGTGAACATCCTCCAGCATGAAAAGGGCGACCTCCCGGTTGATGGGTTCGTCTTCGACGAGCAGGATGCGCGCGCCCGCATGCCTGCTCTGGATCTGTCTTCCCGCCGGACTCGTCACATGGGCATCAACGGCATCGGCGGGTGCATCGCTATTCTTCGACAGGCGCACTGCAAACCAGAAGGTGCTGCCCCGCCCGGCGGCGCTTTCAACGCCGATTTCTCCCCTCATCAACTGAATCAAGGATTTGGTGATCGCAAGCCCGAGACCACTTCCGCCGTAACGGCGGGTCATCGAGTTGTCGGCCTGCTCGAAGGCCTTGAACAGGCGCCGCTGGGCATCAGCGCTGATACCGATGCCGGAGTCGCAAACCTCGATGCGGACCCGGACATCGCTCGGCGTTTCGTCCATCAGCCAGACCCGTATGGTGACCTCGCCCTGCTCGGTGAACTTGATGGCATTCCCGACCAGGTTGATCAGCACCTGGGAGAGGCGCAAGGGATCACCCCGCAGTGGCATCCGGGCAAGCCTCACCGGGAGGTCCACTTCGAGGCGCAGACCTTTCTCGGCCGCCTTCTGACCCAGTACACACATCAGTTTGTCCAGCAGGCTGCCGATTTCCAGCGGGGCATCCTCCAGATGCATCCTGCCGGCCTCTATTTTGGAAATATCGAGGATGTCATTGAGCACTGCGAGCAGGTGATCCGCCGCCCGCCGCGCCTTATCCAGGTGATCCAGGCCGGCCGCATCCGCCATGTGGCGTCGGGCCAGGGTCAGCATGCCGATGATCCCGCTCATGGGCGTGCGTAGCTCGTGGCTCATGTTGGCAAGAAAGGTGCTCTTTGACCGGTTCGCCGCCTCGGCGGCGTTCTTGGCCACCGACAGATCCGTCGTGCGGGCCTCGACGAGCTGCTCCAGATGGTTCCGGTGACGCGCCAGCTCCAGCTCGGTACGCTTGCGGTCGGTGATGTCCCGGGCAAAGCCGACGGTGCCGATGATCTTCCCGTCCAGCTCCACGGGCGACTTGTAGGTCTCCAGCCAGCACCGCTGGCCCGCGGCATCGATCTCCTCCTCAACGGTCCTGGGTTGCCCATCGCGCAGCACCGCCTGATCGTCGCCCATGAACTGAGCTGCCACGGCCGGCGCCCAGAAATCAAGATCGGTCTTGCCGACCAGATCGTCGGCCGTGGGGATGCCAGCCACCCTTGCATAGGCTGTGTTGGCGGCAAGGATGCGACTGTCCCGGTCTTTCAACCAGACCATGAAGGGGAAGTTGTCCAGCACGGCGCGCTGGTAGCGTTCGCGGGCACGCAGCGCCTCCTCGATCTGCTTGCGCTCGGTGATGTCGGCCCCTGAACTGAGCGTTCCGATGACCTGACCGGAATTGTCCGCAAGATAGGTGCGCCGCCATCCGATCAATCGCAAATCCCCGACCCTGGTCAGAACGGGGCTCTCATGGCCCTCGAGGACGGTCGGTTTGCGGGCCATCATGTCAAGGAAGGCTGGGAGCATCCGTGCGACACCATCCGGTTGGGGAACACAGGTGGCGAACCAGTTGCGACCGAGAAGCTCGGCTTCGGTATAGCCCAGCAGTTCCTGTCCGGCCCGGTTGATCATGGTGATGCAGCCCGAGGTATCCAGGGCTACCATCAGCGTCTGGGTGGTATCCAGATAGCGCTGGTTGAGATCGCGTTCCTGGCGCAGCGCGGCCTCGGCGTGCAGTCGCTCGGAGAGATCGATGTCGAGGCAGTACATTTCCGGGCCATCCGCCCCCGCCTGCAGCACATGGCTGGAATAGACCGTGACCGTGGTGCCGTCCTTGCGTCGCAGGGTCATTTGGCCAGGCGGTATCGCCGGCCCACCCGATGCAGAGGCAGTGATTGCGGCAACAACCTCCTCGCGCATGGCGTCCGGAATGATCAGGTCTTCCAGCTGCTGCCCCAGGGCCTCCGACCGGGAATAGCCATAGAGCTGCTCGCTCGCCCGGTTCCAGAAAATGACCCGGCGATGCCTGTCGTAGCCCTGAACCGCAATGTTCGTGGTGTTCTCGAAGAGGGAACGGAAGCGCTGCTCGCTGTTGCGCAGGGCTTGCTCCTGCCGCCGCATCTCGGTGATGTCCCGGGCGATGCCGTAGAGGCCGACAATCTCACCCTGCTCATTGCGGACGGGGTACTTCCGGTTGTCCACCCATCCGGTGCTGCCGTCCGGATTCTCGTAGGCCTGCACTTCCCGCACCGACGAGGCAGTAGCGAAGACCTGCTTCTCCAGGCGATAGTAGATGTCGGCGTACGCCTCCGGAAAAATGTCGTAGTCGGTCAAGCCAACGAGGTCGGAGCGCTGGGCCAGCCGCTCACACAGCGCACACAGGGACCGGCTGGCCCCGGTGATGACATGGTTGCGGTCCTTGAAGAAAATGAAATCGTCGGAGTTCTCCAGCATGACGGCCAGGGGCCCGCTTCCGGGTATGGCCGCCACTGTCCGGGGAAGGCGCCTGGCATCATGAAGCATCAGATCCAGAAGACACCCTTGTGTCCCGGACTCGACTCGGGCGCTCACCCTGATGCAAATGATCCGGCCATCCGCACGCCTCAGCCGGAGATTGCAAACCTCCGACCGGGGGGAGAACAGGATCGCCGCCAGATCGGCATCATCCGAATGAATAATCCCCGGCAGGGTCACGATACCCTCAAGGAAAGCCTCGGGTGGATAGCCGAGCAGGCCGGTCACGCCGGCATCCACGCTCAGGATCCGCGGCGCCTTTTCAGTCAGCGCGAAACGGAAGGTGGCATCCGGTTGCAAAGGGGGAGTGTCGCGAATCATGCCTCTCGCTCATCGGTGATCCGTTGCAGTCGAAGCGCACCAGCGACGCCCGCCGTGGTGCACGACACCGCCACTATATCCCCGTCGAGGCGGCAATGGCTTGACACACGGCACGGCGGCCGTTCGGATCCATCCGGGGGGAGCCGGGTCAGGGCAGTGCTGAAACACGGTGCCCACTTCCGAAATGAGGCCCCTGGGCACGCAGGCCCATCGGGTCGCAACTGCGGGCCTTGCCCTTGAGCTTGGGAGGGGCCGGACCGAGCGTTCGGCCGTTCCCGCGCGGGCGGACGCTACGTCATCCAGCGCGCCGCGGCCGAGTCGTCGGCCTCGCGGGCATCCACCCAGCGCCCGCCTTCAGGGGTGTCTTCCTTCTTCCAGAAGGGGGCGCGGGTCTTGAGGTAGTCCATGATGAACTCGCAGGCGGCGAAAGCATCGCCCCGGTGGGCGCTGGCCACCCCGACAAAGACGATGCGCTCCCCCGGCAGCAGGCGGCCGAAGCGGTGGATGACGCGCACGCCCTGGAGCTGCCAACGCCCGCCGGCCTCGGCGATGATGGCCTCGAGGGATTTCTCGGTCATGCCGGGGTAGTGCTCGAGGGTCATCGCCGACACCTCGCTCCCGGCCCCACTCAGCTTGTCGGCCCGGACCAGGCCGACGAAGGTGACCACCGCCCCCACGTCCAGGCGCCCGGCGGACAGGGCCGCCGTCTCGGCCCCCACATCGAAATCGGCTTCCTGAACGCTGACACTCATCTTCAACCTCCGGTCACGGGGGGGAAAAACGCGATCTCGTCCCGATCGGCAACGGCCGATTCAGGCCCGACCATCTCCTGGTTGATCGCCGCACGCACGTTGCGCCCCTCACCCAGGGCCTCCCAGGCGCCGCCGCGCCGGGCCAGGTGGCCCCGCAGGGCGCCAATGGTGGAGACGGACTCGGGCAGGGTCAGGGTTTCGTGGGAATAGCCCAGGGTCTCCCTCAGGCTGGCGAAGTAAAGGACTTTGACGCTCATGACAACAGCTCGGAATAAGGGATGAATGACACCCGGTCGCCGGCCGCGATGGCCTGCCCGGCCGGATTGTCGATGACGCCGTCGGCCCATACCGTGGAGGTGAGCACACCCGGCCCCTGGTTGGGAAAAAGCGTAACCCGGCCATCATCGGCGATCCGCGCCCGCAGGAACTCCCGGCGCCGGTCGGGCCGGGGCCACTCGAAGGCGGCGGTGAGGGGGATGGCCTTCGGCAGGCAATCCACCACGCCCTGGGCGCGCAGCACGAAGGGCCGCACCAGCAGGATGAAGGTGACGAAGCTGGACACCGGGTTGCCGGGCAGGCCGATGAAGGCCGCACCGGGACCGCCGGCCGGATCATTGACCCGCCCGAAGGCCACCGGCTTGCCGGGCTTCATGGCCACCAGCCAGGAATCCAGACGCCCCTCGGCGCTGACCGCCGGCTTGATGTGGTCCTCCTCGCCCATGGATACTCCGCCGCTGGTGACGATCAGATCGTTGCTGCCCGCCGCGCTGCGCAGGGCAGCCCGGGTGGCCTCCAGGCTGTCGGGCACGATGCCCAGGTCGCACACCTGGCAGCCCAGGGCTTCCAGCAGGCCGCGCAGCACGTAGCGGTTGGAGTTGTAGATGGCCCCTGGCGGCAAGGGCTCGCCGGGCATAACCAGCTCGTCGCCGGTGGAAAACAGCGCCACCCGCAGGCGCCGGAACACCGGCAGCGTGGCGCAGCCCACCGACGCGGCCAGGCCCAGCATCTGCGGGTTGAGGCGCACCCCGGCGGCCAGCACGGTGGCACCCAGGGCGATGTCCTCGCCGGCCCGGCGGATCCACTCGCCAACCCGGGGCACATGGTTGATCAGCACATCGCCGCCCTCCACGGTGCACAGCTCCTGCATCACCACCGCATCCGCCCCATGGGGAATCGGTGCGCCGGTGAAGATGCGCGCGGCCGTGCCCCGCTCCAGGGTATGACCGACGCTGCCGGCGGGAATGCGCTGCCCCACCCGCAGACGCGCGCCGGGGGCTGCCACATCCGCGGCGCATACGGCGTAGCCGTCCATTGAGGAATTGTCCAGCGGCGGCACCTGCAGGCCGGACACCTGGGCCCGGGCCAGCACCCGGCCCAGGGCCTCGGCGGTGGGCACCTGCTCGATGTCGGCAAGCGGTTCGGCGGCGGCCAGCAGCGCCGCACGCACCTCGTCGAAGGGACGCAGGGAAGAATTCATGAAAGCCCTTGATGAGTAAGGATGAAGGCGGCCACGGCGGCCGGATCATTGAGATTGAGACAGGGCAAGGGCGCCGATAGATCCGCGTCCGTGGCAATGGCCACGATGGCCGGGTTGTCGGGGTAGAGCAGCGCCTTGCCGTGGGCCGGGCGATGGATCTCGATCTTGGGGATGGGCACGTCCTTGAAGCCCTCCACCAGCACCAGATCGCAGGGCGACAGGATGGCCAGCTGGGCGCCCAGATCCGGCTCGGGCGCGCCGCGCATCTCGTGCATCAGCACCCAGCGCTCATCGGACACCAGCAGGATCTCCCCCGCCCCGGCCTCCCGGTGCCGCCAGGAATCCTTGCCCGGCTTGTCCACGTCGAAGCCATGGTGGGCATGCTTGATCACCGAGACGCGCAGGCCACGGGCAGTGATCTCGGGGATCACCCGCTCAATCAGGGTGGTCTTGCCGGAGCCGGACCAGCCGGCGAGGCCGAAGACTTTCATGGGAATGTGCTGTGCTCCTGCTGGATCATTCAGTGTCGCCGATATCGTTGCTCTGTGCTTCGAGATCCTGACGGTCACGTTCAAGCTCCCGGCGCAGTTCGTCCTCGCTGGGCAACACCAGGCGGTACTTGCTGGCGAAAATCTGTTCGCTCTCGTGCAACACCGAGTACCGCACGACTGACTGGTCCTTGTTGCCGCACAGCAGGATGCCCACCGTCGGGTTGTCATCCGCGCCACGCCGAAGATCGTCGTAAAGGCGCACATACATGTCCATCTGCCCGATGTCCTGGTGCGTCAGCTCGCCGGTCTTCAGATCAATCAGCACGAAGCACTTGAGCAGATAGTTATAGAACACCAGGTCCACATAGAAATCCTTGCTCTCGGTGCTGATGCGCTGCTGGCGTGCCACGAAGGCAAAGCCCTTGCCCAGCTCCAGCAAGAAGCCCTGCAGCTTGTCCATGAGCGCCTGTTCAAGACTGGACTCCAGCAGCTTGCCTGCATTCGGCAGGCCCAGAAACTCCAGCACCACCGGATCGCGCACAAAAGCGCGGGGCGAGTGCGCAAGGGCGGCCAGATTCATATCAGCCTCGGCGGTCACTGCGGCCTTGTCCTGACTCAGCAGCAGGCGTTCGTAATACAGCGTGCCAATCTGCCTTTCGAGTGCCCGCGAACTCCAGTTCTGAACGGCCGCCTCGCGCATGTACCACTGGCGCGCCTCGTCGCTTTCCACCCGGGTCAGTACCCGGTAATGGGTCCAGCTCAATTCGTGACGCAGCGCGTCACACTTTGGAAATGCCTGATAGAACAGGCGCATGTAACGCAGATTTGAGGCATCGAAGCCCTTGCCGAATTCCCGCGTCAAGGCCTGCCCCAGCTGCGGCAGCAGGCGCTTTCCATAGGCCGCGCGAGCCTGACCGCCCTGCTCGAACTCGACGATGTGTCGGCCGATCTGCCAGCAGGTCTGCACCTGCACCACATCCACCTGGCGCAGCACTTGCTGGCGAGCCTGCACGATCAGACCACGCAAGGCATCCAGCAGATCCGGCGGAGCCTGATTGCCGGGTGATCCGGAGGGTGCGAAGGTCATGGCGCGTCAGACGCAGTCAGGTACTGACGACACACCCCAGGCCGGCAATCGGGATGGCGAACAATGATGGATGGCGGATAGTGTGGCACGGCGCGGAAATGTGGGCGGACAGGCGCCGGATTGTAGCAAGACAGGGGAATCCGAACAGGTGAGCGAGTGGGGTCGACTCCATCGCAGCCTCGTTGGACCTCTTCATGGACTCGGCAACCACGCAGGCGGTCGTCAATGGCCTGGGGAGAGCCCATGCGCATGATCAAAGGCAGGTAGCTCCAGCTCAAATCTCTACACACTGTGTAGAGAATCCCCGATCACGGAAGGTCAGGTGGGCATCGTCCGCGGCCTTGTGCTGCCCTGACTGGTGCACGACGCAGGGTATTAGCTCGCTGGAAGCCAGCGAACCGCCGGTGCTCGCCTAAGGTCATCCCAAACACCGGAGCGCCAGCCAGTAACAGCCAGCCGGGCCTGGAGAGCCTTGCCTGGCGTGGCAAAGACGCTTTCCACACTAAACGCGAACATAGCCAATGAACCTCCCCCCCACCTCAAAGCCCGACAGACCCAAGGCGCTTGATCTGGATCACGAGTGGGCAGAGGATGGACTGCCGAGGGTCGCTGCTCGCACTCGAACTCACCATAGGCGCCCACATGGCGATTGCGTACACTCCGTCAGCAGACGGCCTATCACACCCCCACGCGGAACACCTCATGACCCCGTTCAGCACAACCCGGCATTTCCCATCAAAGCCAGCCGACGTATTCGCCGCCGTCAAGGACGGAAAGCGTCTTGCCCGATGGTGGGGGCCGAATGGCTTTTCCAACCGCTTCGAAGTGTTCGAGTTCCAGCCGGGCGGCCGGTGGATCTTCAGCATGATCGGCCCGGACGGTACGGTTTATCCCAATGAGTCGGTCTTCTCCCGCATCGAGGCCGATCGCCTGGTGGTGATCCGGCACATCTGCCCGCCCGTCTTCGAGCTCACCATCACCCTTGAGCCTCTTGACGATGGAACCCGGCTCGAGTGGGTGCAGGCGTTCTCCGACCCCTCGGTCGCCCGGGCCGTTGCCCACATCGTCGCGCCCGCCAACGAAGAGAATCTCGACCGTCTGGGCGCCGAGCTGGGCCTGGACAAACACCCCGGATGATCGGCGGGCGCCGGCATCCTGCAGCATAGACCTCAGGCTAGCGGGACGCGCCGAAGCGGACCTGCGCTGCAGCCTGCATGGCGGGTGAGTCGAGTGCGGGGTCGCCGCGCAGGCAGGCCCGCAGCATGGGCAGGGAATCCAGCCCCCAGAACAGCCTCTCGCCGAGGGTGATGGTCGGTACGCCGAACACGCCCGCGGCGGCGGAGCGGCTTGTGTTGTCCTTGAGGGCGGCCTTGACCTCAGGAGCCGCCAGCCGAAAGGCAGCATCGGCTTCGGTCATGCCCAGGCGCTCAAGCACGGCCTGCCAGGCCTGCGGGCTGTCCGGGTCGCAACCGGTGGTGTAGAGCTGGTCGAACACAGCCGACGCCGCCTGCGGAATGCAGTCCAGGGCCACGATCAGGCGGAGGTAGCGGAGCGGATTGAAGGGATGCACCGACGGCATCAAAAAGGGCAGGCCCTGCTGCTGCGCGGTCCAGGTGCACAGCTCATAGGTGAGGCGGCGCTTGCGCTCAATCTCCGCCGGCCCCTTGTGACCAAAGACGTTGAGCAAGCCAGCAAACAGCACCGGACGCCGCGCCAGTGCGATGGGCAAAGGCTCCCGGCGCAGGGCCTGGTCCATCAGGAAGGCCCAGGGCGAGATCACGTCAAAATGGAGAATGGCGTCGGCTGCGGGTTGGGTTAGGGTCAAGACAGGCTCCGGAGCGGATGCAGAGGGGGCGAAACGCACGTGAGGAAGGTGTCAGCTGGCCAGCGCCGGGCCCTCGACCCGCACCTCGCGGATGGGCAGATTGATCACCGCCGCCATGGCGGCCAGGGCCATGTCGGCGTACCACATCCAGTTGTAGTTGCCGAACTCGACCACGGCCAGGCCCCCCAGCCAGGCCCCCAGAAAGCCGCCGATCTGGTGGGACAGCAGGGTGAGGCCGAACAGCGTACCCAGGTAGCGCACGCCAAAGAGCTTGCTGACCAGGGTGGCGGTGGGGGGCACCGTGGCCAGCCAGGTAAAGCCGAGACCGGCGGCGAACACGTAGAAGGTCAGGGGTGAGGATGGCAGGAGCAGGTAGCCGCCAACCAGCACGACACGGGAGCCGTACATGACGGCCAGCACGTACTTGCTGCGATAGCGCGACACGCACGAACCCGCGTAGAGGCTGCCCAGGATGTTGGCCAGGCCGATGATCGCCAGCGACCAGCTGGCGACAGACGGCGGCAGGCCGCATAGGTCCACTTCGCCGGGAAGGTGGGTGACAAGAAAAGCGATGTGAAAACCGCAGGTGAAGAAGCCCAGATGCAGAAGCAGGTAACTGCGGTCGGCCATCGCCTCACGAATGGCGCGCATCACGCCCTGATCGGCTTCCGCATGGGTCGGCGGCGGTGTTGCCACCGGCCGGGTAAGCTGCCCCACCAAGGGCAGCGCGGCCAGGGCCATCAAGGCCATGGCCCACATGGTGTTCATCCAGCCGACGGTCTGAATGAGCTTCTGCAGGATGGGGGCGAACAGGAACTGGCCGAAGGAGCCGCCGGCATTGATCACCCCGGATGCGCTACCCCGCGCCTCAACAGGCAGGCGCCGGGCCGCGGCACCGATGAGCACCGAGAAACTGGCACCTCCAGCGCCAACCTGGGTTAGCAGACCGATGGCGACGATAAGGCCGAAGCCCGAGCCCATGAAGGGCGTGACAGCACAGCCCAAGGCCAGCAGCAGCACGGAAGCCAGCAGCACCGGGCGTGCCCCGTAGCGGTCGGCCACGGCACCGGCTACCGGCTGGATGGCACCCCAGGTGAATTGGCCGATGGCCATGGCGAAGCTGATGGTGGCAATGCCCAGGCCCGTCGCGCTATTGATCGGGCTGACGAACAGGCCGAGCGACTGGCGCAGGCCCATGGTGATGGCCAGGATCCCGGCGGCCAGCAAGGTGGTGAGCAGGACTTTGGGAGTGCGCAGGGAACGGAACATGGACCGAAACTCAGAAGCACCAGGGCTTTGCCGGGTTCAGGGTCGCAGCAAGCAGGTCCACCCGGTCGCTCCCCCAGAACAGCTCGCCCCGGTAGATGAAAGACGGCGCGCCGAACACGCCGAGGGCCTCCGCCCGGGCCAGGGCGGCAGCCAGCTCGGCCGACGCGCAGGTTGATAGCCAGTTACGCCAGTCCTGCACGCCCAGCCCGGCCGAAGCAAGGGCAGTCTCAATCTCGGCATGGGACTCCAGATCGAACTCACGACGCCAGAAGGCCGTCAACATCGGGTCACAGAATTCCCACAGGCGATCCCTGGACTTGGCAAACAACATGGCCTGGCTGCCGAGGGTAGCATCCCATAGCTTGGTGGTGGCACGGATGGTGAGCCCCTGCCGGGTGGCTAGCCGGCGGCAATCCATGTACAGATACCTGACCTTCGCCATGTCGCGGCTGGAGCGCGCCTCGACCTCACCGCCGTAGGCGGCACGAAAATCGGTAATGAACGGCCACCAGTCAAAGCGGCAGCCACTACGCTCCGCCAGCAGGCGGGCCGGCTTGAGCGCCAGGTAGGAATAGGGGCTGCACAGGTCGATGAAGGCATCAACCGCCTGTTCGTCGTGTTCGTGCATGGGCAAGATCATTCCACCCGGAAAAGGTTCTGTCTGGCCTCCGCGGAGGTGGAGACATCGACCCAGCGCTCCCGCAGCAAATCCACCCCCCGCCCGACCGCTGGCCGGCTGCGCACCCGGCCATACCAGGCCTGGACATTGGCAAAGTCATCCAGGGCCACGCCGGTGAGTGAGTGGATGCGTATCCACGGAAAGCAGGCCATGTCGGCAATGGAGTAATCACCGCAAAGATGATCCCTGCCGCTCAGGCGCTGATCGAGCACCTTGAGCAGCCGTCGTGTCTCGTTCTGATAGCGCCCGATGGCATAAGGCACCGGGCTGGGCGCGTAGCGGAAGAAGTGCTGGGCCTGCCCCATCATCGGCCCGAGCCCACCCACTTGCCAGAACAGCCATTGCAGCATCTCCAGGCGGCCTCGCGGATCGGTGGGGATAAAGCGCCTTTCCTTTTCGGCCAGGTAGAGCATCACGGCACCACTCTCAAACACGGTGACGGGCGCGCCGCCGTCCAGCGGGGCGTGATCGACGATGGCCGGGATCCGGGCGTTGGGATTGATGGCCCGGTAGCTGGCCTCGCGCTGCGCACCCCGGGTGATGTCGATGGGGATGAGCCGGTAGGGGATGCCCAGTTCCTCCACCAGGATCTGCACCTTGTGCCCGTTGGGCGCCGGCCAGCTATACAGGTCGATCATGGCCCTCTACTTCTCGACCTTGCCGTGCATGACCATGATGGTCTGCTGCATCAGCGCACAGAGGGTTTCCCTGCCCTCCTTCACCGCAAACACCTCGGCCTGGGTCACGATCAGCGTGCGGCCGGAGCGGACCACCGCGCCCCGGGCGATAAGCTTCTCCCCATCGGCGGGTGCCATCAGGTTCATCTTGAACTCCACGGTCAGCACCGAGGCGTTGGCCGGCACCATGGTCATCGCTGCATAGCCGGCCGCCGAGTCGGCGATCATGCCGACCACGCCGCCATGGACGAAGCCGTGCTGCTGCTCCACACCCTGCCAGTGGGGCAGATGGATCTCGGTGCGGCCCTGCTCCACGACCGGTAGCGAGGCCTGGATGAGGTGCATGGCGTTCTGCCGCTCAAAACTGGCACGGATACGCTCGGCGAAGTGGGGGTCTGAAATGTGGGCCATGTCCAACGTCTCCAGGAAGGGGGAACTGAACGGATTAGAATTCATGTATCGGTGCCGTACAAACGAGTTTTTCGGCCCTTTACATGAGTCCAGAGAATGTCAATTGCCCTTTCCAGAATCCCCTCGATCGATTTCTTGCGCGGCTTCGTCGCGGTTGGGCGACGCATGAGCATCACCCTCGCCGCCCAAGATCTGTTCCTGACCCAATCCGCCATCAGCCGGCAGATCCGCGGGCTGGAGTCGGCCCTGGGCGTGAAGTTGTTCGAACGCGCGCACCGGGCCATCCACTTCACACCCGAGGGGGAACGGCTGTTCCTGGTTGCCGACCATGCCATGCAACAGCTACAGGACGGCATCGGCGCGCTGCAGGCCAGCACAGCGCAGCAGCCCGTCACCGTGACGGCGAGCATCGCCTTCATCGGGCTGTGGCTGCTACCTCGCCTGCCCGGCTTCCAGCAGCTACACCCCAAGGTTGAAGTGCGCCTTTCGGCCAATAACAACATCGTTGACCTACGCCAGGAAGGCCTGGACATCGCCATCCGCTATTGCGCCGGAGAGGCCATGCCCACCGGCGCCAGACGGCTGTTTGGCGAGACCATCTTTCCGGTGGCGCACCCGAGCCTCGGCATTACCAGGCTGGACGACCCGGAGATCATCGCCCGCTCGGTCTTGCTCCAGTTTGAAGGTGTGGCCTCCCCGTGCTGGCAGTGGGAAGCCTGGCTCGACATGCAGGGTTGGTCGGGGGTCAGGCCGAAGGGCATCGTCCGTTTCAATCTCTTCGACCAGATGATTCACGCTGCAATTGCCGGCCAGGGCATTGCCCTGGGGCGCAGCCAGTTCATCCACCCGATGCTGGAGGATGGCCGCCTCCTTGCGCTGCCGACACTGCAGCCCGGCCCATCGTCCAACAAGGTCTTCTGCCTGCTGCAGCGCGACCGGACTCCATCTAAGGAAACTCAGGCCTTGATCGACTGGATTGTGGCCGAAGCACGGCACACCGACGCGCTGCCGGTGACCCGGTAGTCCGGGCAGCCATGCGGCCCGCATGGCTGCCTTGCTGCTCCGGGCGGGCATGGATAGAATCCGTGGTGCCATCACGTGGGGACGACCTCACGTCAGACACAACCCGGCTGGGACGACCCGCCCCGCATGCTGAGGTGCGTCATGGCTTGGTTTACACTTCTTCTCGCCGGTCTGCTGGAGATCGGCTGGGCCATTGGGCTCAAATACACCCAAGGTTTCACACGGCTGTGGCCCTCGGTCGCGACCCTGGCGTCGATGCTCGCGAGCTTGCTGCTGCTTGCCAGTGTGCTCCGCACCCTCCCCCTAGGAACCGCCTACGCCATCTGGACCGGCATCGGTGCGGTGGGTACGGTGGCGCTCGGCATCATCCTGTTCGGAGAGCCGGCCGGCGCTGGCCGGCTGATCTGCGTGGGGCTGATCGTGGCAGGCATCGCCGGACTGAAGCTGCTGGCCTGAGCGTGGCCTCCTGCCGCAGCCTCAGCCCTCCGGACCAGGCCTCTCGGCACCCTGCAGCCGCAACGCCATGTCGGCCTTGCGGGCGATCATCTTGTCCGCCAGTGCAGGGCGGCCACCGCACTCACGGATCAGATCACGGATGCGTTCGTCGGGGATGGCGGTGACGACGCGGATGGCGGCCTCGAGATCGGAGGGGCTGATGTCGCCGAACAGCCGGCAGGCGTGGGGGTTGTCCGGGTTGCGGCGCAGGCTGTCCAGTTCCCCCACATGGTCCCCGAAGGCCTTGCCCTTGGGGTCGCCACCGGCCCGAAACTCCAGGGCGCCGCCCACGTCGAGGGTCAGCACAGTGCCACCGATGACGCCCTGGTTGTCTCCGTCAAAGCCGGCCGCGTCCCAGTTGGCCGTCCAGGCGTGCACACCCAACCAGTGCTGGGCCTGCCGGCGTTCGCGCTCGGTCAGCAGGGAGACGTGCTTCTTGTCGAGGCTCAGCAGTTCGGTGGCGATCTGGTCTGGCGCTTCGGTACGGACGTAGGGCAGGATGGGGGCGCCGGCCAGGCCGTAGAGCTGGGCCGCCAGCCACTCGTTGCGGGCATGGGCGGGGGATTCTAGGGTCTTCACGTAGTAGCGCCGGCCGCTGTCGTCCGCATAGATGCCGGCCGCATTGCTGCCCCGCTGCCCGCCCACGCGCTGCAGGCGGGCGGTATCGATCACGCAGGGGTCGGCGGTGTTCATCATGGCAGGTCGGGGCCCGGAGCGTCAGGGAATCGGCTGGGTACGGCGGACCAGGGCCAGTTGCGACGAGGTTTCGATGGCGCCTTTACGGGCGCGGCGCACGTCACGAATGGCCTGTTCCGGGTCCATGCCCAGCTCCACCAGCAGCCGCGCCGCGATCATGCCGGCACGGCCCAGGCCGCCCTTGCAATGGACCAGCACGTCCTCACCGCCCCGCAGCAGACTGCGGATCTCCTGCCCTTGCGTCAGCCACTGCCGCTCGAAGTCGTGGCAGGGCACGCTGAAATCGGCAATGGGCAGGTGGCGCCAGAGGATGCCCCGCCGATGCACCTCATGGCCCAGCAGGGGAACCCGGAGGGACAGGAGCTCCACAGGTTCCACCAGGGTCAGCACCAAGCGCGCCCCCCAGGCGGCGATGGCGTCCAGATCGACGCCCAGATCACGGGCCCAGGCGCCGGTGGCTGCCCATTGATCGTGTTTGCCGGGGCAGAAGGTGATGCCGATGCGGCCGTGGGACGGGCTGGCACGCACCTCCGCGATCTGCAGGGGGTGGGTGTGGCTGGTGCGTACTCCGGTCATGGCCGTCAGACTCGTAGCCTGCCAAATGACGATACCCCGATTCTGCCAGATCTCTTCCCGGAGGCGACCGGACATCGGCTGTTGATGAGCCCCGTGCTCAGGATGCGGGATCGAGACGGACGATGTCCACGCCGGTGACCTTGCCATCAATGGCCGCAACCAGCGCCGCAAAGTGGGGTGTGGCCATGTGGCGGTCAAGGGTGGCATCGTCCTGCCAGCGCTCGATCATCACGAAGCTGTCCGGCTTGTCGCGGGTGATGTGCAGGTCGTACTGCAGGCAACCCGCTTCGGCACGACTGGGCGGGACAATCTGATCCAGGGCCTGGCGAACCTCGGCGCGGAACTCGGGTTTGGCGGAAATGGTGGCGACGACGCTGAGTGACATGGAAAGACTCCGGTGAATGGGTGGCGGGGCCGGGATGGCCATGCCTGATCCGTCAGGGATGCAGTGTCAATGAAAGGCCTCTCCAAGAGAAGCCCGGCGGGTGCGCTAACCGCCGCCTGGCAAACCGCAAGGCACCGCCAGAACCGGCGCGAAGCCGCCCCCCGGCGTGCGAAAGTTGGTGGTTTGCCCCCGGTAGAGGCGTGCAGTGACGAGCTGCACCTCGCCCCGGTAGACGTAGTTGCGCAAATCCATCTTCAGATCCACCGCGGCCCCTTCCACCTCCAGACGGCGCTCGGACGGGGGCACCAGGGCCTGGGCAATATAGTCGCCGGCGAGGATCTCGCCAAAGACCCGCCGGGTGAGCTTGTCGCCCCGGTAGGTTCCCCGACTGCCGAAACCGGAGGCAGGCTTGAAGAACAACTGCCGCCGACGCGCCCAAAGATCATCGGCGCGCGCCGGGCCGACCGCCTCGGTGTGGGGCACGCCCTCGCCCAGAATGGCAACGGTGGCTTCATCCACGCCCAGGCGACGCAGAGCCCCGGGATCGGACAACAGCACCAGGTTGCGCTTGTCGGCGTACAGGGCGTGGGCACGGGGATGGGGGGTGATCACCGCCGAACCATCCAGCCAGGCGCTGCGCAGGGCAGCACTGGATGCCGCCTCGAAGGCAAAATCGGTGAGGCGGTTATAGACCAGATCCACGGGCTGTCCGTGGAGGGTGAGGCCCTCCGCCGAATGGACCAGCTCGGCCGGATCGCAGATGCGGGCCGCAATGCCATGACGTTCGAACAGGCGCTGGAAGAGCAGGAACTCGGGCAACAGGTACTGGCCCTGGGGCGCCTCGTCGACGATGGCGATGGTGCGCAGGGGCACGTCGCCCCGCACTAGGCGCCACTCGCTGCGGAACATGTCCACGAAGCGGGTCTCCAGGTCGTTGGCCGCGTCGGGTAGCGCGTCCATCACCTGGGCCACCTCGGGGCAGCAGGCACGCTGGGCGCGGCCGAGAATGGCGTTGAGCAGCGCCCCGCCGGCATTGGTGTTGATCTCGATGAGCCGCGGGCCGCCTTCTCCCAGGTGGAAGTCGTATCCGAGGAACACGCCTGCGGCGGCCGTCGTCTGCCGTGCCATCGCCGGCGCCCAGCCAAGCACGGCCTCCTGCCAGGCCGGCAGGGCCACCACCCGTTCAATGGCTGCGACCAGTGCTGCCATGGCCTCCACATGACGAGCCGAGACAAAGGCCATGGCGTCGGCAAAGAGGTGCGGGCGGGACTCGGCGAGCAAGGCCTGCAGGGCACCATCCCGCGGATCCCGGGCCAGGGCATCCAGGAGCGCCTGGCGGTCCAGGGAGACACAGGGGCAACCCGCATTGAGCGCTTCGGCGGTCCCGGAACAGTCACCGGAGCTCAGGGCCTTCGTAATCAGGGCGAGCGCATCGGGGGGCATGGCGGCGGACTTGGCGGGCACGGACGGGCTCCCTGGAATGGACGCGGATGATTCTAGCAAGCCGGGGCCGGCCATCCCTTTGCGCAGGTCAAGGCCGGCCGACGATCACAGTCCGCGGGCGACTGAAGTCGCCCCCACAATCCCCTGCAACCTCCACGCGTGACCGGGGTTACGCCTGTCAGCCCTGGCTGGCTGGCGGCGGTAGCTGTTCAAGAAAGGCCACCACCTCCGCCTCCACCTTGCTCCGGCGCATGGGCGGCAGGCTCTGCCAGACCCGCTTGCCGTAGGGCTTGGTAAGCATGCGAGGATCGCAGATCGCGAGGACACCCTTGTCCTGCTCGGTGCGGATAAGCCGGCCGGCGCCCTGCTTGACGTTGATGACGGCGCGCGGGAGCTGGTATTCCATGAAGGGATTGCGGCCGGATTTCTGCATGTGTTCGATGCGGGCAGCAAGCACGGGGTCGTCGGGCGGGGCGAAGGGCAGCTTGTCGATGACCACCACCGACAGGGCATCGCCGGGCACATCGACACCTTCCCAGAAGCTCTGGCTGGCCACCAGGATGGCATTGCCCAGGCGCCGGAAGCGATCGAGCAACTCGGTGCGCGAGCCCTCCCCCTGGATGAGCAGGGGCAGCTTGAGCTTCTCCCGCTCCAGCTTCTCGGCGATGACTTCGTGAATGCGCCGCATGGCCCGCAGGGAGGTGCACAGCACAAAGGCACGGCCCTGGGCCGCCCGAATCAGGGGGAAAGCCACCGCTGCCACTGCATCCGGGTACTCCGGGCTGTTGGGCTCGGGCATGTTCTGGGGGGCATACAGCACGGCCTGCTGCGGGTAGTCGAAGGGGCTGCCCCACACGGCTGTATCAATGGGCGGCTCGACCCAGTGGAGGCCAAGCTCCCGGCAGTAGTGGCCAAAATCACGGCCGACGGCGAGGGTCGCCGAGGTGAACACCCAGGCCCGCGGGTGGCCATCCATCTGGCGCTTGAAGATGCTGGCGATGGACAGGGGCGTGGCGTGCAGGGCCAGGGACTGGCTGAAGACCTCGACCCAGCGCACCCAGTCTGTCCCCTCGGGGCGCTGCCAGCGGGCCAGGACCTGCTGCAGCTCCTGGGTGCGCCGCAGACAGTTGGCAAGACCCTCCGAGCGCTCGGCCTGGGTTTCGAGCATGGCGCCAAAGCCGGTCAGCTCGGCATCCAGGGCTTCGACCGCTTCATGGAAGGGCTTGTTGTCTTCCAGTTGGGCAAAGCCGAAGCGGGCGTTCTCGGCATTGACCGTCAGGCGCAGATCGCGGGCAGATTTTTCGAGCTTGCGGGTGGCCTCGATGAGATCGAGACAGTCCCGGGCGGCGGCCACGGTTTCGGAGCGGGTGTCCCGGGCCAGCTCGAGGAGCTGGGAGGTGGACACGCTCTCGCCGAAGAACAGGCTGGCGGTTTCTGGGAGCTGATGGGCTTCGTCGAAGATGACCGCGTTACAGGAGGGCAGCAGCTCGCCCATGCCTTCGTCGCGGAGCATCACGTCGGCAAAGAACAGGTGATGATTGACCACCACCACGTCGGCATCCATGGCGGCGCGACGGGCGGCGGCCACGAAGCACTCCTTGATGTTGGGGCACTCCTGACCCAGGCAGTTGTCCCGGGACGAGGTGGCAAACATCCACGCGGCAGCATCCTCGGGCACCTCGGGGCATTCGGCCTTGTCGCCGCTCTGGCTGATCTCCATGAAGCGCCCGATGGCGCGCAGGTGGGCGGCGTCCTCGGGAGTGGTGAAGCGCCCGTCCACCAGGTTGCGGGCCAGGTGGTAGTGGCACACGTAGTTGGCGCGCCCCTTGAGGAGCGCCACGCCCACCGGCACCTTGAGGGCGGCGCGGATGGTGGGCAGATCCCGGTTGAAGAGCTGATCCTGGAGGGTCTTGGTGCCGGTAGAGATGATCACCTTGCCGCCGCCCAGCAGCGCCGGCACCAGGTAGGCGTAGGTCTTGCCGGTGCCGGTGCCGGCCTCGGCCACCAGCACGCCGTTGTCCTTGAGGGTGGCGGCGATGTGCTCGGCCATCTCGATCTGCTGCGGCCGCGGGTTGAAACCGGGAATGGCGGCGGCCAGGGGGCCGTCGGCGGCAAAGGCTTTTTCTACGTTCATGGATGTTCCGGCAATGCTGCGCTCACTCGACCACGTCCACCCGCAGCCACACGTCGGCCTGGCTGCTGCGGCTGTCCCGACCGATGCCGGCGGTGCCCTGAGTAGAGCGGCTCGTGTCGGTCTGACTCCCGCCCAGGGGAATCCACTCCCCCAGCCGCCCGCTGATGGTGGTGGACAACCGGCGGGTCTCGATGACGCCATCGGCCCCCACGCGCTCCATGCCTGGCGCGATCTCGATGTTCACCCGCTCACCGACGAGCTGGGGCGAGGCCAGGAAGCCACTGCCCACGTCGGTGTAGCGCACGCTGTCGACAGCCTGCCAGCCGCTTCCGCTGGGGCGCCATTCACGCATGGGCACGGGCAGAGCGTGCCCGACGCGGATCAGAGCGCGGCCTCCTTCGACCACCTGGACCTGCTGACTGACACCTTCGGCCTGCCGATACTGCCCTGCCCCGCCCTCGATGCGGATGGCACTGCGCCCCGGCTCCAGCCTGCCCGACAGACCAACGCCCGCCCCCTGCCCTTCACTGTTGCGATCCTGCCGCACCGACACCACCAGCCGCCGCAGCGGCGTGTCGAGGGCCGCGATGGCGGCCTGCAGTTCGGCGAGGTTGGCCGGCGAAACACGGATCAGGATCTTGTCGTCCAGGGTGCTCAAGGCACCGCCCTGCTCCACCAGTGGCCGCAAGGCCGGCACGATCTGCGCCGCGCTGCGATGGCGCAGGGTGATGATCTCGAGGCGACCATCGGCAATGGCAGACAGGGAGACGGCCGAGAGAGCAAGGAGAAGACCGGCGTAACGCCCGAGCATCGGCGTTTCAGTCCACCCGGTGGGCTTCAGCCAGGTAATCACGGGAACGCATCTCGATGAGACGGCTCACGGTGCGGTGAAACTCGCTGGCCTGACGCCCTTCCACGTAAAGATCGTAGGCCTGGCATTCGGCACTGACCAGCAGCTTGACCCGATGGTCGTAGAGCACGTCGATCAGCCAGGTAAAGCGCCGCGCCTCGGAGGCCATGGCAGCGCTCATCTTCGGCACGCGGGAGAGGATCAGGGTGTGGTATTCCCGGGCGATCTCCAGGTAGTCGTTCTGGGAGCGGTTGCCGGCGCACAGGGTATCGAAGTCGAACCAGATCACCCCCGGCGCAATGCGCTGGACCTTGAGCTTGCGCTCGAGCACTTCGATCTCGCCAGGCGCGCCCTTGGTGCCGGCGATCTTCTCGAAGTCGGTGGCCAGGTGCTTGTCGGCCGCGTCGTCGCCCGGCACCAGGAAGGCATCCATCTGCTCGAGGGTGCGCAGGCGGTAGTCGGTGCCGTGATCCACCTCGACCACGTCGAAGCGACGCTTGATCATGTCGATGGTGGGCAGGAAGTTGATGCGCTGCAGGCCGTTGGGATACAGGCCATCCGGCGGGTAGTTGGAGGTCATCACGAAGATGGTCCCGCGGGCAAACAGGGCCTCCAGCAGGCGACCGAGGATCATCGCGTCGGCGATGTCCGACACATGGAATTCATCGAAGCACAGCAGGCGGGTCTGGCGGGCGATACGGTCAGCCACCTTTTGCAGGGGATCCGCCTCGTTGTTGAGGTTCTTCAGGTCGTTCTGGACTTCCTGCATGAAGGCATGAAAGTGCACCCGGCGCTTGCGCTGGTAAGGCACCGAATCATAGAAGCAGTCCATCAGAAAGCTCTTGCCACGCCCGACACCGCCCCAGAAATAGACGCTGCGCGGCTGCTTCGGCCGGGACAGCAGCTTGCGAATGGTGCCTCGCCTTGCCGCCTTGAAGAACACCAGTTCGGAGTACAGGCCCTGCAGGCGCTGGGCGGCGGCACGCTGGGCCGGGTCGGACTTGAAGCCACGCGCCTTGAGGGTGGCGTCGTAGGCGTCGAGCATGCCGTGTTCGGCTACCTTGAGGATTCGATGGGGCATCTTCGTGAAATGTTCTTATGGGTGCTACGGATGGAAACGGGGGTGGTGAGGCATTTTACGCCTGACCACCCCCGGCTGACGCAGGAGCCGGCGAACCGGCCCCCAGCGATCAGAAGTGCAGAGGACGCTTGTCCACCGCCAGTGCGGCTTCGTGGACGACTTCCGACAGGGTCGGGTGAGCATGGCAGATGCGGGCCAGATCTTCGGACGCACCGGCAAACTCCATGGTCACCACGGCCTCGCCAATCAGCTCGGAAGCGTTGGAGCCAATTATGTGCACGCCGAGGATACGGTCGGTGTTGGCATCGGCGATCATCTTCACGAAACCGGCCGGCGTTCCGGCACCCAGGGCACGGCCATTGGCCATGAAGGGGATCTTGCCGACCTTGTAAGCGGCGCCTTCGGCCTTGAGCTGCTGCTCGGTCTTGCCCACCCAGGCGATCTCCGGGGAGGTGTAGATGACCCAAGGGATGGTGTCGAAGTTGCAGTGGCCTGCCTGACCAGCCATCAGTTCGGCAACCATCACACCTTCTTCCATTGCCTTGTGGGCCAGCATCGGGCCACGCACCACATCACCCACGGCCCAAACGCCCGGCAGGCTGGTCTTGCAATGACCGTCGACTTCGATGAATCCCCGTTCGTCGATCTTCAGACCAACCGCTTCTGCATTAAGACCGGCGGTGTTGGGCACGCGACCGACAGAAACGATCAGGCGGTCAAACTCTGCCTTCTGGGCGCCGTCCTTGGTCTCGTACTCGACGGTAACCGACTTCTTGCCGACCGTAACCTTGCCGACCTTGACGGACAGCTTGATGTCGAGGCCCTGCTTGGTGAAGAGCTTGAGGGCTTCCTTGGCGAGATCCTGATCAGCGGCACCGAGGAAGCTGTCCATCGCTTCAAGGATGGTCACCTGGGAACCGAGGCGATTCCAGACGGAGCCCATCTCCAGGCCAATCACCCCGGAACCGATCAGGCCGAGACGCTTGGGAACCGCATCGATGTCGAGGGCGCCGATGTTGTCGCACACCAGCTTGTTGTCCACGGGAATGCCCGGCAGGTGACGGGCGGTGGAGCCGGTCGCCACGATGACCTGCTTGGCCTCGACCACCTCTTCACCCACCTTGACCTGCCAGCCGGCGTCGGTCTTGCCGACGAATGCACCATGGCCTGCCAGGAAGGTGACCTTGTTCTTCTTGAACAGGCCCTTGATACCGGCGGTGAGCTGCTCGACGATCTTGGACTTGCGGCCGATCATCTTGGCCACGTCGATCTTCGGGGTGCCGACGGAGATACCCTGCTCTTCGAAGGCGTGACCGGCTTCCTCGAACAGGTGGGAGGTGTGCAGCAGCGCCTTGGACGGGATGCAGCCCACGTTCAGGCAGGTCCCGCCCAGACGGGGCTCGCCCTTCGGGTCGGCGTAGGGATTGGATTCAGCGCAGGCCGTGTTGAAACCGAGTTGCGCGGCGCGGATTGCAGCCACATAGCCACCGGGACCACCGCCGATGACCAGAACGTCGAATTGCTTCGCCATGTGTTTTCTTCCTTGTTCGGATTGAAACAAGGCACGGCGGCGGCAGACAAGCTGCCGCGGCCGTGCCTCAGGTCAGTAAGATCAGACGTCGAGCAGCAGACGGGCCGGATCTTCCAGGGCTTCCTTCATGGTCACCAGACCGAGGACGGCTTCGCGACCGTCGATGATGCGGTGATCGTAGGACATGGCGAGGTAGTTGATCGGACGCACCACGACCTGACCATTCTCGACCACGGCACGGTCCTTGGTGGCATGGATGCCGAGGATCGCGGACTGGGGCGGGTTGATGATCGGGGTGGACATCATGGAACCGAACACGCCACCGTTGGAGATCGAGAAGGTGCCACCGGTGAGCTCTTCGATGGAGATCTTGCCGTCCTTGGCCTTCTGGCCGTACTCGGCAATCTTCTTCTCGATGTCGGCCACCGACATCTGGTCGGCGTCACGCAGGATGGGCACCACCAGACCACGGGGGGAGCCAACCGCGATGCCGATGTCGATGTAGCCGTGATAGACGATGTCGTTGCCATCGACCGAGGCGTTCAGGATGGGGAACTTCTTGAGGGCGGCGACGGCGGCCTTCACGAAGAAGCCCATGAAGCCCAGGCGCACGCCATGAGCCTTCTCGAACTTGTCGGCGTACTGCTTGCGCAGGGCCATGACCGGCGCCATGTTGACTTCGTTGAAGGTGGTCAGGATGGCGTTTTCGTTCTTGGACTGGATCAGTCGCTCGGCGATACGGGCGCGCAGACGGGTCATGGGAACGCGCTGCTCGGCACGGTCACCGGAGGCGACTGCCACGGCGGGAGCCACAGCGGCGGCCGCAGGCTTGGCCTGGGCGGCGACAGCGTCTTCCTTGGTCACACGGCCGCCACGGCCGGAACCGGGAAATGATCGCTGCCGACGCTAACCGCTCGGGTTCGATCACGACATTTGACATCGTAGAGTTCCGCAAGTTGATCCTGGGTATCTACAACGAACTGCCGAACAACACCTCGTGGAGATTT
>NZ_JAFLDT010000064.1 GCF_017302315.1 Zoogloea sp.
TTGTCGACGCAGATCAGCACCTTGGGTTCGATCTGGCCGAAACGGTCGAGCACGCCCTGAACGCCAAAATCGGGCGAGGCGGACGACCAAATCGCGCCGAGCGAGGTGGCCGCCAGCATGGCAACCAGCGTTTCCGGCAGGTTGGGCAAGAAGCCGGCGACGCGGTCGCCTTCGCCGACGCCGGCGTCGATCAGGAATTGCTGGAAGCGTGCGACTTCAGCGTAAAGCTCGGCCCGGCTCATGCGCCGCTTGACCTTGTCCTCGCCCCAGAACACCAGCGCTTCGCCTGCGTCGCGGTCCTTGAGCAGGTTTTCGGCGTAGTTCAGGCGGGCATCGGGAAACCAGCGGGCCCCCGGCATGCGGTCGCCATCGACCAGAACCCGCTCACCCTTGTCGCCAACGGCACCACAGAAGTCCCAGATCGTGGACCAGAAGGCTTCCGGCTGATCGACCGACCATTGCCAGAGATCGGCATAGCGGCCATGGCCGGTAGCCTGCATGAAGGCCGCCATGCAGGTATCGCCGACGGTAAGGGGATTGGGTTGCCACAAGGGCTGCGCTTCGATGGCGTAGGTCATTTTGTCTCCTGGGTGTTGTTGATTTTGCATGACAGAATAGCAGGTTAACGTTAACGTCAACTGTCGCCAACCGGACAAACCCGTGTACGGTTGCGCAACGGAAAAACCTGCAAAATATCACTGTACAGAGGAGAACCCCATGTCCCAAGTCGTCCTCACCGAAGTCATCGGCAAGGTAGGCCTTATCCGCATCAACCGGCCGGAAGCGATGAACGCCCTGAACAATGATGTCGTCGACGGCATCGGTGCCGCCATCGACCGCTACGAAGCCGATGAGGCCATCGGCTGCATCGTCATCACCGGCAATGAAAAAGCCTTCGCCGCCGGAGCCGATATCGGCTTCATGAAGGATTTCGACTACATGCACGCCTACAAGACCGACTTCATCACCCGCAACTGGGAACGCGTGAAGACGGCCCGCAAGCCGGTGATCGCTGCAGTAGCCGGCTTTGCGTTGGGCGGTGGCTGCGAGATGGCGATGATGTGCGACATGATCTTCGCCGCCGATACCGCCAAGTTCGGCCAGCCTGAAATCCGCCTCGGCACCATGCCCGGCGCCGGCGGCACCCAGCGCCTGCCGCGCGCTGTCGGCAAGGCCAAGGCGATGGACATGTGCCTGACCGCCCGCATAATGGACGCCGCCGAAGCCGAAAAATCCGGCCTCGTCGCCCGCGTCATCCCGGCCGACCAGTTGCTGGAAGAAACCCTGAAGGCCGCCACCACCATCGCCGGCTTCTCGCTGCCAGTGATCATGATGATCAAAGAATCGGTCAACCGCGCCTACGAAAGCTCGCTCAACGAGGGCCTGCTCTTCGAACGCCGCGTCTTCCACTCCGCCTTCGCCCTCGAAGACCAGAAGGAAGGCATGGCCGCCTTCGTCGAGAAGCGCAAGGCCGAGTTCAAGAACCAGTAGGGGTTCACAGCAGCAGGAATGACAAAGGGGGCTTCTGCCCCTTTTCGTTTTCAGAGCTGGATAACATTTTGACGAGCGACGGGGAGCAGCGTCTCACTTGCCCTGTAAAGCTCAGCTCCGGGAAGCCAAAGAAATGAGCACGTCCGTGATCCGGCGCCAAACGGATGCGTCAATTGACGCGACACGGCCATTGATATATCTTTTTGGTATCTCTCATTGAATTCAGGAGCATTCACATGGAGACTGCCAAACTCTTCTGGTCCGGCCGCTCGCAGGCCGTGCGCTTACCCAAGGACTTCCGCATCGAAGGTAGTGAAGTACGCATCCGCCGCCACGGCGCCGCCGTAATTCTTGAGCCCATCGCCAACGATTGGGCTTGGCTGGACGCCCTGGCTGCCCCCCTGGACCCCGACTTCCAGCAGGCAGCCGGCGAGCAGCCCTCCGCCCAAGAGAACCCGGAACTGGGTCGCCTGTTCGACTGACCCCCGCCGATGCGCTACCTGCTCGACGCCAATGCTGTCGTTTCAGCCCTCAACACGCCGGCTGGGCCGGTATCACGCCGGCTCCATGCCATCGCACCGACAGACGTGGGCGTCAGCGCCATCGTCATGCACGAGCTGTACTTCGGGGCCTTCAAGAGCCAAAGGCGCGAACACAACCTGGCCCTCGTGGATGCCTTGCGCTTCGAGGTGCTGCCGCTGGACACGGAAGACGCCCGCCATGCAGGTGAAATCCGCGCCTGCCTGGCCGCACAGGGCACCCCCATCGGCGCCTACGACATCCTGATTGCCGGCCAAGCCCGCGCCCGCGGGTTGGTGCTGATTACGCGCAACCTGCGCGAGTTCGCGCGCGTACCCGGGCTCAATACCGAGAACTGGCAGGACGAGCCAAGCACCTGAGCAAACCCAGTTGCCACGGCGGCAGGCCATGACTCACCCCGCCCAGCCGTGCTCCGGAACACGCAAGGGGCTAGGCAACTACCCGTCGTGCGTTGGTCGAGTCATCGGCATGCCATTGATCGAAGTCCGCCGTCGATTCAATTGCCCCCGACAACTTCGTCCAAACGCGCTACATGGCCCGCAGGGCCGGCATCAGGGGGTCGACCTCGGCGGCGCCGAGTTTCGGGCCTTCCGGGGCCATGGCGGCGTAGAGGGCAAGGGCTTCGGGGCTGGGGCGGCCCACCAGACTGCCCAGCTCAGAGAAGCGCAGACCCTGGCGGACAAGCCAGGCGATGCAGGTGTGACGCAGAACGTCCGCGGTCACGCTGCCGGCCCCCGTGAGACCGGCATCGAAGGCGGCGCAGGCCAGGATGGACTGGATGTCTTCCGGGCGCAGGCGGGCACCGGCGGCGTCCTGCAACAGGGGAGCATCCACGCCGCCGATGGGTGAGGGGCGGCACTCGCTCATCCAGGCGGGCGGCTTGAGGCTGCGCGGGGCATTGCCGGTCACCTGCAGCACGCCGACGGCGGCATCGAAATCCCCCTGGCGCAGGGCAGCCGCCTCTTCAGCGGTGAGTCCCATCAGCAGCAGACCAAGCACGAAACGCCCCTCGCCGGCCGACGCCGCGAGCAGGTCCACGACTTCCTCCTGGGTCAGTTCCCGGGGCGGCCGGGGCGTGGCGGCGAGCAGGCCCGGGGCCGTCGCGCCAACGACAAGGTCGGCGGAAGACGGATCAGCCAACTGGGGGGGCGCCCCCGTTGCGCCGGGCATGCCAGCCCAGGGCGGGGGCATGATCACCGTAGTGGACGCGGGCGTCTGGAGCGGCGCCTGGCGGTTGAAAATCTCGACAAACCAGATGGCCACCAGACCCAGCCCGAAGGCCGTGGCAAGCACAATCAGGGCATCGATCAGGTAATCGGGGCGGAAGGGCTTGCCCGGCACGCTGGCGCCTTCGACAAGGTTCAGGGCGGGCAAGCGGCTCTGCTCGCTGGCCTCCAGCTTGGCCAGGCGCTCCTGGGCTTCCCGGCTGGCCTTTTCGATCTGGGCCAGATCGTCTTCCAGGGCCTTGGCCTGGGTGAAACGCTGGGAGAAGTCCTGCATGGTCGAGCGCTGGGCACGGATGTCCGCCTGCAGCCGCTCGATGGTGGCACGCGCGCTGGCCACCTCATCCTGGGCGGCCCCCAGAGCGGCCTGCCGGCTGGCGGCGCGCTGGGTTTCGATCTGCCGCTCCATTTCCACAAGCCTCGACTGCAGGGACTTGGCCCGCGGGTCCATGCGCATGAACTCGGGCGTGTAGGTCCGCTCCATCTGGCGGATCTCTTCGGCAATCTGGGAGGCACGGGCTTCCATGTTGGCCAGGGTCGGATCGTCGGCGCCGGGGGCGCTACCCCGACCACCGGACTGCATGGCCTTCAAGCGGGCTTCGGCCACGGCGGCCTTCTCGGTGGCGGTGTTGAGGGAGGCGCTCAGGCCCTTGATGCGCGCCACAGCTTCATTCTCGTCACGCTCGGGCGAGAGCACACCGGTGGAGCTGCGGAAACCCTCCAGACGCTGGCGGCGGGCCTGCACGGTGGCGGCGAGGCGCTCGGCCTCCTGGCGGGCCTGGGCCAGGCCTTCACCGGCGGCGGCGCCGTAGGAAGCCTTCATGTCTTCCCGGTAGATCTCCACCAGGGTGTTGAGGGCGGCGGCCAGTTGGGCCGGCTGGGTGCCGGTGGCCTGCAATTCGACCACCTCGGTCCCCTCCACCGCCTCGGCGCTGATCATCTCGCGCAGACGGCTGGCGGAATCCCCGCCCTGCAGGGGCTGTCCGGCCCGGGCCAGGGCGGCCCCGACCTTCTCCAGCAGGGGGCGGCTGGTGAGTACCTGGACCTGGGTGAGCAGCTCGGACGGACTGCGCGGCACCTCGCTGGAGCCGGACAGCAGGGGCGACGCCCCGGGCCGCGGCTCGGTACTTCCCGGGGTGATCTGCACCCGCGCGACGGCCCGGTACTCGGCCGGGCGCAGGAAGTTCCACAGCAGGCCGGGGATGAGCACGATCAGGAAGACCACGGCGAAGACCTGCAGGCGCCGCCGATTGCTGCGTCTGGCCTTGGCCTCGGCATCGGCGCCGGGCGTCACATCATGTTCGAGGGAGTTGCGCAGGGAGGAAAGCAGACGCATGGGGTTTTCCGCGGTTCGTTGGGCCGTGGATGGAAGCGGCAAAATTGCCGTTGAGTATTCGGTGGTCCTTCCTGCGGGTCAAGCGCAAGGAGCCGGTGAACGCGAAATAATGCCGTGCACCGCCTCCCTCGGCGTGACCGTGAACGAATACGGGCGCGTGCCCTGGGGCAACGCACCCGTCCCGATGCCGGGAGCCTACCGCGCCTAGTTCACTTCCAGCACGCCGTCATCCCACTTGGCATGCTTTTCCAGCCCCAGCAGGTTGGCCACCGTGGCGGCGATGCTGGACAGGCCGGCGGTGTCGGTCTGCTTCAGGCCCAGCCTGCCGCCCGTGACCTTGTCGAAGAGGATCAAGGGCACCGGGTTGAGGGTGTGGGCGGTCTTGGCCTTGAAGGAGCCATCGGCGTTGAGGGCCGGCTGTTTGGTCTTCTTGTCCAGCTCGAACATCTCGTCGGCATTGCCGTGGTCGGCGGTGATCAGGGCCACGCCGCCGGCAGCTTCGATGGCCGGCAGCAGGCGCGCAAGGGCCAGGTCCACGGCTTCGACAGCCATGGTGGCGGCGCGGAAGTTGCCGGTGTGACCGACCATGTCGCCGTTGGCGAAGTTGCAGCGCAGCAGCTTGTACCGGCCCGACTGCACGGCGGCGATCATGGCGTCGGCGATCTCGGCGGCCTTCATCCACGGGCGCTGCTCGAAGGGCACCACGTCGCTGGGGACTTCCTGCCAGGTTTCGCCCTCGAACTTGCCGGAGCGGTTGCCGTTCCAGAAGTAGGTGACGTGGCCGAACTTCTGGGTCTCGGAGCAGGCAAACTGGGCCAGGCCGGCCTTGCTGAACCATTCGCCGGAGGTGTCCCTGATGGCCGGCGGCGCCACCAGGAAGCGCTTGGGCAGTTGCAGGTCGCCATCGTACTGGAGCATGCCGGCGTAGGTGACCCGGGGGGCACGCACGCGGTCGAATTTGTTGAAGTCGTCCTCGACGAAGGCGCGGGTGATCTCGATGGCCCGGTCACCGCGGAAGTTGAAGAAGACCACTGAATCGCCGTCCTCGATGGCGCCGATGGGCTTGCCGCCGTCGGCAATGACGAACTCGGGCAGATCCTGGTCGATGGTGCCGGGGTGACGCTCACGCAGGCCATTCACGGCGGCGGTGGCGTTGGCAAACTGCGGGCCCTCGCCCAGCACGTGGGTCTTCCAGCCCTTCTCCACCATCGGCCAGTTGGCATCGTAGCGGTCCATGGTGATGGTCTGGCGGCCGCCGCCGGAGGCGATGCGGGCGTCGAAGCCGTCGCGGCTGATCTCGGCCAGGAAGGCCTCGAAGGGCACCACGTACTCCAGGGCGCTGGTTTCGGGCACATCGCGGCCATCGAGCAGGGCGTGGATGCGCACGGTCTTGATGCCTTCCGCCTTGGCCTGCACGACCATGGCCTTCAGGTGATCGATGTGGCTATGCACGTTGCCGTCGGAAAACAAGCCGATGAAGTGGATGACGCCCGCCTTGCCGTTGGCTCCGGCCTTGGCGCCCGCCACGATCTCCTTCCACGCTTCCCCCGCCCAGATGGCGCCGTCGGCGATGGCATTGGCCACCAGCGCGGCGCCCTGGCTGTAGACCTGCCCCGCGCCGATGGCGTTGTGGCCGACTTCCGAGTTGCCCATGTCGTCATCGGAGGGCATGCCCACCGCTGTGCCGTGGGCGCGCAGGCTGATGTGCGGGCATTCGGCAAAGAGGCGGTCGAGGGTCGGCTTGCGGGCGGCGGCGATGGCGCTGCCGGTGTCGTTCTTGGGGATGCCGTAGCCATCCATGACGATGACGACAACCGGGCCCTGGACACCGGCGAAGGCGGGGAATTTCTGCAGCATGGCGATTCCTGAAGGATGAATTCGGGGCCGGCGCATCGGGCATCACCCGGGCAGCATTCGGCGAGCCCGCTATTTTCCTTCAAATCGGGGGGCGGATCACAGCCCTGTTTGCGACGCCGTGCGATGCATGCCACGCCGCGGCCGGAACTGGCGGGTATCCCGGTAGTAATCGACGCACGCGCTGTCGGAGGTCACGCCCGGGATGCCGAGCAGCGGCAAGGGCGACAGGGCGGCCTTGTCGAAGGGCCGATCCGGGTCGGCGAGGCGCCCGGCGAGCCAGGCGTCGGCCTCGGCCTGGCGCGCCGGTGCGGGCAGATGCAGCCAGTCCGTCTCCACCTGCCGGTAGAAGGCCTTGGCACACAGGCCGAAGAAGGGCTGGCGGAGCTGATCCCAGCTGCCGTGGCCGAAGATGAGGAAACGGGTGCTGTCCAGCAGGCGGGCGCGGCGCGTCCAAAAGGCCTCCTCCCAGGCGTGGGCCGCCAGCAGAGCCGGGATTTCCGGGTCGGCGGAGACCACCAGCACGCCACACTCGTCGAACTGGGTCAGGGCGTCGCGCACGGGCCCGCGGCCGGGCAGGCCGGCGGCGGCCTGGGCAGACTGCTCCCGCAGGTGCAGGGCGTTGCAGGCCGCCTTGCTGCGCGGCCATACACACCAGGCCAGGGCGTTGAAGAAGTCGTGCCAGTCATTGGGCCGGGTGGGCACCTCGCCGGTGGCGTGGATGTGCAGCTCGTAGGCGTCGAGGCCCTCGGGCGGCAGGACGAAGCGCAGGGGATGCCCCGAACCGCTCACCGCCCCAGGGGCGTGGGCGCGCAGGCAGGCAGTCAGCGCCGCCACGTCGGGCAGGCCATCCGAAAATCCGGACAGCAGGTGGGCGATGGGTTCGAAGAGGGGGCGATGGGCGAAGTCGGTGGGGGATGGACTCATGGGCACGCTACCCGCCACGCGGATCACCTGCACTCCGTTGAGTGGCGGCTCCGGCGCTTTGAACGGGGACTTGTAGGGGCGACTTGTAGGGGCGACTTCAGTCGCCCATCCGCGCGTTGATCACAGGCATGCCCTTGATCGAAGTCCGCGGGCGACTGAAGTCGCCCCTACGCTCACGGCGGCGGCCCGCCGGGGGATCACTCTTCCACCGGGCGGATGGGCTTGGCGGGTTTGTCGGCGGGGATGAACTCGAGTTTGTCGTTCTTGCGGCTGAAGGTGCCCACCAGGCGGCCGGGGGGCTCGTCGGGGGGCTCGGCCCAGCGCTGGAACTCGCATTTCTCGGTGCTCGCCAGATACCAGTTCTTGCCCTGCTTGAGCGCCCACAGGCTGCTGCCGGCCTCGAAGACTTCCATCTTCACGCTGCCGGCCACGCCGGACTTGATGTCATGGCGGCGCATGCAGGTGGGCATGCGCGACACGACGACAGCCTGATCCACCTCGCTGCTCCAGAACCAGCGCTGCTCACGCACCAGGCTGATGTTTTCGTCCTTGTTGCCATTGACGATGAAGGCCGCCCCCTCGTACTCGCAGGCGGCGAGGAGGGGCAGGGCAAGGAGGAGCAGGAGGGGCTTGAGGATAGGGCGCATCGTCGAGGCAGGGCGGTCAGGGGTCAGGCCAGCTTCCAGTGGATCTGCTCGCCACCCCGCAGGGGTACCAGCGGATCGCCGGGCAGGTAGTCGAGGCCGGCGGGCACGTCCCAGCTCTCCTTCACCAGGGTGATGATGTCGGTGTTGCGGGGCAGGCGGTAGAAGTCGGGGCCGTTGAAGCTCGCAAAGGCTTCCAGCTTGTCCAGGGCGCCGGCCTCGTCGAAGGCTTCGGCGTAGAGCTCGATGCCCGCGTGGGCGGTATAGCAGCCGGCACAGCCGCAGGCGGCTTCCTTGGTGGTCCTGGCGTGGGGGGCCGAGTCGGTGCCGAGGAAGAACTTGGGGCTGCCGGAGGTGGCCACCTTCACCAGCGCCTCCCGATGGGTCTCGCGCTTGAGGACCGGTAGGCAGTAATGGTGCGGGCGGATGCCGCCAGCGAAGATCGCGTTGCGGTTCAGGAGCAGGTGGTGGGCGGTGATGGTGGCGCCCACGTTCGGCCCGGCTTCCGTCACGAACTGTGCGGCCTCGGCCGTCGTGATGTGCTCGAAGACGATGCGCAGGCTCGGGTAGCGCGCGGCAAGCGGCGCCAGTACGCGATCGATAAAGACACGCTCGCGATCAAAGATATCAACGTCAGCATGGGTCACCTCTCCGTGAACACATAGGGCAATGCCCTTTTCCGCCATCCGTTCGAGAACGGGGTACACCTTGGCGATGTCGGTGACGCCCGCGTCCGAGTTGGTCGTGGCACCGGCCGGGTAGAGCTTGGCGGCCGGCATGAAGCCGCTGGCGGCGGCCTTGTCGATCTCTTCGGGCTTGAGGGTGTCGGTGAGATACAACGTCATGAGCGGGGCGAACTTGAGCCCTGCCGGCACCGCGGCGAGGATGCGCTCCCGATAGGCGGCGGCCTGCTCCACGCTGGTCACCGGCGGCTTGAGGTTGGGCATGATCAGCGCCCGGCCGAAACGGCGGGCGGTATCCGGCACCACGGCAGCCAGGGCGGCACCATCGCGCACGTGCAGGTGCCAGTCATCGGGGCGGGTGAGGGTGAGCGAAGTCAGGGACATGGCGGTTCGATCCACAGGGCGAAGGGCTGAATGACGCATTTTACCAGCCCGCGGCAGCCCGGCTCGACCGCGCCACCCGGGAAGGCGTGCGGATTTCCGGGCGCACTTGCGGCCCGCCATCCGGAAATCCGAACGAACACCCCGTCAGCCCCCCAGCGTGGTTCTTTTGTATCAAGCACTTACAGAATCGGAACGGGCCGCAAATAGCTGGCACGGCCCCTGCAATGTAAAGGGCACACGACGCCAGCGTCGCCCCCCAACCCTTGCAGGAGAACCGAATCATGCGCACCTCGCTGAAGCTTGCCGCCACCTGTCTGATCGCCGCTGGCGCCCTCACCACCCAGCCGGCCTTCGCCCAGGAATCCGCCACCCTGGCCAAGATCAAGAGCAGCGGCACCATCGCCCTGGGCCACCGGGAGTCCTCCATCCCCTTCTCCTATTACGATGACAAGCAGCAGGTCGTCGGCTACTCCCAGGAGCTCATGCTCAAGGTCGTCGACGCCGTCAAGGCCGAGCTCAAGCTCCCCGCCCTCGCCCTCAAGCTCACCCCCGTCACCTCCCAGAACCGCATCCCCCTCATCCAGAACGGCACCATCGACATCGAGTGCGGCTCCACCACCCACAACTCCGAGCGCGCCCGCCAGGTCGCCTTCTCCAACACCATCTTCATCATCGGCACCCGCCTGATGACCAAGAAGGAATCCGGCATCAAGGACTTCCCCGACCTGGCCGGCAAAAACGTGGTCACCACCGCCGGCACCACCTCCGAGCGGCTCATCCGCAAGATGAACGAGGAGAAGAAGCTGGGCATGAACATCATCTCCGCCAAGGACCACGGCGAGTCCTTCCTCACCCTCGAAACCGGCCGCGCCGTCGCCTTCATGATGGATGACGCCCTCCTCTACGGCGAGCTGGCCAAGGCCAAGCGCCCCGCCGACTGGGCCGTCGTCGGCACACCCCAGAGCTTCGAGGCCTACGGCTGCATGATGAGAAAGGACGACCCCGGCTTCAAGAAGCTCGTGGACGCGGCCCTCGCCAAGGCCATGACCTCCGGCGAAGCCGAGGCCATCTACAAGAAGTGGTTCACCCAGCCCATCCCCCCCAAGGGCCTGAACCTCAACTTCCCGCCCTCCGACGCCATGCTCAAGCTGTTCAAGGCCCCCAACGACAAGGCCTTCGAATAAGCGTCGTCTCGCTCCCGCGCTCCCTCCCCCACTCCCTTGCACGAGATCAATAAAACCATGAAGACCGTTCAGCACCTCAGCCTGGCTGCCGCAGCCACCCTCTCCGCCCTGGCCAGCCTGTCGGCCCACGCCGATGACGGCGTGGTGATCTACGGCCGCCTAAACGCCACCTTCGAAAACGTCAGCGTCTCCGGCGGCCACTCCCGCACCATGGTCAATGACAACGCCTCCCGCATCGGCTTCCGCGGCACCGAAGACCTGGGCGGCGGCATGGCCGTGATCTACCAGATCGAGAGCCGCATCCGCGTCGATGGCAACGATGCCGGCACCGCCCTGGCCACGCGCGACACCTGGGTCGGCCTGCGCACCCAGCAGGGCACCCTGCGCCTGGGCCGCTCCCTCGGCCCCATCTACTACGCCCTGTACGACTACATCAGCATGCACAACCACGACACCGGCACCTCGTCGGACGCGCTGCTGTCGTCGGCCATCTTCGGCAACTCCAATGCCGCCGGCGGGCGCATGAACAACCAGATCTGGTACACCAGCCCCAAGCTCGGCGGCTTCACCTTCGACGCCACCTACGCCCTGCTGGCCGAAGAGCCCGCCGCCAGCGGTTCCACCCGCACGCCCCACAACCTGGGCCTGGTGACGAGCTACGACGCCGGCCCGCTGCATGCCGCCGTCAGCTACGCCTCCACCCAGAACACCACCAACCTGGACAGCACCGGCGCCAGCGTGCGCTTCAACAACGACCGCGCGGTGACCGCCGGCGGCGCCTACAACTTCGGCCCGCTGGTGGTGGGCGCCCTGTTCGAGCGCTCCAAGCGCAGCACCCTCACCGAAGACATGACCCGCAACTACTGGCGCGTCTCGGCCATGGTGCCGATGGGGCCCCATGAGTTCCACGCCAACTACGGCCGTGCCGGCGACTACAGCGGCACCAACGACACGGCCGCCGCCCAATACACCCTGGCCTACAACTACAACCTGTCCAAGCGCACCAAGCTCTATACCTACTACACCAAGATCGACAACGACGCAGCCCGGCGCACCGGCGGCGGTGGTGCCTACAGCTTCCTGGGCACCACCCCCGGCCTGGACAACAGCTCCGTTGCCCTCGGCATCCGCCACAACTTCTGATCGCCCCCCACCCCCAAACCAGCAAGGAATCCGATCATGACCCTCTTCCTCCGCCCCATCGCCCTCTCCTGTCTGCTCGCCGCGAGCTTCGCCGGCAGCCTGGCGGCCCACGCTGCCGACAGGCCCCGCGTGGTCATCCTGGCCACCGGCGGCACCATTGCCGGCGCGGGCGCCAGCGTGGCCAACAGCGCCTCCTACCAGGCCGCCAAGGTGCCGGTGGACAAGCTCATCGCCGGCGTGCCCGAGCTCAAGAACCTGGCCGACGTGCGCGGCGACCAGGTCTTCCAGATCGCCTCCGAGAGCTTCACCAACGAACACCTGATCACCCTGGGCAAGCGCGTCGCCGCCCTGGCCCGCCAGGCTGACGTGGACGGCATCGTCATCACCCACGGCACCGACACCCTGGAAGAGACTGCCTTTTTCCTGAACCTGGTGCTCAAGACCAGCAAACCGGTGGTGGTGGTGGGCTCCATGCGCCCGGGCACGGCCATGTCGGCCGACGGCATGCTCAACCTCTACAACGCCGTGGCCGTGGCCGGCAGCAAGGACGCCGCCGGCAAGGGCGTGCTCGTCACCATGAACGACGAGATCCACACCGGTCGCGACGTGAGCAAGGCAGTCAACATCAAGACCGAAGCCTTCAAGAGCCCCTGGGGCCCGCTGGGCATGATCGTCGAGGGCAAGACCTACTGGTTCCGCGCCCCGGCCAAGCGCCACACCACCGGCACCGAGTTCGACATCGACAGCCTCGACAAACTGGCCCCGGTGGATATCGCCTACGGCTACGGCAACGCCTCCCCCACCGCCTACAAGGCCTTCGCCGAAGGCGGCGCCCGGGCGGTGATCCACGCCGGCACCGGCAACGGCTCGGTCAGCGGCGCGGTGGTGCCCTCCCTGCAGGAGCTGCGTGGCAAGGGCGTGCAGATCATCCGCTCGTCCCGCGTGGTGGGTGGCGGCTTCGTGCTGCGCAACGCCGAGCAGCCCGATGACAAGTACGACTGGGTGGTGGCCCACGATCTGAACCCCCAGAAGGCCCGCATCCTCGCCGCCGTGGCCCTGACCCGGACCCAGGACAGCAAGGAACTGCAACGCATGTTCATGGAGTACTGACCTCAGGAACGTGCGGGGGCCTGTAGGGGCGGCTTCAGCCGCCCGCAGACTTCGATTAACGAGCGGCGCCTGGTATTACGCACGGATGGGCGACTGAAGTCGCCCCTACAGGTCGCCCCTACAACAAAGGGAACAACCATGAGTTACCAATGGAACTGGGGCATCTTCCTGAGCCCCGCCGCCTCCGGTGACAGCACCTATCTGGGCTGGATGCTGTCCGGCCTGCAGACCACCATCCTGCTGTCCCTGTCGGCCTGGGTCATCGCCCTGGCCCTGGGCAGCCTGATGGGCGTGCTGCGCACCGTGCCCGGCAAATGGCTGTCCGGCCTGGCTGCCACCTATGTGGAGATCTTCCGCAACATTCCGCTGCTGGTGCAGCTCTTCATCTGGTACTTCGTGCTGCCGGAAGTGCTGCCCTTCGGCCTCGGCGACCGCTTCAAGCAGGACCTCGACCCCGTCACCCAGCAGTTCGTGTCGGCCATGGTGTGCCTGGGCTTCTTCACCTCCGCCCGGGTCTGCGAGCAGGTTCGCTCCGGCATCAACGCCCTGCCTCGCGGCCAGAAGAACGCCGGCCTCGCCCTCGGCTTCACCCTGCCCCAGACCTACCGCCATGTGCTCCTGCCCATGGCCTTCCGACTGGTGGTGCCGCCGCTGACCTCGGAATTTCTGAACATCTTCAAGAACTCCGCGGTGTGCTCGACCATCGGCCTGCTCGAACTCGCCGCCCAGGGCCGCCAGCTGGTGGACTACACCGCCCAGCCCTACGAGTCCTTCATCGCCGTGACCGCGCTCTATCTGATCATCAACGTGGTGGTCATGACCCTCATGCGTCACGTGGAAAACAAGACCCGCGTGCCGGGCTACCTGGGAGGCAAGTGACATGTACGAATTCGACTGGTCTTCAATTCCCGGCGCCCTGCCCTTCCTGTGGGAGGGCATGAAGGTCTCCCTGGAAATCACCCTCAGCGCCGTGATCTTCGGCATCGTCTGGGGCACCGCCCTGGCCATGATGCGGCTCTCCCCCGTCAAGCCCCTGTCCTGGTTCGCCGCGGGCTACGTCAACCTGTTCCGGGCGATCCCCCTGGTGATGGTGCTGCTGTGGTTCTTCCTGATCGTGCCCCAGGTGCTGCGCGGCGCGTTCAACCTCGACCCCAACACCGACGTGCGCCTCACCTCGGCCATGATCGGCTTCGCCCTGTTCGAATCGGCCTACTACTCGGAGATCATCCGCGCCGGCATCCAGTCCGTGCCCAAGGGCCAGGTCTCCGCCGCCTCCGCCCTGGGCATGAGCTACGCCCAGGCCATGCGCCTGGTGGTGCTGCCCCAGGCCTTCCGCAACATGGTCCCGCTGCTCCTCACCCAGGCCATCGTGCTCTTCCAGGACACCTCCCTGGTCTATGTCTCGGCCCTCGCCGACTTCTTCGGCGCCGCCTACAAGGTGGGCGACCGGGACGGCCGGCTGGTGGAGCTGCTGCTCTTTGCCGGCCTGGTGTACTTCCTCATCTGCTTCGCGGCCTCCCAGCTGGTGCGCCGCTACCAAAAGAAACTCAACGCCCACGTGGCGCACTGATCCAAGGAGCCCGACATGATCTCCATCGACACCGTTTCCAAGCACTACGGCAGCTTCCAGGTCCTCACCGACTGCACCACCCAGGTGAAGAAGGGCGAAGTGATCGTCGTCTGCGGCCCCTCGGGCAGCGGCAAGTCCACCCTCATCAAGTGCGTCAATGGCCTGGAGCCCTTCCAGTCCGGCACCATCACCGTCAATGGCGTGTCGGTGGGCGACCCGAAGACCAACCTGTCCAAGCTGCGCAGCCACGTGGGCATGGTCTTCCAGCACTTCGAGCTGTTTCCCCACATGAGCATCACCGACAACCTGACCATCGCCCAGGAGAAGGTGCTCGGCCGCAACAAGGACGAAGCCCGCGACAAGGGCCTCAAGCTCCTCGACCGGGTCGGCCTCAAGGCCCACGCCGCCAAGTTCCCCGGCCAGCTCTCCGGTGGCCAGCAGCAGCGCGTGGCCATCGCCCGCGCCCTGGCCATGGACCCCATCTGCATGCTCTTCGACGAGCCCACCTCGGCCCTCGACCCGGAGATGATCAACGAGGTGCTGGACGTGATGGTGGAGCTGGCCCAGGAGGGCATGACCATGATGTGCGTGACCCACGAGATGGGCTTCGCCCGCAAGGTGGCCAACCGGGTGATCTTCATGGACAAGGGGCAGATCGTCGAGGACGACAGCAAGGACGCCTTCTTCGGCGCCCCCCGCTCCGAGCGCGCCAGGCAGTTCCTGGCCAAGATCCTGCAGCATTGAGCCAACCAACCCCCGGGGTCGGGTCCGTACAGGGCCCGGCCCCCATCCCTGGCCGGAGCATCCGGCCCTTGTGGCGTGCCGGCCGGTACTCCTCCCGTCCGGCACGTTCTTTTTTAGAGTGAATGGCCATGACGCCCCTGCTCCTCAAGATCGCCACCACCTTCTTGCTCGGCGGGCTGGTGAGCCTCATCACCATCACCAACCCCCTCTCCAAGATCCCCCTGTTCCTGAGCCTGTCGGCCAACCAGCCGGTGAGTGATGCCCTGCGCGAGGCGCGCCGGGCCTGCGTGTACGCCTTCGTGATGCTGTCCGCCGCCCTGTTCGCCGGGGTGGCCATCCTGCAGCTCTTCGGCATTTCCTACGGCGCCCTGCGCATCGCCGGCGGCATCACGGTGGCGATCCTGGGCTATCGCATGCTCTTCGGCAGCGGCGAGCCCATGGTGCCCGCCGGCCGGGGCAGCGCCTTTGCCTTTTTCCCCCTGGCCATGCCGGGCATCGCCGGGCCCGGCGCCCTGGCCACGGTGATCGGCGTCTCCACCGAACTGGCCGAGCTGGGCGACCCGCTCCAGCAGGCCGTGGGCTACACCGCCAGCGTGCTCAGCATCGCCCTGACGTGCCTTGCCCTGTGCTGGGTTCTATACTCCGCCCGTTGGGTGTCACGGCTGCTCGGCGATGAAGGCATCAACGTCGTCACGCGCCTGACGGGTTTTCTGCTTATCTGTATCGGCATCCAGTTCATCGGTTCGGGGGTCCGCAGTTTCATTGCGGGCGCCTGAGCCCCGCAACACGCCCCTCCCATGACGACACCCGCCACCCCGCCCGCCACCGAAAGCGCCCCACCGGCCGCAGGCATCCTGCCGCCCTCCCGCTCCCTGTCCCCCAACCCCTTCATCGTTGCCGTCATCCTGCTACTGATCGGGCTGATCGGCTTTGGCGGCTACCGGGCCAGCGAGTACCAGGGCATGCAGACCCTGCGCACCGACGCCGGGCACCGCCTCGACCTGTTTGCCGCGGCGGTGGACGGCATCGTCAACCGCTACGCCCACATCCCCGCCACCATCCAGCTCAACGAGGAAGTGCTGGGCGCCCTGCACCCCGCCCGGGGCACCGCCAGCGTGCAGGCGGCCAACCGCTTTCTGCAGCACCTCAACAGCCATATCGGCAGCATTGCCATCTTCGTGGTGGACGAGCGTGGCTTCGTGATCGCATCCAGCAACTGGAATGACCCGGACAACAGCTTCGTGGGCGAAGACCTCTCCTTCCGCAGTTACTTCCTGGAGGGGCTGGCCGGCCGGGTCGGTCGCCACTTCGCCATCGGCATCACCCGGGGCGAGCCGGGCTACTTCGTCTCCCATCCCATCCGCCATGGCAACCGGGTGGTGGGTGTGGCCGTGATCAAGATCAGTCTGGCCCCCCTCGACAAGGCCTGGGATCTGCTCGGGGCACCTGCCCTGATTTCCGACAGCAACGGCGTGGTGATCCTCTCGTCGGTGCCCGAGTGGCGTTACACCGCGCTCTCGCCGCTGCCCCTCGACACCCGCGTGGATATCTCCATGAGCCGTCTCTACAACGGTGGCCCCATCGGCGATTTCCCGGTCAGCGTCAATGCGGCGCCGGGGCCGGAAGGGCAGATCGTGCACATGAAGCTGGGCACACCGCCGCCCGGCGTTGCCCGAAGCCGCAATCACGTGGATGCGGGCGGCAGCTATCTGGTGCATGGCCGCGGCCTGCAGGACGTAGGCTGGCGCCTGCTGATCTTCTCGGATCTGCGCCCGGTGCGCGCCCAGGCCTTCGGGCACGGCGCCCTGGCGGCGGTGGCGACCGGCTTCGTGCTGCTCCTGTTGCTGGTGGTGGCCCAGCGCCGCCGCATCGTCCGCCAGAAGCTGGAGGCCAAGGAACTGCTGGAGCAGGCCAACGCCCAGCTCGAAAGCAAGGTGGCGCGGCGCACCAAGGCCCTCACCGACACCAATGCCCGCCTGCGCAAGGAGGTGGCCGAACGCCAGCAGGCCGAACAGACCCTGCGCGCCGCCCAGGACGAGCTGGTGCAGGCCGCCAAGCTCGCCGTGCTCGGCCAGCTGGCCGCCGGCATCACCCATGAGCTGGCCCAGCCCCTCGGCGCCGTGCGCACCCTGTCGGGCAATGCCGTGGAGTTCATGAAGCGTGGCAACCTGAGCACCGTCGAGCAGAACCTGGGCATCATCGCCCGCCTGGCCGACCAGATGGGCCGCATCATCACCCCCCTCAAAACCTTTGCCCGCAAGTCACCGGCCATCCCGGCCCCCACCGACGTGGCCCACGCCGTGGGCGCCGCCCTGTTCCTGCTCGACCAGCGCCTGAGTACGTCAGGGGTCACCGTGGACAATCGCTGCGAAGCCGAACAGGCCATTGCCTGGTGCGACCAGAACCGCCTGGAGCAGGTGCTCATCAACCTGATCCGCAACGCCGCCGATGCCATGGCCGACAGCGAGCACAAGACGCTCACCATCGAAGCCACCCCGGGCACCGACGGCAGCCTCGAGCTGAGCATTGCCGACACCGGCTGCGGGCTGCCCGATGCCGGCGCCCTGTTCGAACCCTTCTTCACCACCAAGCCCGCTGGCGAAGGCCTCGGCCTGGGGCTCGCCATCTCCCGCGACATCGTGCGCGAGTTCGGCGGCGACCTGCGCGCCGAGAACCGCCCCGAAGGCGGTGCCCGCTTCATCCTGAACCTGCCCGCCGCCCCAGGCGAGAACGCCCTCCCCGATGCTGACCAGTAGGGGCGACTTCAGTCGCCCACGAACTCCAATCAAGGGTCGTCTGTCGGTGATCAACGCACGATGGGCGACTGAAGTCGCCCCTACACGTCGCCCACAGACACAACCCTCCCTCCCACCTCTAGCCTTTCTCCTGCCCCTATGAACCCCGAACTCCGCGCCCTCATCATCGAAGACGACCCCGACGTGCGCCTGGGCTGCGAGCAGGCCATGATGCTCGCCGACATCCCCGTGGAGGGCGTCGGCTCGGCCGAGGAAGGCTTCCAGCGCCTCAAGCCGGGCTTTCCCGGCGTGGTGGTCACCGACATGCGCCTGCCCAAGGCCGACGGCATGGAGGTGCTGCGCCGCTGCCAGGCCATGGACCCCGACCTGCCGGTGATCATCATCACCGGCCACGGCGACGTGACCCTGGCCGTGGAGGCCATGCGCGCCGGCGCCTACGACTTCATCCAGAAGCCCTTCTCGCCCGAACTGCTGGTGGACGTGGTGCGCCGCGCCCTGGAAAAACGCGCCCTGACCCTGGAGGTGCTCGACCTGCGCCGCCGCCTGGAGCAACGCGAAGGCGCCGAAGCCAAGCTCATCGGCCGTTCGCCCCAGATGGCCCGGGTGCGCCAGCTCGTCACCGACGTGGCCAGCACCCGGGTGGACGTGCTGGTACGCGGCGAGACCGGCACCGGCAAGGAGCTCATCGCCCAGTGCCTGCACGAACTCTCGCCCCGCAAGGACGGCCCCTTCGTGGCCCTCAACTGCGGCGGCCTGCCCGACAACCTGCTCGACAGCGAGCTCTTCGGCCACGAGGCCGGCGCCTTCACCGGCGCCCAGAAGCGGCGCATCGGCAAGATCGAGTACGCCAACAAGGGCACCCTCTTCCTGGACGAGCTGGAGAGCATGCCCATGGGCGTGCAAATCAAGCTGCTGCGGGTGCTGCAGGAGAGAGTGGTGGAACGCCTCGGCTCCAACCAGCAACTGCCGGTGGACTGCCGGGTAGTGGCCGCCACCAAGGACGATCTGAAGGACCGGGCCGAGCGCCAGACTTTCCGCGCCGACCTGTACTACCGCCTCAACGTGGTGACCATCGACCTGCCGCCCCTGCGCGAACGGCGCGAGGACATCCCCCTGCTGCTCGAGCACTTCCTGCTCCTCGCCGCCCACCGCCACGAACGCCCGCTGCCGGCGGTGCCGCCCGAGCAGATGCGCAAGCTGATGGCCCACACCTGGCCGGGCAATGTGCGCGAGCTGCGCAACGTGGCCGACTGCATCGTGCTCGGCGTCGGCAAGGACATCCTCGGCACCGCCACGGGCGAGGCTGCGCCCGCCTCCCTGGCGGAATCAGTGGAAAGCTTCGAGCGCAGCCTCATCGCCGCCGAGCTGCGCCGCCACGGCGGCAGCCTGGCACGCAGCGCCGAGGCCCTGCGCATCCCCAAGACCACCCTGCACGACAAGATCCGCAAATACGGGCTGCAGGGGAGCGAGGGCTGACACGAAAAGGACAATGGAATGGGCGCTGAGAAGTAAGTCACATTGCAGCGCAACATCCGATCACAGGAAATCAACATTCCATGCTGCATACTGCCGCCATCAGAAATTACGATGGGGAGATAAAAATGCACACGGAGATTTGGCGGCGGCTCGGCGGCCTGCTGCTCATTGCGCTGCTGGGATCAGGGCTGGCCCGGGCCGACACGGTGGTGATCGGCCAGTGCGCCCCCCTCTCCGGCAGCCTCGCCTCCACCGGCCAGGCCATGGCTCTGGGCGTGCGCATCGCCATCGATGCCGCCAACGCCGCCGGCGGCGTCAATGGCCACACCCTCAAGCACGTGCTCAAGGATGACGGCTACCAGACCGCCGAAACCCTGCGTCTGACCCAGGAACTCATCCGCAAGGACAAGGCTGCCGCGCTGATCGGCTATGCCGGCACCGGCAACATCGCCGAACTGCTCAAGCAAGGCGTGCTCTCCGGCGGCGGCATCGCCCTGGTCGCTCCCTACACCGGCGGCGAACCCCTGCGCAGCCCGTTCAACCCCTGGATCTTCCACATCCGCGCCAGCTACGGCGACGAGACCGAGGCCATGGTGCGCCAGTTTGTCGGCACCGGCCTCACCCGCATCGCCGTGTTCCACCAGAACGACCCCTTCGGCCAGGCCGGCCTGGCCGGCGTCGAAAAGGCCCTGGCCCGCCACAACATGAAGATCGTCAGCAAGGGCAGCTACGAGAAGAACACCGAAGACGTGGGCAAGGCCGTCGAGGACATCGCCCGCGGCGTGCCCCAGGCCGTGATCATGATCGGCGTGGTGCGCCCCGCCGCCGCCTTCGTCAAGGCCTACCAGACCGCCCACCCCGGCACCCAGCTCTTCAGCATCTCGGTGGTGAATGGGCGCGAACTGCATCAGCTGGCCGGCGGCGACGCTGCCCGGGGCGTCGGCATCACCCAGGTCATGCCCTCCCCCTTCAGCGGCGTCACCCGCATCGCCCGCGACTACCACCAGGCCCTCAAACGCTTCGCCCCCGAAGACACCCCGTCCTACACCAGCTTCGAGGAATACGTCGGCACCCGCGTCCTGATCGAAGCCATCCGCCGCACCAAGGGCACCCCCACCCCGGCAGCGGTGATGCAGTCGCTGGAGAACCTGGATCTGGACCTGGGGGGATTCAAGGTGCGCTTCAGCCCGGGTGACAGGGTGGGGTCACGGTATGTGGAGGTGACGCTGCTGGGGAGGGATGGGAATCATGTGCGGTGAGGGGCTGCGGGGCTCGAGCGCGTAACGCGAGCCGGGACGCCGCGGTTTTGTGGGGTCGAATTCATTCGACCAGCACACTCTCCTACGCCACAGTTCTTCTGAACCGTCTCAGCCTCGGGCGACCTCCAACAGTCAACGCACCCGGCAACACCTCCACCGCCATTCTGCCCGCGCCCCGTCGCAGCGGCTTGTCATGAACGAGGATGTGGCGTTTAATCCATTCCACATAGGCTTTCTTGGTTCTCGGACTGTAGTGCTTAACCCTGATTCGCTCCAGAACCAAATCGAGCAAACGGGGCGACAAAGGAAGAGTCGCAAGAAGGTTAGACGACATCATGACGCAAAACTCCGCACACACTGCTTTTAAATACAGACACTTACCACGTTCCAGCAGCTTAGGCGACAGTCGTATAAGACGCCGGAGGCGTCAGACGTCGTCTACTTCACGTTAGGGCTTACCGTCATGGCGGCCAACGCTCCGAAATATATGCCACTCGGCCTTGCGCTATTGTTCGCTATGTGCGCTGCATTGGAACTTTTTCTCATGTTCAAAGCTGGTTGTGCTGGCGACCCAAAGGGCGGCTCGCTTGGTAACCCTGCTCGCGCGCTAGATCTTGAGAGTGTTGGCCTTCTAACTTTGCTTCTCAGCGCAGCCTCCGGTGGTGCCGCAATCGGCTTAGCGTTGCGGTCCATTCATCGCATTGCGCAAGGGGTTGCCTTTGCATTACTCGTATTTATTGGCTTGTGGTTTGCTGGCGCGCAATTCGAGGTTTGGGGCGTTCAATCATGCTTCAAGCCCTAACGATTAAGGTTAGATCGTGATCGCTACGCGAGCCACGATCTGAACCGGTTGTTGGACAAGCCCGGTTCGGCAGTTCGGATTCCCCTGGAAATAGCTTTTCGTCCTTCACCGCAAAGGCGGGCTTTCGACGACGGAAAGCCTGCCCTCGCCACTGACTCGCACCGCCCTTGCAGCGCTACATCGCCGGATTGAGCCGTTTGGGAGGGCTCAGTCCTCGATTCCTGCCGATTTCAGGCCAAGCGCCGCCGTAGCGCCGACAACAGGCGCATCCATCGGTCGACGGAGGGTTCGTTTACAAGCTCACGCTCCCGGTCGGCGTCGCGCTGCGCCATCGCTCAGGCGCCGGGATCCGTCTTTGCACGATACGCATGGGCGCGCCGCAGCATGCACACAGAAACGGCGGTCGGGGCTTCATCCAGGTCGGGCCGGGGTCGGGAGCCACTTTCAGCACCACCTGCAGCAGTGCAATCAGGCGCTTGCTGTTCGGATGCAGGAAGCCGAAGTTGCGGGAGCGCCGGAAGCCCTTGGGCAGCACGTGCTGAAGGATCAACGCCAGGAAGCGCGCCCCGCTCACGGTGCGCACCGCGCTCTTGCCGGTCTGGCTCTCCCGGTAACGAAAGCGGACCTTGCCTGCCTCGCACGAGAGGATGTCCTTCTCCTGGATGACGCCCCGATACAGGTAGCGGCCCAGATAGACCAGGGCCTTGCTGCCATCGCCAACGCCTTTGCAATCCACCACCCAGCGGGCCGGGACGCCGGGCGGCAGTTTCAAACCCTCCCGGGCAAGCGCAGCCAGCACCTTGGCGCGAAAGACCTTGGCCAAGGCTCGGTGATTGAACAGGTAGCCGCTGCCCTTGCCACTGCGGCTTCGCCACAGGCGCTTCTCCGGGTCCAGTGCGGCGCCCGGCATGGCCAGGTGGACATGCGGGTGGTAATCAAGGCGACGCGAATGGGTATGCAGCACGGCCACCGCACCGGCCTGCCCCTGCAGTTGCCGGTCGTTCCGGCAAAAGAGGCTCACCGTTGCCCAGGCACACTCGAAGAGCACGGCGTAGAGGGTGCGCTGATGCTGCCAGGCCAGCGCGCGTAGCTGTGCCGGCAAGGTGAAGGTCAGCAGGAAATGGCTCCCCGGCACTTGCCGCCGCGCCTGCCGTTCAAGCCACTGCTGGCTCTCAAAGTGCTGACAGTGCGGGCAGCTGCGATGCCCGCAGGAATGGGGCACGAGGCGGGTTTCGTCGCAGCCCGAGCACACGGCTCGCATGCGCGGCGCCATGGCCGTGCGGCACAGCTTCAGGGCAGCCAGGGCCTGGCGATGGCTGGGCAACATCGTGGCCGAATACTGCCGAAGGTAGTCGGCTTCGCACCGGCGGATGACTTCCGAGAGGGGAATCATTTGACCGCCCCCCACTGAATGGAGAAGCGACTCATCAGCGCATTGATGCACGTATCGGCCTGATCGGTGGTGTGGTGGGTGAGGTGCGTGTAGCGGGCGGTGGTGAGGATCGAATGGTGGCCGAGGATCTTCTGCACTTCCAGCAGATCGACGCCGGCTTCGATCAGGTGGGTGGCATAGCTGTGCCTCAGACTGTGCGGGGTGATCTTTTTTTTAGTCCGCAATCCTGCGCCACCTGGCGCAGGGTGGTCTGCACCCCACCGCGATCCAGCGGTGTGCGGGCGCGGTGCGCCGCACTCAGGCCGCCGTGGCGATTGGGAAAGAGCAGCTCCGGATGGCGGTGCAGTTGCCAGAACTGCCGCAAGGCCACCAGCGTTGCATCGGGCAGGGGCACGAAGCGATCCCGGTTGCCCTTGGCATCGCGGATCTGGACACGCATCCGGGCCGCGTCCACGTCGCCGACCTTGAGCGCCAGCCCCTCACCCAGGCGCAGCCCGAGGCTGTAGAGGGTGAAGTAGAACACCCGGTAACTCAGGGTGCGCGTGGCACTGAACAGCCGCTGCGCTTCCTCCACCGTCACGATGTCGGGCAGGCGCTGGGCTTTGGGTGGCTTGATCAGATCGGGCATCACCCAGGGCTTCTTCAGGACGTGCGTGGTGTAGAACTTGAGCCCGTAGAGATCGAGTTTGACGGCGCTCCAGGAGTGGGTGCCGATCAGGTCGCTGA
>NZ_JAFLDT010000065.1 GCF_017302315.1 Zoogloea sp.
TTCAATTTCTTCGTGGCTTCTGGTATAAACCAGTTACCCCTCAGAACCGAGTACCCACACCTATCGGTTGTTCATCTTTTTAAAGAACGGCTGCCACAGCAGCGAAGAGGTGCGCATTATACAGAGCTTCAAAACCCTGTCAAGTACCTTGTTTCGAAAACCGCTTAACCACCGAAACAAACCACTTGGCGCAAGCATCGCAACACCTCCCGCGACACCCCCTCCACCACTTCGACCCACACTCACTGTGTGCGCCGCAGCGAAGAGAGGCCGAATTATAAAGACCAATCACTACGTGTCAACAAGATTAAGAAAATAAATCCTGTTGGCGCGTCGTCTTCAAATACGAAGCGCCCCTGCGTTGCCGCCAACCCAACCTGCCAGCGCATCAGGATGCATCGGCCGCCCGTAGAGAAATCCCTGCATCTCAGAGCATCCCATTTCCTCAAGCAGGCGTGATTGCTCCACGGTTTCCACTCCCTCGGCAATCACGTCGAGCCCCAGACTTTTCGCAAGTTTGACGATGATCCGGGCGATGCAGTCCTGTGAAGTGGCAGGCGTGAGCTCCCGAACGAAGGCGCGATCAATCTTGATCCGATCAAAAGGCAGGCGGTTAAGGCTGCCCAGGGAAGAAAATCCGCAACCGAAATCATCCACGGCCACCCGCAGACCCAGCGCTTTCAGCTCGTGGAGCTGACGTGCGACCGAATCGGGATCTTCCATCGCAACCGATTCGGTGATCTCGAGTTCCAGTCGGGCAGGATCGACACCGGAGCTCTCGATTGCCGCCGATATCTTGGCAACAAAGTCGACCTCCCGGAACTGGGCTGCCGAGATGTTGATGCCAACCCGAAACGGGGGCAGACCGCTGCGATCCCATCGGACGATCTGCCTGCACGCCTCTGCAAACACCCAGTCACCGATTTCGACAATCAGCCCAGTGTACTCGGCCAGGGGGATGAACACATCCGGCGCAACGCTCTCACCCTGGGGCTTGATCCATCGGATCAGCGCCTCGCAGCCCACAATGCGCCCGTTTGTCGGGAGCACCTGGGGCTGATAGTGCAGTTCAAGGCCCTTACCCGTATTGAGGGCGGAGCGCAGCTCATTGAGCAATTGCACGCGGCTCTGGGTACTCGACTCCATCTCCGAGCTGAAGAACCGCCAGTGCTGATCGCCCTCCAGCTTGGCATGGCTCAGAGCCAGATTGGCACGCTTGAGGAGTTCCACTGCGCCACCGGGTGCCATGACTGCTTGGGCAAAGCCGGCACGGGCGCGCATGGGTACGGCATGACCACGCACAAGGAAGGGTGCCGAAAAGACATCCAGCACCGCCGACACCCCCTCGTCCTCGTCCGGTCTCCAGCAGATCCCGAACGCATCTCCGGCGATGCGTGCCACGAGAGCCTCGCGACCCAGTCGTGCCTTGAGACGACGGGTCACCTCAATGAGCAGCAGATCACCACTACGATGGCCAAGCGCATCGTTAAGCTCGGAGAATCGGACGATGTCGATGATTCCGACTGTCCATCCCGACTCCGCAAAACCGGCCAGGCCCTCATCCATGCGATCGAGGAAGCGCGTCCGGTTGGGGAGCCGGGTCAGGGGATCATAGTAAGCATAAAAGTGCAGACGTTCGAACAGCACCACGTTCTCGAAGCCCACGCGGAGGTTGGAACACAGGATCTCGATTAGCTGTCGCACGAGGGGCCGGATCTCACCCCCCGGATGCTGCAGGCAAACAAGGGCTTCCTTGCCGTGAGCTCTGCCAAGATAGAGGCAAGTGCCCCCCTCCCCGAAGACGTGCGCTTGTGCCGCGCGCGCCTTCCTGAGCAAGGACACCAGCGGAAACTGAACGAGGCCGTCAAAGCCTTCACCGGCGAGCGCCGCGTGGGCGCCGGTTGCCGCCAGGATGCCACTTGCCTCCGGATCGCCCTCACAACCTCCGCCCGCCAGCGGACCGCAGAAGACCGCATCGAGCGGGCTCCCGAACAAGCTCTCCAGCTGTCGGAGCGCTGCCTCCGCAAAAGAACGGGAATCGCGGGGAATGAAGAGCTTGCTTCCGCTCTCTGCCAGGGACGCCAGACCATTCCGGGCCTCGGTAAGCCCCGTGATCTGTTCGAAGGCGCGGATGGCGGAGGTGAGCGTGGTCATCAGCCGCGTATGCGTCAGTTCGGACTTGGTGCGGTAGTCGTTGATGTCGTAATCGCGGATCACGCTCATCTCGGGCGCGTATCCCGGCTGACCGGTACGCAGGATGATCCGCGTCTCCATCAGGCCAAGCTCGCCACGAATCCGCCGCACCAGCTCAAGGCCGGCATCGTGACTCTCCATCACGACATCCAGAAATATCACCGCCACGCCGGCCGTACGCCGCAGGAACACCATGGCCTCTTCCGCGGAATTGGCGTGGAACAGATCCAGCGACCTTCCGCACACGTGCTGCCCCTTCAGCGCAAACACCGTGGCCTGATGCACCTCCGGGTCATCGTCCACAATGAGAACCTTCCACGCCACACCGGCTGGGGGCACGGGCTGGCGGGCATCTTCCTCTAGAAATGCGACCAACTCATCTTGGGCGGTGCTGACCAACATATTCATCAAGGCGATATTCCAGAATCGAATGGCGGGCCGGCTTTCCGAGATCAGAACCTGCTTACGGCACAATCAGGCCCGGGCTTTAACCGTCAGCCGCAATCGCCCGGCCGCCCACCCCCATGCGGGGGTAGGCGGTACGCGTTGATTCAGGGGAAGGCCGGGCTCAGCTCGCCCGCGGATCGAAGGCATCGCGGACGGCGTCCGCGAAGAGATTGGCCGCCAGGACCAGGACGAACATGAAGAGGAAGGCCGCCATCAGACTCCACCACACCATGGGCTCCCGCGCGAGCTCCATGCGGGCGGCGTTGATCATGGTGCCGAAGCTCACCGTGCCGGGATCGACACCGATCCCCACATAGGACAGCACCGCCTCGGCCAGCACCAGGCCCGAGAAATCCATCACCAGCGCGATCAGCACCAGGTGCATCAGGTTGGGCAACACGTGCCGGCCCAGGATACGGGCAGTGGACACCCCGAAGGCGCGGGCCGCCTGCACGTACTCCAGCTCCCGCAGCTTCAGGGTTTCACCCCGCAGCAAGCGGCACAGGCCGGTCCAGCTGGTCATGCCGAGGATCAGGCACAAGGCCAGCAAGCGGGCATCGGCCCGCTCGGCGGCTGTCTCGAACCACTGGGGATGGGTGTCGATGACGACCTGCATCATCAGCACCGCGGCGGCAATCAGCAACACGCCGGGGATGGAGTTGAGCACCGTGTAAACGTACTGGATGAGATCATCCACCCACCCCCCCAGGTATCCCGCCATGATCCCCAGCACGACCGCCACGGGCAGGGTCACCAGCGTGGTGAGCGTACCGATGACCAAGGCTGTGCGGATGCTCTTGAGGGTGAGAAAGAGCACATCCTGCCCCACCTTGTCGGTCCCGAACACGTGATACTCGCCCGCCAGCACGGCAACCGGGCCGGCAAACAGGAAGACCAACCCGAGGGTCACCAGCACCGCCCGCCAGGCCAGGCCGCCCTTGCCCCGCCACACCGCCCGCCACGCGGCGCCAAAAGGCACCATGCGGGACATGGCCACCCCCTGCACCAGACAGCCTGCCAGCAGGCACCAGGCGCCGGCCGCCAGGGCCAGGCCCAGACCGATGCGCCCCAGCACATCGCCCGCATGATCCTCCTCCGGATACTGCAGCCCGGCGCCACCGAACTTCAGGCGCGGAAAGGCCCGCTGCTGCGTTCCGTCGGCCTTCTCGATGGTCTGCTTGGCAAAAAGCGCATAGGCCAGGGGGGCCGAGTAGGTTTTCTCGACACGGGTGCGCAAGGGCTCGGCCAGGGCATCGAGGGCACTGCGCACTTCGGTGGACACCGGCCCGCGCCCGTTGGTCACCTGGGCGTCCGGCGCCGGAGGCAGATAAGGTCGGTAATGAAGGCTGTCCAGCAACCCCACCACCAGGAAGAGCAACAAGATGGTCAGGGACGCCATGCCCACCGCACTCTCCCCCACCCGCCGCCAGGCGGCACGCATGGGTTCGCTGCGTCGCGCCCGCCATGCCGCCAGCCCGATGCACGCCATCAGGCCGAACAGCAGCACATCGGTCCACAGGAATACAGGTTGCACGTCCATCAATCCAGCCTCACCCGCGGATCAACCAGGGTATAAGAAAGATCCGTCAGGATCAGCCCGACGATGTAGAGCAGCGAGCCGATGAAGACCATGGCCCGCACAACCGGAAAATCCTGGGCGTTGATCGCATCGATGGTGTAGCTGCCGAGGCCGGGAATGCCGAAGAACGACTCGCTGATCAGGCTGCCCATGAACAGGGACGGGATCACCACCACTACCCCGGTCAGGATGGGGATCATCCCGTTCTTGAGCACATGCCGGAACAGGGCCTGCAGTTCGGACAAACCCTTGGCCCGCGCCGTGCGCACATAGTCCTTGCCGGCCTCCTCCAGAAAGATCGTGCGGTACCAGCGGGCACTGCCGCCAATCCCCGCAATCACCCCGATCAGCACCGGCAGCACCAGAAAGCGCGACGCATCCAGCCCCCCGCCGTAGCCCGAGATGGGCACCAGATGCCAGACCTTGGACACCAACCACTGGCCACCGATGATGTAAAAGAGGCCCGAGATCGACATCATCGCCACGCACAGCACGACCCCCTGGAAATCCAGGTAGGAGCCCCGAAAGAACACCAGCAGCAGGGCAAAGGACACCGTGACGAACAGGCCCAGGATGAAGGTCGGTACGGCAATGGCAAGGGACGGCCCCATGCGCGTGCGGATCTCGGTGGCAATGTCGCGCCCATCGTCGGCCCGACCGAAATCGAAGGCGAACATGCGCAAGGACTTGTCAAAGAAGATGGTGTCGGTAAGGCTGGCCGCCCCTGACGCCGCCCCATTGAAGAGCAGCGGCTTGTCGTAGCCCCGCTCCACCTTCCAGCGCTCGATGGCCTCCGGCGTCACCCGTTTGGCACCCAGCTGCATGCGCGCCATGTCCTCCGGGGTATTGACCACGAAGAACAGGGCAAAGGTAAGCAGATTGACGCCGAGCAGGATGAGCGGCGCGTAGAGCAGTCGTCGGACGATATAGGCAAACATGGGCGCTTATCCTACATGGACAGGCCCCGATGACGAAGCCCCCATAGCAGCCCACATCAGGGTCAGCGGCGGGTGGCGCCCCCGATCAGTCCGCGCACGGCCTCCTGCAGATCGGCCGGCAGCACCACGATCTTGGCGTTGTCGGTGGAGCCCATGCGCTCCAGGGAGGCGATGTACTTTTCGCCCAGCAGAAAGAGCATCGGCGCCGTCTCGGTGCCCACGGCCGCCGTCACCCGGCGGATCGCCTCGGCCGATGCCTCGGCCAGCATCACCTGGGCGTTGGCATCACGCTTCGACGACTCCAGCCGGGCCTCGGCTTCCAGAATCGCCGCCTGCTTGGCCCCTTCGGCCCGGGTCACCACGGCCTTGCGCTCCCGCTCGGCGGAGGCCTGCTGTTCCATGGCCTTCTGCATCGAGTCCGACGGGCGGATGTCCTGGATCTCCACCGACTTCACGGTCAGGCCCCAATCCACCGCCTCATCGGCAATGCTCTCGCGCAGGCGCGCCTTGATCTTGTCCCGGTTCGACAGGGCCTCGTCCAGTTCCATCTCCCCGACGATGGAGCGCAGGGTGGTCATGATCATGTTGCGGATCGCCTCGGAGAAATCGGTGACGCCATACACGGCCTTGACCGGGTCGGTCACCTTCACGAAAGCAATCGCGTTGGTGAGGATCACCGCGTTGTCCCGGGTGATCACCTCCTGCTCCTGCACATCCAGGATGATGTCCTTGGTCACCAGCTTGTAGGCCACCTTGTCCAGGTAGGGAATGATGATGTTGAGGCCCGGCTTGAGCGTCCCAAAATACTTGCCCAGCCGCTCCACGATCCACTCCTCGCCCTGGGGCACGATGCGCACCCCCTTGGCGATGGTCACCACCACGAACACCAGAATCGCCAGCACCACCACCATTGCATCACTCATCGCACACTCCTCGAAGCTGCATCACACCCGGGCAACCTTCAGAAAACTGCCCTCCACCGACACCACCCGCACCCGCTCACCGGCGGCGATCGCCTCATCCACCACGCACTCCCACTCCTCCGACCCCAGCAGGGGCTTCTGGAAACGCACCCGGCCGCGCTCGAAAGGCGCCGCCGCCTTCGCCATCAGGCCGATCTCGCCGATGGTGTCACCGTCCGACTGGCCGATGCGCGTCTTGTGGTCACCCCGCTTGAACACCCGGAACCACAGCACCACCATGCCCAGGGACGCCGCGCACCACAGGGCCAGTTGCAGGGTCATGCCCATGGCCGGCGCCACCAGCAGCAACAGCCCCACCAGCAATGCCCCAAGCCCGAACCAGATGATGAAGAAGGCCGGCACCGCCAGCTCCGCCACCACCAGGGCCACCCCCAGCACAATCCAGTGCCACCATTCCAGCGCCATTCCCTCTCCCTTCGGCTTCCCGTTCAGTGGGCATTGTCCATGCCACCGAATCAACAGACCCGGCCATCCGCCGGAACGTTCCGGCGGCACTTAGTATTTATTTAGGATTCAACAAGCAAAGTATTACGAAACGGGCTGCGGCGCCCCACCTAAGCTGGAGGCATCAAACCACAACGGAGAAACACCATGCCCAGGCCCACCGCCACCGCTGCCATCGCCCTTGTTCTCGGACTGCTGCCCCTGGCCAGCATCGCCGCCGAACCCGACCCGGCCGCCCGCGGCCGCTACCTGCTCGCCATCGGCGGCTGCAACGACTGTCACACCCCGGGCTTCGCCCAGCAGGGCGAGGTCATCCCCGAGCAGGACCGCCTCACCGGCGCAGCCCTCGGCTTCAGCGGCCCCTGGGGCGTCAGCTACCCCTCCAACCTACGTCTGTCCGCCCATCAGGCCGGTGAGGAGGAATGGCTCGGCAAGGCCCGTCGCAATGGCTTGCCACCCATGCCCTGGACTGCCCTGCAGGCCATGAGCCGGGATGATCTGGCCGCCATCTACCGCTACCTGCGCGCCCTCGGCCCCGCCGGAAACCCCGCCCCCGCCGCCCTCGGCCCGGGCCAGGCGCTCCCCACCCCGCCCTTCGTCTTCGTTCCCCAGCCCCCCACCAGTGGCAAGACGAGCCTGCGCTGAACCGCTCCCCGGCGCTCAACCCGCCTCCTCGACATGCAGCGTCACCGGGCGCGTCACATCCAGCCGGAAACGGCCGCGCCCGGCTTTCTCGATGCCCAGCCAGTCGCAGCGGTCACGCAGGCGCCGCTGCAACAGGATCAGGCGCGCCTCGAGATTGTCGGCAACCTCGGGCAAGCCCAGCGCCGGATCCAGACGCAGCTCACGGTTGGAAAACTGGGTTCGCCCGGAACGCTGGTATTCCTGCAGCAATCGCCACAGGATCGCACCCGCAACACCCTTGATCAGGTAGTCGTCGCCCAGGAAGACGCTGCCGTCCCGGGCATAGTGACGCACCCTCACCGCCTCCCCGGCCAGCACGGCAGCCACTGCCGCCTCCTCGGGCTCGGCCTCCGCCCCCTCCACCGTCTCTACACACAGGCAGGCCGCCATGGACAAGCCCAGCGTGGAACCCAGCGCCACCAGCGCATCTTCCAGGTCATAACCAAAGTGGCATTCCCGCTGGCTCTCCACATAGGCCACGGCCACCAGCCGGCGGCCGGCCATGATTGGCACGGCCAGCTGGCTCGCCGGTGCGGGCAGGCCGGGCAGGGGGATGACCGTCTCCAGCCGCTCCGCCAGCCCGCCGGCGGCGGCCTGGTCCCGCAGCATCCGGCTGTAGGCATACTCCGTCGCCGGAAACATGATGCGGATCGGCACCCGCTCCCGCGCCGCCACCCCGATCACGCCCACCCCGAAGGGAATCTCCGCCCCCGCCCCGGACTGGGCATAGCCGCGGCTGGCAACGATGTACAGCCGCCCTGCTGCCTCGTCCGCCATCAACAGCAGCTGATGCTGCAGGTCGAAGTGGCGGGTCAGGCAGGTGCAGAAGCTGTCTATCAGGGCCTCCATGCTCTGGCACGCCGCCAGGGCATCCACGCTGCGGCGCAGCGCAGGCAGCAGGGCCGGCCCCCCCGCCACCGGCGGCGACTCCCGCCCGGGCACGGCCTCTATGCCCTGCACCCGGTAGACGTCGGCCCCCAGCAACCGGAACACGTCACTCATGCCCTCGTGGGATGCAATCCCCGCCAGCTTGGCCTTCATGCGTTCAAACAGGGGGCCCTCGGTTTCCGTCCGCAGGTAACGGATGGTCAGGCGGTAACGGGCCGCGGTGTCCGGGTCCATCATCAGCACCGTGGCCACCGGGTTGGCCACGATGTTCTCCCGGGTCTTGTTGAAGAACTGGAAGGACAGGGCCACATGCTCCGGGTCCACGTACATCAGCTGCGACACGTAGGTGATGTTGGGCATGCCATCCACCCCGCAGGTGGCAATGCCGGAGGGCACGATGCCCTCCAGGCAGGGGCGCAGGCGGTCCAGGCTCAGGGCGCGGCTCATTCGCCCGTCTCCCCGGGCCCCAGGCGTCGGCCGGCCCGCGGGCCGGGGGTCTGGGCGTAGGCTTCGAGCGGCGTGAAGCTCACCGCCACCAGGTCTTCCGGTGCACAGCTCACCAGGGTTCGCACATAGGGTTCGGGCACATCCAGCGGGGCCAGACGCCGGGCGAAGCCGGCCGCGTAGGGCTGCAGGGCCGCCGCATCATCGGGCAGGGGCGGCTCGATGCGCCCGTCCCGCCCCTTGAGCTGCAGGGTCCGGTAGCTCTTGGGCTCATTGAACACCACCGCCACCCGCCCGTTTGCCGCAATGCTCGCCAGCACCGGCGCCGCCTGGGAGCGGGGCATCAGCAGCGTCACCCGGCGCCGGTCCGCCGACACCCGGCACCCCACGCAGCGCACGGCCGTGGCCAGCCCGGCGTCATCAGTCGCCGCCAGCTGCAGCGACACGTGGCTGGTAATGAACTCTGCCAGGGCGGGGTCCAGGGGGTCAGGGGAGGTCATCGGCGGCTCCTGCACGGTCTCACCGGAATCTAGCCCAAAGCCCGCCCCACCGCGAGGGCGGGATGGCCCAATCTGCGCCCCCGGCTCAGCGGAAGCGCACCCCCACCGCCGGATTGCCCGGCAGGCCCTCGTAGACGACGCGCACCGTCATGCCGGCCTTGGGCGGAAGCAGCTTGGTGAAGGAACCCAGGGACAGCCGCGCGCCCCGCGCCAGGGGTGTGCCCGCCGCCGCCAGATCCCGCGCCAGCCAGCTCGCCGCATTGAGGGGGTTGCCCAGGGTGGCGCTGCCCTGGCCCGAATCCAGCACCGCGCCGCTGCCGTCGCTCATCGTCACCGTCATCGCCGCAAAGGCCTCGGCCAGCTCGGGCGTCGCCTTCACCGGCACCGCCCTGCCCACCACCCCGGCCCGCGCGCCCACGTTGATCATGGCCAGCATCGGCCCGCCGAGCTTCGACGGATCCTCCACCATCAGGTCCGGCAGCTCGATGAAGGGGGCGTAGGTCTTGAGCGCCTTCAGGGCCTCCAGCGGCGTCTGCGCCCGGGCCAGGGCCACCGGGTCGGCCACCTCCACCAGCAGGTCGGCCTCCATCACCGGCCGCGCGCCAAAGGCCGCCGGCAGCTCGGCCCCGTCCGGCACCAGCATGCTGGCAAACAACGTGCCGCGCAGGGGCGCATCGTGCTTGAAGCGCTTCTGCACCGCCGGGTTGGTCAAGCCCGCCTTGTAGCCCGCCACCGGGCCAAAGGCCTGCCCCAAAAAGCGCACCACCTTGCCCTGCCCGCACAGCCCGTCCGCCATGCTCATCTCGCCAGCCGGCCGCGGCACCGGCTGCCGGGCCACGATGGCAGAGGCCACGGCGGCGGCTTCCAGGCCGGTGGGGCAGACGGCGTGGGCGATGGAAGGAAGGGCCAGGGCAACGAGGGCGCAAGCGGCAAGGCGGGTCATGGAAGTCTCCGGGTGTGTTGTTGTGGGGCGGCAAGCCCGCTCGCATCTTACTGCGGCCAGGTGAAACGAGCCGAGGCCACGGAAATGACATAATCCGGGCTGGCTCAACCCGCCCCCTCACCACTCCATGTCCGGCATCTTCATCAGCTACCGCCGCGAGCTCAACGCCGGCTGGGCTGGCCGCCTGGCCGCCGATCTGAAACGCGATCTGCCCGACCGGCCGATCTTCCACGACATCGCCTCCATCGAGATCGGCGAAGACTTCGGCATCGCCATCCAACGGGCTCTCGGCCACTGCGCCGTGCTGCTGGTGGTGATCGGCCCCCGCTGGATCGACGCACAACACCCCCACGGCGGACGCCGCCTCGACGACGAAGACGACTGGGTGCGCATCGAGATCCTCACCGGCCTGCAGGGCAACTTGCGTGTCGTCCCCGTGCTCGTGGGCGGTGCGGCCATGCCCAGGGACAAGCAGCTCCCCGATGCGCTCAAACCGCTGGTCCGCCGCAACGCCCACGAGATCACCGACAAACGCTGGGATTTCGATGTGGGCGAGCTGGTCAAGGCGCTTCGACGTGTCTCCACCCATGCTGCTGGCAGGGATGGCGTCGAAGCTCCGTCGCAAATCGGGCACCCCACCGTCGTCGCGGCCCCACCACCCCGCATTCTCGTCGCCCACGATCTGCCGGCCCCCGGCACCGCCTTCCGCCACGGCCCGGACCTCCCCGACCTGGTGGTGGTGCCGGCAGGGCATTTCCTGATGGGCTCGCCGCAAGACGAAAAGGACCGGGATGAAAATGAAGGCCCCTGCCATCCGGTGAGCATCGCCCGCCCTTTCGCCGTCGGCCGTTACCCGGTCACCTTTGCCGAGTGGGATGCCTTTGTCGCAGCAGGTGGCAGCACACACAGGCCGGATGACAAAGGCTGGGGCCGTGGCCGCCAGCCCGTCATCCATGTGAGCTGGGACGACGCCCAGGCCTATGTGGCCTGGCTGCGCGACCGGACCGGCCAGCCCTACCGCCTATTGTCCGAAGCCGAGTGGGAATATGCCGCCCGTGCCGGCAGCCAGACCCGCTACCCCTGGGGCGATGAGCCCGGCAAGGACAAGGCGAACTTCTGGGGCTCGTCGAGCCAGTTCAAGCTGAAGCGGACCGCGCCGGTCGACAGCTTTCCCGCCAATGCCTTCAGCCTCTGCGACATGGTCGGCAATATCCGGGAATGGGTGGAGGATAGCTGGCATGCCAACTACCAGGGCGCCCCCGATGACGGTCGCCCGTGGGACGGGAGCGGGGAAGCAAGGACGGTACGGGGCGGATCCTGGAACAGCCCCTCCTATTGTTGCCGCGCCGCCTGCCGCAACCGGGATGCCCCGAGCACCCGCCAGGACGATCTGGGGTTTCGGGTGTGCTGCGTGCCAATCACTGTCCCCTTCCTGGCCTGAGCCCGCGTGGCTCACCGAGAGGCTTTGGCGAGTTCGATGCCAGCGTGCAGGGCTGGATCAATCCTGTTCGATACGCCGACACCTGGGGCCTACGGGAGCATGTGTTTGGGGGCCTGCGCTTCACGCGGCAGCCGTAGACGCGCGCCGGAATGGCCCCTCCAGACCCAGAGAACAGAGATCAGCGATTCAGAGGTCAGAGGCTCAATCGATGGGGGCGCGCAACACACCCGAAAACCAAGACTACGGTGGCGGGAGGCGGGTTGGATTCTGTTGCGCCAAGCGGCGCGGCAATTGTTCGTGCTACCAACCCAGGAACCGCCACGCACCACCCGTGGGCGGTCGCCTGCATCAGCAAGGCTCTCCGGCTGCTCGTACTCATTGCGGCACCACTCCCAGACATTGCCGGCCATGTCCAGCGCACCGCTCGGCGCCTGCCCGTCAGGGTAGATTCCAACCGGAGCAGTGCGGCCCAGGTAGCAGGGGCCGACGTCAGTCCAGGTTTCGTCGAAGTTCGCCAGCGCCGAACGGAAATCCCCTTCCCAGGGATATTCCCGGCCATCGGTGCCACGCGCCGCCCGCTCCCACTGTTCCTCGGTCGGCAGGCTCACCCGCCAGCCTGCCGAAAGCAAGCCCGCAGTCCTGAGCTGCGCATCCAGCCAGCGGCAGAAGGCCGTGGCTTCGTACCATGAGACCGTCTCGCGGGGGGCATTGGGTTCGGACCACCGCGCGGGGGTCGCCTCGGGCCGCTCTGCCAAGCCAACCCACCACTCATCCTGCCCATAGCCGCCGGCATCGATGAAGGCCTGGAACTGGCGGTAGGTAACGGGGTAGCGGGCGATGCGGAAAGGCGTTTTCAGCGTGCGCTTCTCTTTGGCGTCGCCATACAGAAAGTCCCCCGCTTCGCACGCTTCCCAGACAATGTCCGGCAAGCCATCGGGGCGTAGTCCAACGCCAGGGCGGTCATCCAGGCCAAGACGCCCCCGCGTCAGCCAAAGTTGGGCACGTATGTCGGGCGGCGGACGATACAGGGCGTGATCGCAGGCGCGGAGCAGCGGTGCTTTGAAGTCGTCGTTCAGAGGCCAGCCCTTGGCATGGATGATCTCCAGGCTGTCGGCAAGCACCAGGGCTGGCGCAGGGTTAGCGTTCAGGGCAGCGGGCTCAAGGTAGGGAAGCAGACTTTGCCAAGCGATGACGGCCCGTTCGGCCTTGTCCCGCTCGACGATGGCACAGAACAGGAAACGCAGGGTGCGCCGCCAGGCAGGCGTACCGGCGTAGCGGGCGAGGATGCTCTCGGGCGATTCGCACAAGGTCCGGATGCGCTCGGCGGCCAGGAATTCCTGGAAACTCAGGTGATAGAAGGCCGCGCGCCGGTTGTCGCGGGGCAGAAGCAGGCCGGAGTCGGACAGCAGCAACTCACGCTTGGCGCCCGCATCGGCAGCGCCGGATTCACTGACCCAATCCACCTCCGCCAGCGTGGCGAGGATGCGGTCCACCTCCTCCACCGTCACCTCCGCCTCGGGTGTCTGCCTGGGCGTAGCTGACTCACCCCGGTGCATACCCAGGGCGATGGCGGCCAGCCGGTTGTGGGCCTGATTCCGCTCGTTCTCGGTGTTGCAACGCTTGTAGAGCACCTGTCGCACCACCGCGTCGTAGAGGGCGTAGAAATCCTGGGGCAGACGCCGGCCTTCGTCGTATTTCACGCACAGGGCGGTGAGCAGCATGGGGTTGGCGCGCATCTCGGCCAGATCGTCCCGCTGGGCGAGATGCGTCAATAGCCCGTCGGCCTTGGTCGCGGCATTGGAGGGATCGACGGCATCGAACCAGCGACGTACAAATAGCTGCATGAGCGGGTCCGGCAGTTCGGCAAGCTCAGCCGTTGGCAGGCCAAGCCGGCGCTGATCCTCCCCTTCAAGCCCGTAGGGGCGGCTGGTGAGCAGCAGCCAGTTGCCGGCCTTGCGCCACGCGGGCAAAGCGTCGGCAAGGCCGGTCAGCAGGTTGCGCCGGGGCAGGTCGTCGCCCCGGCTTTCGGGCACTTCGTCAACGCCGTCGAGGATCAGCAGGCAGCGACCCGCCTTGAGTTCAGCCTGGAACACCTCGCCCGTGAGTTCGCCGGGCCGGGTCTTGTCGAGCCACCCGGCGAGGCTCGCTTCCAGTTGCACGCGGGTCCAGCGTCCGCGACCGGCGAGAAACTCCCCATGGCTGGCCCAGTCCCGCAGGCGGATCAGCAGCGGCAGACGCCGGGCGAGCGCATCCGGCAGCGTCTCGGCGAAGTTCTCTTCATCGACAGCGATCTGCCGGTGCGCCGGAACCCGCCCCTCGGCGACCACCAGGGCCAGCCAGCGGCAGAAGGTGGACTTGCCCGAGCCCGCCGCGCCGGGCACGTAGAGCGGGCTGCGCCCCAGATTGTCGAGCAGCAGGAAGGGGCCTTTGTCCAGGTTGACGCCCTTGCGGTTGCCCTTCACGTCCGCGTTCGTCACCGCCGGCACATAGACGTGGCCAAGGCCAAGGTTGCGGCTTTCCTTCAGGTCGAGTCCGAGGAGCTCCACGCTGTCGCACTCGCGGCGCAGCCAGTCGAGGTAGGCCTCACGGATCTGGACTTGCTCGCGCTCACCGGCGGGCATCTCAGCAACTTCCTGCTGGCGCAGGGCCTGCAGGACCGCGGTGGCAAGACTTTCCCGAGTAGTGAAGAACGCCCGGCCGAGTTCGTTGCCTACCCGCTCGCGGAAACGGGCGATGTTTGAGTTGGCGTCCTGACAGTCCTTGTCGCAGTGCTTGAGCGGCCAGCCGAACTCTTCGTCGTCGATGTCGAGCATGAACGCAAGCTTCGGGCGTGTCGTTTCAACCGCCTTGTCATACTCCATCTCGGTGATCGACTTGCCAGCCGGGTTGTCGTCGGCGGGGATATGGCCGTAGCGCAGGGCCACCAGCACCACATACACATCGCAGGCGGCCACATCGGCCAGACATTTGTCGACCGGACGGGTGTCGAACGCAGGGTAGCGCTCCATGCACTCGACGTCGTAGCCGGCCTTCTCGAGCGCGAGCTTCAGATGAGCCCGGTGCTGCACCAGATCGGAAAAGGTGGACGAAACGTAGACCTGTTTGCGGGGCTTGCGGGGTGACATGGCGGCAGCAAGATAAACAATGACGACGGCACAGACTATGCCAGAACGCGCCCCGGGATCCACGCCACCAAGCCCCAAAAACAAAACCGGCCCGTCTTTCGACGGGCCGGCCTTGTTTGCTACTCAGCGCAGGTGCGGGATCACTCGCCCTTGCTATGGGCCGCCAGCTTCAGCCACGTATCCACCACGGTATCCGGGTTGAGGGAGATGGTCTGGATGCCTTCGTCCATCAGCCATTCGGCGAAGTCGGCGTGGTCGGAGGGGCCCTGGCCGCAGATGCCCACGTACTTGCCCAACTTGTTGGCACCGCTGATGGCCATGGACAGCAGCATCTTCACGGCCGGGTCGCGTTCGTCGAAGGCGTGGGCCACCAGGCCGGAGTCGCGGTCCAGGCCCAGGGTGAGCTGGGTCAGGTCGTTGGAGCCGATGGAGAAGCCGTCGAAGTGCTGCAGGAACTGCTCGGCCAGCAGGGCGTTGGAGGGGATCTCGCACATCATGATGAGCTTGAGCTCGTTCTCGCCCTGCTTGAGGCCGTGCTCGGCCAGCAGGTCGACCACGCCCTTGGCTTCGTCCAGGTTGCGCACGAAGGGCACCATCAGTTGCACGTTGGTGAGGCCCAGCTCGTTGCGCACCTTCTTCATGGCGGCGCACTCGAGTTCGAAGCAGTCACGGAAGCTGTGGGAGATGTAGCGGGAGGCGCCACGGAAGCCCAGCATGGGGTTTTCTTCTTCCGGCTCGTAGATCTCGCCGCCCAGCAGCTTGCGGTACTCGTTGGACTTGAAGTCGGACAGGCGCACGATCACGGGCTTCGGGTAGAAGGCCGCGGCGATGGTGGCGACGCCTTCCACCAGCTTCTCGATGAAGAACTGCTTGGGGGTGGCGTAGCCGCGGGAGCGGCGGGTGATCTCGGCGCGCAGGCTGGCCGGCACCTGGCCGATCTCGAGGATGGCCTTGGGGTGGATGCCGATCATGTTGTTGATGACGAACTCCAGGCGGGCCAGGCCGACACCGCCGTTGGGGATCTGGGCGAATTCGAAGGCGAGCTCCGGGTTGCCCACGTTCATCATGATCTTCACCGGGATGTCGGGCAGGTTGCCCATGTCGGTGGTGACGACTTCGAACTCCAGCTTGCCGCGGTACACGTAGCCGGTGTCGCCTTCGGCACAGGACACGGTGACTTCGTCGTTCTCCTCGAGCACTTCGGTGGCGTTGCCGCAGCCGACGATGGCGGGGATGCCCAGCTCACGGGCAATGATGGCGGCGTGGCAGGTGCGGCCGCCGCGGTTGGTGACGATGGCGGAGGCGCGCTTCATCACCGGTTCCCAGTTGGGGTCGGTCATGTCGGTGACGAGCACGTCGCCGGCCTTGACGCGGTCCATCTCGGAGGCGTCCTTGACGACGCGGACCTGGCCGGCGCCGATCTTCTGCCCGATGGCGCGGCCGTGGGTGAGGGACTTGCCGTACTGCTTGAGGCGGTACTTTTCCATCACGTGGCCGGACTGCTGGCTCTTCACGGTTTCCGGGCGGGCCTGGAGGATGTAGAGCTTGCCGTCGTCGCCGCTCTTGCCCCACTCGATGTCCATGGGGCGACCGTAGTGCTGTTCGATGACCAGGGCGTAGCGGCCCAGCTCGAGCACGTCGGCGTCGGTGAGGGAGTACACATTGCGCTCGGCTTCGGCCACGTCGATGGTGCGGGTGGACTTGCCGGCTTCCTTCTTCTCGGCGAAGACCATCTTGATGAGCTTGGAGCCGAGGTTGCGGCGGATCACGGCGGGCTTGCCCTGGGCCAGGGTGGCCTTGTGCACGTAGAACTCGTCGGGGTTCACCGCGCCCTGCACCACGGTTTCGCCGAGGCCGTAGGAAGCGGTGATGAAGACCACGCCGTCGAAGCCGGACTCGGTGTCCATGGTGAACATCACGCCGGAGGCGCCGATGTCGGAGCGGACCATGCGCTGCACGCCGGCAGACAGGGCGACTTCAGCGTGGGTGAAGCCCTTGTGCACGCGGTAGGCGATGGCGCGGTCGTTGTACAGGGACGCGAACACTTCCTTGATGGCGTGGAGGATGTTCTCGTAGCCATGGATGTTCAGGAAGGACTCCTGCTGGCCGGCAAAGGAGGCATCGGGCAGATCTTCGGCGGTGGCGGAGGAGCGCACGGCGAAGCTGCCATCGCCTTCGGCGGTGAGCTTCTCGTAGGCGGCCTTGATGTCGGCTTCGAGGGCCGGCGGGAAGGGGGTGTCCACGATCCACTGACGGATCTGGGCGCCGGTGCGGGCCAGGGCCACCACGTCATCCACGTCAAGGCTCGCGAGGGCGCCGCTGATGCGCTCGGCCAGGCCCTGGTAGGCAAGGAACTCGCGGTAGGCATCGGCCGTGGTGGCGAAGCCGCCGGGTACACGCACGCTGGCGGGTAGCTGGCTGATCATTTCGCCGAGCGAGGCGTTCTTTCCGCCAACCTGCTCCACATCGGACATGCGAAGCTCTTGGAAGGGAATGACGTTACGGGACATGGGGAGTCTTCCTGGGAGAAAAGGGAAAAGGGTTGAAAGCGGTATGTGTATATTTTTGTTGGCGCGTATTGTAAGGCGATTTGCTGCCCTGCCGCATGCAGGGTTTATCCTAACGCGCCGGGCTTTTCGGGGCCTGCCGATTCGATCACGGACACCTTCCGGGGCAGGTTCGCCGGGTGGGGCCAGCCTGTTGGCGGCCACATCGCCGGAATGGGATAAGATGCGACGTCGGCCCTGCTGCTTGGGGCCTGCGCTCATGTCCTTTCCCCTGTTGGCACTTCCATGACCCAGACCCGCCCCGTTTTCTTCATCTCCGACGGCACTGGCATCACCGCCGAGACCCTTGGTCACAGTCTTCTTGCCCAGTTTCCGGAAACCCGCTTCCGCCACCACCGAGTGCCCTTCGTGGACACCCCCGACAAGGCCCACGACTGCGCCCTGCGCATCAAGGATGCAGCGGTCGAAAGCGGAACCCGGCCGATCGTCTTCAACACCCTGGTGGACCCTGCCGCCGTTGCCGCCCTGCGGGTGGCCGACGCGCTCTTCCTGGATCTGTTCGAGAAGTTCATCGAGCCCCTGGAGAGCGAGCTGGGCCAGCGCTCCACCCACACGGCCGGGCGCTTCCACGGGATTGCCGAAAGCCAGGACTACAAGCGGCGCATCGAGGCCATCAACTTCACCCTGGCCCACGATGACGGCGTCTCCCATGCCGACCTCGAAGAGGCCGACGTGATTCTGGTGGGGGTGAGCCGATCCGGCAAGACGCCGACCAGCCTGTACTTGGCCATGCAGTTCGGCATCAAGGCGGCCAACTACCCGCTGATCCCCGAAGACTTCGAGCGCAACAAGCTGCCGGTCGAGCTGACCCGTCACCGCAGCAAGCTCTTCGGCCTCACCATCGGCCCCGACCGCCTGTCCCAGATCCGCCAGGAGCGCCGCCCCAACAGCCGCTACGCCTCCCTCGACAATTGCCTGTCGGAGATCGAGGCGGCCCAGCGCATGATGAAGCGCGAAGGCATCAAGTGGCTCGATTCCACCGCCAAGTCCATCGAAGAGATCTCCACCATCATCCTGCAGGAAGTCCGGCTCGACCCCGCTTCGTACTGAAGCGGGAATCACCGGCCTGCCTGCCTTGTCCAATTCCAACCAACAAGGAGAGCCCCGATGAAACGCAACCGACTCGGGCGTCGCGGAGGACTGCCGCGCGACGCCGAACATCTCCTGTGGCTCGCCAACGGCCTGGCCGACTCCAGCAGCCGCGCCGAGGATCACTTCTGGGACCAGCGCCTGGCCGACGCCGTGGACGGCCTGCTGCGGTCCGAGGATGAGGAAGCCCTCACCACCGCCCTGGACCACCTCAGCTCCGCCACATCCAGCGTGCACGCCTATGACGAACTCGCCGACATGATCGAGTCGCGGGCCGAGGGCGCCCTCAAGTCAGACGACCAGCACGACGTGCTGCTGATCACCGCGCCGGTGATGGCCTGGTCGCGCTACCGCATTCCGGCTGCGCCCATTTCGGGGGCGGTGATGGCCAACCTGCGGGTGCATCTCAAGGCCCACGTGCTGGCCACGGGTGTGAAGCTGGCCCTCGCCGACTTCCTGTTCAGCCCCGACCAGCTTCCCCAGGGTTACTGCGCCACGGCGGATTTCGCCACCCACCTGGGCAAGGCCGCCGAAGCCGACACCGATCTGCACATCAAGACCGACAACCTGCCGGAAACAGCCCAATTCCTGTCCGACAACCGCTACCTGCTGGGTGCGGTGGTGGTGCCCAAGGGCGCCCCCATCTTCCGCTGGCAGGAAGAAGACTGCAGCCGCGACCAGGCCCTGGAGCAATGGCGCGCCCAGGGTGGTGCCTGCGTGGCCCCCCTGCTCACCGGCTGCGCCTTCGAGGTGGTGCTGCCCAACGCCTATTTTGCGGCCAGCCGCGAAGCCGACAAGGCCTCCCGCCCCTACTCCATTCAGGCTTCGGTGGCCTTCCTGAGCACCACCCTGGACACCCCGGCAGCCGGGGTCCGGGCCGTGGTGGCCCCCTTCTTCGAGCGCCAGGTGGAGGAGTTCCGCATCGGCTTCACCCTGAGCGGCCAGAGCGAGGTGGTGCACGGCGTGGTGTGGCCCCTGCTCGGCGCCGAAGACGAGAGCAGCGAAACCCTCGGCCAGATCGAGGCCACCCTGCAGGCCTGCGGCATCACCGACATCCTGGTTCTCGACAACGAGTTTCCGATGGAATACTGCGACGACTGCGGCGCGCCCATGTATCCCTCGCCCGAGGGTGAGGCGGTGCACGCCGAACTGCCGGAAGAGCAGGCCGAGCAGATGCCCAAGCATCTGCACTGAGCACCTGCACCCATGCAATCGGGTGGGTCTACCCCCGCCCGATTGCCCCGGACGCCATCAGCCACCCAACCGGAGAACCGCCATGCCCCGCAAGATCCAGAAAAGCGACGCCGAATGGCGCGCCCTGCTGACCCCCGAGGAATACGCCGTGACCCGCCAGAAGGGCACCGAACGCGCCTTCACCGGGCGCTACTGGGATTGTTCCGAGCCGGGCAAGTATGTGTGCTCGTGCTGCGGCGCCGATCTGTTCTCGTCGGCCCACAAGTTCGACTCGGGCTGCGGCTGGCCCAGCTTTCACAGTGCGGCGGCCCCCGAGAATGTGGAGGAGGCCGAAGACCGCAGCCACTTCATGGTGCGCACCGAAGTGCTGTGCCGGGAATGCGGCGCCCACTTGGGCCACGTCTTCGAGGATGGCCCGGCCCCCACCGGGCTGCGTTATTGCATCAACTCGGTGTCGGTCAAACTGCAGCAGGATGAATGACTAGCGCCGCATCGCGGCGTAGGTCTGGGACATGAAGTCGCGGCGGTAGAGCACCAGCACGATCAGGGTGGTCACCGCCACGAAGACCCAGGGCTGGACAAACCAGAACACCGCGGCCAGCCCGAAGTAATAGGCCCGGATGCCCCGGTTGAACTCGTCACCGGCGAGGGAATTGATTCGCGCGAAGCGCTCGGCATCGGCCTCGGTGCCCTCCCCCGGCAGGGGCGCGGCGCCGATCAGGATGGACAGCATGTTGAACTGGCGCAGCGCCCATGTGAACTTGAAGTAAGCCACCACGAACACCAGCAGCAACAGGATCAGCTTGACCTCCCACACCTCCCGCGAGACGTGGCGGGCAAAGGGCAAATCCGACGCGGCGTCGATGAGCTTGTCCATGGTGCCCAGCAGGGCCAGCAGGCCGGCGATCACGTAGATGGTGGTGTTGGCGTAGAAGGACACGTTCTGCATCAGGTTGCCGATCAGCGCCGCGTCCGCCACCCGCACCTCGCGCCGCAGCATCTGCCGCCCCCACTCCTCGCGGAACCAGTGGCTGGCGCCGAGCAGGCCACGCATGGAGCCGCCCGGGCCGTGCTCCACCACCCAGCCATAGCCGAACCAGCAGGCCAGGAACCAGGTGAGGGCGAGCCAATCCACCGCCGTGAAGGCGGTCAGCCACGCACCCTGCATCAATCCGCCTCCAGCAGGAAGTCACAAATCGGCGCGATCTGTGCCGGCTCCATCAGCATCGGCGCGTGCCCCACCTCCGGCACCTCCACCAGCCGCGCGCGCGGGCCCCGTGCGCCCATCTCCAGCGCGGTCTCGTGGAGCAACAGGTCGGACTCGGCCCCCCGCACCACCAGGGTCGGGCAGACGATGGCGTCATACACCGACCACAGATCCACATCCGCGACGAGGGGCGACTTGCGGAAGGGTTCGGCGATGCCGGGGTCGTAGCGCATCACCCAGCCCCCTTCCGCCTCGCGGATGGAGAACTCGGTAAGGTGCCGCCACTGGGCATCGCTGAGACGCCCGAAGGGCACGCTGACCTCGCGGATGTAGGCCTCGGCCGCCTCGCGGCTGGGAAACACCGGTGCCTGACCCACATACTGGCCGATACGCTGGATGGAGCTGAGGGTGACCAGCGGCCCCACGTCGTTGAGCACCAGTCGGCGGATCGGGGTATCGGGCAGGCTGGCCAGCAGCATGCCGATCAGGCCGCCCATGGAAGTGCCGACCCAATCCACGCTCTCGGCATCCAGCCGGGCGATCAGGGTCACCATGTCGGCCACGTAAGTGGGTAGCTGGTAGTCGTCCTTCACGGGCAGCCAGGCGCTGCACCCGCGCCCCACCACGTCGGGGCAGACCACCCGGTAGTGGGACGCCAGGGTACGGGCCAGGTCATCGAAATCCCGGCCATTGCGGGTCAGGCCGTGCACACACAGGAGCACCCGGGGATTGGCCGGGTCACCCCACTCGGTATAGGCCATGCGGTGCAGGCCATGGGGCCCGATGCACCGCACACTGTGCTGGCGGGGCTCGACCGGCTGGCTGCCGGCAGGAGGCACCGGCACGCCGGAAACAAGCTGGCGAAGATTGGCAAGTAGGCTCATGGTCGAACGCGGGGGTGAACGTGGGACAAGGATAGCATCGTCACCCGGCACCGCCTTCAACGCCCATGCCAGTAGCGGGGTTGGCGATCCCGTTCGCCCTCGGGCTGGAGCTCGGCTGCGCCGAGCTGGAAGCGCACCGCCCCGGCGGCATCCGTGCGCAGCAGGCCGGCCCCGCTGGCATGCCAGCGTGCCCACACCGCCGGGTTGGGATGCCGGAAGCGGTTGCGGTAGCCCACCGGGAAGATCACCCAGCGCGGTGCGGTGGCGGCGATGAAGGCCGGGGTGGACGAAGTGCGGCTGCCATGGTGGGGGGCCACCAACACATCGCTGGCCAGGGCACCCGCGCTCCGCTGCAGCAGGCTTGCCTCGGACTCGGCCTCGATGTCCGAAGTCAACAGCAGGCGGCGGCCGGCGGCCTCCACCCGCAGCACACAGGCCTGGTCATTGGGGCGGACTGCCGTCGCGCCGACAGCAGGATGCAGCATGGCGAAGCGCACCCCGTCCCACTCCCAGGCCTGGCCCGCTACGCAGGGGGTGTCCCGCGGGCCGGCGATCAGACGAACCGGGTGATTCTCCGGCAGGGAGCTGTGCACCCGTTCCACCGCGATCCCCTCCAGTACGGCTTCGGCACCACCGGCGTGGTCATTGTCCTGATGGGTGACGACCAGGGCGTGCAGGCGGCGCACGCCGGCCGCCCGCAGGTAGGGAAGCAGGATGCGTTCGCCACTGTTGGCGTCCGCCGAAAAGGCCGGCCCGGTGTCGTAGATCAGGTCGTGGGCGGCCGTCTGGACATGCACCGCCAGGCCCTGCCCCACGTCCAGCACGGTCACCCGGGCCTCGCCGGCGGGCGGGCGCGGCGGCGTCCACAGCACCAGCGGCAGCAGGGTGGCAAGGCCTACCCAGCGGGCCGGCGTACCCCGTGGCAGCAGCGCCCACAGGCATCCCAGGGTCGCCAGCGCGGCCAGCTCGGGGGGCGGCGCGGCCTGGTGCCAGGCCGCCCAGGGCAAGTCACCGAGCCAGCCCACCGGCAACATGGTCAGGGCGAAGGCCCCGTGGGCCAGATCGGCAAACATCTGCACCGGCACAATCGCAAAGAGCAGCGCCAGCGGCGTGACGACAAAACTCACCAGGGGAATCGCGATGGCGTTGGCCAGGGGCGAAACCAGCGAAAACTGCTGGAACAGCACCAGCAATGCGGGGATCAGGCCGAGGGTGACCGCCCACTGGGTGCGCACCGCGGCGTGCAGCCATCCCTCCCGGCCGATCCGTCCACTCCCGACCAGGAACAGCAGGGCCACCGCACCGAAGGACAACCAGAAGCCCGCCGCCGTCACCGCCCAGGGGTCGAGCAGCAGGACCACCATCAGCGCCAGGGCAAGAACGCGGCTGGGCGCGGTCTCGAGGCGCAGCACCAGGGCGAGGGCCACGCAAGCGAGCATGTAGAGGGTTCGCTGGGCGGGCACCCCCCAACCGGCCAGCAGGCAGTACACCAGCGCCGCTGCGAAA
>NZ_JAFLDT010000066.1 GCF_017302315.1 Zoogloea sp.
ACCCCCGGGGCCGGTGGTGACTGCGCCACCGCCCGCCGGCGGCAGTCTGGCGGCACCGACCGTGGCTGTTGCGACGGTGGCTGGCGGCGCGCTGGCGGGAGCTGCCCGTACTGCCACGGCGCCGGTGACGCCCGGCCCGACAGGGCCGAAGGTGCAGGCGGACGCCCCTCGGTCGGTGGAGAGCACGCCCTCCGATGCGAGGCCGGCTCCGGCGGCCGACGGGGTGCTGGTCGCGGGTGACACGACTTATCGTGGTGCCTTTGCCATCGTGTCAGCGAGCGGCGAGGTCAGCGGCACGGGGACGGTGGAGTGGGCCAATGGCGAGCGCTTTGCCGGCACGCTGGTGAAGGGGCGGCGCCAGGGCAAGGGCCGTTTCAGTTGGGCCAGTGGCCAGTGGTACGAGGGGGACTGGGTTGATGACCGGGCCACGGGCTACGGAATCATCCAGTTTCCGGGTGGCAACCGCTATGAGGGCGCCGTGCGGGATGGGGAGCCCGTCGGGCGCGGTACCCTGGTCTTTGCGTCGGGTGATCGCTACTCCGGTGAGTTCTCCCGGGGGCTCTTCCATGGCCAGGGCACTTACGCGTGGAAGAATGGCAACCGTTATGAAGGCGCCTGGGTGCTGGGCAAGAAGCATGGCCTGGGGCGCTTCTTCTGGGCCAGCGGGGAGGGCTGGGAAGGCGAATTCCGGGACGACATGAAGACCGATGTGGGCAAGGACATCGCCGCGGCCCGCTGAGCGTCCATCACACCCATTGGCGGCGGCGTTCCATGAGCTTCCAGATCAGTGGCGTGAGGATCAACTGCATGGCCAGGTCAAGTTTGCCCCCTGGCACCACAATGGTGTTGGCACGGCTCATGAAGCTGTCGTGGATCATGCGCAGCAGGTAGGGGAAGTCCACCCCCCGGGGATCCCGGAAACGGATGATCACCATGGATTCGTCGGCCGTCGGGATGTCCCGGGCGATGAAGGGGTTGGATGTGTCCACCATGGGCACCCGCTGGAAGTTGATGTGGGTGTGGGAGAACTGGGGCACGATGTAATGCACGTAGTCGTGCATGCGCCGCAAAATGGTTTCCTGCACGGCCTCAAGGGAATAGCCCCGTGTTCGCGTGTCCCGGTGGATCTTCTGGATCCACTCCAGGTTGGTGATTGGGACGACGCCGATCAGCAGGTCAGCGTGACGGCAGGTGTTGACCTTGTCGGTGATGACCGCGCCGTGCAGGCCTTCATAGAAGAGGCAGTCGGTGTCCGGGGGCAGGTCTTCCCAGGGGGCGAAGTCGCCCTGTCGCAGGCCCCGTCGGGCCGCTTCCTCGGCGTTGTGCAGGTAGTAGCGGCGCTTGCCGCAGCCCGACTCCCCGTAGGTGCGGAATAGCTGCTCCAGATCTTCGAGCAGGTTCGCTTCCGGGCCAAAGTGGCTGATGCCCCGCTGGCCCTTGCTCTCGGCTTCCATGATCAGGCGGCGGATTTCTTCGCGGGTATAGCGGTGGAAGCTGTCGCCTTCGATGATGGCCGCGTTGACCTTCTCGCGCCAGAAGATGCCTTCAAACGTATGCTTCACCGTGGTGGTGCCGGCCCCTGAAGAGCCGGTGACCACGATGATGGGGTGCTTCATGGACATGTCCGCTTCCCGAAGGTGAGTAGTTTTGGAGCAGGGCACGTGGAATGGCCTGGTCCAAAAGCACTCCGTCGCGGGAGCCGGGGCCTGGGTTGGTGATAGCAATAAACGCGCCGCTGGCGGATCGGTAGGCTCTCAGGAATGGGCGTGAAGCCAGGTTCGCCATTGCTCGAAGAGCCCGGGACTGGCGGCGGCAATGACCGAGCGCTTGATGGCCGGCCCCGCGGTGAGCGGCGTTCCACCCAGGGTGCTGTAGCTGCCACCCGCTTCTTCCAGGATCAGCCGTCCGGCGGCGTAGTCCCACAGCATCTGGCCGCCATGCAGATAGACATCGAGGCGGCCCGCGGCGACGTAGCACCATTCGAGGGCGCTGGAGCCGAAATTGCGCTGGGAATAATAGGGCGGGCGCACGGCAAGTTCATCGCCAAGGTGGTGGCTGATGCGCTTGAAGTCCACGCCGGCCACGGCCTCCTTGAGATGGGTCGCCGGCTGGCGCATGGGCAGGGGGAGGTCGTTGAGCCATGCGCCGGCGCCGCGGCCGGCATAGAAGGCTTCGTCCGTGACGGGGTTGTACACAACGCCGATCTGCGTCTTGTGATTGACCAGATAGGCGACGGCAACGCCGAAGAAGGGGATGCCGTTGGCAAAATTGGTGGTGCCGTCGATGGGGTCGATGACCCACAGGCCATTTACGCCCTCATGCCACACCCGGCCCTGTTCCTCGGCGGTCATCTCTTCGCCGAGCACCGGTGCCGGGAGAAGTCTGGGCAGGCAATCCACGAGGGCGGCCTGGGATGCCAGATCGGCTTCGGTCAGCACGCTGCCGTCGGCCTTCTGTTCGCGCACGGCACGCAAATAGCGGGGCAGGATGGTCTCGCGGGCCATCTTGCGGACCATTTCTGCCAGGGTGCGGGCGTATTCGAGGCGCTGGGCGCTGGTCATCGGCTGCTAGGGCGTTGGGGGCTACCGCTTTTACGGCAGACCCGGGCTGGGCTGAACAGCGGGCGCGGCCTGCGTTTCAGTCCCGTTAAGAGACGTGCTTTTGGCGATAATAGCATGATGAATCCTCGCTTCTTCTGCCCAGACGGGCTCGCGCCCGATAGTGAAATCCCACTGCCTGCGCCTGTAGCGCACCATGCTGAGCGCGTCCTGCGTCTTGTTGTGGGGGATGCGGTGGTCTTGTTCGACGGTCAGGGGGGCGAGTTTTCCGCCACCCTGACCGCCCTCGGGAAGCAGCCTGCGGCGCGTCTCGGGCCGCGTCTGCCCATTGAGCGGGAGTCGTCCCTGGCAATCACGCTGGTGCAGGCGCTGGCGAGCGGGGACAAGATGGACTGGGTTGTCCAGAAGGCGGTTGAGCTTGGCGTGATGGCGATCCAGCCGGTTGCGGCAGAACGCTCCGTGCTCAAGCTTGCCGGAGATCGGGCCGTCAAGCGGGTGGCCCACTGGCAGCAGATCGCCGTGGCGGCCTGCGAGCAATCCGGACGCAATCGGGTGCCGGTGGTGGGTGAGATCCTGCCCCTGTCCCGCTATCTGTCACTGCCGTTCGAGGGCACACGCCTGATTCTGGCGCCGGGGGCCGATGGGGCACTGGCCCGCAAGGCGGCGCCGTCGGGGCCCGTGTCGGTGTTCGTCGGACCCGAGGGGGGATGGTCGTCGGGCGAGCTGGATCTGGCCATGCGTGCCGGCTGCGCGCCCCTGGCCCTTGGGCCGCGGGTGTTGCGTACCGAGACGGCGGGCTTGGCTGCCTTGGCGGCCTTGCAGACCCTTTGGGGTGATTTCCCGGGAGAGGGCGATGTTTGAATCTGCGGAGCTGGGCCACCGGCTGTCAAAGACGGACTACGAGTTGATTGAGCCTGATCTGCGCACGCATCTTCTCAATGCCCAGTTCGAGTTGCTGGAGAAGAAAGGTTTCGCCACGGTCGTCCTGATCAACGGCATCGATGGTGCCGGGCGAGGCGAGACGGTCAACCTGCTCAACGAATGGATGGACCCGCGTCACATCGAGGTCCATGCCTTCGACAAGCCCTCCCAGGAGGAGTGTGAGCGTCCTTTCCTGTGGCGTTTCTGGCGAGCTCTGCCACCCAAGGGCAAAATAGGCATTCTCTTCGGCAACTGGTATTCGGAACCGATCAGTGACCGGGCTTTCGGGCGCATCAAGAAAGCGCGCCTTGACCAGCGCCTGTCCGAACTGAACCGTTTCGAAGCCATGCTCGCCGCTGAAGGGGTGCTGCTGGTGAAGTTCTGGTTCCACCTCTCCCGAGCGGGGCAGAAGAAGCGCCTCAAAGCCCTGGAAGCGAACCCCGACACCCGCTGGCGGGTGCGCGACGCGGACTGGTTGTTCTATGAAGAATACGAGCGCTACCGGGAGGTCGCCGAGCACGTGCTGCGCCGTACCAGCACAGGCCTTGCTCCGTGGGTGATCGTGGATGGTTCCGATCCGAATTATCGGGCGGTTCAGGTGGGTCAGACCCTGCTCGACAGCATACAGCGCAAGCTTGACGCCCTTGGCAAGGGTTATCGGCAGCGGGTGACCGCGCCGCCGATCCCTGCCCGCGTGGATCAGCGCAACCTTCTCAATGCGCTGGTCTTGGACCAGCCCCTGGACAAGAAAGCGTATGAGACGCAGCTTGAAAAACTGCAGGGGCGTCTGGCGCTGGCGGTGCGCAGTGAGGCCTTTGCGCGACGCAGTCTGGTGCTGGTGTTTGAGGGGATGGATGCGGCGGGTAAGGGCGGTGCCATCCGTCGTGTCACGCAGGCCCTGGATACCCGTCAGTATGCGGTCATTCCCATTGCGGCCCCGAGCGACGAGGAGCGTGCCCAGCCCTACCTCTGGCGTTTCTGGCGGCGCTTGCCGCGGGAGGGAAAGGTGGCCATATTCGACCGTTCCTGGTACGGCCGGGTGCTGGTTGAACGGGTGGAGGGCTATTGCTCCGAGGCCGACTGGATGCGCGCCTACGCCGAGATCAACGATTTCGAGGATCAGCTGGTGTCAGCCGGGACCATCGTGCTCAAGTTCTGGCTGTCGGTGAGCAGTGATGAGCAGCTCCGGCGTTTCAAGGCCAGGGAAGCGGAGGCCTTCAAGCGTTACAAGATCACCGCGGAGGATTGGCGCAATCGGGAAAAATGGCCCGCCTACGAGCCCGCCGTGTGCGACATGATCGACCGGACCAGCACCGAGAACGCGGCCTGGATCCTCGTCGAAGCCGACAACAAGTACTTTGCACGGGTCAAGATCCTCACCGAGCTTGTCGAAAAACTGGAAAGTGCAATCAGGAAATGAAGGACATCTGACTCTAAAATGCAAACCCCTGCCGCCCCGGCTGTTCCGGAAACAAGCGTGACTATCCCTTCCCCTGTGTCTGCCTCCGGGCAGGCAGACCATCTTTCCCAGCGATTCGTGGCCTGGGTACGGGCTGCGGCACCCTATATCCATGCCTTTCGCGGCAAGACCTTCGTGCTCGGTTTTGGAGGCGAGGTGGCGGCTGGCGAACTGGCCCAGACGCTTGCCTATGACTGCAACCTGCTGGCAGCCCTCGGTGTGCGCCTCGTGCTGGTGCATGGTGCCCGCCCGCAGATTGAGGCAGAGCTTGACCGCCGTGGCCTGAGCCCGCGCTATCACAAGGGGCTGCGGGTAACCGATGCGGCGGCGCTGGAGTGTGTCAAGGCGGCCATGGCGGTGACTCGCATCGAGGTGGAGGCCCTGCTTTCCCAAGGCCTGCCGAACACGCCGATGGCCGGTAGTTTCATGCGCGTGACGGGCGGCAATTTCGTCACGGCCAAGCCGGTGGGGGTGGTGGATGGGGTGGATTACGGCTTTACGGGCACGGTGCGCAAGGTGATCGCAGAAGAGATCGCCGCGGATCTGGATCAGCAGAACGTCGTGCTGATGTCGCCGCTGGGTGTTTCGCCTGCCGGCGAGATCTTCAACATGAGCATGGAGGCCGTGGCCGAGGCCGTGGCGATTGCCCTCAAGGCCGAGAAGCTCATCTACCTGTGCGACGCGCCGGGTCTGCTCGACAGCAAGGGCGGCCTGATCGAGGCCATCACCGCAGACGATGCGGAAGCGAAGCTGAAGACAGGCGAAGGGATGACCGAGGATCTCGACCTCTACCTGCCCTGCGCGATCCGCGCAGTGCGCCAGGGCGTCGGCCGCGCCCATCTGATTGATCGGGACAAGGATGGAGGGTTGTTGCTGGAGTTCTTCACGCCCCAGGGGGTGGGAACAGTGCTGACCCGCGACCCTCTCTTCCGCTTGCGGGAGGCGACGATCGAGGATGTGGGCGCCTTGGGGAGCGTCATCGCCCCCATGGAGGCGGACGGTACCCTGGTGCGCCGCAGCCGCGAGCGCCTGGAGGAGGAGATCGAGCGCTTCACGGTGGTCGATTACGATGGCGTGCTGGTCGGGTGTGCCGCGCTGTATCCCTTCATCGATGAACGGGCGGCGGAGATGGCGTGCGTCGCCGTGGTGCCGCAGCATCGCCGGGCCGGGCTCGGCGAGATGCTCCTGCGACGGATGGAAAGCCGCGCCAGGGCGCTGGGGGTGGAGCGCCTGTTCGTGCTTACCACGCGCACGGCAGACTGGTTCCGGGAGCGGGGCTTCCGGGAGGCGCCGCCTGAGGACCTGCCCCGTCAGAAGCGGGAGATGTACGATGTGAGCAGGCGTTCAAAAGTGTTCATGAAGACTCTGTGAAATCCCTACTGACAGTTTTCCCCGTTCGCCTGCCGATCGCCGCGCTGGGGTTGCTTACGGCCGGGCCTGCCTTGGCGGCGCTTCCGGAGAGCATGGCTTCGCCCGTGGCGACGGCCGTCGCGGGCAGTGTCATGATGCTCGGGCTGGCGGGTGTGGTCTATGTCCTGCTCCTGCGCCAGCGCATTGCCCGAATGACTGCCGAGCTTGCCGGGGCGGGGGCTGCCGGAGGCGGTCCGGGTGCTTGCACCGACGGCGGTGGCGGTGACAACCGGGATTGCTATTTCCGGTTTGCCGCCGAGTCGGGTGGCGCCATTGAGGGGTGGATTGATCCGACCGGCAAGCTCTACTGGATCAATCGTGCCGTCGAAATTTCCACCGGGTATTCGCCTGAGGAGGTGCTGGCCGGTGATTTTATCGACGTCCTTGTATATGAGAAGGATCGCCGGTACTGCCGTGATCAGGTGCGGCAAGTGCTGCAGACCGGGGGGGCTGCCGAATCCGAATTGAGGATGCTCACGAAGTCCGGGGGGCAGGTCTGGATGTCCTGCCGCTGGCAGCCCATTCGTGATGAGAGCGGCACGCTCCTCGGCTTGCGTGTTTCGATGAACGACGTGCAGGCCCGCAAGGAGGCCGAATACAAATTGCTCGAGTCGGTGGCGGCCCTGCGCCGTGCCCAGGCCTTGTCCGAGCACTATCTGCGCCGCAGCAACGAGGAGCGTTCGCGTCTGTCGGCGCTGCTCGACGTGGTGCGCATGGGTATCCTCTTCATGGATACGGATCGCCGGGTGGTGTATTGCAACCGGGCGCTTTTCAGCATCTGGGGCCTGCCACCGGGTGACGGCTTCGTTGGTGTGCGGGACGTGGTCCTCCATCAGCACATCGTGCAGTTCCTCAAAGATCCCCAGGCTTACCAGGGCCACGTGGCCGAAGTGTTGAAGCGGCATGAGCCCAGCGAACCTTTCGAGATCCATTGCAAGGACGGCCGGGTCGTGAGGGAGTTTTCGCGGGTGGTGCCGGGGCCTGACGGCGCGGGTGAGATTGGCCGCATCTGGGTGTTCGAGGATGTGACCGAGCAGCTCCGGGTGGCCGAGCAGTTGATGTGTCTGGCCGAACGTGACCCCTTGACCAACCTTTACAACCGTCGTCGCTTCCACGAGGAGCTTGAGCGCATGCTGGCCGACGCGCGCCGCCACGGCGAGTCGGTGGGGCTTCTGGCCATCGACCTGGATGGCTTCAAGCCGGTCAATGACCTTTATGGGCATCAGGCCGGCGATGAAGTGCTGATTGGTCTGGCCAATGCGGTGGGGGCCGTGGTGCGGCGCAACGAGATGTTCTTCCGGATGGGCGGCGACGAATTTGCCATTCTGGTGCCCATCGCCACCGCCCAGGGCCTCTCCGAGCTGGCTCGCCGCGTATGTGTGTGTATCGCCAGCCTGCGCTTTGCCTTCTCGGGGGAGTCGGTGGCCGTTACTGCGAGCATTGGCATCGCCCTCGGGCCGCGCCACGACAACGACGGCGAGCGCCTGATCGGTGCTGCTGACCGGGCCATGTATGTGGCCAAGGCCCTTGGCGGAAATTGCTGGGAGTTCGCCCGCGAGTCGAATGCCGGGCTGCTGGATCGTACTTCTCCGGCGGGCTAGAATCCGGAGGTGTCTCGGGCGGCCCCGGGCTGGTTCGCTGATGGCCGTGCGGGCTTCCCAACTCTAGAGGTAATAAAATGGCACGGATGGTCAATTGTGTGAAACTCGGCCGTGAGGCTGAAGGTCTTGATTTCCCCCCCCTTCCCGGCGAGCTCGGCAAGAAGGTCTTCGAGAACGTCTCCAAGGAGGGGTGGCAGCAGTGGGTCAAACACCAGACCATGCTGATCAACGAGAATCGTCTCAATCTGATGGATGCCCGGGCCCGCAAGTATTTGGCGGAGCAGCTGGAGCGCTACTTCTTCGGCGGCGGCGCCGACCAGATCGGCGGCTATGTGCCGCCGGCGTCCTGATTCGACGTCGGCCCTTTGCCTGACGGCCCCGGTTGTTGCGGGGCCGTTTTTACGGGTATGCCGGTCCGGGATCCCTGCTCCAGGCTGTACAACCAGGCCAGCAGCTCAGCGACCGCGACGTACAGTTCGGGGGGAATGCGGGCATCCAGATCCACCTGCATCAGCAGCGCCACCAGCTCGGGTGACTCGTGTACATAAACACCGGCTTCGTGCGCCCGGGAAATGATCTCCGCCGCGATCAGGCCGCGCCCCTTGGCGACGACCGTCGGGGCGGCGTTGCCGGCGTTGTAGGCCAGGGCAACTGCCTCCGCGCGGGGTTCGATGGGGCGTTCAGGGCTGTTCATCGGGCACCGTGAGCTCGGCCACCATGCCGGTGAGCGGCACATTTGCGGCATCCAGTGCCTCTGCCAGGCGGGGCTGACCGGCAATGAGGATGTCGCGACTGCGGGCCTCATCTGCGATGAGCCGGACGGCGACCCCGGCCGGTGTCAGGTGCAGGCGTGCTTCAATGCCGCCCATGCCGGGCAGTGTCAGGCGCAGAGTCGTATTCCAGTTGGGTTCGGGGTCGCCGTCATCCTCGCCGGCGCGACCGCTCGGGTCCTCGATTTCCCACTCCATCTGCTGCCCGGGCCAGATCTGCCCCTGCCATACAACCTGGTGGGTTGCGAGCGTGTCGAGCTGTTGATGGACCAGCGGCAGCAGGCGTTCGGCAACGGGCGCAGAGTCGTGCGACCTGGACGAGCTCGTGGTCACGGTCGAGGTGGTGCCGGAGCCCGCGGTCTCATCGGAGCCGTTGGAGGCGACGAGCCCACCGCTGGCCTCCTGGCGTGCGCTTACTTGACCCTGGGGTTCCTTCTGCAATGCGGCGGTGCTCAGGTGTCCGGAGAGCCAGCGGGTTTGGTGGGATTCGTAGAACAGTCCGCTCTCGCTTACCGCAGTGCCCAGTCGGGCAGCCAGTTGGGCTGTGGCGGCCGCGGTCTGGGGGGCGGACGGTGCCAGCGCTTCACCCCCGTTCAGAGGCGTGGCTCCGGGAGACGGCTGACCGGTCAGTAGAAAACTGATGAGTTTGCCGGTCTGGCTGAGGGCCGGTTTGTCGGAGGGGAGCGCGGCTGGATTGGCCAGACTGGCGAAGACGGCCCGCTGGGTGACCTCGTTGACGATCAATTCGAGGGTGTCACCTGCCTTGACGGACTGGGGCAGTGAAAGGACCACCTCACGGCCATTGACCCTGCCTTGAAAAGTCTGGTCCTTGTTGATGTTCTGGAGTGTGGCGGTGATGCGTTCGCCCGGGGTGAAGTTCGGCAGTTCTGCGGGTATGGCCCGGGCGCGGGCCAGGGGCGCAACGTTCTGCTCACCCGAGAAGAAGCTCGCCTCGGTAAGCATCCGCAGGCGAGCCGCAAGATCCCCGGGAATCATGGTGTGCTTGCCCGCGCGGGGCGGCGGTCAGCCGATCTCGGGGTCGCCGTAGGCCACGCGCACGTTGCGCTGGCGCACACCGCCCGAGAGCAGCTGGCGCACGTTGTCCATCCAGGGGTCGGTGTGGACGCGGACTTCCTTGTCGTCGTCGAGGATCCGCCGAATCAGGGCTACCTTCTTCTTGCGTTCCTCTTCCGACATCTGCCGTGGGCGGCCCGGGAAGCCCAGTGCCTCTTCGACACCAAGCCGGTCACGCAGGGAGGCTACCTGCCGCTCCAGGCGGGTCAGGCGATCCCAGTCATTTGCCCGCGCCGCATCCACCATTTCAGTGGAGTAGGCGCTCATCTGTTGAAGAAGGGCGAGGGAGCTCATGCAATATTCTCCGGCGATCTTAGCGGTTGGCCTGGTCGTAGGTGCCGATTTCTTCCCAGGCGCCTTTCAGTTCGTTGAGCAGCCGCGCGACCTCGTCCAGGGCGGGCCGGCTGTTGTTCAGGTTGGCGTAGAGGAGACGCTGCGTCATGTAATCGTATAGGGCGCCGAGGCGCTCTGCCAGTTCGCCCCCTGCCTCGTAGTCAAGGCTCACCTTGAGCCCATTGGTGATGATCTCGATAGCCTTGGAAGTGGCGGTCCCCTTGGTGGGAATGTCCTTGTTGTCCATGGCGATGCCGGCGGTACCGATCTGCAGCAGTGCGCCTTCGAAGAGCATCAGGATGAGTTTGTGCGGATCTGCAGTGGAGACCCCGGTCTCCACGCCGACTTCGGCATAGACTGAGGCGGCGCGGCGGGTGGCGAGGCCAAACGACATCTTGTTCTCCGGTCGGGGTTAGTTGCTTGCCATGTTGCTGAGGATGGACAACTGCTGGGTGAGATAGCTGCTGGTTGTGTTCATGCTCGTCATGGTTTTATCCAGGGCAGTGAATTGGGCCCGGTAGGTCTTTTCGATCATCGTCAAGCGGGTGTTGAGCGCTTCAATACGCTTGTCGAGGTTCTTGATGCTGGAGTTCAGGCCGTCGGTGCGGCTGGCGATGACCCCGCCCGTTCCAAGCAAGTTGGTGGTGGTGGTCTTCATCGCGTCGCCGTAGGCGCCGAGTGCCGTGGCCACCGCAGTGAAGTTGCTGCTGACGGCCTTGTCGAATTTGGTGGAGTCGAGCTTCAGACTGCCATCAGTCTGGAAGGAGACACCCATGTCAGCCAGGGTCTTGACCGCGTTGGTGTTGAGGCTGGCGGGCGTGTTGGTGACGGCACCCCGGACCTGGGACTGGATGGTGCGCAGGGACGCGTCGCCGTTGAGCACTGCGCCGGTCTTGGTGCTGGCGTTGTAGGCACCGAGACTCTTCACCGATGAGTTCAGGGTGTTGTAAGCGCTGATGAAGCTCTCGACCTTGGTCTTCAGTTCCGAGTTGTCACGGGTGACGGTCAGACTGGTCGAGCCCGTTTTCGTCAGCTGGAGGGTGATTCCGTCAACCGCATCGGTAATCGTGTTGCCCTTGGTGGCGATGGAGACGCCCTGGATCTTCACCGCGGCATCCGTGGCGGCCTGGGTTTCGGCGAAGGCGCTGGAGGCGGCAATGGGGCTACCCGGTGCGCCGGGGTCGATGAAGGTGGCGGTGCCTGACAGGCTGACCGCTGCGGCGGTTCCACCGGTCGTTGCGGTGAGCAAAAGGTTCTGCTTGCCGCTCGTGTCCGTCACGATTGTCGCGTTGACGCCGGCCTCAGCCTTGTTGATGGCGTCGCGGACACCGGCAAGGGTGTTCTGGCCGCTTTCCAGGGTGATGTTGACTGGCGTGCCTCCCTTGGTGACGGTCAGGGTACGGGTGCTGTCCGCGCCGAAATCAATCACCGGGTCGCCCGCCGAGTAGGTCTTTCCCAGGGCCAGGCGCTGGTTGGTGGCGAGGGCGGTGACTTCGACGGAGTAGGTTCCGGCAACGGCGGTGTTGCCGGCAGTGACGGTGCCGATCGTCGAATCGGCAAGGCTTGCCTTATAAGCGGAAAAAGCTGCCGTCGCACTTTGGCCGATTGCCGGTGTGAGCGCCTTGGCTGCCGTCTGCAGGGCCGACAGGCCGCTCTTGAGGGTTCCGAGCGCGGAAATCTTCGACTGGAAGCTGGTCTGCTGGCTTTGCAGCTTGGTGACCGGCTGCTTTTCAATGGACATCAGGCCGCTGATTAACGACTCGACCGACAGTCCCGAACCAATGCCAGCGGAAGAAAGGCTTGCCATGATGTACCCCTGTGGTGCTTCGTTGCTACTGGTTTCGATTACGGCAGTGGCTCAACAAACTTGAGGCCCTTGCCGGGAATGCAGTCATTATGCATGGACTGTGCCAGTCTGCTTTGCGTCGCGTCGGTTCGTGGGGTCGACCGGTGACGATGGGAAAAAAATCCCACCGCGGGGTGGGATCAATGTTGCCAGGGGAGGGGCTGGCAGCGGATATCGACGCCCCGCCGGGGCGTGGCTTCAGGCTTGCTGCTTGACCAGCAGACCCTGCAGTTTGTCCAGCGCCTTGGCGATGTCGATGACCTCTTCAGACGGAATCTGGCGGATGACCTTCTTGGATTCGGTGTCAATGACCTTCACGACCGTCACGCCGATGTCTTCGTCAATGGAGAACTGCAGACTGTTGGCGGTCTGCTTGATCACGTCCTGAATCTGCTTGACGGCCTGTGTCAGTTGCTCGCTGCTTGGTGGGGTTCGGGGCGGGGGCTGGGTGGTGGCGGCTTGTTGGGCACGGGCTGCCTCGGGAGTGGCCTCCGCCGTACGTACTGCGCCAGCGCCGGTGTTCTGGGCAGGGGGCTGTACGGGGGGCGCGTATTGCGTGCTGCTCGCGCCGACGGACTGGATGCTCATGATGTTCTCCCGGTTGTGCGACCGGCGCCGCGCCGGTCAGGGTGCGGCGCCTGCCACGTTTTCTCGAAGCGCCTTACTGCAGCAGGGACAGCACGTTGTTTGGCATGCTGTTGGCCTGGGCCACCATTGCGGTGCCGGCTTGTTGCAGGATCTGGCCGCGGGTCATGTTCGCGGTTTCCTGGGCAAAGTCGGCATCCATGATGCGGCCACGGGATGCCTGGGCATTTTCGGACGCAACTTGCAGGGTCTGGACGACCGAGCTGAAGCGGTTTTGCACCGCACCCCAAGTGGCGCGAGCAGTGTTGAGGTTGTTGAGCTGGGTGTCGATGCTCGCAATCGCTGCGGTGGCTGCGCCCACGCTGGAAACACTGCCGGTCACCGCGGCCGACACGCCGGACAGCGATACTGCACTACCCTGCACGCTGATCGTATCGGTGGTCGCGGTGCCCGCGCCAACCTGGAAGGTCACGGCGGAGGAAAGGTTAAGTACGTTCTGGCCGTTGAAGGTGGTGCCGCCCACAACGCGCTGGATTTCCTGCTGCAGTTGCTGGAATTCGGTATTCAGGTTGGCCTGGTCGCCAGAGGTGTAGGTGCCGTTGGCTGCCTGCACGGCCAGTTCGCGCATCCGTTGCAGGTTGTCAGTCACCGCCTGCATGGCGCTTTCAGCGGTCTGCGCCATGGAGATACCGTCGTTGGCGTTGCGGATCGCCACGTCAAAGCCTCTGGCCTGGGAGTTCATGCGGTCGGCAATTGCCAGACCTGCCGCGTCGTCCTTTGCGCTATTGACGCGAAGGCCGGAAGACAGGCGCTGCACCGAAGTGGCTAGGCTGGCCTGGGAGGTGGAAAGATTGCGTTGTGCATTCAGCGACATCGCGTTGGTGTTGATAGTGGCAGCCATTTTGGTTCTCCTTAAGTCCGTTCAAGATAAGCGTTTAGGCTTAACTTTGGTTCGCCTTGCCCGGTATGTGTAAGGCAACCGCCGTTGAGATCATTAACGGGAAGTGCCGGAAGGACTTTAGAAAATTGTTGACTTTTTTCATTTTTTATACTTAGCCAAGCCGTTGGCGGATTACCGCTTGGCCTCAGATAGCGGCCCGAAAAAACAAAGCTTTAGGCCGAAAGTCGCGAATTTGCAGGGTTTTTGGCCGGTTATCCATATGCTTTCAGGCTAGAGCACGTCCGCCTTCATGGCCCGTAGGCGGCAAACCAGCTTGCTGCGTGGCTTTCGAGGATGAAGCCGTCGGCGACCCAGCGCTGCAGGTTCAGGCCGGCGGCGCGGAGGGCATCGGGCTCGGCGAGCTGTTCCCGGATGGCGGCAATCCACTTTTGCGGATCGTTGGGCAGACGGGTGACCGGGGCGTTCTGGTAAGGGTGAATGTCGGTGCAGATGACCGGCCAGCCCATGGCGCCGTATTCAAGGAGGCGCAGGTTGCTCTTGCACTCGTTGAAGGCATGGATCTCGAGCGGGGCGATGGCCAGATCCAGGTCGAGCCGGGCCAGGGCCTGCGGATAGAGCCGGAAGTCCTGCACGAAGCCGTGGGATTCCCTCACGAAGGGTTTGAGTGGCTCCGGACACATGCCCATGAAGATCCAGTCCACCTCGTCAGCCAGGGCTTCGACAACGCCATAGATGAGTTCCAGATCACCCAGGTGCTGCTGGGCGCCGGCCCATCCGACCCGGGGCTTCTTGTGCGGAAGACGGGGCGGCGTCACATCACCCCACAGGGCGCCTTCCAGGCAATTGGGCATGATCCGGATGTCGCCCACCATGTCAACACAGATGTCGGCCAAGGGGCCGGTGCTGACCACCAGACGGTCGGCCATGCCCAGGGTGCGGCGCAGGCGTGGCCGGGCATCCTTGAAGCCGGACTTGTAGAAGGAATTCTTTTTCGGTAGCGCGGTGATCAGGTCGTCGATGGTAATGATGCGTTTCACCTGCGGGGTGTAGCGGGCGTAGGCTTCGAGGGCATCGGTCTGGGGGTCGTCGAGGGGCTGATGCAGGATGATCGAATCGGGCGCGGCGCGGGCCAGTTCAATGGGAGACAGGATGCGTACTGAAAAGGCCTGGGGCGGTTCGCAGATCATTGTCTGAGCAAGGCCGGCCTGGCCGATCGCGCGCAGGGGCGCGCGCAGGCGGTATTCGCCGGCTCCGCCGGTGAGAGGTACGCCGAGGATGCGCGGCCGGTCGTGGAAATGGGTGTCCCAGTCGATGGGGGCGACGTGTTCCGGCTTGAAGGCGTCGGCAAGGCTCAGGTTGCGGTTGTAGGCCGGGTCGTTGGCAAGGCGTGGCAGCCAGCGCTGCAGCAGCCGGTCGTTGGCGTCGAGCGCAGCGAGGAGATCGGTCAGGGCGCCCTCCGGCTTGCGCTGGCGGGCCTTGAGGGAGATCGCGTCGTAGTGCACGAGCATGGCGTAGGGCGTCCACACCACCTTGAGCCCGGCGTCGGCGCTGCGCAGGCACAGGTCGAGGGCGCTGTGGACGAGGGGGAAGCGCTCGCTGTCCATGCCGCCCAGTTGCTTGAACAGGCTGCACCGTACCAGCAGGGCCGAACCGCTTACAGCGCTCAGGTTCTGGTCGCACAGGGCGCGGCCCATGTAGCCCGGGTCGGTGATCTCCGCGTCGTTGTTCCACACGCTTGCGGCGGTGCCGCGCAGGCCGAGGATCCAGCCGGCCTGTTGCACCTTGGCGGTTTCCGGGTAGGTGAGGCGCGGCCCGACGATGCCCACATCCGGACGGCAGGCCAGGGACATCATGCGGTCCAGCCAGTCGTCCTGAACGATGTGGGTGTCGTTGTCGAGGAAGAGCAGGTAGTCACCCCGGGCGGCGGCGGCTCCGGTGTTGGCACCGAGGGCGTAGCTGAAGCTGCCCGGGCAGGCGACGACGCGGGCCCGGTCGATCCAGGGGGCCGTGCTGCCCAGTTGTGCGAGGAACTGGCGGGCGTCCGGGTCGGTGCTGTCGTTGTCCACCACCACCACTTCGTAGTGGGGGTAGCGGGTACGGGTGGCGATGCTCTCGAGCAGGGGACGCAGGTACTCTTCCCGGTCACGGGTCTGGATGATGATGCTGACCAGCGGCGCCTCACGCCAGCGGTACTCCACGCGGCGGGTGCCAAACAGGGCGCCGTCATGGATGAGCGCATCGAGTCCGCGGCGTGTCAGGTGGTCGGCCAGGGCGGCCCGCTCGGCGTCGGGCACCATCGCCCGGCGTGACTGGCGGGAGAGATGCACCAGCATCTGGCTGATATGGCCGATGGCGGCCTCGCCGGCATGGTCGAGGGTACGCAGGCTGAGATCATAGGTCTCGGCGCCAGTGTGCCCGCCATAGCGGCCGGCGGCCAGGAAGGTCTGCTTCTCCACGAACACCAGGCAGCCGAAATAGGCCTGGGCGCGCAGCAGGTCCAGGTTGAAATCGGGCTTGAACAGGGGCTGGTTGAAGCTGCCGTCCCTGTCGCGGGTGTCCTCGTCGCAGTAGATGAGGCGCCAGTCGGGGCGGTGGTTGATGTAGTCGGCGATGACCTGCAGGGCGTGGGGCTCAAGGGTAACGCCCGGTTCGATGCGGGCCAGCCACGTGCCCGGCGAGGCGGCGGCCATTTCGTCGATGACGTAGTCGATATGGGCCGGGTCACGTACGGACAGCCACTGCAGGTTGGGGATGTCGGCCAGGCCGTCCGGCGTGGGCAGGGCGGTGACGACCGTCAGCATCCATTCGGGATAGAGCTGGGCGGCCAGGCTGTCGAGGGTGTCGGCAAGGAGGCTCTCTTCACCCGGATTCAGGGCCAGCAGCAGGTGCAGGCCGGGGCGCCGGGTCCATTTGAGGACCATGCGTTCGGCGAGGAGCTGGGCGTCGATTTCCTGCAGGCTCTGGCGCTTGCGCCACACGGCGTAGGTTTGCCGGGCCTCGGCTGCGGCCGGGGTTTCGGCGGGTTGCCCGGAGACGTCGCTGACCGGCATGGCCTGGGTGGTGGCGACAAAGTGGTCGAGCTGGCTCCAGAAGCGTGCCTCCGCCGCCTGGTAGGCGTCCCACATCTTTCCGACGCTGCTGCGGGCAAAGGCGACTTCTTCCGGCGAGTCGTTCAGGGCGATCCCGTTGCGACCGATCTCGGCCTCGCTCAGGGCGACACCATTGAAGAAGGGCGACGGGAGGATCACGGCCGGGCAGCCGCACAGGGCCGCCTCGGCGGCGATGGCGGTGGACTCGAAGCAGTACACCACCTCACTGCGGCGCAGCAGCTCGGCCAGGGCTTCGTGGCTTTCGGGCCAGCTATAGGTGATCAGGGTGGCTTCGGCGGCCAGCTTGGGGTACTGGGACAGGGCGGCCTGATGGCGGCCCGGGTAGAGCAGGCTGCCGCTGCGCTGGTGGTCGTAGGGGTTGTCCCGGTTGTTGAAGATGGCGGTATCGATGGGCGGCAGGAACAGGATGTTCTGCGGGTCTGCGCCGTCCGGCAGCGCATTGAGGCCGAAGCCGAAGATGAGCTCGGTTTCCGCATGGACGCTGTCGCCCCCCAGCAATCCGGCCCGGTTGAGCACGTAGCGCACCACCGAGGCCGCCTTGCGTGGGTTGCCGGGGACAACTTCGGGATAGACGACGATGGGCTCACGGCCGGCGGCCTTGTGGCGTTCGATGAGCTCGGGCGTGACCAGCGGGGTGTTGAGGGCCGGGTTGGTTTCGGTCGGGTAGACGTAGGCCTCCTCACCAATGCTGTTGAGGGCATGGCACAGCAGGTGCAGGACCCGGATGCCCGCCGACGTGCGCCGATAGGCCGGTGCATCAATGTAGTACGGGCGGCGGGGGGCAGAAAAGAGTTGGCGCATGGCGGTCATCGACTGCTCAGGGTTGCGATACGGGAGAGGCGCATTCCGCCGTCAGGCGGATGGCCTCCTCCAGGGGCGTCCAGGCGTCCAGCGCCAGTTCATGGCGCGCCCGCTGGATGGAAGGGATGTAGCGGTTGCGCCCGGCCTTGTCGTCATGGCCGCAGGCGATATGGACGGCTGCTGCGGGGGCCAGGGTGTCGCGCACCTGGCGGGCCAGCTCGGCGATGGACAGGGCCTGGTCGGCGCCGACGTTGTAGGCCCGGCCATGCTGTCCCCGCAGCAGGAGGGTCAGCAGCCAGATGGCCAGATCGGCGCCGTAGAGGTAGCTGCGCAGGGGGCTGCCGTCACCGCTGACCTGGATGGTCCGGCCAGCCAGGGCGTCGCGGATGAAGTTGCCGATGGCGAAGTGGCCGTCCAGGGGCAGGGTGGCGCCCACGAAGGCGAAGCAGCGGGCGACCGGAATGGCGATGCCATGCTGCTGGCCGTACTGCAGGCACCACTGCTCGGCGGCGCGCTTGGCCTCGCCGTAAGCGCTGCCCGGATGCAGGGCGTCGCAGGCAAAGGCCGCGTCTTCGGGAACGTGTGCCACATCGGCAGGCTGTCGGCCATACACGGCGCCGGAGCTTACGTAGAGGGTGCGGCGCACGCCGGCTTCCCGGGCCCGTTCGAGGGTGTGACGGGTGCCGAGCAGGATGTCGTCCATGATCGCCAGCGGGTGGCGATGGGCGGCGGCGTCGGTGTCGGTGGCGGCGTGGATCAGCAGGTCGGCGGGGGGGAGGGCGCTGAAATCCTTGATGTCGCCCTGCTGCCAGTCCAGCCAGGGGGCGTCGGCGAAGAAGGGGGCGTGCGTCATGAAGGCTGTGGGCGAGCGGGACAGCACGCAGACCTTCAGCGCCACGCCCTGGCGGTGCAGCAGGTCGAACAGGCTCAGCAGCCAGTAGCCGAAGAAGCCCGTTCCTCCGGTCACGAAGATCCGCTGCCCGTGGAGGCTGCGGGTATCCAGGTGATCCAGCAGCGCCCCGAGACGGCCGTGGACGGCAGGGCAGGCGGGGGAGGGGAGCAGGGCGCGTGACATGGCGTCAGAGCTGCGAAGGCTTACAGGCCGCGGCTGTAGATGAGCTTGCGCAGGGATTCGTTCTGGGAATACGGGCTGTCCACGTCGTCGATCTCCAGGGGCGAGTCCTTGCTGACGGGGCGGGTCAGCTTGAGGCCGTTCATGGTTTCGCGGCAGGACAGCTGGCCCTTCTGCAGGGGGATGGCCAGGTAGAAGTCGTCCTCCAGGTTCTGGTGGTGCAGCTCGTAGCCGGCGGGGAGGTCGCGCTTGGCGTAAACACCACGGACCAGCCCGTCCAGGTATTCGGTTTCCTTCTTTTTGGGCACGCGCTTGGCGGTGCCGGTGCCGCCGCACATCTCCACCGCCTTGTGGAAGGCCTTGAACCATTGGTCGATCTGGTGGGGCAGGGAGCAGTAGGGCGACACGGGGATGCCGTCCTCTTCCACGTCGATGTGGCGCTCCCAGGTGCGGGCGCCCTTGGCGTAGGAGAGCAGCATCGACGACGTCCAGTCGTGGTACTCGTGGGTGGACAGGCCGATGACGTTCTTCGGATAGCGCTGGCGCAGGAAGTCGATCTGGTTCAGCTCCAGCTCGTCATCCTCGCTCGGGTAGATGGAGACGCAGTGGTTCACCGCCAGCGGGATGTTGCGGTTGGCGAAGAAGGTCACCATGTCGTCGATGTCCTTCTGGGTGGAGCCGCCGGTGGACACGATCACCGGTTTGCGCGTCTCGGCGATGCGCTCGATCAGGAACCAGTCGTTGATGTCGGAGCTGGCGATCTTGATGATGGGCAGGTCGAGCTCTTCACACAGGTCCACCGAGGCCTCGTCGAAGGCGGTGGCCATGGGGATGCAGTTGCGCTCCTTGATGGCCTTCACCAGGGTCCGGTACTCGGCCTTGCTGAGCCGGGTGGCCTCGGTCTTCTTGACGTAGCGGATGTCCTCGCGGCCGCGGAAGTCCTTGTGGATGAAGTGGTCCACCTCGCGGAACTGCAGTTTGATGGCCGCTCGCACGTTGTTGAAGCGCACCACCTGCGCAAAGTCGTTGACGATGCGCAGCCCGCGCTCGAGGCGCCCCCAATGGTTGTTGGCGAGTTCGAGGATGAACAGGTTTTCGAAGATGGCGTTGCTCATGATGTGGGACCTCAGTAAGCGTAAAAGACCGCGTCGAAGGAGTTGTGGGCGTGGATCCGGAAACGCAGCCGGTAGTCGAGATCAAGGCTGGAGATCCAGGCAGGGATGCGCCACAGGTCGTCGCGGCGGTGATAGCCGGCGATGGCGAGGACGGGGCGGTTGCGACGGATGAGGGCTTCGGCACCGGCCAGGGCCTCCATCTCATGCCCCTCCACGTCGAGCTTCAGGTAACCCACCCGGGCGTTGGGCAGGCAATCGTCAAGGCGCAGCACCTGGATGTGGCTGTTGCCTTCTCCGCCCAGGGTGCTGGCTTCGCCGTGACCGCCGGAGAACGCCAGGCTGGCATTCACCGAGGACACGCCGCAGGGCAGGCAGGTGACCGGTACGCCCAGGCCCCGGGCCCGCTCGGCGAGGAGCGGGAAGTTGGCCGGGTCGGGTTCGAAGGCCCAGGCTTCGTGTAAGGGCAGGTAGCGCTGCGCCTCGGCCAGGGTGTCGCCGTTGTAGGCGCCCGCATCCACGAAGCCCAGCGGGGGGTGGGCGAGGCCGGTGAGGAAGTCGGGGAAGTACTGGGGGCCGGAGACGGGGGCGGTGGGGATGCCCCGGGTCTGCCCCAGCCGGTAGCGCAGGATGGCGGTGAGGAAGGCGCGGCTGGGTTCATCCTCGAGCAGGGCGAAGCTGGCGTGCAGTTCGGACGCGTGGGCAGCGTAGCCCTGCCGCTCGTCCAGCCAATAACGCCAGCCCATGCCGCCGCCGAGGGCTTCGAAGTACTGTTGGGGCAGCAGGACGCGGGAGAAGCCTGCGGCTTCGCAGGCGGAAGCCAGGGCCGCGTGATCGGCGCCGGGTTCGCGATTGAATACGCCGATCCACAGCGGCAGGCTGGTCCAGCCGCCGGGGAGGGCCGTGAGGGGGGCCACCGGGCAGTCGGCAAACCGGGACGCCTCGCCGCGGGACACGACGAAGCCCCGCACCGTGATGCCCAGGCCGACGAGGGCGGCGTGGAGATCCCGGGCGAAGCTGCCGCAGCCGAAGATCAGCACGCCATCCCGGCGTGCGTCCACCAGGGCGGCGCCGGCGTCCTCGAAGCTCAGGGACGGAAAGCCCGCGGTGCTCACGCGCCGGCTCCACCCGTCCAGGCGCGGAGGCTGCGCGCCTCGGCACGCACCGCGGCCAGCTCGGCCGGGGGCAGGAAGGGGAACATGTCGTCCAGCTCGGGGGTAGCAAAGCCCCCCTCGGGCAGGGCGCGGGATTTGATCCGGGGTTCGAAGCCAGGGGCCGGGTCCACCCGGGCGGCGATGAGGGTCGGGCCGCGGCGCGCCAGGGCCGCGTCCAGGGCCGGCAGGTCGGCCGGGGTGCTGACGCTGACGGCATCCAGGCCGTAGGCGGCAGCCACCCGGGCAAAGTCGGGAAACTCAACCCCCGAGGCGGGGGTGGCGCCGACGATGCGGCCGAAGAAGTTCTCGTGGGTCTGGCGGATGGACAGGTAGCCGCCGTTGTCGATCAGCACGATGAGCACGTCCAGGCCCAGAGTCTTGAGGGTCTGCAGTTCCTGAATGTTCATCTGCAGGCTGCCGTCGCCGGCGAAGCACACCACCCGGCGGCTGCCGGCGGCCCGGGCGGCGCCGATGGCGGCGGGCAGGTCGTAGCCCATGGAGGCGGAGCCGGAGTTGCTGAACATGCGCTGGCCGGCCTTCAGGCGGCCCACCTGGAAGGGCAAGATGCAGGCCGAGGCGTTGCCGCAGACCACGATGTCGTCGTCGCGCAGCTGGTCGAAGATGCGTTCCACCAGGGCGTAGGGGTGGAGCTGGGGGCTGTCGGTGGGGGCGCCGCCGATGGGGTAGCGGGCACGGATGTCCCGGCACCAGGCGGACCAGGGGCGGACATCCGGCAGGCCGTTGGCACAGGTGGCGGCGAGGGCGTCGATGAACAGCCGGGCGTCGCAGGCCAGGCGCAGATGGGGCTGGACGAAGGGCTTGGCCAGCTCGGCCGGGTCCACGTCAATCTGGGCGATGAAGGCGTCCTTGGCGAAGCTGTCCCAGTTGTAGCTCACCTGGCGGATGTTGAGCCGGGAGCCGATGACGATCACGCAGTCGGCGTTCTGGGCGCAGAAGTTGCCGGCGCGGGTGCCGATGGTGCCCGGGCGGCCGGCGAACAGGGGGTGGTCGCTGGCGATGAGGTCGTGGGTCCAGGCTGTCGCCACCGGAATGCCGTGGGCTTCGGCAAAGGCCAGCAGGGCGCTGCCGGCGCCGGCCAGGCGCACGCCCGTACCGGCGATGATCAGGGGGCGGTGGGCCTTGCGCAGTTTTGCGGCAATCTGTCGGCAGGCGTCGTCCAGATCGGCGGGGGCCTGGGGGGCCGGGGCGGTGAAGGCAGGCCGG
>NZ_JAFLDT010000067.1 GCF_017302315.1 Zoogloea sp.
CTGAATTCGCTGATTTTGTAAAGACATTTTTCGAAACAGCTATCCCCTCTTACTTTAAATACGCATTCTTCATAGAAGGCGGCGGACTTGCAGTTGTGTGAAGAAGGTAGTCTTCATGGGCATGGGTGAGCCGGCCCACAATCTGGACAACGTCATGGAGGCCATCCAGCTCCTCGGCAACGAGGGCGGCATCGGCCACAAGAACCTGGTGTTCTCCACGGTGGGCGACCCGCGCGTCTTCGAGCGCCTGCCGGAAGGCCCGGTCAAGCCGGCCCTGGCCCTGTCCCTGCACACCAGCCGGGCCGACCTGCGTGCCGAGCTGCTGCCCAAGGCCCCGCGCATCGACCCCCGGGATCTGGTGGAACTCGGCGAGGCCTATGCCCGCGCCACGGGCTATCCGATCCAGTACCAATGGACCTTGCTGGATGGCATCAACGACACGCCGGAGGAGCTCGACGGCATCGTGCGCCTGCTGTCGGGCAAGTACGCGATCATGAACATGATCCCCTACAACACCATCCCCGACCTGCCCTACCGCCGCCCGGCCTGGGAGAAGGCCGCCGACATTGCCCGCCAGCTCCACCGCCGCGGCATCCTCACCAAACTGCGCAACTCAGCCGGGCAGGATGTGGACGGCGGCTGCGGCCAGCTCCGCGCCCGCAGCATCGCCGGCGAGGCACCGATCCGGGTGGTCAAGCGCCCAACCGGCTGAGGCCCGTGGGGTCGGACCAACCCTGACTTCCTCAGTTTCACGCGTCGTCTGACGGTCGATGGGGCCTCTGCAGGGGCGACGTGTAGGGGCGACTTCAGTCGCCCATCGCGCGTTGATTACCGACATACCCTTGATCAAAGTCCCCGGGCGACTGAAGTCGCCCCTACAGTCCCTCCAGCCACCGTCTGAGCCTCCCACGAACCCCCTCGGCTTCACCTGTCGGGTGATCCGGCCATCCGCCCCACCCGGGCGGAATGCCCCCGAGCTCACTCCTCCAGCAGCAGCTTCTTCAGGTTCTCCGGCACGTTGGTGAGCACCAGGGTGTTGCTGACCTTGTCGTACTGCACGGCGCCGGAGCGCAGGCCGCTGCGTTCGAACTCGAGCTTCCAGTCTTCGGCGCTGGCCCTGAAGCGGATCAGCGGCTTGAGGGCGCGCTTGTCCGGAACGAAGCCGCTGGCCAGGTCGAGGGCTTCGTCCTGCAGGGTAGCGCTGAGTTTCTGCGGGGCGTCGGGGAAAATCTGCCCGGCCACCGCCTCCAGGTTGAGGGCGGCGCCGCTGTCGCCCATCTCTTCGAGCACCAGGTGGGCCCGCTCCAGCAGTTCGTCCCGCCCGGCGGCATCGAGTTGCTGGGTCTCGGCGAAGTGGCTGAGGGTCTCCACCAACTTCTTGGTCTCCTTGAGGGCGATGACCACGTCGCTGCAGCCGAGGAAGCGCTTGAACCAGCCGGCCACGTCGCCACGCCCCTTGAGGAAGCTGATGTAGCGCTCGGCACCGGCCTGCCAGGCACTGATGTCGATACGCCCGGCCACCTGCAGGGCCGTGAAGTCCAGGTGGGGGCTGTCCAGGATGCTCAGGCCGTCGCCGATCACCGTGCCCAGGGTTTCCTGCAGCAGGGCAACGTAGAGGCAGTCGGCGCCGAACACGGTGGCACGGGCGATGAGCACGTAGCCGCCCTCGTCCACCTTGTCTTCGTCCACGCAAGTCTGCAGCAGGGCCACCATCTCCCGCGACAGGGTGGTGAAATCCATGCGCTCGTCAATGGCGTGCTCGCGCACCAGGCGCGGCATGGGGAAGCCGCGCTCATCCTTCTCGAACCAGCCATAACCCTTGCCCGGGCGCTCGGCAAAATGCCGGCACAGGCGCTCCATCAGGCGCGCCGCGGGCTCGTCGAGGGGGTTGGCGGCGGGTCGCAGTTCCACCTGGGACGGGCCCTCGGCGGCGCGGATCAGCCGGTGGATGACAAGGCCGGAGATGGCGTGGGTCGACTCGGTCATGGGAGGGTCCGGGAGGGGAGGATGGCGAAGGGGGGCGATTCTCTCACGGGAGGACGCTCACCGTGCCCTGCGCTCAGAAACGCATCGCGCGACGCTTGCCGGGAAGCTGGCGGAGTTGCTCCCGGCGTTGCTGGCCCGGGGTGAGCGGTGTCGCCTTGGCGGCCGGCTGCTGTGCCGCCAGTTCAGGCGGAATGTTGGCCCCCACGCCCCGGGGGCAGAAACCGGTGGTGGCGCAGGTGCAGTTGACGCAGGGCTTCTTGCCGGTGCGAGAGGTCATGGTGTGCGCTCAGGCAAAGAGGATGAGGCCCCAGACCACGAGCACATTGAGCAGCGCGACGAATACGGCGGCGCTGCCGATATCCTTGGCGCGCTTGGCCAGATGGTGGTGGTCGAGGGAGATACGGTCCACGGTGGCCTCGAGGGCCGAATTGACCAGCTCGACGACGATCACCAGCAACACGCTGGCGATCATCAGGGCCTTGCCGAGGACGCCGACGGGCAGGAACAGGGCCAGGGGTACAAGCACCGCCGCCAGCCAGACCTCCTGGCGGAAGGCATCTTCGTTGCGATAGGCGGCGGCCAGTCCGGCCATGGAATAGTGGAAGGCATTCCACACCCGGGTGAGGCCGGTCTTGCCTTTGAAGGGGCTTTCCTGCATGGCGGCGTTGGCGTGATAAAGAAGGGGACGCTAGAGCACGAAGGTGACAGGGGCGCTATCCAGCCCGGCCAGAAAGGCCTGCACCGCCGCGGCAAAGGCGTCGGGCTCCTCGAAGGGGGCCAGATGACCGGCATCCAGTTCGAAGTAGTGGGCGTTGGGGATACGTTCGGCCATGCGTCGCAGCACCGCGGGCTGGGAGACAGCATCGTGGGTGCCGGCCACCACCAGGGTCGGCATGGTCAGAGCGCCGAGGGCCGCCCGCTGGTCAAAGCCGATGACTGCCTGCATGGCGGCCCGGTAGCGTTGCGGCGGAATGGCCGCCATCAGGTCCACCGCGTCGCGCACCACCTGGGGATCACCCCCGGGGCCGACCATGGTGGGGATCAGCTCCACCGCCAGTTCGCGCATCGAGGTGCCTTCGTCCAGCGGGCCGATGCGCCGCGCCAGAAAGGCCTGCTGCTGCGCACCGTCACGGGCCCCAAAGGCCGGTGTGCTGCAGGCCAGCACCAGACCCGAGACCCGGTTGGGGAAGGCCGCAGCCGTCTGCAGCGCCACCATGCCGCCCATGCTATGGCCCACGAGCACGGCCTGATCGAGCCCGGCGGCATCAAGCAGCGCCACCAGCGCAGCGGCGAGGCCATCGAAATCGAAGGGCTCAAGGGGCGCGCTGGCACCGTAGCCGGGCATGTCCCAGGCCAGGCCGCGCCAGCCCGGTGGCGTGATGCGTGGCAGCAGGTCGCTGGCGCCCAGGGCACCACCGCTCACCCCATGGAGAAAGACCACGCCATGGGCCCCACGACCGGTTTCGATCCAGCGCGGGGGCGTCATGGCAGAGTGATCCACACGCGCTCAGGCAAGGCGGCGGTAGGCGCCACCCTGGAAGATGAGGGGCTTGCGCGCCTGGTCGAGTTCAAAGCGGACCACCTCGCCGATGAAGACGACGTGGTCGCCCCCCGGATGGCGGGCAAACTGGCGGCACTGGAACCAGGCGACACAGCCGGGCAGCAGGGGCACGCCGTCCACCCCCTCGACGTACTCCAGCCCGGCAAACTTGTCGTCACTGCGGCTCGCGAAGCGCTGGGAAATGTCCTGCTGGTCTTCGGCAAGCACATTGATCGCGTACACTGCCGCGTTTTCGAAGGCACGCACGCTGGGCAGATGTCCGGACAGACTCCAGACGATCAGGGGCGGCGTCAGGGACACGGAGTTGAAGGAGCTGACGGTGAGGCCGATGGGCTGGCCGCCGGGCGCCCGGGCCGTGATGACCGTGACGCCGGTGGGAAACATGCCCAGCGTGTCGCGAAAGGCGCGGACCGCCGGATCATTCTTGGGAACAGTCATGTCGGAGTCGGTTGGGCCACGCCACCAGGGCGGGCCGAAAGCCTGTAGGGGGCACGCATTATCACCGCGCAGAGCCCCACCGTCGAGGGGTTAAGAGATTGAATACATTTGCAGAAACCCTGATCGCCTGGCAGCGCGGGCATGGCCGCCACGGCCTGCCCTGGCAGGTGCGGGATGCCTACCGGGTGTGGCTGTCGGAGATCATGCTGCAACAGACCCAGGTGGACACGGTGATCCCCTACTACGGGCGCTTCCTCGCGCGCTTTCCCGACCTGCCCAGCCTGGCCGCGGCGCCGGTGGAGGACGTGCTGACCCTGTGGAGCGGCCTTGGCTACTACGCCCGCGCCCGCAACCTGCACAAGTGCGCCCAGGCTGTCATGGACCGCCATGGCGGCGCCTTTCCGGCCGATCCGGCCGTGCTGGCCGAGCTTCCGGGCATCGGCCGCTCCACTGCGGCAGCGATCAGCGCCTTCTCCCATGGCACCCGGGCGGCGATTCTCGACGGTAACGTGAAGCGTGTGCTGACCCGCTGTTTCGGCATCGACGGCTTTCCGGGCAGCAAGAACGTGGAGAACGCCTTGTGGACCCTGGCCGAGAGCCTGCTGCCAGCGCGCGATGTGGACATCTATACCCAGGCCCAGATGGACCTTGGCGCCACCGTGTGCACCCGCGGCCGCCCGGCCTGCGTGTGCTGCCCGGTGGCGGAGCGCTGCGTGGCCCTTCGCGATGGCCGGGTTGGCGAGCTGCCCACGCCCCGCCCGAAAAAGGTGGTCCGCGAACGGGACGGGCGCTTCGCGGTGATTGTGGCCGACGGCGCCGTGCTGCTGGAGCGCCGCCCGCCGACGGGCATCTGGGGCGGCCTGCTGAGCCTGCCGGAGCTGCCCGAGGACGCGGACACCGCCCCCTGGGTGAGCACCCGCTTTGGCCTGACGGTGCGCAAGGTGGAACGCTTGGCCGGCTTTCGCCACGTGTTCACCCATTTCACCCTGAACCTGCAGCCCGAGCTCGTGGACGTTGCCACGCCAGGCGCCTGCAACGAAGCCACCCTCCTGTGGCAGCCCCTCGACCGGCTGGATGACGCAGCCCTGCCCGCCCCGGTGCGCAAGCTGCTGCTGCAACTCACCCAGCGTGATCTGCTCACCGGGGCGGACTGAGCACCGCACCCTCTCACCCCCCGTCCAGCAGCTTGTGCTGGCGCAGGTAGGCCTGGATGATCTCCAGCCGCGAAATCGGATCATCCAGTTCTAGCAGACGCTGACGGGCCAGCACGGGAATCGGCAGGATCTCGGCCAAGCGGTAACCCACCCAGGTGGCGTCGTCGAAACGATGGGGCGTCGGGAAGACCTCCTCACCCGCGTCGGCCACGATGGCCCTGAGCAGGGGCAGAACATCCCCGAGGGCGGCCGGCACGGGCTGCACCGGCGGCTCGGCCAGCAGGGCGATGTGCGCGGTGAGCAGGCGGTCGGGTCGGGTCGTCTGCTCGACGATGCGGAAGCGCTCACCGCCCCGGGTGGTGATGAAGAGCAGGCCGGGCTTGTCCATGTCCCAACCGGTGATGCGGGCAATGGACCCCACCCCGTAGGGCACCGCCGGCGCCCCCACCTCACCCCCCTCGCGGATCAGGCACACCCCGAACGGGGCGTTGGCGCGCATGCAGCGGGCCGCCATGTCCAGGTAGCGCGCCTCGAACAGCTTGAGGGGCAGCACCCCCTCCGGAAACAGAACGGTACCCAGGGGAAAGAGGGGGATCTCGACGGTATCGACGGTGGTGCTCATGCTTCGCGCTCCTGACGGCCTGCACCCGGCGGGTGCAGGGGAATGTGTCACTGATGCGACGAGGGTGCCGGAATGACGTCGGCCGCCGCCTGCGCCTCCCCCCAGCGCGCCATCAGGGCGTGGGGCACGGTGAGTTGATCGAGGATGCGGGCGACGACGAAGTCCACCAGGTCGTCCACGGTTTTAGGGTGATGGTAGAAGCCCGGGTTAGGGGGCAGGATGACCACCCCCATGCGCGCCAGCCGCAGCATGTTCTCCAGGTGAAGGGCCGAAAAGGGCGTCTCCCGGGGTACCAGGATGAGCTTGCGGCCTTCCTTGATGACCACATCCGCGGCCCGCTCGATGAGGTTGCCGGCCAGACCGGCGGCGATGGAAGCAAGGGTGCCCATGGTGCACGGGCACACCACCATGGCATCCGGCGGGTTGGAGCCGGAGGCCGGCGGCGCGAACCATTCCTCCCGGCCGAACACCCGCAGTTGCCCCGGCGCCGCCTTGAAGCGGGCACCGAGCTGGGCCTCCACTTCCTCGGGGCGGGCGGGCAGGGCCAGGTCCATCTCCTGCCGGGCAACGATCTGGGCCACCTGGGAATACAGCAGCCATACCCGGCAGCCCGCGGCCAGCAGGCACTCCACCAGGCGCAGGCCATAGGGCATGCCCGAGGCCCCGGTGAGGGCGACGGCGATGGTCTTGTGGGCGGACAGGGGCGCGGTGGGGGTCAAGGCTGAAGAGTCCTGGTTATCGACGGGCATCCGGAGAAGAGACGCGCCGGCGCGCCCGGGGTTCCCCGAAGCACGCTCAATGGCGGTGGATGGCCCCGATGCCTTCGTGGGCGACACCGTGGGAGGCCGCGGCATGGTGGCCGTGGCGCAGGCGCTCGTGCACCCCATGGTCGTGGGGCAGCCACTGCTTCACCAGCGAACCGACAATCATGCCCACGGCACTGGCCAACAGGCCGGCCAGTTGGGCGGGGATGAAGGGGTCTTCGCCACCTGCGGCATGCACCGCCAGCCACACACCCACACCGCAGAAGATCGAAGCCAGCGCACCCTGGTTGGTGGCGCGGCGCCAGTACAGCCCGCACAAGAGGGGAATGAAGGCGGCCACCAGGGTCACCTGGTAGGCGTTCTCCACCATCTTGAAGATGCTGGCGTCGGACACCATGGCGTAGAGAGTGACCAGCACGGTGAAGCAGAAGGTCACCACGCGCATCCACAACAGCAGCTTCTTGTCGGTGAGATTGGGCAGTGCGGGCCTGAGGATGTTCTCGGTGAAGGTCACCGAGGGGGCCAGCAGGGTGGCCGAGGCACAGCTCTTGATGGCCGACAGCAGGGCGCCGAAGAACAGGATCTGGGCCACCAGCGGCGCCTTGGACAGGACCAGCTCGGGCAGGATCATCTGGGAGTCGGTGTCGATCAGGCGCGACACCATGGCCGGATCGATGAGGGTCGCCGAATAGGCCAGGAACATGGGCACGAAGGCGAACGCGAAATACAGGGCACCGCCAAACAGCGAGCCCCACACCGCGATCTTCTCGGACTTGGCCGACTGGACCCGCTGGAAGACGTCCTGCTGGGGGATGGAGCCGAGCATCATGGTCACCGCGGCGGCGATGAAGGCGATGACCTCCTTCGGGTCGGCCGCCGGAAAGAAGGCGAACTTGCCCTCGTTCATGGCGTGATTCACCACCACCCCGACACCGCCGGCCAGGCTGCTCACCTCCCCGCCGATCCACAGCATGCCGATGACGATGATGATCATCTGCAGGAAGTCGGTGACGGCCACCGCCCACATGCCGCCGAACAGGGTATAGACGAGGATGGTGATGGAGCCGATCCACATGCCCGCCACCTTGCTGATTTCGCCCCCCGACACCACGTTGAAGACCAGCCCCAGGGCGGTGATCTGCGCCCCGACCCAGCCCAGGTAGGAGATCACGATGGCGATGGTGGTGAGCACCTCGACGCCGCGGCCATAGCGTTTTTTGTAGAAGTCGCCGATGGTCAGCAGGTTCATGCGGTAGAGGGGCGCGGCAAAGAACAGCCCCACCAGGATCAGGCACATGGACGAGCCGAAGGGGTCGGCCACGACGCCGCGCAGACCTTCGTTGAGGAAGGTGGCCGGCACCCCGAGCACCGCCTCGGCCCCGAACCAGGTGGCGAACACCGTGGCCGTGACCATGTAGAAAGGGAGATGGCGGCCGGCGACGGCGAAGTCCCGGGTGTTATGGACCCGCGTGGCGGCGATGAGGCCGATGGCGACCGAAATCAGCCAGTAGGCGATGACGAACCAGAACAACATGGGGCAACGGAATCGGGGTTGGGAGTGGACCGATTATAGGGGCGCTCGGGCCGGCGAGGGTGAGCGCAGCGCGAGTGAAGGAATCATCGCGAACCGGCCGGATTCGCGACCGGAAGCACAGCCACACAAGGCCGGCGGAAGCCACGGCAGGGGCGAAATCAGGCCGCGCAGTCGATCAGCTTCACAAGCGCCTGGACACCCTTGGGCTCACGCGTTGACCACAGCACTGGCGATCAGCTCTCGGGCGATGAGGAAATCCTTGAGGGTCCGACTCTGGCGTAGCTGGGCCAGTGCCATCATGGCCCCCTGCAGGCGGCTGAGGGAGTGCTCCACCGGACCGCCCGGAGAAAGCAGTTCCAGTTGGGCCTCACGGCTCACGTAGCGCAGGCCGGCAATGGTCTGGCGCAACTCGTCGACGCTCATGTTCTCGCGCCGGGCCATGATGGCGTGGGCTTCGTCCGGGTTGGCGGCCATGAAGCCCATTGCCCGGTAATAGGCACCGACAAAGGCCAGCACCTCGTCGCCACGGCGGGCAACGAAGGCACCATCGAACACCAGGGTATCCACCACCTCACCCGGCACCTGTCCGCTGTGGAAGACCACCTTTCCACCCTTCTCGAGGAGTCGGTTGGACTCCGGCGGAAAACACACGGCCGCGTCCACCAGACCATCGCCAAAGGCTGCCGGCATGGCGCTCTGGGGCATGGGCACCAGGGCGACGTCACGGACCGTGAGCTGCACACTGTCAAGGGCCAGGGCCAGTAGCTGGATATGCAGGGTACCGGGTTCGATGGCCACCCGACGCCCCCGCATGGCCGCCAGATTCTTCACCGACCCGGCGGCAATCAGGGCATCGGCACCGCTTGAGTAATCAACCACTGCCGCAATCTGCGGCCGCAACCCGGACTGGTCAGCCGCCAGCAGGATCTCCACCAGGGTAGCCCCGCAGCCATCCACCTGACCCCGCTCGAACGCCCGCCGGGAGGCGCCGATGGAGGTGAGGTCCACCAACGCGACGTTCAGGCCAGCGTCGTCGAAATACCCCTTGTCGCGGGCAATATAGAGCGGGTCGTAACCCGGCCAGGGATTGGTGGCGAACCGGATGGGCTCCCGATGGCGCGCTCTGCAACCACCGCCGCTACCGAGCAGAAGCAGGGCTGAGCCGAGTCCGGCAGTCAGGAATCGGCGGCGGGGCTGGGATGCGGACATGACAAGCATGAATCAAATAGATACACCCAAGTATGCACGCGCCGACGCCAAAAGCCCATATTAGATATATGGGCTTTCAAGTTCCGCCGTCTCCGCACCCCCGTTGACGTCGGTCAAGGCCGGTGGAGGCGGCCCCGCCTATAGTCCGCCCGCGCCATCCTCGCTGCCCGCCCATGACTTCCTCCCGTCCCATTGAGCTGGTCTGCCCTGCCGGCAGCCTCCCCGCCCTCAAGTCCGCCATCGACCACGGCGCCGACTGCGTCTATCTCGGTTTCAAGGACGCCACCAACGCCCGCAACTTCAGCGGCCTCAACTTCGACGACAAGGGCATGGCCGAGGGCATCCGCTACGCCCACGACCGGGGCCGCAAGGTGCTGCTGGCCCTCAACACCTATCCCCAGGCCGACAACTGGCAGCGCTGGACCGGGGCCGTCGACCGGGCCGCGGCCTTCGGCATCGACGCCGTGATCCTCGCCGACCCGGGCCTGATGGCCTATGCCTGCAAGACCCACCCAGGCCTGCGCCTGCACCTGTCGGTGCAGGGCTCGGCCACCAGCTACGACGCCATCAACTTCTACCACAAGCACTTCGGCATCTCCCGCGCGGTGCTGCCCCGGGTGCTGTCCCTGGCCCAGGTGGAGCAGGTGATTGCCAGCACCCCGGTGGAGATCGAGGTCTTCGGCTTTGGCGGCCTGTGCGTGATGGTGGAGGGGCGCTGCGCCCTGTCGGCCTACGCCACCGGCGAATCCCCCAACTGCGACGGCGCCTGCTCGCCCGGCAAGCATGTGCGCTGGGAGCAGACCCCCAAGGGCATGGAGACGCGCCTCAACGGCATCCTCATCGACCGCTTCGCCGACGGGGAGCGGGCCGGCTACCCGACCCTGTGCAAGGGCCGGTTTGATGTCAACAACGAGACCTACTACGCGATCGAGGAGCCCACCAGCCTCAACACCCTGGCGCTGCTGCCCGAGCTGGCCCGCATCGGCGTGCGCGCCATCAAGATCGAGGGCCGCCAGCGCAGCCCGGCCTACGTGGCCCAGGTCACCAAGGTGTGGCGCGCAGCCATCGACCGCGTCCTTGCCAGCGGCCAGCCCTTCCGCGTCGAAGCGGCCTGGATGGCCGAACTCAACAAGGTCTCCGAAGGCCAGAGCCACACCCTTGGCGCCTACTACCGCCCCTGGAAATAAGCACGATGAAGATCGCCCTCGGCCCCCTGCTCTACTACTGGCCCCGCCAATCCACCCTGGCCTTCTACGCCGACATGGCCGACGCCCCGGTGGATGTGGTCTACCTGGGCGAGACGGTGTGCTCGCGCCGTCATGAACTGCGCCTGTCCGACTGGCTCGAAGTCGCCGAGATCCTCGCCGCTACCGGCAAGGAGGTCGTGCTCTCCAGCCAGGTGCTGGTGGAATCCGAATCCGACCTGAAGACCCTGCGCCGCATCGTCGCCAACGGCCGCTTCCGCGTCGAAGCCAACGACATGGGGGCGGTGCACCTGCTCCATAGCGGCGACACCCCCGTGCGCGACTGGATCGCAGGCCCCACCCTGAACATCTTCAACCCGACCACCCTCGACCTCTTTGCCGGGCTCGGCGCTACGCGCTGGGTCGCCCCGCCGGAGATGTCCCGGGAGCAGATCCGTGCCCTTCGCGACGGGCTGGGCCACCACATGGAAGTGGAGATCTTTGCCCATGGCCGCCTGCCCCTGGCCTACTCGGCCCGCTGCTTCACGGCCCGCCACTACAACCTGCAGAAGGACACCTGCGAGTTCCGCTGCCTCGAATTCGCCGACGGCATCCCCCTGAAGACCCGCGAAGGTGCCCCCTTCCTCACCCTTAACGGCATCCAGACCCAGTCCGCCCAGGTGCATACGCTGCTCGGCGACCTGCCCGCGGTCTGCGCCGAGGGGGTCGACATCCTGCGCATCAGCCCCCAGGGCGCCAACACACCCGAGATACTGCAGCTCTTCCGCCAGGCCCTCGACGGCCTCATCCCCCCGGCCGACGCCCTCCACGAGGCCCTTCCCCTGCTGCCCGCGGAGCCCTGCAACGGCTTCTGGCACGGCCGGCCGGGTGTCGAACTGCGCCTCCCCAACTGACCCCTGCAGAGCCCCGCACATGAAGATACCCGCCTTCACCCTGCCCGCCCCCCTGGCCCGCCTGGGCACCCGCCTGCCCCAGCTTCCGCCGACCCTGGCCCTGGTGGCGGGTCTCAATCTGGCCCTCGACCGGGTGCTGCCCCGGGATACCCTGGAACCCCTCATCGGCAAGCGCCTGCTGCTGCGGGTCACCGATGCGGGCATGGCCCTGCGCTTCACCCTCACACCCCGGGGCTTCCGGCCCCTCTTCGACAGCAGCGCCCCCGATCTCACCATTTCCGCCACCACCCGCGACTACCTGGCCCTGGCCCTGCGGGAGGAAGACCCGGACACCCTGTTTTTCAGCCGGCGACTCCTGATGGAAGGCGAAACCGATCTGGGTCTGCTGGTCAAGAACACCCTCGACGCGGTGGACTGGGACAGCCTGACCACCCGGCTAGCGACCCTCAAGCTGCCTTTCGCCGGACAACTATTTGCCCGCGGGCACTGATCCCCATTGTCCACCACCGGCAGGGGCAAGCTCGCGGATCCTTGCCCCACCTCATCCTCGGGCTAGAATGGCCGCGACGCGCCACTCCCCCAGCCCATGCCCCTTCAACGTCGCAGTTCCCCTCTTGCCGCCTACTTTGCCGCCGCCATCGGGGTGCTGATCGTTTACGCCTGTCTGCACCCCTTCTCGGGGTGGCGCGATCCGGGGCTACCGGTCTTCGAGTTTCTGTCGGCCCCGTGGCCGCGCTACTACACCTGGGTGGACCTGACGGTGAACGTGATCGGCATCGTGCCTTTCAGCTTCGCCCTGGTCTCGGCCCTGCCCGGGCGCCTGCCCCGCGCTGGCGCCGTGGTGCTGGCGGTGATCCTGACCTTCCTGCTCAGCCTGTCGGTGGAGACCCTGCAGAACTTCCTGCCCAGCCGGGTCCCCTCCAATGTGGATGTGGGCTGCAACACCCTGGGTGGCCTGCTCGGCGCAATGGCGGGCGGGCGCTGGGGCGGAGGCCTGTTCGATCCCCACAGCGGCCTGACCCGCTGGCGCCGCAAGAACATCGTGGCCGGCCACCCCGGTGAGATCGGGCTGACATTGATGGGGCTGTGGTTGCTGACCCTGCTGACCCCGGAAAACCTGCTCTTCGCCAGCGGTGACCTGCGACGCCTGTTCGATCTGCCCACGCCCCTGCAATTCAACCCGGTGCGCTTCGTGAAGGTCGAGGCCGCCATTGCCGCCTCCCAGCTGGTTGCGGTGGGGCTGACCCTGCGCTGCATGATGCGCCAGTTCAGCCCATGGCCGCTGGTACTGCTGGTGGTTCTTGGCCTGGGCGCCAAGACCCTGGCCGCCGCCGCGTTCTTCTCCCCAGGCAACCCCTTCCACTGGGCCACCCCCGGCGGACAGATCGGCCTCGCCGCCGGCACCGCGCTGCTCGGTCTGTGCCTGCTGCTGCCAGCTCGTAGCCACACCATGCTGGCCGGGCTGGCCCTGCTGCTGGGCACCGCTCTGGTCAACCTGGCCCCCGACAACCCCTTCCTGCCCAGCGACGAGACCCTGATCCGGCAGGGCAACTTTCTCAATTTCCATGGTCTCACCCAGCTCAGCGCCAGCCTGTGGCCCTTCATCACCTTCATCTACCTGGGCGCGCTCGGAGCCAGCAGCCAGCGGGACGGTTTCCGCAACCACTGAAAGGCACCAAAGGGAATGGTGATTGACTGATAATCGCGGACACATTCAGAACCAGATTTGGCGCCCCAACTCGGAGACCCCATGAGCTACTTCAAGCACCACGTTTTTTTCTGCTGCAACCAGCGCGCCGAAGGTGAAAGCTGCTGCGCCGCCCAGGGCGCCATCGAGCTGCAGACCTATGCCAAGGACCGCATCGCCGCCCTCGGCCTGAAAGGCAAGGGCAAGGTACGCATCAACAAGGCCGGCTGCCTCGACCGCTGCGACGAGGGCCCGGTGCTGGTGGTCTACCCGGACAACGTCTGGTACACCTTCGTGGACAAGGCCGATGTGGACGAGATCATTGCCGAGCACCTGCAGAAGGGCCGCATTGTCGAACGTCTGAAGATCTGATCATGGCCACGGAGAACGCCCTCATCAATGGCCCGGACGGCCCCATCGACCTGATCATCGACACGCCGGACCACGTGCGCGGCATCGCCCTGGTGTGCCACCCGCACCCGCTCTTCCACGGTGCCAACACCAATAAGGTGGCCCACACCCTGGCCCGGGTGTTCCGCGACCTCGGCTACGCGGCGTTGCGCCCGAACTTCCGTGGCGTCGGCAAGAGCGTCGGCGAGCACGACAACGGCATCGCCGAGACCGAAGACATGCTCTCCGTGATCAGCTGGGCCCAGAGCCGCTGGGGCGGCCTGCCCCTGGCCCTGGGCGGCTTCTCCTTCGGCGCCTACGTGCAGACCCGCGTCGCCGCCCGCCTGGCCGAGGGTGTCACGCCGGCCGGGCGCATCGTGCTGGTGGGCACCGCGGCCGGCCAGGTCACCGGCGCACGCAGCTACACCACCCTGCCGGTGGCAAAGGACAGCCTGATCATCCACGGCGAGAAGGACGAGACGGTCGCCCTCGCCAACGTGCTGGCCTGGGCCGACCCCCAGGAGTTGCCGGTGGTGGTGGTGCCCGGCGCCGACCACTTCTTCCACGGAAAACTGCACATCATCCGCAGCATCATTGACCGCGCCTGGGAGCCCCTGCCATGAAACTCGTTGCATCCCTTACCAGCCCCTACGCCCGCAAGATCCGCGTCGCCCTCGCCGAAAAGGGTCTGCCCTTCACCCTTGAGGTGGACATCCCCTGGCTGCCCGAAACCACCGTCCCCTCCTACAACCCGCTTGGCAAGGTACCGGCCCTGGTCGCCGACGACGGCGAGGTGTGGTACGACTCCCCGGTGATCGCCCTCTACCTCGAAACCCTTGGCGGCGTCCCCCTACTGCCCGCCGAACGCACGGCCAGCCTGCCGGTGCGCCAGACCGAAGCCCTCGCCGACGGCATCGCCGATGCGGCGGTGGCCGCCTTCCTGGAAAGCCGCCGTCCGCCAGAGCAGCAGGATGCAGCCGGCATCGAACGCCAGCTCGCCAAGATCCATCGCGGCCTGGCCACCGTGGAGGAACGTCTGGCACAGCGCAAGGGCTTTGGGGGCAGCAGCCTCAACATTGGCGACATTGCGGTTGGATGCATGCTCGGCTACCTGGATTTCCGCTTTGCCCACCTGCACTGGCGCAGCACCCATCCCACCCTCGCCGCCTGGGCCGCCGACCTGATGGCCCGGCCCTCCTTCGTTGACACCGTGCCCCCGCCGGCCTGATGCCCCTCGAGATCAGCGGCCTCGTCAAACGTTACGGTCGCGGCGCCGACGCCCGCGAAGTCGTACGCGGGCTCGACCTGAAACTGCAGCGGGGTGAGTGCTTTGCCCTGCTCGGCCCCAACGGTGCCGGCAAAACCACCACCCTGCGCTGCGCCCTCGGCCTGACGGAGGCCAGCGCCGGGCATATCCGCCTGTGCGGCCTGCCGGTCCCCGGGCAGGCCCGCGAGGCCCGCGCCCGGGTCGGCGTGGTGCCCCAGATGGACAGTCTCGACCCGGACTTCACCTGCGCCGAGAATCTCATCGTCTTCGCCGGCTACTTCGGCATCCACGAACGCGAGATCCGCCCCCGGGTGCCGGAACTCCTCGCCTTTGCCGGCCTGGAGGGCAAGGAGACGGCCCGCATCCAGTCCCTCTCGGGCGGCATGAAGCGGCGCCTGACCCTCGCCCGGGCATTGGTCAATCGCCCCGAACTGCTGGTCCTTGACGAACCCACCACCGGCCTCGACCCCCAGGCCCGCCACCTGATCTGGGAGCGCCTGCGCCGACTCACCGCCGAAGGCACCACCATCCTGCTGACCACCCACTTCATGGACGAGGCCGAACGGCTGGCCCATCGCCTGGCCATTCTCGACACGGGCCGCATCCTCGCCCAGGGCAGCCCGCGGGAAGTCATCGCCGCCCATATCGAACCCCAGGTGGTCGAAGTGTTCGGTGACTGGACGGAAGCGGACAGCGCTGGCGGCTCCGGCGCCGCCGCGTGGGCCGCCGCCCACGCTGGCGCCCTGAGTCACCGCTGCGAGATCAGTGGAGAAACCGCCTTCTGCTACACCGACGATGCGCCCCCCCTGCTGGCCCATCTGGCCCGTCAGCCCGGCCTGCGCACCCTGCACCGGCCGGCCAACCTGGAAGACGTCTTCCTCAAGCTCACCGGCCGGGAGCTGCGGGATTGACCCCCGGGAGAAACCTTGCGCGTGCACCGGGCAGGGTCTGCCACAATGGACAGCCCGGAACGGGCCGCCTATCCTGAACCCATGCCAAAGGGCTTCTACCCCCTCCCGGACACCCTGGACTGCGCCGAGATCCTCAACCGGCTGCCGGTAGCCATCGCCCTTGTGGACGTCGACAGCGGGCGATTCACCACGGCCAACGAGATCTTTCGCGAGTCCTTTGGCAGCCCCGAAGGCGATTTTTCCACTTGGTGGCAGGGGGTACACCGCGCCCCCGCATCGACAGCCAGCCCTGCCGCACCCCCAGCACCGCCCGACAGCAGTATGCGGGAGAGCATCGAGTCCGACATGTACGGGGCCGACGGCTATCCCCGCCACATGCGCACCGAGGTCCGGCTGCACGGCCGCCATCTCCTCGTATGCCTGGTCGACCTCACCGACAGCGACAATCGCCAGGATCTCCTGCGCCAGGCCCTGGCGGAGATGGAGACCCGCTCCATCACCGACCCCCTGACCGGTCTGCTGACCCGCCGCCGCCTCGAAGAGGCGTCCCTGAGCGAGATGCATCGCTTCCGCCGCTTCGGCCACCCGATCTCCCTGATCATCGCCGACATCGACCACTTCAAGCTCATCAACGACTCCTTCGGCCATCCGGTGGGTGACCAGGTTCTGGTGGAGTTTGCGGTGCGCCTGAGCAGTGAATGTCGTGATCTCGACGTGATCGGGCGCTATGGCGGCGAGGAATTCGTGATCCTCCTGCCCAGCACCCCGCTGGCGGGGGCGTTCACCCTGGCCAACAAGCTGCGCAGCGCCATCACCCAGGCGCCCTTCGACCGGGTCGGCCCACTCAGCGCCAGCTTCGGCGTGGCCGAGTGCGTTGCCGGTGAAGACTGGCACAGCTGGGTCACCCGAGCCGATCAGGCCCTCTATCGGGCCAAGAGCGGCGGACGCAACCGGGTCGTTGCCGCACCCGAAAGCGCCTTCAACGAACGCGACATCAAGCACCGTAACCGTCTCGACCGCCTGACCTGGGAAGACGGCCATTGCGTGGGCGATCCCGTCATCGACGCCCAGCACCATCACCTCTTCGAACTGGCCAACCGCCTGCTCACCCTGGTCCGCGAGGCCGGCCCCCCGGCTGACCTGCATGCCACCATCCGGACCCTGGTGCAGGCCACCAGCCGCCACTTCCGCGACGAGGAGGCCATCCTCACGGCCATCGACTACCCCCGTCGCGATCAGCACGCCAAGGCCCACCGCATCCTTTCGGCAAAGCTCGACGCCCTCTCCAGCCAGAGCGCCCTGGGCACCCTGCCCACCTCAAAGCTGATCGAGTTTCTCGCCTACGACCTGGTGGACCACCACGCCCTTGGCGCCGACCGGGACTTCATTCCATGGCTGCGCCGCCCCCCGAAAGCAGAGGAATCCGGTGCCCAGGAGTGAAGCCCCCCCGATCCCCGTCACCGCCCATTTCGCCCCACCGCGCCTGTCCCTACGCCTCGTGGCCGTATGGCGGCGCAACTTCCTGGTGTGGAAGAAGCTGGCCCTGCCCTCCATCGTCGGCAACCTGGCCGACCCGGTGATCTACATGCTCGGTCTGGGCTATGGCCTCGGCCTGCTGGTGCCGGAGGTCGAAGGCGTCTCGTATATCGCCTTCCTGGCCGGCGGCACCCTGGCCTACTCCACCATGAACGCCGCCACCTTCGAGGTCCTGTACTCGGGTTTCTCGCGCATGCACGTGCAGAAGACCTGGGAAGCCATCATGAATGCCCCCATCGCCCTCGACGACATCGTGGCCGCCGAGCTGGTATGGGCGGCCTCCAAGTCCTGTCTGGCCGGAGTGGCCATCCTGGCGGTGATCGCGGCCTTCGGCTTCACCACCTCGCCCCTGGCCCTGGCCGCCATCCCGGTGGTCTTCCTCACCGGCCTGTGTTTTGCCGCCCTCGGCCTGATCATGACCGCCCTGGCGCCGAGCTACGACTTCTTCATGTACTACTTCACCCTCTTCATCACCCCGATGACCCTGCTGTCGGGCGTGTTCTTTCCCCAGGGCCAGCTTCCCGACAGCGTGCAGGCCATCGCCGCCGCGCTGCCCCTGAGCCACGCCGTCAGCCTCATCCGCCCCCTTCTGCTCGGCCACGTGCCCGCCCAGATCGGCCTGCACCTGGGCGTGCTCGCCCTCATCACAGTGCTGGCCTTCTGGCTGGCCCTGGGCCTTACCCGCCGTCGCCTGCTCAAGTAAGCCATGACAACGCCCGAAGAAGTCCTGCTCGTCCTCACCAATCTTCCCGACGCCGACACCGCCGCCCGCGTCGCCCGCCTGCTGGTGGAGCAGCGCCTGGCCGCCTGCGTGAATATCCTCGCCCCGTGCACCTCGATCTATCGCTGGCAAGACCAGATCGAGCGCGCCAGCGAAGTCCCCATGCTGATCAAGACCACCCTGTTGCGCTACCCGGCCCTGCAGGCGGCCCTGACCGAGGCCCACCCCTACGAACTTCCCGAGATCATCGCGATCCCACTCCACAAGGGTCTGCCCGCCTACCTGGCGTGGATCGGCAACGAGACCCTGGAACACCCGCTCTGACCACCGACTCCTGACCCCTCCGGGCACTGCGCCCGGGCCGTCCCCCTGAACCGCCGGCAATGAACCGACTCTCCGCCTTCCACCTCCCCACCCTCCTTTTCGCGCTGCTGCTGTCCCTGTGCAGCCTGCTGGCCCATGCCCAGGAGCCCCTTCCCGCCGAGCAGGCCTTCCGCGCCTCGGCCCGCGCCCTTGACGAAAAGACCGTGGAAGTGCACTTTCAGGTGGCTGACGGCTACTACCTGTACCGTCATCGCTTCCAGTTCGCCGCTGCGGGCATCGAATTCGGCGAACCGGCCCTACCCCCGGGCAAGCCTAAGAAGGACGACGCCTTTGGCGAAGTGGAGATCTACCGCAAGGATCTGGTGTTCACCCTGCCGGTGAGCGCCGGCCAGCCACCCTTCGACCTGCAGCTCACCAGCCAGGGCTGCGCCGACATCGGCATCTGCTACCCGCCCCAGACCACCACCGTCAGCGTGGCCCTGGCCAGCGGGGGCAGCGGCACGGGGGGCTTCCTGGCCCGAGCCCTGAGCAGCGGCGACAGCCGGGCCCTCAGCGCAGCCCCCGCCGCCGAGCACGACGAATCCGGGCGCATTGCGCGCCTGCTTGACGGCAGCGGTACGACCGTCATCCTGGCCAGCTTCTTCGGCTTCGGGCTGCTCCTCACCTTCACCCCCTGCGTCTTCCCAATGATCCCCATCCTGTCCGGGATCATCGTCGGCCACGGCCATGCCATCTCCAAAGGCCGCGCCTTCGGCCTGTCGTCCCTCTACGTGCTGGGCATGGCCCTCACCTACGCGGCGGCCGGCGTGGCCGCCGGCCTGTCCGGCACCCTGCTGTCGGCGGCCCTGCAGAACCCCTGGGTGCTCGGCGCCTTTGCCCTGGTCTTCGTGGTCCTGGCCCTGTCCATGTTCGGCTTCTACGAGCTGCAGTTACCCACCGCCCTGCAGAGCCGCCTGTCCGACAACGCCAACCACCAGAAGGGCGGCTCCCCCGGCGGCGTCATCGCCATGGGCGCCCTGTCGGCCCTGATCGTCGGCCCCTGCGTGGCCGCGCCCCTGGCCGGCGCCCTGCTCTACATCGCCCAGACCGGCAACGCCGTACTGGGTGGCGCGGCCCTGTTCACCATGGCCCTGGGCATGGGCGCGCCGTTGATCCTCGTCGGCGTGCTGGCCCGCAGCGCCCTGCCCAAGCCCGGCCCGTGGATGGAAGGCGTCAAGCGCGCCTTCGGCGTGATGCTGCTCGGCGTCGCCATCTGGCTGCTCACCCCGGTGCTGCCGAGCATCGTGCCCATGCTGGCCTGGGCCGGCCTGCTGGTGTTCTCGGCCATCTACCTGCACGCCCTCGACCCCCTGCCCACCCACGCCAGCGGCTGGCAGCGTTTCTGGAAGGGCTTCGGCGTGATCGCCCTGCTCGCCGGCGCAGCCCTGTTCATCGGCGCCCTGGCCGGCTCCCGCGACCCGCTGCAGCCCCTGGCCATCCTGCGCGCCCAGGCGGCCAGCGCGCCGGCCGCAGCCGAAACGAAGTTCCAGCGTGTCGCCTCGGTGGAAGAACTCGAGCAGATCCTCAAGACCGCCACCCGCCCGGTGATGCTCGATTTCTATGCCGACTGGTGCATCTCGTGCAAGGAGATGGAGCGCTTCACCTTCGCCGACCCGGCCGTGGCCCGCCGGCTGGAAGGCTTCCATCTGATCCAGGCCGACGTCACCGCCAACTCCGACGCCGACAAGGCCCTGCTCAAGCGCTTCAAGCTCTTCGGCCCGCCGGGCATCATCTTCTTCGACCCCAGCGGCGCCGAACGCAAGAACCTGCGCGTGGTGGGCTTCCAGAATGCGGAGACCTTCAGCAAGGTACTGGAGGCGGCACACAGCCTGTAGCGGCGGGACGACATCAATCCAGAGCAAGCCGCGTCATTTGACCTGAACCGGCCCAGTCACCTGCCGACCTGCCCCTCCCGCTGCGCCACGATGCAACAGCAAGGCCGTAAGGAGCAGGGGCAGGCCAAGCAGCCCCCCTTGGGCGGCCACCCCCTCCAGCGTCGGGGCGAGCCCCAACCACTGGATCTGCGGCACCCCCGCCAGCGGGGTCACCGAGACATGCCCGGCGGCCTGCAGCTCCAGCACGGCCTGCCCGACAAAGATCACGGCAAGTCCGTAAAGCAGCAGGGCCGTCCCCGCAAACAGACGGTGGAAAGGCAGACGAAAGGAGGCCTGGCGAATCAGCATGTACAGCCCCCCCAGCACAGCAACGGCGGCACCCAGCCCCGTGAGGATCGCGCTGTCCTGCCCTCTGTTCGCAATGCGCAGCGCCTCGTAGAACAGAACTGTCTCTGCACCCTCGCGATAGACGGCCAGGCATGCGGTAAGGCCAAGGGCGAACAGCGACCCCCGGGACAGCGCGGAGTCAAGCTGGCCGGCAACCCAGGCCTGCCAGCGGCGGGATTCCCGCTTCGAGATCATCCAGACACTCACGTAAATGAGCACTGCACTGGCCAACAGCATCACGACACCCTCCATCGTGGCCTGGGACGCCCCTGACGCGCGCAACGTGCGGGCCAGGCCCCAGCCCGTAAGGAGGGACAGGGGAAGCGCGGCCCCCACCCCCACATACAGCACCCAGATCCGATCTGCCGCCCCGGCCCGGCGCATGTAGGTGGCAAGGGCGGCAACGATCAGGATGGCCTCGAGTCCTTCTCGCAGCAGGATGAGCATCGACTTGAACAGCACGGACATAAAGCCGGCCTCCGCGCTGCCCTGGGCGTAGAGGGCCTTCGCCTCATCCAGCGTCTTCGAGAGATTCAGCCAGCGCGCCTGCAACTGGTCTGCCGGGATGCCTTGGAGCGCACCGGCGTTGAGCGCCCCGAAACGCAACTCGATCTTGGCCTTGAGCCCGGTATCCCGCATGCCGATGTCGAGCTCCATGCCGGATGTCTCAAAAACATCAAAGTACAGGGCCGACAGCGCAGTTGCCGTCGGCAAGGGGTCGTCCGGACGGTAGTCCGCCACGGTTCGAGCCCCACGGCTCTGAATGTCAGCCAAGACCGCCTGCCCATCAGGGGCTGCCGGGGCGGCGAGGGTGAAGAGAGCCAGGCAGATGCCAGCCAGCCAGTGTTTCAACATGGTGTCTCCATAAACTGGACAAGAAAGTACGAGGTCAGGGCTGGCGTTCGCTGGCCATGATTCGATTGATGAGGAGCCGGGCGGCGGCCAGGACCCGCTGTTCCGTCCCGGCAACCGGGGGGGCGTAACGCCAGTCCGAGTAAGCCTGCGCCAGGGCTGCCACGGCAAGCGCCCAGAGGGGCTGTGCCTGGGCCACCCGATGCGCCAGTTCGGTGGGGCATTCGCCGACGAGCGGCATCAGGCCGCGCTTGCCCAGGAGCAGACAGGCGCGGCGCCATGCCCGCTCAGGCGCGGGCACACGCCAGCGCTCCCGGGCCATGGCCAGCGCGGCGCTACCCAGCATCACCAGCCCGGCAGCAAGCGCTCCCCCGAGGCTCAGCCACAACCACGCATGTCCACCCGCACTACCGGGAAGCAACGCGAGTTGGTCCTGTGCATCAAGCTTAACCACCCATCGCGCCAGCATCCCGGAGATGTCGGGCCAGGCAGTCTCGGCGCGGGGCTCCTGGGCCGCGCGACCGGGCGACGGTGCCGCCGGGCGGCCCGCTC
>NZ_JAFLDT010000068.1 GCF_017302315.1 Zoogloea sp.
AGCCAATCACCAGGTCCAGATCGTGACTGGCCTGGAGCAACGGCTTGAAAATAGGATCGTCATCCGTTGGGCGATGGGCCACGAAGGAGACCAGGTCCTGCAAAACATAGCCCGTCAGCGAAAGTTCGGGGAAGACCAGCAGGTCGGTCTTTTGCTGTCTGGCTTCGTCGATCAGGCTGAGGTGCTTGTCGAGGTTGGCCTGCACGTCGCCGAGTTTGGTGTTGATCTGGGCAAGGGCGAGTTGAAGTTTCATAAGTATGAGAATCTTACCACCAAAAATATGGGCTAAAAATCTGGAAATGAACAACGTAGAATTTAACGCAAAGGCGCAAAGATCTAAAGGCCTCATTGAGAATCGTCGTGATAAAAACCTTTGAACACGGATTACACGGACGGACACGGAAAACGCGGATTTCTTAAACTTTTCCGTGTAAATCCGTGAAATCCGCGTTATCCGTGCACAAAATTATGACAAGCCCCCACAGGCCATTCAAGAGCTTTCCTTTGCGACCCTGCGCCTTTGCGTTGAATCTTGCTTCACAGCATAAAAAAGCCCAACCAATTACAGCGGGCTTTGCTGGCGGGAAGGGAGGGATTCGAATGCCATCCTCTCAATCAGGGCGCATGAGGAGAAAATAAAGAGCCCGACTGATAGTCGGACTCTCTTTGGCGGGAAGGGAGGGATTCGAACCCTCGGTGGACCGAAGGCCCACAACGGTTTTCGAGACCGTCCCATTCAACCACTCTGGCACCTTCCCAAGTGCGGCGCGTATTATACCTTAAATCTCCACGCTTTCATGTAATTCAGGGTAATGGGTTCGATCGAATTTATTTTCCTTGAGCTTGGCGCGGAAAGCCGTCGCGGACTTCTCTTCACCGTGGACCAGGAAGACCTGCTTGACCTGGCCTTTGACTCCCAGCGCGTACTGCGTCAGCAGGTCCTGGCCTGCGTGGCCCGAGAGGCCGCCAATGGTGGCCACCTCCGCCTTGACGTTGTAGGGCTCGCCAAAGATGCGGACCTGCTTCTCGCGGTCGGCCAGGCGGCGGCCCAGCGTATCGGGCGACTGCCAGGAAACGATGCAAACTGTGTTGCGCGGATTTTCGATATTGTTGCGCAGGTGATGCAAAATGCGCCCCGTTTCCGCCATGCCCGAGGCCGAGATGATGATCATCGGTTCGCGGATCTCGTTCAACTTCTTAGACTCCTCGACCGACTGGACGTAGGTCAACATCTTGAAATCCAGGGCGGGGTGGCGCGCCTCGCGCACGAACTGGGCTGTTTCGGCGTCGAAGCATTCGGTGTGATTCTTAAAGACCTGCGAAGCCTTGACCGCCAGCGGGCTATCCACGTAGACGGGCACGGGGGGTACATCACCATCGGTCATCATCTGGTTCAGGTCGTACACCAGTTCCTGGGTGCGGCCCACTGCGAAGGCGGGAATAATGACCTTGCCGCCGCGTTCCACCGTGCGTTTGACCACACCGCGAAACTCCTCGTAGGCGTTGAGCGGATCGCGGTGCGGCTTGTCTCCGTAGGTACATTCCATGATCATGTAATCGGCGGCGGTCGGCAGGACGGGATCGCGCAGCAATGGCAGTTTGAAGCGGCCGATGTCGCCCGAGAACCACAGGCGGATCTTGCGGCCTTTCTCCTCGATCTCCAACGAAACCGCTGCGGACCCGAGGATGTGCCCCGCTTCGACGAAGCGCGCCACGACCCCAGGCACAGGCTCGAAGGGCGCGTTATAGTCCATGCCGCGGAAATGCTCGGCCACGTGGATGGCGTCCGCTTCGGTGTAGAGCGGCTCGATGGGCGGCTGTCCGCGCTCGGCGCGGCGTTTGTTGACGAACTCAGCGTCCGATTCCTGGATGTGGCCCGAGTCTTGCAGCATCACATCCGCCAGGTCGGCTGTTGCCTTCGTTACGTAGATCGGCCCATCGAAGCCGCGGCGGACCAGGTTGGGCAGGTTGCCCGCGTGGTCGATGTGCGCGTGTGAAAGAATGACCGCATCCACGGAACGCGGGTCGAAGGGAAAGTTCAGGTTGCGGGCGTAGGTCTCCTCACGTCGGCCTTGATACAGGCCGCAATCGAGGAGCAGGCGGGAACCATTAATTTCCAGCAGATGCTGGCTGCCCGTCACCGTGTGGGCTGCGCCGTGAAAGAAAATCCGCATATCAACCTCCGAGTAATTTTAAAAGTTGTCCGCCAAATTGCTGGTAGCGCCAAGGCAGCGGAGCCATCAAGACTTCCAGGTCGGGCGCCGTGCGCGGGGCGCGCTCGGCCAATAACTGGACAAAGGGTTTGGGCAGGATCACATCCGACTCGACACCCATCTGCTGGGCGACGGTTTTGCGCCAGTTCTTGAGTTTATCCAGGCGGACGGCCACCGCGTCGCTGGGACGGACAATGGGCCGCCGCTTCACAAGCGGACGCTCCACCCCGCGCTTCACCGCTTCGATGACGGGGCCACCCCACAGTCGAATCTGCTTTTCGCTCATGCCCGCCTCGATCAGGCCCTCCTTGTCGGAAGCAGCCGAACGGGCAATGGCGATCAGTTTGTCGTCCTCGATGACCTTGAAGGGCGGGCGATCGCGTTGGGCGGCCAGTTCGTCGCGGGTTTCCAGCAGTTCGCTGAGAATAGTCAGGTCACGCAGGTTCAAGTCGCGACGGCCTGCAAAACGCTCCCAGGCCTCACCGTTGGCTTTGGGCCTGGACTCGTCCACCTCGCAGGCGCGGCGGAAGTCCTCTTGGGCCAGAGGCAGGCGGCCCTTCTCGATGAGCTCAAGCTCAAGCACATCACGCAGGGCGCACAGGTAATGCGTGTCGAAGCGGGCGTAATGGATTTGATCGGGCTTGAGCGGACGCGCGCCCCAATCCGCCTTCTGATGGCGCTTGTCCACCTTGATGCCAAACTTCTCGTCCAGCAATTTGTCCAGGCCGACGGCGGGATAGCCGAGGATGCGCGAGGCTTGCATGGTATCGAAAAGATTGGCGAAGGTGAAATCGAAATCACGCCGCAGACAGATCAGGTCATATTCGGCGGCGTGGAAGATCTTTTCGATGTTGGGGTCGGCAAAGATTGGGGCCAGTTCACTCAGGTCGGCGAGGATGATCGGGTCGACGAGGTAATCGGTCTGGGGCGTGGAAAACTGGATCAGGCAGACGCGTTCGCGATAGGCATGCAGGCTGTTCGATTCGGTATCCACGGCAATGCGCGGCTGGGAGGCCAGGTCCGCGGCCATGCGCGCCAGGGACTGCGGTGTATTCACCCACACAGGGGGTGCCAGGGGTTCAACGGGCATGCAGGGGATTATATCGCACGTGAGATAAGTCAGGACTCCAGTGTGTTCACCTCGTTGTTTGTAAACAGCACAAACCAAGTCAGCGCCCAAATCAACGGGATGCCAATCACGGCTGCGTTCCAACGATCCGCCTCGGGGAAGAAGATCAATACCCAGGGTGAAAGGACGGCAATTGCAGCAGCAACAGTCTGAGACAGGGAGTATTCTTTTTTCTCAGTCAGAACCAAAATTCCAAGAAACAGATCGTACATCCAACGCATGGGGGTCAGCGCAATACCCATCAAAACAGCCGCCGAAAACCATCCCGTATTTTTTCGCTTTCGAGATGAATAGAACGAGAATGCCCCCAGGCCGATGAACAAAACGGCGTACAGGATATTCCACGGTGTCGGCAAAATTTCCAGGCTCCAGAAAGCGGACATGCCGCCCTTGATTCCCAACATTCCAAAATACCCTGGAAACCAATTTCCAACCGCCAGCAGGCTGGCACTCAATAAAACCGCCATCAGCCCAGCAAACCCCGCAAGAAACTTCCAGTTTTTCTCCAGCAGAACCCACAACAAGAATACTGCCACGGGAATCACTGTGACAGTCGGTTTAATCAGCGCCAGACCCAGGATCATGCCAGCCATCACAGGCCGCTTTTTCCACAATGAATGCGCGCCGAACAAAGCCAACAGGCTGAGATAACCAAGCTGTCCCTTCGTCACAGAAATGACTAAAAACGGCAAGCCGCCCAGCAGAATCCACACCAGCCATAATGATTGCGCCAGAAAATTCTTCCGTCCCAGGGCGAGCGCCAGTTGATACAGGAAATTCAACATAGCCCATAACAGTATCCCAATATAGAGAATGGCCGCCCACTGATATGGTAATAACGAGAAAGGTGCAATAATGAGAAACAGCCAGGCTGGATAGACGAACATCATCGGGTCCTCGCCCAAGGCGGGACCGCCATAAACCACCTGTTGGATTTTTAAAGTGGTTTCGGGACCGTAGGGATTCGCACCGTGGAACATCTCACGCACACCGACCCAAAACGGAGCGAAGTCCATGCCCACCCAGCGATACGGCCCATGCGGACCCTCCAGCATCCAACGATCCCACAGCCAAGCCATTGCAAGAATACAAACAAGCAGCAAAAAAAGCTGTGCAAACAAAAGAGGGCGTTTTTCAGATTTCATATCATTACCTAACCCTTTCATCAATAGAATTACTTGATCTTCTCCATCACCAGCCCATCTTCGCCATCATTGTAATAGCCCTTCCAGATGTCGATGGTGTGATAGCCTTCCTGCTCGTACAGGGTGATTGCGCCCTGGTTGGACAGGCGCACGGTCAGGCGTACACGCGGGGTGTGGAGTTGTGCCTCGGCGGCGCGCAACATGGCGCGGGCCTTGCTCCGGGTTTCCTGCCATTCGGCTTCCGGGTTGGAGTCGGCGACGATGCCGGCGCCGGCCTGCACGTGGATCTGCCCGTCCTTGACCACCGCGGTGCGGATGGCGATGGCCAGGTCCATGTCACCATGAAAGCCCAGGTAGCCCACCGAACCGGCGTAGATGCCGCGCTTGGTGGGCTCCAGCTCATCGATGATCTCCATGGCCCGCAGCTTGGGGGCGCCGGACACGGTGCCCGCCGGGAAGGTGGCGCGCAGCACGGCCAGGGCGTTGAGCCCGTCCTTGAGCTTGCCTTCCACATTGGAGACGATGTGCATCACGTGGGAGTAGCGCTCCACGGTGAAGCGCTCGGTGACCTTGACGGTGCCGGTGCGGGCCACCCGGCCACAGTCGTTGCGGCCCAGGTCGAGGAGCTGGGTGTGCTCGGCGAGCTCCTTCTGGTCCGCCAGAAGTTCGGCCTCGAGGGCCAGATCCTCGTCGTGGGTGGCGCCGCGTTTGCGGGTGCCGGCGATGGGGCGCACGGTCACGTCGCCATCCTCGAGGCGCACCAGGATCTCGGGGGACGCGCCCACCACCTGGAACTCCTCGAAGTTGAAATAGAACATGTAGGGCGAGGGGTTGAGGCTGCGGATGGCCCGATACAAGGCCAGCGGGCTGGCACCGAAGGGCTTGCTCATGCGCTGGCTCAGCACCACCTGCATGATGTCGCCCTCGACGATGTAGTCCTTGGCCTTCTGCACTGCCGCCTTGAAGGCCTCCTCACCGAAGCTGGACACCGCCTCGGCCGACGCGCAAACCTGCTCGGACGGCACGCTCACCGGCTCGCGCAGCTTGCCCAGCAGCACCTTCAGGCGGCGCACGGCGCGCACGTAGGCGTTGGGCACCTCGGGCTCGGCGTAGACCACCAGGGTCAGCTTGCCGGAGAGGTTGTCCACGATGGCGATCTCTTCGGACAGCAGCAGCAGGATGTCGGGGGTGCCCAACGCGTCCGGCTTTTCGGTCTTGGCCAGACGCGGCTCGATGTAGCGCACGGTGTCGTAGCCGAAACAGCCCACCAGACCGCCGGCAAAGCGCGGCAGGTGGTCGCGGGGCGGCACCTTGATGCGGTCCATGAACTCGGCAACGAAGTTGAGGGGGTCGCCGTAGTCACGGCGCTCCACCAGGCGGTCGTTGGTCAGCAGCAGCACCGAGCGGCCATGCACCTCGATGCGGGTCGAGGCGGCCAGGCCGATGATCGAATAGCGGCCGAAGCGCTCGCCCCCCTGCACGGATTCGAGCAGGTAGGTGTTGGGCGCGTTGGCCAGCTTCAGGTAGACGGAGAGCGGGGTGTCGAGATCCGCAAAGGTTTCGAGGGTAACCGGGATACGGTTATAGCCCTGGGCGGCCAGGGCGTTGAATTCGGCTTCGGTCATGGAGACTCCGGAAGTGCATGATGCTTTTTCGCGAGGGTATCACGGGGCGGGCCCGCGACTGATCAGGGCCCCCGTAGCTGGGTTTTGCCCAGCTTGCCCCCCAAGGGGGGGGAAAGGAAACTTGGGACGGCCCGGCGTTTCCTTCAGGGCTGGCTCAGGCGAGCAGCCATGACCGGCCGCCGCATCCGCCACAGCAGGGGATACGAACGGCAGGGAACTCCTCGACGAAGAACATGTGCTTCTGGGTCACGATGGATGGGTGTCCGTGAAGGTCAAACGACAATGCGCGGCAGCGCATCGACGAGGCTGGATAGTAGCCCGTCGCATTCGATGCTGTCCACCGGCATGCCTTCACTGTAGCCATAGGTGACCAACAGCACCGGCATGCCCGCCGCGCGGGCCGCTTCGGCGTCATTGGCGGAATCACCGATCATCCAGGCTGCCGCGGCCGGCACCGCCAATTGGGCGCAGGCATGAAGCAGGGGCGCCGGATGGGGTTTCTTGTCCGGGAGGGTGTCGCCGCTGACCGTCACCTGAAAGAAGCGGGCGATGCCGGTGCGCTCAAGCAGGGGGCCGGTGAAGGCCGCGGGCTTGTTGGTCACGCAGGCCATGGGCACCCCCGCCGCGGCCAGGGCCTCCAGCGCCTCCACCACACCGGGATAGATCACCGTGCGCTCGCCATTCACCGCCGCGTAGTGGCGGCGGAAGACCTCCACCGCCGCATCCACCTCGGCGTCCTGCGCCGAACCGGACTCCACCAGACAACGCCGAACCAGATTGACCATGCCCTTACCCACGAAGGTCCGGATCGCCTCCAGGGAATGGGGCGGACGCCCAAGCTCTGCCATCATCCGCCGACAGGCTTCGGACAGATCGGGGATGGAATCGAGCAGGGTGCCGTCCAGGTCAAACAGGACAGCGGTGCGGGTCGGAGACATCGGCGGGCTCACAGGAGTATGAAGGCGGCGGGGCTGCAGCATAAGGGAGATCACGCCGCCGACGCCAGCCCGGCCCGCCGCTGCAGGGCACGCCCCAGCACCAGCACCATCACCAACAGGGGGATGGCCGCCCAGGCATTGACCGCACTCCAGCCCAGCCGGTCCACCAGCGGTGCAGCACCGAGCGTCGCCAGGGTCACCCCCAGGAAGACCAGGCTGTCGTTGACCGCCTGGACCCTGCCCTTCTCCTCGGCCCGCCAATGCTCCGCAAGCAGGGTCGTAGCGCCCACGTACAGCAGGTTCCACCCCAGGCCGACCCCCACCAGGGAGCACTGGAAGTGGGCGTAGCTGTCGCCCGCCAGCGCCAGCGCAATGGCAGCCAGGCTGATCAGGGCGCCGATGAGCATCACCCGCAGGGCACCGATCCGGCCCACCAGGCTGCCGGTGAGGAAAGAGGGGGCGAACATGGCCACCAGATGCCACTGGATCACCGTTGCCGTGGCATCGAACGGCTGCCCGGTGCACAGCATGGCCAGGGGCGTGGCGGTCATCAACAGGTTCATGACGCCGTAGGCCACCACCGCCCCTGCCACGGCCAAACCCACGCCGGGGTCAGCCAGGATCTGCCTCAACGGCCGGGCTGCCTGGGCTGCGGGCCTGCGCTGCACAGCCGGAAGGCACAGGCCCCAGCCGGCCAGGGCCGCCACAAGGGCCACCCCGGCCAGCACCAGGAAACTCGCGAGGAAAGGCGTGCCGAGCATGTCCCGGGTGCTGCGGGCCAGCCAAGGCCCCAGAAAGGCCGCCAGCACACCGCCAGTGAGGGTCAGGGAGACGGCCACGCCCTTGCTCGCCGGCGCAACCGCTTCGATGGCTGCAAAACGATAGAACTGCCCAACCCCGCCCAGCACGCCGATGCACACCCCGGCCAGGACGAAAAGCCCGAACTGACCGAGGTGAATGGCCAGTGCCGCCATCAGCAGGCCGCAGGCCCCCACCAGGGCCGCGCCGACGAACACCGGCCGCCGCCCCCGCCGGGCCATCAAGCCTGCCGCCGGATGGAGCACCAGCAAGGTGGCCAGGTACTGGGCCGCGAGGGGCAGGTTGGCCAACCCGGAAGGCGCGGCCAGGCTGACGGCCACCACTGCCGAACTCGACAGGACCAGACCGACCATGGTCATCATCAGGGCCTGGCTGAGGGCCAGGAGAAAAACGTTGGCGTTCATGGATGTGCTCCGGAGTGCTTTGACGCCGCCATGGTCGCCGGCTAGAGTGGATGGCGTAAATGACACATAAGCCACCTTTTCTGCCATGCCCTGCACCCTTGCCCTCCTCGTCTATCCCCAGTTCCAGATCCTGGATGCAGCGGGCCCCTTGTCAGCCTTCGAAACGGCCAACGGCTTTGCACCGGGCAGTTACCTCCTGGAGCTGATCTCCCGGGATGGTGGCCCGGTGACAAGCTCCTGCGGCGCGGCCCTGCACACCCGCGCCTTTCAGCGCAACGAGGCTCCTGACACGCTGATGGTGGTGGGTGGCGACGGCGTGGACGCCGCGTCAGCCTGCCCCGCCACGCGGGACTTCGTCCGTCAATGCAGCACCCGGGCGCGGCGGACCAGCAGCGTCTGCTCCGGAGCATGGCTGCTCGCCAGCGCCGGGCTGCTGGAAGGCCGTCAGGCCACCACCCACTGGAGCCGGACATCCCGTTTCCGCCGCGCCTTTCCGGATGTGCGGCTGGAAGCAGACAGGATCTACGTGCAGGACGGGCCGATATGGACCGCAGCCGGCATCTCGGCGGGCATCGACCTGGCCCTGGCCCTGATTGCCGACGACGTCGGCGAGACAGTGGCACGCCAGGTGGCCCGTCAGCTCGTGGTGTATTTCCGCCGCCCGGGCGGGCAATCGCAGTTTTCGGAACTGGCCGAGATGCAAGCCGTGGGCACTCGTTTCACGCCGCTGCTGGACCACATCCGCCAGCACCTGGACGAGCACCTGGACGTGGACGCGCTGGCGGCCCGGGTGTGCATGAGCCCCCGCCACTTTTCCCGCCGCTTCACGGAGGAAACAGGGCTTACACCGGCCAGGGCGGTGGAAAAACTGCGGGTCGAAGCGGCCGCGGCGGCGCTCGAGAGCGGGCGAGAGGCGGTACAGAAGGTGGCCCGGGACTGCGGCTTCGGCGATCAGGAGCGGATGCGCCGGGCCTTCCTGCGGATCCTCGGCAGGCCCCCCTCGGCCCTGCGGCAAAAGCGGGCCTGAGGTAAAGCCCGACCGGATCAGACCCCGGCCAGGGCCGAGCGCAAGGCGGCGATCACGCTGTTGTAACGCTGGGGGTCGCCGTCCTTGCCCGCACCGAACACGGCCGAGCCGGCCACGAAGGTGTCTGCCCCGGCCCGGGCGATCTCGGCGATGTTATCCACCTTCACACCACCGTCGATCTCGAGGAGGATCTGGCGGCCGCTGCGGGCAGTGTAGGCGTCGATCTTCGCCCGCGCCTCGCGCAGTTTGTCGAGAGTGCCCGGGATGAAGGACTGACCGCCGAAGCCCGGGTTCACGCTCATCAGCAGCACCACGTCGAGCTTGTCCATGACGTGGTCCATCCAGTTGAGCGGCGTGGCCGGGTTGAACACCAGGCCGGCCTGGCAGCCGCTGTCGCGGATCAGGCCGAGCGTGCGGTCCACGTGTTCGGAGGCTTCCGGGTGAAAGGTGATGATGTTGGCACCGGCCTTGGCAAAGTCCGGCACGATGCGATCCACCGGCTTGACCATCAGGTGCACATCGATGGGCGCCGTGGTGCATGGGCGGATGGCTTCACACACCAGCGGGCCGATGGTCAGGTTGGGCACGTAGTGGTTGTCCATCACGTCGAAATGGACCCAGTCGGCGCCCGAGGCGATGACGTTGGCGACCTCTTCACCCAGGCGGGCGAAATTGGCGGACAGGATACTGGGGGCGATGCGGAAGCTCATGGCAAGTCCTGGCGGGGAGAACGCGGAGGTGCCGGAGTTTACCCGCCCGGCCGACACCACGCCAATGCAGCGCGCCGCCCGGTGCCCGCTATGGTTGCGGTGCGACGACAATTCGGCTTCAATTGAATCCCCAACGCGCATCACCTCAAGACAATGACAACCCGCAAGGATCAGGACGCCATCGAAGTCAAGGCCGTGGCGCGCTACATCGAGGAGCAATCCAGCATCGAGGCGAACCGCTACGTCTTCGCCTACCACATCACCATCCGCAACACCGGCCAGGTGCCCGCCCAGCTCGTCAGCCGGCACTGGATCATCACCGACGCGGAAGGTGCGGTGCAGGAGGTGGAGGGGGCTGGTGTGATCGGCAAGCAACCCCTGCTGCGCCCCGGCGAGCAGTTCGAATACACCAGCGGCTGCACCATTGCCACCCCGGTGGGTACCATGAAGGGCAGCTACCGCATGGTGGCCGAGGACGGCAGCCGCTTCGACGCACCGGTACCGGAATTCACCCTCGCCATGCCCCGCACCCTACACTGAGCAAAGCCCCCGGCCCTCGGGCCGGGCGCTTCGCCCCGCCCGTGATCAGCGGGCCGTGTGCCTCAGCAGGCGCAGGCACTCGATGGTGGAGGCCAGATCCACCGCGCAGACGTCATCATCATTGCGGATATACGGGTCAGCACCGGCCGCCAGCAGGGCCTCGACAATCTCGGGGCGTCCGCTCGACGCGGCGTACATCAGGCAGGTGGCCCCCACATCATTGCGGTTGTCCAGATCAATACCCGCCGCGACCAGCGCCCGGATGGCCGCCGGCTCCCGTGACACGCAGGCCAGCCACAGGGCGTTGTTGCCATCCCCGTTCCGCCGGGCGATATCCACGCCCGCGGCCAGCAGTGCCTCGATCAGATCGGGACGACCGAGCAGCGCGGCCCGCATCAGGGGCGTCAATCCGTGCTCCCGGGCCTGATCCAGGTTGTCCCGGTCATAGCCGAATTCGTCCACGAACGCACGCAGTGCCGGGGTGGCATCGGCAGGCAGCGCAGGCGTATTCCCTGCGCCCGCCCCTGCTGCCAGTGCGGCCTCGAGGGGCTCGAAGCCACCATCCACGCTATAGACTTCCGCGTAGTGAAAGTCCGCAAACATCCCGGCATACACCTGGCTGGCGTTGCCGTGATAGCAGTAGATGACCACGGGGGCCGCCCGCGGAACGCGCCCGAAGACATCGCCCAGGGCCGCCTCGGTGAGGTGCTGCGCCCCTTCCACGTGACGACGCTCGAAGCTGCCCCGATCACGCACATCGAACAGGGCCAGCCCCGGCAACTGGCCGAGACGCGAGCGGTAAATCAGGTCGGCGGCCCGGCGGGGCTCAATGCGCAGGAAACCACTGCGGTTGCGAGTGGATGTGCGGGTATCGGTCATGGCTGTGATCTCTCGGCAAGGGCCGGGTAGGCCGGCGTCGTTTCGATACGTTCATCGTCCACCGGCATGCCGATGGTGAAGTGATAGAGACTTTGAAAATCGGAGGTGGCGAGGGCGGCGGCCTCGTGTACCGGGTCATCGAAGAAGCATCCGATACCGGTACCGCGCAAGCCCATGGCTTCCGCCTCCAGGTAGAGCAACTGCCCCAACAGGCCGGCTTCCCGCTGCAGATCCCGGTAGGCCGTGGGATGGGCGTCCACGAGGGGCGCGAAGGGCGCCAGCATGCCCACCGCCAGGCAGGCACTGGCGGCGATCTCCTGGTGGCAATGCAGGCTGCGGGCCACCCGTCGTAGCTCCACCGGCGGTAGGGGCCGGAGACGCACCAGGCCGTCAGGCCCCACCGATACGGGTGCGCCTCCCGCCGCTTGCAGCCCTTCAAGCAAGACCTGGCCCCAGGCGCCCCGGGGAAGCAGATGTAGCCCCGCCTCCACCCCCTCCACCCGATGCACGAAGAACAGCAGTGACAGCCGGGCATCGGTCTCGCCCCGGAGAATGCGGAGAAGACCGGCAAAACGCTCCGCCCCCATCACATGATTCGGGTCAAAACGCTGAGCGCTGCGCCTGCCCAGAATGCGCTCCGCCGGCTGGACGGGGGGCAACGGACCGGCAATGGGAAGCAGCGCGCACTCGTCAGGACGCCGGGTCGCCTGTGCCACTTCGGCAATGATCGGCCAGCGAAACATGGGGAATGGGTCGATGCACGTCGCCACGCCCTGCCACTCCGCCATTGCTGCAAGGGCGCGCAAGGCAGACGGGGCAAGGTCCGCCACGCCCTCCCCCAGATCCACGGCCAGCAATATCTCCGCTTCCTCGTGGCTCACATCGGCCCGCCGCCCGGGAAAGTCGTCATCCCGGTCCACCCCCAACAGGGCCGCCAGGGTCTCCGTACCGATCCGCCCCTGCTCCACCGGCCGCCAGCCCAGCAGGGCAGCCGCGTAGCGCAGGGCGCCCACGGCATGGCCCGTATCCAGCTGACAATAGCGGAATGCCCGTTCGCCATACTTCCAGGCTTCGCGCCACATCACGGTGCTCAAGCCGATCGCCAGCGCGGGCCCCGGGGCAAACGGTTGTACATGGCGCGCGCGCAGCTCCAGCGCATGCTGGTCCGGCAGGTAGTGGTAAAGCCCGTCGGCCAGCCCCGCCACACCCGCAAGCAGCACATAGGCCTCCACCGGATGCAGGTTGCCACTGGAAGGGTTGGCCCGCACGGCCCAGCGGTCCGGCCCCAGGGACTTCCAGGCGGTCAGGCCGAAGGAAAGATGCAGGAGCGCCCCCAAGCTTGCCAGATCCGCCACTGCCGGGCGGGCCGGCGCCTGTGCAAGGGACTCGGCGTGGGCCAGGGGCAGGGGAAATGCCGGCGCACCCGAAAAATGGCGGAAGGGCTCGGGCCGGGCATCCCAATCCAGGGTTGTGGGGCCGGCCGCGTAGGCGGCGAAGCGATGTTTGGTCCGCTGCTGATAGATCTCCACCACCTTCCCGGCGGGGAGCGTGCGGGCGGACGTGACAGGCGATGAGGACATGATTCGAACGGTGAGAGTGTGAGGCCAGCGAAGCAAGATCAGCGCCTGCCCCGCCTGTGAGGCCCGGAGAACGCCGCGACCCGCGGCACGACCGGCTTGCCGCCCTTCCCGCCGCACCGCCCCCGCCAGGCCACGCTGGCACGTTTGTCGGCTTGCAAACACAAATCGGGGCGCACCCCATCAGAAGAACATTCCAAAAATGTGAAAATTCTGCAAAGAATCCGATTCACATGCCGATAATGCTTGCGCGGAACAACACCTGACACCCAGCGGCGGACCCGCCCGGACATTGCGCCGGCTCGCCAGCTAGAGGAACCGAGCACACCCATGTGGATAAATCGCAAGCAATACGAACAACTCCAGTCCGACCTCCAGGCGGCCATCGCCCGCGAGCAGGCCTTGCAGAGCGAACTCGCCACGCTCCGTAGCGAAGCGGCCACACAACAAGCAGCCCAGTCCGAAAGGCAGCGCCACTGCGATCACCTTATGGCCGTAGTGCAGCGTATGGCCGAGTTCGGCAACTCCCTTTCAGGCGCCCAGGGCAGCCTGGGCGAGATGGCCGGCATTCTGCGTGACGAGAAGCTCAAGGCCGTCGAAGCCGCTCACGTGTCCCAGACCAGCGGACAGGCCACTACCGAGATCGCCGAGAACCTGCAGCGTCTGGCCATCGAATCCGGAAACTCGGCCCGCGAGGTGGACACCCTGGCCCAGCGTGCCGAAGAGATCGGCACCATCGTCAAGCTCATTCACGGTGTTGCCGACCAGACCAACCTGCTGGCGCTCAACGCGGCCATCGAGGCGGCCCGGGCCGGCGAGGCCGGGCGTGGCTTTGCCGTGGTGGCCGACGAAGTGCGCAAGCTGGCCGAACGCACCTCCACCGCCACCGCCGAAATCTCCACCCTGGTCAACCGCATCCGCGAAGACTCCACCCGCGCCCGCAACAGCATGGAAAGCCTGGCCCAGGTGGCAGGACGCTTCAGCGAGCGGGGCCAGAAGGCCACCGAGGACATGAAGCTGCTGATGGCCCTCTCGGGCAACATGGAGGGCGTGATTGCCGGCAGTGCCATGAAGAGCTTCGTGGAAGTCGCCAAGATCGACCACATCGTCTTCAAGTTCCGGATCTATCTGGCGGTTTTCGGTCTCCTCGACCTCAAACCCGCGGAAGTCTCCACCCACACGACCTGTCGCCTCGGCAAGTGGTACTACGAGGGCGAAGGGCAGGCCTGTTTCAGCCGCATGCCAGGCTACCGGGAAATCGAGCCACCCCACGTGGAAGTCCACCGCGCCGGTGTTCAGGCCCTGGAAGCCCTCGCCAGCAACGACATGGCCGGCGTGCTGCGCCACCTGGACGGCATGGAGAGTGCGTCCATGCGGGTACTCGAGAACCTCCAACGCATGGGGCAGGCGGCGATGAGCGACCCTTCAGCCCTGTGCTCCGCCGAAGACCACGGCCACGACCACCACCATCACCATGACTGAAACTGCCGGGCCGGCCCCCATCGCCGGCCCGCATTGACTCCCCCGTCCCGGCCGCCCAGAATCTGGGCGCCATGCCAAGCCTCGACACCCTCCTCGCCTTTCTGGGCATCTCCATCCTCATCACCCTTGCACCCGGCCCCGACAACCTGATGGTCATCGGCCGGAGCCTGGCCCATGGACAGCGCGCCGGCCTGGCCTTCGGCCTTGGTTGCGCGGCCGGCTGCGTGACCCACATCGCCTGGGCAAGCCTTGGGGTTGCCGCCCTGGTGCGGGCCTCAAACGGGCTGTTCCTGGCCATCAAGCTGGCAGGTGCGGCGTGGCTGCTGTGGCTGGGCATCCAGGCCCTGCGCTGCGGCGGCAGCCTCACGCCCGCGGCCGGCGGGGCACCCCGCGCCGGTCTGCAGGATTTTCGTCAGGGCTTTGTGGCCAATGCGCTGAACCCCAAGGTGGGGCTGTTCTTCCTGGCCTTCCTGCCCCAGTTCGCCGATCCGGCCCGCGGCCCGGTCAGCCTGCAGATGCTTGTCCTCGGCCTCGTCTTCGCCGCCCAGACCATCCTGATCTTTGGCGCCATGGCCCTGGCCGCCGGCCACCTCGGCCGGCTGCTGGCCCGCCGCCCGGGCATGGGCCCCTGGCTGGACCGCCTGTGCGGCCTGCTGTTCATCGGTCTCGCTGCCCATCTGGCCGGCGACAGCCTCATCCGAAACAAAAACTGAGCAAGAACAGAGAAAGAAGCCCATGCGACGCTCCCCCTCCGGCGCCCAAGCCCTGCCCGCCACCGGCGACCGCCACGACTGGCAGACCATCAAGAAGCTTGTGCCCTACCTGTGGGCCTACAAGTGGCGGGTGCTGTTTGCCCTCAGCTGCCTGATCTCGGCCAAGTTTGCCAACGTCTCCGTGCCGCTGATCTTCAAGCAACTGGTGGACGGCCTGGACATCACCCGCGAGCAGGCCGTCATCGTGGTGCCCGCGGCCCTGCTGGTGGCCTACGGCGCCCTGCGCTTCTCCACATCGCTCTTCACCGAGCTGCGCGAGATCGTCTTTGCCCGGGTCACCCAGGAATCCGTGCGCGAGATCTCGCTGCAGGTCTTCGGGCACCTGCACGCCCTGTCCCTGCGCTTTCACCTGGAACGCCAGACCGGCGGCCTGACCCGGGACATCGAGCGCGGCACCCGCTCCATCGGCAGCCTGATCAGCTACACCCTGTACTCCATCCTGCCCACTTTCGTGGAGATCAGCCTGGTGATCGGCATCCTGCTGGTGAAGTACGAACCCAGTTTCGCCATCATCACCCTGGTCACCCTGGTGCTGTATGTCACCTTCACCTTCAAGGTCACCAACTGGCGCACCGCCCTGCGCCGCCAGGCCAACGAGCTGGACTCCGCCGCCAACGCCCGGGCCATCGACAGCCTGATCAACTACGAGACGGTGAAGTATTTCAACAACGAGGCCTTCGAGACCCGCCGCTACGACAACGAGCTGGCCAAGTGGACCGCCGCCCAGATCAAGAACCAGAAATCCCTGTCCTTCCTCAACATGGGCCAGGCCGCCATCATCGCCGTCGGCGTCACGGTCATGATGTGGCGCGCCGCCCTGGGCGTGGCCAACGGCAGCATGACCCTGGGCGACCTGGTGCTGGTCAACGCCTTCCTGATCCAGCTCTACATCCCCCTCAACTTCCTGGGTGTGCTGTACCGGGAGATCCGCCAGGCCCTCACCGACATCGAGCGCATGTTCGGCCTGATGGGCACCCACCGGGAGGTGGCCGACGCCAGCGATGCCCATGCCCTCGCCCGGGGCCCGGCCAGCGTGCATTTCGATCACGTGGGCTTTGCCTACGAGCCCTCCCGGCAGATCCTCCACGACGTGGACTTCGCCATTCCCGCGGGCAAGACCGTGGCGGTGGTGGGCCACTCCGGCTCGGGCAAATCCACCCTCGCCCGCCTGCTGTTCCGCTTCTACGACGTGCAGGGCGGCGCCGTGCGCATCAACGGGCAGGACATCCGTGGCCTGACCCAGGACAGTCTGCGCGCTGCCATCGGCATCGTCCCCCAGGACACCGTGCTCTTCAACGACACCCTGTTCTACAACATCCAGTACGGCCGCCCCGAAGCCAGCCGCGAGGAGGTGGAAGCCGCCGCCCGCGCCGCCCAGCTCGAGGACTTCATCGCCCGCCTGCCCGATGGCTGGCAGACCCGCGTGGGCGAGCGTGGCCTCAAGCTCTCCGGCGGCGAGAAGCAGCGCGTCGCCATCGCCCGCACCCTGCTCAAGAACCCGGACATCCTGATCTTCGACGAAGCCACCTCGGCCCTCGACTCGAAAACCGAGAAGGCCATCCAGGCCCAGCTCGACGCCGCCGCCCGGGGCCGCACCACTCTGGTCATCGCCCACCGGCTGTCCACAGTGATGAACGCCGACGAGATCATCGTGCTCGATCAGGGCCGCATCCTCCAACGGGGCAGCCACGCCGGGCTGCTGGCCAGCGGCGGCGCCTACGCCCAGATGTGGGCTCTGCAACAGGAGGAACGGGAGGCGGAGGAAGCCGCAGCCTAGCGCTCAAGCCACTTTTCCGAAAAGCGGAGCGGAGACCCATCATGCCAAACCCGGACCACCTCGCCCTCCTCGACCAGGGCCGCGACACTTGGAACGCCTGGCGGAAGGCCAACCCCGATCTGCCGCCCCAGTTGCGCAGCGCCCGCCTGGAAGGCCGCGACCTGTCCGGCTTCGACCTCCACGATGCCTACCTGCGCCGGGCCCACCTGAAAGGCGCACGCCTCGACGGCAGCAAGCTGCGTGAAGCCAACCTGAGCGGTGCCGACCTGGAGGGCGCCTCCATGGTGAAAGCCGAAATGGCCGGCGCCAACCTGCGGGCCGCGAAGATGCAGGGCGCCGACCTGAGCGAGGCCGACCTGAAGAGCGCCATCCTCGTCAGCACCGACCTGAGCCACGCCAAACTCAACGGTGCCCAGGTGTACGGCATCGCAGCCTGGGAGGTCACCCTGGAGGGGGCCGAACAGCGCGACCTGCTGGTCACCCGCCCCGACCAGCCACGCATCACCACCGACGACCTGGAAGTCGCCCAGTTCATCTACGTGCTGCTCAACCACCGCAAACTGCGCGACGTCTTCAACACCACCACCCAGCGCAGCGTACTCATTCTGGGGCGCTTTGGCGGCGGTGGGCTGGACGTGCTGCGAGCGGTTGCCGACAGCCTGCGCCAGCAGGGCCTGATCCCCATCATCTTCGACTTCGAACGGCCCCGGCAACGCAACTACACGGAAACCGTGATCACCCTGGCGGGCCTGTGCAGCTTTGTCATCGTGGACCTCAGCGGCCCGTCGGTGCCCCAGGAACTGCAGGCCATCGTTGCCGCCACCCTGCGCATGCCCCTGGTGCCCATCGTAGAGGAAGGCCGCAACCCAGCAGCGATGCTGGCCGACTTCCAGGAGCTGGACTACTTTCTCGGCCCGCCGATCCGCTTCAGCAGCATTTCGGCCCTGGTTGCCCAGATCGCCGAGAGGGCCGTCGCCCCCGCCCAGGCTTGGCTGGCGCAACGCAGGAACCGGCTGAAGGTCATTGATGAGGGCTGATTCACTGAAACGTAACAGTTGTTGAGTAGGGTTCCGCGGTTGAGTCCACCCTTCAAGGAATCCATCCATGTTCGCCAAACGCCTTCTCGCCGTCCTCGTGCCGGCCGCCCTCGTCCTGCCCCTGGCCACCCCTGCCCACGCCGGCGTCTCCCTGATCGGTATCGGCCAGATCAGCGGTTCCGACCTTTCCGGCCTGCAGGGCACCCTTGAAAACGGCGAGTCAGCCAGCATCCTCGGCGGGCTCGGCTCCGCCATCGCCTGGGCCGGTGGCGACACCTTTCTGCTCACTCCCGACCGCGGCCCCAACGCCAGCGTCTGGAACAGCAGTGTCGACAACACCACCAGCTGGATTCCGCGCTTCCAAACCCTGAACCTGGGCCTCGGCACCACGGCCTTCAGCGCCGGCAGCATCGCCACCCTCAACCCGGTACTCAACTCCACCACCCTGCTGTCCAGCACCACCGCACTGAACTACGGCAGCGCCCCGGTACTGACCGGCAGCAACGGCCAGAACTACTTCACCGGCCGCTCCGACGCCTTCGCCACCGGCTCCTCCACCAACCCCGACAATGCCCGCCTCGACCTGGAGGGCATCCGCGTCGCCGCCGATGGCAAGAGCGTGTACATCTCCGACGAATACGGCCCCTACATCTACCGCTTCGACCGCAGCACCGGCGAACGCACCGGCGTGATCACCCTGCCGGAGAAGTTTGCCGCCACCACCCCGGCCGCCACAGAAGCCACCGAGATCGCCGCCAACACCAGCGGCCGCGTCACCAACAAGGGCATGGAAGGCCTCGCCATCACCCCCGACGGCAAGACCCTGGTCGGCGTCATGCAGAGCCCCCTGGCCCAGGACGGAGGCACCGCCGCCAGCACCGTGCGCATCGTCACCATCGACCTGGCCACCGGCAAGGTCACCCACGAATACGCCTACCAGCTCGACAACATCGGCACCCCCGCCAAGCCCAAGTACGGCACCATCAGCGAAATCGTCGCCATCAACGACCACGAATTCATCATCGATGAGCGCGACGGCAAGGGCCTCGGCGACGACTCCAAGGCCGTCCAGAAAAAGCTCTACACCATCAACCTGAGCGGCGCCCAGGACGTGAGCAACGACACCGGCGCCGCCGCCCTGGCCGGCAAGGCCGTCACCAAGACCCTGTTTGTCGACCTGGTCGCCCTGCTCAAGGCCAACGGCTACACCGACCGGACCATCCCCGCCAAGATCGAAGGCCTCGCCTTCGGCCCCGACGTGTGGGTGGACGGCGTGCTCCAGCACAGCCTCATCGTGGTGAATGACAACGACTTCCTCGACATGGTGGACGTCAATGGCACCCCCACCGCCAACCCCAACCAGTTCTTCGTGCTGGGCATCACCGACGACGTCCTCGCCAGCTTCCAGGCCCAGCAGATCCCCGAACCCGCCACCCTGGCCCTGGCCGCGCTGGGCCTGACGGGCTTCATGCTGCGTCGCCGGAAGTAAGCACCGCGCTGCAGGCCCCTCCCCGCCCGTCCGGGCGGGCGAGGGCCGCATCCCCTAAGGCTTGCCAAAGCCCTCCAGCTCCCGCGCACGGGCCGCGGTCACCGCCAGGAAACAGTGATTGGCCTCCACCCGGGCCATCGAGCCCCCTTCGGGGTCAGCATAAAAGCGGCAGTTGGCCTCGCGAAACTTGAGCCACAGACGCTGCACCCCCTGCAGCTCATCCCGCCGCACCACCGGCAGATCCGCCATCACCGCCTTGTAGGCCTTGTTCAGACGCACATCCTGGCGCTTCACCTCAGCATCGATGCACTCGACCATGCTCTGGGTCACCCCGCCCGACTTGTCCATGCAGGCTGAAAACTGACGGGAAAAGCCACCGTCATCCGCCATCACGCGGGTCGCCGCACCGAGCAGCACCAGCCCCACCATCCACGCCTTGCACCTTGTCACTGCACTCTCCTTGTGGAAAAGCCCGGAGCAACAAAGCCAAGTCATGGCGACACCCCGCGGCCCCGCCAGCGTACCAGCCCCAGCGCAAGCACCCACGCCAGCCCCAACCAGAAGGCCGTAATGAAGCACCAGCCGAATACCGTTGGCGCACACCACCCCCAACCACAGGCCCCGTCATTCACCAACAAACCCGGCACCCCGAGGGCGTGAAAGAGATAGACCGACAGGTAGGGCAGCGCCACCAGCACCCCGACGGGGCTATCGAGATAGGACGGCCAGAGCAAGGCGGGTGACAAGGCGAGGAGATAGGCGCCGACAAGGAAGGCGAAGACGGCGATGGGGTGACTGAAGTGATGGGTCACTGGAGCCTCACACTGAAGGGGGCCATGCTCAACTCACACAGACCGACCGCCCGGCCACGAAGAAATCGGGTGATCAGTCTGACAAATAGGCGAATCGAACGATGAACCATCGTGACCGAAAAACCTCAGACCCTCAGCCCACACGACGGCCTTCCGCAAAGGCCAACTTCTTGGCCTCTGCAGGGCTGAGACGCTCCCGCATCAAACCATACAGTTCGGCCGCTTTGGCGTAGTCACCTTGACGAAAAGCACGCTCGGCTTGCGGTCGAATCTGCTCCGCCCGCACATCGAGCGAGTACTCCTGCAGCCAGTGCTCTCGCCGCTCGAAGACGATGGCCAGGAACTTCGCATCACCACACAGTACCGGAGCTCCGTAGCGCCGAACCATCACGCTTAAATCTTCCAAGCCAGTTGCAACACTCTCGGGGGATGTAGCCACTCGAAGACGGTAGGTCTTTGCCAAACCAGGATCAGTGACGCGCATGAAATCAGAGAGCGAATAGCGGACGCCGGCGACGGTGAATCCACACCCAATTTCATAGGACTGCCGTCCGTGATGGACATCAATCTCAATATCATCTTTACGGTACCGAACCAGTGTCGGAAGCGCCTCGACCTCGGCGAAACCCGCATCGATGACGAAAGAGAAGGCTTCACGAGCCAGTGGGATAAAGTGAAACCGAGAACGATCCGTCATGTTCAGCATGTTTGGAGATTGAGTAATAAAGGAAAGGGGACAAAAAAACCGTCAACCACGTCTCCTTTAAGGCAGCACTGACAAAAATCTCTTCCAGCCTCTCCTGAGCGAACCCGCCGCATCAATCAACGAGTTTCCGATAGATAAAATTCGTCGAATTGTTGAAAGAACGACAACCTGCGTCAGCATCCGCGCCCCCAGGCGCCTTGGACGCAAGCCCTCCCCATCTACCACAACGCACCCTGTGACTGCCCACAACCTGAATGTCCCCGTTTGCTCCTGCGCGTGAAATTCGATATTCGCCATAGGAGACAGAGCCACCACCTCCAGACTCCGGGTGCTGCACGGGCTTTCGGACATATCTCGACACAAGCACGCCTCCCGCACACCCGACCAGGACTCCATCATACTTAGTAAATGCATCTACTCGCTCTCGTCCATTTGTAGCTGCGACATACTAAAAAGTGCGTTAGTTACCGTACATTCTATTCGGCCGCGTAGCGGGTGCTCGGATGCTTGAAAAATGCTCGAACGATGTCGGGAGTTTTCTGCAGCGAGCGCATGAAGCGCAGCGCAAGCTTCTTCATCTGCTCGGGCCCCTTGATGATGCTTCGACCCAGTTTGTGGCTCTTCAGATGCGCCCA
>NZ_JAFLDT010000069.1 GCF_017302315.1 Zoogloea sp.
GCGCATCTGCTCGCCGTATCGTCGGGATGGCCCCGTGTCGATGACGACGACCCCTTCGGTACCGACGATGAAGCCCGTATTGACGATGTTCCCGCCATTGGAGGGATTGAAGTCGGCGAGCTCTCCCACGAAGGAATACACGCCTTCGGCGATGGCCACGGGGGTGAGCAGGTAGTCGAAGCCGGCGGCCCAGGCCTGAAAGGACAGGCAGGCGAGGAGTGTTGCGAGGAGGCGTCTCATTGGGGAATCCTCACGTTGAAGGTGTTGCCGTTGTTGTCCCTTCCGCGTGCCTGCAGGGCACCCGCGTTGCTGCCCCGGCTGAGGGTGAATACCGGGTTCTCACTGACGGGCTGCGAGACCTCCAGCCGGGCCAGGGGCCGTCCGGCCTCGTCGCTGAGGACTACGGATTCGAGGTGGAAGGGGGGAATGCCGGCGATCAGCCCAGTATCCATGGGGTGGATGATGCGCATGCGCAGTCGACCTGACATGGGCCCTTCATTCCAGGTCCGGGTGGTGACTTCGTTGAGACGCTTCTGCCATTCGGACGACGTAGAGCCCATGGAGGGCGCCGTACAGCCCCCTCCCACCGTATTCACAAGAGTGCCGCCCACGTGCCAGACCCCGTCACCGGTGCGTACTGCGGCCCTGACGGGGGTTGATTGCTGCAACTTCACGCGGAAGCCGATGTAGGCCGGGGCCGCATCGGGGTAGAAGCGCAGGATCTCCAGGATGGGGTTGAAGTCGGCAAAGACCAGAATCTCCTTTACATCGGCAAGGGCCGTGGCGTCGATGGTGATGGGGACATTGAGCGGGTTTTCCGCCGTTGTCGGGGCCTCAACCCGGACGCGGGCGTCAAAGACATACGGGGCGCCGGAGAGCATGCCCTTCTCCATGTCGCTCCAGCGGGGTGAGTCCAGGGGGTCGGTGGTCCGTTCAGCGGCGAGGACAGGTGTCGCCGCCGCTGTTGTCAGCAGGATGGCGCAGGCCAGCGTGCTTGCCAGTTTGATCACGTGATTCCTCCTTTGGGTATGGGTGTCTCTACATATATATGGAAGTGCTCTTCAATATTATCTACTAGTTGGTAGATTAACAAGGCGAGCTCCGGATGGCCTGTTGGTCGCACCGGGGCCCTCGCCGCGTGAACAGGGAGTTGGGTAGTCGAACGCCGTCTAAGCAGGCTGCTTTTGCCTATTGCCGGCTTGTCTTCTAGACTGCGAAGAAAGTTGTCTGACAAGTAGACAAATGACGCCAGATCGCCTGCCTCGCATCCTCCGACCCCATCGCCTCTCCGAGGAGGTGGGTGCCGTACTGGACAGGCGCATCCGCAGTGGGGCCTTTGCGCCGGGTGAGCGTCTGCCGACTGAGGCCCGTCTGTCCGAGGAGTTCGAAGTCAGTCGCGCCGTCGTGCGGGAGGCGATTGCCCGCCTCAAGGCCGAGGGCCTGGTGGAGAGCCGCCAAGGGGCGGGGGCCTTCGTGGCCCGGCGCCTCGGGGCGGGTATTTTCCGCATGGGCCCCGGGCTCGCCGAGGCTGACGGTGCCCTCGATATATTCGAGTTGCGCCTGATCGTCGAGGTGGCGGCGGCCGAGCGGGCGGCGCTGCGGCGTACACCCGAGCAACTGGAAGTCATTGCGTCGGCCCTGGCGCGCATGGATGTGGCCCTGGATCGTGGCGAGGACGGGGCCACTGCAGACGACGATTTTCACTGTGCCATCGCTGCGGCAAGCGGCAACCCCCTGATCGGTCGTTTCGTCGCTTTTGTGAGCCAGGAGTTTTCTGCCTCCCGGGCCCCAACCTGGAGCGCCGAGGGGGTTTCCCGGGGCCTCGCCAGGGCGGCCCGGGACGAGCATCGGGCGCTCTTTGAAGCGATTGCCGCCGGAGACGTCGAAGCGGCACGGCAGGCGGCGCAGAGGCATCTGCTCAGTGCTGCAGGACGGCTCGGGGTGGTGGTGCCTACCCCGCATGCGGCACGAGGATAAGGAGGACGTGTGATGGGCGAGCAGTTGGATATCCCCGGTTATGGCCGGATCGAGCGGGACTTCTCCCGGGTCGATGCACGGCGCCTGGTGCAGGCCCTGCTGGGCGTTCTGCCAGCGGCCCACGTGCTCCACGACCCGGAAGACCTGCGCCCCTACGAATGCGACGGCATGGCGGCCCTACGCCAGTTGCCGCTGGTCGTGGTGTTGCCGGACTCCGAGGCGCAGGTGGTGGACATCCTGAAAATCTGCGCGGGGCAGGGGGTGCCGGTGGTGGCGCGGGGTGCAGGGACCGGTCTTTCCGGGGGCGCCCAGCCCCACCGCTTCGGTGTGGTGCTGTCCCTCGCGCGTTTGAACAGGATCATCGCCATTGATGCCCACGCGCGGCGGGCGGTGGTGCAGCCGGGGGTGCGCAACCTGGCGATCTCCGAGGCTGCTGCGCCCCTTGGCTTGTATTACGCCCCCGATCCTTCGTCCCAGATCGCCTGCACCATCGGCGGGAACGTGGCCGAAAACTCCGGTGGGGTGCATTGCCTCAAATACGGCCTGACCATCCACAACTTGCTCAAGGTGCGGGGTGTGACCATCTGCGGTGACATCGTCGAGTTTGGCAGCCTGGGGCTGGATGCACCGGGTTACGACCTGCTGCCTTTGGTCACGGGGTCCGAAGGCATGCTGGCGGTGGTGACCGAGGTCACGGTCAAGCTCACCCCCAAGCCCCAGCTCGCCCAGTGCCTGCTGGCAGCCTTTGACGATGTGGTCAAGGCCGGGGATGCCGTGGCCGGGATCATCGCTGCCGGCATCATTCCGGCGGGGCTGGAGATGATGGACCAGCCCGCCACCGCTGCAGTGGAGGAGTTCGTGCATGCGGGCTATCCCCTCGAGGCCCAGGCCATACTTCTTTGCGAGTCCGATGGCACGCCCGAGGAGGTGGCTGAAGAAGTCGGGCGGGTGCGAGCCCTGCTGGAGCAGAGCGGTGCGACCGAGGTTCGCGTGTCCCGGGATGAGGCCGAGCGCCTGCGTTTCTGGGCCGGCCGCAAGGCGGCTTTTCCGGCGGCTGGGCGGATCTCTCCGGACTACTACTGCATGGACGGGACCATCCCGAGAAAGCGCCTGGGCGAAATGCTGAAGGCCATCCAGGCGATGGAGAAGAAGTACGCCATGCGCTGCATCAACGTCTTTCACGCTGGCGACGGCAACCTGCATCCGCTCATCCTTTTCGACGCCAACAAACCCGGCGACCAGCATACGGCCGAGGCCTTCGGTGCCGAGATCCTGGAGCTGTCGGTGGCGTTGGGCGGCACCATCACGGGCGAGCACGGGGTTGGCATCGAGAAGATCAACCAGATGTGCAGCCAGTTTGCCACCCCGGAGATCGCCGCCTTCCATCGGGTCAAGGCGGCGTTTGATCCGGCCGGTCTGCTCAACCCGGGCAAGGCCATCCCGACACTTAACCGATGCGCGGAGTACGGCCGGGAGCGGATGGGGGCAGGCCAGCCGGTGGCGCACCCGGATCTGCCGCGTTTCTGACGATCAAGGGGTGGATGTGATTTCCGAAGGATGGCTGCAGTTCCTGTTTGTTGCGGTGCCGGTGTTGTCCCTGGTGGGCACCTGGATGGGGCTGCGCACGGCCGGTCGGCTGGTGCAGCGACGCAGGGACGAAGAGCGGGCAGCCAGCAGGCAAGAGGCGGATGAGCGTGGACGATCTGATTCTGCAGTGGAGTGAGCGTGTCCGGGAGGCTGCGGCTTGCGGTCAGGCCCTGTGCCTGCGCGGTGGCGGGACGAAGCGCTTCTATGGCCGGCCGGAGCAGGGGAAGCTCCTCGATACGCGGGCCTGCCGCGGCATCATCAACTATGAGCCAAGCGAATTGGTGGTGACGGTGCGTGCCGGGACGCCACTGGTCGAACTGGAGGCGGCGCTGGCGGCCCAAGGCCAGATGCTGGCTTTCGAACCACCCCATTTCGGGCCCGGGGCGACGATAGGTGGCTGCGTTGCCGCCGGTCTGGCCGGGCCGCGGCGGGCTGCTGTGGGCGGTGTGCGCGATTTCATCCTCGGTGTCCGCATGATTGACGGGCGAGGCGAGGTGTTGCGCTTCGGCGGTGAGGTCATGAAGAACGTGGCCGGCTACGATGTATCCCGGGTGCTTGCTGGCAGTCTTGGCACACTTGGTCTGATCGTCGATGTGTCCCTCAAGGTTCTTCCACGACCGGTCGCTGAGGCCAGCCTGCGCTTCGAGATGGGCGAAGCGGCTGCCCTGCACCAGCTCAACGTGTGGGGCGGGCAGCCCCTGCCGATCTCGGCCAGCGTCTGGCACGACGGGATCCTTGAACTGCGCCTCTCCGGTGCGGCCGCGGCGGTGGAGGCGGCTATCGGACGACTTGGCGGTGAGCGCATTCCCGACGCCGTCGCCGAGGCGCGCTGGCGTGCGCTGCGCGAGCATACGGATTCCTTCTTTGCCGGCGCGCAGTGCCTGTCGTCCCAGGCGCCCCTATGGCGTCTGTCTCTGCCCAGTGACGCCCTCGCCATCGAGTTGGATGGTGCCCAGCTCGTGGAGTGGGGCGGCGCTCAGCGCTGGCTGTGCTCCGGCCTGTCGCCGGAAGTGATACGGGCACGGGTGGCTGCCCTGGGAGGGCACGCCACCCTGTTCCGCAACGGCGTGCGCGAGGGCGCCGTGTTCCATCCGCTGACGGCGCCCATGCTGGCGCTGCAGCGCAATCTCAAGAACGCGTTCGATCCGGCGGGGGTCTTCAACCCTGGCCGCCTGTACGAAGGGCTCTAGGCATGCAGACGCATCTTGCCGATTTCATCCGTGAGACACCTGAAGGCCGCGAGGCCGAGGAGATCCTGCGCAAGTGCGTGCATTGCGGTTTCTGCACCGCCACGTGTCCCACCTATCAGTTGCTTGGTGACGAGCTGGACGGCCCTCGGGGACGCATCTATCTGATCAAGCAGGTTCTGGAGGGCACTCCCGCGACAGAGAAGACGCGCCTGCATCTGGATCGCTGCCTCACATGCCGCGCCTGCGAATCCACCTGCCCATCGGGTGTGGAGTACGGACGTCTGGCTGATATCGGCCGTCACGAAGTGGAGCGGCAGGTGCCGCGCAGGGGGGCTGACCGCTTGTTCCGCGAGGCCCTCAAGGGGCTTGTGCCGAGCAGCGGGCTGTTTGGCGCGGCGATGGGAATGGGACGTCTGTTCAAGCCATTGTTGCCCCGCGTGCTGGCCGGAAAGGTGCCGGATGCACCCCCGGCGGGGCATTGGCCGCCCCCCCGCCATGCGCGTCGGATGATTGCCCTGGCCGGCTGCGTGCAGCCTTCCATGCGCCCTTCGATCAACGCGGCCACGGCCCGGGTGCTTGATGTGCTTGGTATCTCACTGGTGGAGCAGGCTGCGGCGGGCTGTTGCGGCGCCGTCCGCTTTCACCTCCATGATCAGGACGGTGGCCGGGACGATGCCCGGCGCAACATCGATGCCTGGTGGCCGGACATTGCGGCGGGGGAGGTCGAGGCCATCCTTGTGACGGCTTCGGGCTGTGGCGTGCAGGTGAAGGACTACGGCCACATGCTCCGGGACGACCCGGCGTATGCCGGGAAGGCTGCCCGCGTGGCAGCCATGGCCCGCGACCCGGCCGAGGTCTTGGCTGCCGAGGCGGCGGCACTGCAGGACGTCCTGGCGGGCTGCGGCGCCCCCCGGTCGGTCGGGAAGATCGCCTTTCACGCGCCTTGCAGCCTGCAGCATGGCCAGAAGGTCCGCGGTGTCGTGGAGGGAATTCTGGGCGCTGCCGGCTATACGCTCACGCCCGTTGCCGATGCACATCTTTGCTGCGGATCGGCCGGCACCTATTCGCTGTTGCAGCCATCCTTGTCCATGCAGCTACGGGCCAACAAGCTGTCTGCCCTGGAGGCAGACCGCCCCGAGCGGATTGTCTCGGCCAACATCGGTTGCATCGAGCATCTGGGCGCCGGCTCGAGCCTACCCGTTCAACATTGGATTGAGCTGATCGATGAAAAAATCACGAAGAGAACCTAAAAGGTAAAGGGTGTCCTCCGTTTGAAAGAAATTAACAGTTAAACTGCTGGGACATTCTTGCCATGTTAAACAGCCAGAGTGTTTGCGTTGAACAGCTTGATCGCCCTATCGCCCGAATGCCAGAAATTGCTTGTCATCCCATCAAGTCCGTCCCGGTGTCCTGGAGTCCAGCCGGGCGGAAGACCTGCGTCCAGTGCGAACGTCAGTTTTCTGCCGGTCTTCAGTAGATCATGCTGAATCCGAGCTTTTCATCCCTGTCCGACCCTGAAACGACAAGCGCCAAGAAGCGCTATCAGGCAGAAGCCTGTGTTGCCAAGCATACCGGCGACCGGACGGAGCAGCAGGACCGTGCGGCCGTTTTTGCCCATCCAAGCCGCAAGGGCACCCTGATGGCAGTGCTGGCCGATGGCATGGGGGGGCATTCCGGTGGTGCCATGGCGGCCGAGCAGGTCATCCTGAAGGCCCGCCAGAACTTCGAGTCTTTCGCGCCGGCATCCGAGAGCGCCCCTGATCTGCTGCGCAGCATCATTGACGAGGCGCATATCGTCATCAAGCTGACGCGTTTCACCAGCGAACAGGACCCTCACAGCACGGCGGTCGTCTTCATGATGCAGCCTGATCGGGCGGATTGGGCGCATTGTGGCGATTCCCGCTTCTACCATTTCCGCTCGGGGGCATTGGTGTCGCGCAGTTCCGATCATTCGCTGGTGGAGGAGCTGGTGCGCAAGGGGCGTCTTGACTCCGAGGGTGCCCTGCGCCACCCCAACCGCAATGTGCTGCTGTCCTGCCTGGGTTCCGAGCGGGAGCCCCGGGTGGACGTGGGGCATGTGTCGCCGCTGGTGGGGGGGGATGCCTTTCTGCTGTGTTCGGATGGCTTGTGGGCCTACATTGGTGAGGAAGAGGCGGGCTCCATCCTCGCCAGCCAATCCCCGCGGGACGCCGCGTCAGCATTGATCGAGCTGGCTCGCCAGCGTGCCCGGGGGGGCGGGGACAATATTTCGCTGGCCATCGTCAAGCTGGTGGAAGTGCCCAACCGCCCCCGCACCGACTACGCGGGCATGGGCGGTTAGCGAGTCCTCAGCCAGTTTCTGCGCCAGAATGCGGCGGCCATCACGGTTGCCGCGCCGAGCATCATTCCCAAAGCCAGCCTGAAACCGTCATGCTCGTCGAGCAGGGGCATCTGACGGAAGTTCATGCCGAAGATGCCGGCAATCAGCGTGGCGGGCATGAACAGGGTGGTGAGCACGGTGAGGATACGAACTTCGGTATTGAGGCGGTTGCTGACGCTGGAAAGGTAGATGTCGAGGAGGTCGGCCAGCAGATCGCGCACCGACTCCAGGGATTCGAGCACGTGGACGGTGTGGTCGTAGATGTCGCGCAGATAGAGGCGCGTGTCCGGCGTGAAGAAGCCGTTGTCGGCCCGGGACAGGCTGTTGAGCACTTCGCGCAGGGGCCACAGGGCCCGGCGCAGGAGCAGGGCCTCGTGCTTGACCCGATTGATTTCGGCGAGCAGGGAGGGGGTGGGGTTGCTCAGGGCCCGTTCTTCCAGATCCTCGGCCTGATCGGTCAGGTGGTCGAGCATCACGAAGTAGCGGTCGACGAGCGTGTCGAGGAGCGCATAGGCCAGATAGTCGCAGCCGTGGCTGCGCATGGCACCGTTTTCTGCGCGCAGGCGTTCGCGGATGGCTTCGAAGTTGCCGGTGGCGCGCTCCTGGAAGGTCAGCACGAAATTTCGGCCGAGGACGACACTGACCTGGTCGGAGTTGAGGCTGCGGTTTTCGGCGTCAAAGTCGAAGCTGCGGGCAACAATGTAGATGTAGTCGGAGAATTCGTCGCTCTTGGGACGCTGCTGGGTGTTGAGGATGTCCTCCTGGATCAGGGGGTGCAGCTTGAAACGCCGTCCGATCTCGGCCATTACCGCAGGGTCGTGGAGGCCGTGGACGTTGAGCCACAGCTTTTCCCGGGTTGGCTGGTGAAGGCGGGACGCTTCCAGGGAGTCGAAGTGCGTTTCGGTCACGCCGCGGGCATCGTATTCAATCAAGGTGATACTCGGCTTGACGGTCTTGATCTCGCCGACATGCACCAACGAACCGGGCGGCAATCCCAATTTTCGGAGGAAGCGGGTTCGTTTTTTGCTAGACTTTCGCATCTTTTTCGCGCTGTTCGGAAGAGATATTGGATTTTATTCATGAACCGGGTGGTGTATCCGGGGAGTTTGCCGGAGATGTGCCAGCCAAGGTGTCTTGTCGCCGAAACCCTCTCGCGACGATATCAAAATTCCAACTACCCTTAGGAGCTTCCATGCCTCTGGTCATCGGTGTGACCAAAGAGCTTACGCCGGGTGAGCGCCGTGTCGCGCTCGTTCCGGACGTTGCCAAGAAATATCAAGGGCTTGGAGCTGCACTGCAGCTTCAGGTCGGTGCCGGCGAAACGGCCTACTACCGAGACGAAGATTTCGGCGTGGCGGAACTTTCGACCGAGCCCCAGTCGGTGCTGCAGACGGCCGACGTGATCCTGCAGGTCCAGCCCCTCGGGCTCGAAGCCCTGGCCCAGCTCAAGCCGGGTACGGTGCTGGTCGGCCTGCAGCAGCCGTGGTCGAGCCGCGAGCGCGTCGAGTTGTTGCTCCAGAAACAGATCACCTGTTTCGCTTTGGAGCTGTTGCCGCGTATCAGCCGTGCCCAGAGCATGGACGTGCTGTCCAGTCAGGCGGCCGTGTCGGGCTATGAATGCGCGTTGATTGCCGCTGATCACAGCCCGAAGTTCTTCCCCATGCTCACCTATGCGGCCGGCACCATCCGTCCGGCCAAGGTGCTGGTGATCGGGGCCGGCGTAGCCGGTCTGCAGGCCATCGCCACCGCCAAGCGCCTGGGGGCCATGGTCTCCGGTTATGACGTGCGCCCCGAGACCCGCGAACAGATCGAATCGCTCGGGGCCAAGTTTGTCGATACGGGGGTGTCGGCTGCGGGTACGGGGGGCTACGCCCGCGAACTCACGGACGAAGAGAAACGCCAGCAGGCCGACAAGCTTGGCAAGGCCATTGCCGAGTGCGACGCGCTCATCACCACCGCGGCGATTCCCGGCAAGAAGGCGCCGGTCATCGTCACCGCGGAAATGGTGGCGCGCATGAAGCCCGGCTCCGTTGTGGTGGACATGGCAGCCGAAACCGGTGGCAACGTGGCCGGTACGGTGACAGGTGAGAAGACCTGGGTGGGGGACGTGCTGATCATCGGCCCGACCCACATTGCCAGTCGCATGCCTGTACATGCCTCCGAGATGTACGCCAAGAACCTGTTCAATTTCATCTCGCCCTTCATCAAGGACGGGGCCCTGGCCCTGGACTGGGAGGACGAGGTGCTGTCCGGCGCATGCCTGACCCACGCGGGCGAACTCCGCCACGCGGGTGTCAAGGCCGCGCTGGGCCTTTAAGGAGCGCTTCCCATGGATGGAATGCTTGCACTCTACATCTTCATGTTGGCGGCCTTCACCGGCTATGAAGTCATCTCCCGTGTGCCGGTGATCCTGCACACGCCCTTGATGTCGGGCTCCAACTTTGTACATGGCGTGGTGCTGGTGGGCGGCATGATCGCCCTCGGCCAGGCCGAAACCCCGCTTGAGCAGGCCATCGGCTTTGTCGCCGTGCTGCTCGGGGCGGCCAATGCGGCGGGCGGCTACGTGGTGACCGAACGTATGCTGGCCATGTTCAAGGCAAAGGAGAAGAAGTAATGGCGATCAAGTGGTTGATTGACGCGAGCTACTTCGTCGCCGCGATCCTGTTCATTCTCGGCCTGAAGGGCATGAGCTCGCCGGTTTCGGCACGCAAGGGCATCGTGTGGGCCGGTGTCGGCATGGTGCTGGCCACCGTCGTCACCTTTCTCACCCCGGGCATGAACAACTTCGCCCTGATGGTCATTGCCATTGCCCTGGGTGGTGCGGTGGCGTGGATTTCCGGCAAGAAGGTCGCCATGACCGACATGCCGCAGATGGTGGCCATCTACAACGGCATGGGTGGCGGTGCGGCTGCCGCGATTGCCGCGGTCGAATTCGCCCGCGGCGAGATGCACGGTACCGTGGTGACCCTTCTGGCCACCCTCGGCGCGCTGATCGGCGCCGTGTCCTTCTCGGGTTCGGTGGTGGCCTGGGCCAAGCTTCAGGGGGTCATGAAGAAGGCCTTCCGGCTGCCTGCCCAGAACGCGGTGAACATCGTGCTGGCACTGGTGACGGTGGCCGTCGGTGGCGCTATCGTGATCGCGCCGACGATTGACCCGCTGCTGGTGGGTGCTTTCTTTGTGCTCGCGTTGCTGCTGGGCGTCATCATCACCCTGCCCATCGGCGGGGCCGACATGCCGGTGGTGATCTCCCTGTTCAATGCCTTCACGGGGCTGGCGGTCGGCTTCGAAGGTTTCGTTATGGGCATCCCGGCGCTGATCATTGCCGGCATCGTGGTCGGCGCGGCCGGTACGTTGTTGACCCAGCTGATGGCCAAGGCCATGAACCGGCCGATCAGCAACATCCTGTTCACACCCATGACCGGTGTGGCCAGCGGTGGCGAGGCCGTGGAGGGCGAGCAGAAGGAGGTCGGCGCCATGGATGCGGCAGCCCTGATGCGCTACGCCAGTAAGGTCATCATCGTGCCGGGCTACGGCATGGCTGTGGCCGGCGCCCAGCACAAGGTGTGGGAGATGACCGAGCTGCTGGAAGAGGCGGGTGTCGAGGTGGTGTTTGCGATCCACCCGGTAGCGGGCCGCATGCCCGGCCACATGAACGTGCTGCTGGCTGAGGCCGGGGTGCCCTATGACAAGATCTTCGATCTGGAAGAGATCAACGGCGACTTCGCCCAGGCCGACGTGGCCCTGGTGATCGGTGCCAACGACGTGGTCAACCCGTCGGCGCGGACCGACAAGTCCAGCCCGATCTACGGCATGCCCATTCTCAACGCCGACATGGCCCAGAACGTCATCGTGGTAAAGCGCGGCAAGGGCACCGGCTACTCAGGTATCGAGAACGCCCTGTTCTACAAGGACAACACCCGTCTGCTCTACGGCTCTGCCCAGCAGGCCATCGGAGAGGTGATCCAGCACGTGAAGGCGCTGTCGGTCTGATTCGTCAGACTCAGCCCTGAAACGGGAAACGGCCTGCAGGCGGTGCTTGCAGGCCGTTTTTTCATCGGCGCGACGGGCCCATCTGTTGCCCAATCATTTGGGGGGCGGGCAACGTCATTGACGCGCAGCCCTTTCCGCTGTGCGACGCCGGGAAATGCTGGGGATCAACGACCAGCGCCGCTTCACCCTCCTGCGAGGTTGAATGGACTCTACCCCATGGACGGTCATTCGGCGTCCTGGCTCCGGGAGGGCTGCCGAGGAAAAAACGGACTCAGACCAAATCAGCCGGCATTACCGCCCGCAGCACGGTCTGGGTTTCGTCGTCGCGGACGCGGTTGGAGAACCACCACAGGGCGCCCTTCTTGATGGTCCAGTCGGCTTCCTGGCCGGAGAGGAGGAGGGAGGCGAGGCGGCCGAGTTCGGGCTGGTGGCCGACGATGAGGACTGCGCCGCCGCCGTCAGGCCATCCACAGGCGCCGAGGATATCGGCGATGTCGTTTCCCGGGGCAAGTGCGGGTACGACTTCGAAGCTCTGGGTGAAGGCGCTGGCCGTCTGGCGAGTGCGGGTGGTGGGGCTGACGAGTACCCTGAGTTTCTTGGGGCGGCGGCTGTCCAGCCACTCCGCCACCTTATGGGCCTGGCGCAAGCCCCTTTCAGTCAGTTCCCGCGTGTTGTCCGGTATTCCGTCCACGGCTTCGGCGTGGCGCCATAGCAGCAGGTCCATTGTCTTTCTCCCCTCGTTCTTTTTATCAAGAGGCCGGGAGTCTGGGGCCGGCATGTTACCGGCCGATGAATCCGTCAGCGCCGCCATGGTGCCTTACCCCACAGGATGGGCTCAAGTGCGGGCAGGATGTTCCTGCGCAGGCGGGCTATCCGCGGCGCATGCCAGCCTGCGACGAAGGCTGCGCCGCTGCGCAGTTCCGGGTCTTTTCCGGCCCAAGCCTTGAGACGGGTGCGGGCAACCGCTTCGTCATTGAGGTAGCCGAGGGTCTCCTGGATGTCGGCAATGTCATTGGCGAAGCGCACGGTGGCTTTCTCGGGGAGCAGGGGCAGCAGAAACTCGATGCCGTAGCGGAGGCGCTTGAGGGACACGCGCAGTTCGTGGAGCTTGTCGGGGTGCAGGTCGGCGGCAGCGCCATAGCGTTTGCGGGCGCGCTTGCGTAGCTGGGTGAGCTGGAGGCGGGCGAAGGTGGTGAGGTTGGCGGACTTGACCAGTGAGTCGCTCTGCAGGGCGTAGAGATCGGAGGCCAGGGCCAGCATCTGGCGACCATGGCTGGCGGCCAGTAGCTGCTCGCGTGCGGCAGTCTTTTCCCGGTCGCGACGGTCGACGGCCATGGCAATGAGGCGTTGGGTGGCTTCATCGGCAAGGCCGGATTCGGCCACCGGGCTGAGCACTTCGGCCAGCATCACGTCCAGGTCCCGGGCGGCGCCGAGTCCATCAGCGGCCTCCTTGAGTCCGTCAGACCAGCGCACGACGAACTCGGCCGGCAGGGCCGGGCCGAACAGGCGCAGGGCCGAGCGCAGACGGCGCAGGGCAACGCGCAGTTGGTGGATGAACTCCGGATCGTCGCTTTCCCGGGCGCCCGATTCGTTGGCCTGCCACAGGGACAGGCAGTCGAAGCCGATGATGCGGAAGGCGTCCACCGGGGACTGCTCGGCGCTCAGGCGCGACGGGCGGGCCTTGGCGGGGCGCAGGGCGTGGTTGGAGAACAGCCGGTAGCCGCGTTCGGCCTTGCTCACGTTTTCGGGGGTGAGGGGCAGGCTTTCGGCGAGCTGGAGTGCAAGCGCGTACAGATCCCGGGGGTCGCCTTCAACAAGCTCGAGCTCCAATTCGCACAGGGGGCGTGACTGGCCTTTGGCCTCTATGTTGCCGCTGTCGATCATGGCCAGCACGCGCACACCTTCACGGGGGGAGAGAACGCAGGTTTCGCGCTTGAAACGGGTGGTGAAGACCGGCACCAGGTGTGGCAGCAGGCTTTCGAGACGGCTGCGCACGTCGTCCCGGTCAATGGCCGAGAAGTCGAAGCTGCCGTTGGCAAAGGGCTGTTCCCATTCAGGGCGTGAGGACAGGCCGCCGGTGGATTCGGCGGCGCATTTCACGGTTTGCAGCCATCGGCTGCCCGCCTTGCGGGTGCGCACGGCCATGCGGCGTTCGCGCAGTTCGAGTTCCGGGGTGTCGAAATAGGTGTTTTCGAGGGTGCAGGTGCGCCCTTCACGAGGGGCGTCCGCGATCAGCGGGTGGCGGCGCAGGGCAGCGAGGGACTTTTGCGGGAGGGTGAGCTTGAGTTCGATTTCGTGGCTCATGGGGGCCGTCGGCGGAAGTGGAGACATCACCACCGCCGGGAAGGCGGTGATTGCGCCCGATTCTAGCCCCGTGGCGCGCCCCTGTCTTGCGCGCCCGTATTACATCGCCGCGGGCGCTGTCAGGGGCCTGCTCAACCCGCCGCGAACGCCGCTTCGGCGTTGCCCTTCTGTCCCTTGTTGTCGAGCCAGGCAATGCTGACCTTGTCGCCGGCCTTGATGCCCTGCAACTGGAAGGCAAACAGCGGGTTGGTGGAGACGGCAGTGCCCAGTGCCCCCTCGATGACGGGGCGGCCGTTGAGACTGAGGGTGATGGATGTGATGAAGTGTGCCGGCAAGGCCTGCCCGGCCGGGTCGCGCCTTTGCCCGCTCTCCATGGGGTGGGGCATCAGTACACGGACTTCGCCCTCGGTGCCCTTGACGGTGGCGCGGATCTTGATGGGTTCGGACATGGGGTGTGCTTCCTTTAGTCGCCGCAGCCGCCGACGGTGACCTTCACCTCGCGGAACACGGTGTAGTGCTTGCCACCCGCGGTTGCCACCACACGCAGGCGGGAGCTTTCTGCCATGCGCAGCTTGGCCTGGAAGCGGGCGGTGGCTTCTGCTGCGAAATTGAACTGCAGGGCCAGGGGCAGGGGGTTCCTGTCGATGAGAATGGAGAGCCTTGTCGTACCCGGGATGCTGCTGGCAACCTCGATGGGGACGGCGGCACCATTCTCGGCCACCTCGGGTGCCTTGAGCTGGATGTCGCGGCTGGTTTCGGCGCCGGCGGCGCCGATCAGGCGCAGGGCATCGGCTGCCGTCCTGGCCTCGAAGGCAGCGCGGTTGAAGCTTACCGCCAAAGCGCGTGTCGGGCTGAGGAGGCCGGCGACGACCAGGGGCGCGAGTGCCGCGGCACTACCAAAGGCTTGCAGGAAGTCACGTCGTTGCATGCGGTCAGGCCTCCGCTTTCCAGTGCCCTGATTTGCCGCCTTCCTTCTCCAGCAGGCGGATGCCGGTCATGGTCATGCCGCGATCAACGGCCTTGCACATGTCGTAGATGGTGAGCAGGCCGATCTGAACGGCGGCGAGGGCTTCCATCTCGACGCCCGTGCGGCCGACAGTCTCGGCGGTGACAGTGCAGTGGATGGTGTCGTTGCCCTCAGCGGTGAAGTCGGCTGCGACGCGGGTCAGGGGAATCGGGTGGCACAGGGGGATCAGGTCGGCGGTGCGCTTGGCCCCCTGGATGGCCGCAATACGGGCGATGCCGATGACGTCGCCCTTGCGATTGTCGCCCGCCAGGATGCGGGTGAGGGTGTCGGGCTGCATCACGATACGTCCTTCGGCACGTGCGACTCGGCGGGTCTCGGACTTGGCCGAGACATCAACCATGTGGGCCTGGCCGTGGGCGTCGAAGTGGGTGAGGGCGTCAGTCATGGGGCTGCGGGAACCGTTCGCGGGGTCGCGTATCATAGCACCGTGAAAAAACGTCTGATCGCCACCTTGCTGTGCCTGGCCCTGGTGCCGCGCAGCTATTCCCAGAGCCTGCCCGATCTCGGGGACAGCGCGTCCGCCGATCTGTCGCCGTTGGCCGAGCAGAAGATCGGGACGCAGATCATGCGTGATATCCGCTGGCACGATCCCGCCTATCTGCGCGATGCGGAGATTGAGGACTACCTCAATACCCTGGGCGATCGCCTGGTGTCGGCGGGTGCAGGTGCCGGGCTGTCCTTTGAGTTCTTCGGGGTCAACGACACTTCGCTCAACGCCTTCGCCATGCCGGGGGGCAAGATCGGTGTGCATGCTGGTCTGATCCTGGCAGCCCAGGCCGAGTCCGAGCTGGCGGGTGTGCTGTCCCACGAGATCGCCCATGTCACCCAGCGCCACATTGCACGCATGGTCGGGCAGCAGGGGCGGACGGGCATGCTGATGCTGGCTTCCCTGCTGGTGGCAGTGCTGGCGGCCAAATCCAGCGCCCAGGTCAGCCAGGCGGCGATCATGGCAGGGCAGGCCGCGGGAATCAGTTCCCAGTTGGCCTATTCGCGGGATTTCGAGAACGAGGCCGACCGGCTGGGGGTGCAGAACCTCTCCGCGGCGGGCTTTGATGTGCGCGGTATGGCCAGCTTCTTCGAGCGCCTGCAGAAGAACAGCCGTCTTTATGAGAACAGCGCACCTGCCTATCTCCGCACCCACCCGCTGACTGCCGACCGGATCACTGAAATGGAGGGGCGGGTGATGCAGATGCCCTATCGGCAGGTGCCGGACTCCCTCGATTTTCAGCTCGTCCGGGCCAAGTTACGGGTGGGCAAGCAGGCTTCCCCCGAATTACTCGGCGAGCTTGAGGCCAACGTGAAGCGGGAGGGGGCATCGGCGGCAGCCCACTATGCGCTGGTGAGAGCCTATCTCGGGGCGCGGCGGATGGGCGAGGCGGAGCGCGCGATGGTGGCCTTGCGCAAGCTGGCACCCTCGTCGGCAATGATCGAGGGACTGGAGGCCGACCTTTTGTTGGCACGGGGTGACCATGCGGGCGCCGCGAGGGTTTTTCGTGAGGGGAGGGGGCGCTTTCCCCAGTCCCTGCGACTGCTCTATGGCGAGGCCACGGCCCTGATCGACGCCGGTCGTCCTGCGGAGGCGCTGGCGCTGGTCAAGGCGGAGATCCTGACCACGCCGGACAATGGCTTCCTGTGGGAATTGCGGTCGCGGGCGGAGTCCGTGCTCGGTCTGCGTTTGGCCCAGCACCGCTCGCTGGGCGAGCTGTATGCCATTCAGGGCAATTATGCCGCGGCTGCCGAGCAGTTCTCCCTCGCCCAGGCAGCAAAGGACGGGGACTTCTTTGAGCACTCGGCTGTGGATTCGCGGCTGAGGGAAGTGCGGGCGCTGTTGGCCGAACAGCTCCGGGAGCGACGCGAGCAGCGTTGATGGTGGCCTCGGGGCCTGTGTGACGTTTGTCTCCGGCGGTCGGAGTCCGCTCCGGGGTGCGCGCCCGTACAGGGTGCACGGCCTGCATTACGGAGGTGTGGGTTGATCAGGGCCGCGAAGTTGCATGCAAATCAGACCTTGCCGTAGCGGACATAGAGCGCCCATACGAGCTCTGCGAAGGCGCGCTGGTTGAAGCGCGGTCGCCCGCTCACCGCGAGGGCAAGGCGTGTCCGGCCGATATGTACCGGCCAGAAGCTCAGGCCGCTGATGCCGGCTGCATCCACGTTGCCCCAGCCATCCAGGAGGTGTTCTCCCAGGCGTGACAAGGCCTGAGCCTGGCGTTCGGCAACGGACAGGATGTCCGCACCGACGGCGGCGAGGGCCTCGCCGGTGTCACTGGGGTAGCCGGCGATGGCGAGGCAGAAACCCATCCGGTCTGCGAGCACCGCCTGCCCCGTGTCGCTGAGGGCAGCCAGAAGGCCCGGAAGGGTGGACTCAAGGGTGCCGATGGGCGCCATGCGGGGGCTTGGCCAGGCTTCGAGGCAGGCTTCCTCCTGGAGCTTGAGCAACACTTCGAAGGCTTCGTCGCGCGTCGCTCCCGGGGTCCATGCCCGCAGGGCTTCCATGCTCAGCAAGGGACTCATGGCTTCCTGGAGTACGCCGAGCAGGATGCCTCGATCCATGCCCGGATCACTGCGGGACACGGCACGCCACGCGCCGTAAGGGGTAACGGTCAGGTATGAGCCGGGAACAATTTCAAGCATCGCTCAATCCGGGGTTGAGGGTGTACAAGAGCGCCTTGACCAGCATGGCCACGTCCTCCCGCTTGCGGGCGTCGGCACGGAATACGGCAGGCAGCGGTGTGATTCCAAGCGCGATCAGATGACTGCGGTAGGCGTCCAGAGCGGGCTCGGGGGCCCGGTCCATGTGGGTGACGCCGATGGCCACGGCCGTGCCGGATATGAACTGCTTGAATGCGGCCAGATAGCCTTCCAGATCCTTCAGGGGGGCTGTGTTGGCGTTGTTGATCAACAGGATCAGGCCGATCCCGCCTTCAGACAGGATGTCCCACATGAAGCTGAAGCGCTCTTGGCCAGGGGTGCCGTAGAGCATGACCTTCTCGCCACTGGGCAGGTTGAGGACGCCATAGTCCATGGCGACGGTGGTGGTGCGCTTGAGGCGGGCGGTGTCGTCGCTGGCGACCGCTTCGGTGCTGACCGTCGGAATGTCGCTGAGGGCGTTGATCGCAGTGCTCTTTCCTGCGCCAACGGTGCCGGAGAAGATGATCTTGTTGTGGCGGGCACGTTCAGACCGCATCGCGGAGCTTTCTGAGGATTCGGGAAAGGATGGAGGGGCGTGCCTGGCGTTCGGGCATGGGCGGAGCAGGGGGCGACGCGGCAGCAGTCTGCTCGGGCTGGAAACTTGTGTCGAGCAGATTGGCAAAATGGGCTGCCGAATACACCGAGAACACGTAGCGATGCGGGATGCCAAGGCGTGTCGCGATGTCGACCGGACTGGCCGGCACCCGGGTCCATAGGGCGGCAATGCGCAGGGCGTGGGGCGAAACGCACGCGCTTGTGAAGTTCGGCCAGGCCCGGAGTCGGACCGGCAGGTAGGGATTGGTGCCGCTGGGCAGGCGTCCCCGGGCGGCCCAGGCCGCGGCGTTCCACAGGAAGTCCTCAGCGGCGAAATGGACCAGGGAGTTTGTGGCATCGTCGATGATTGGCGTGCTGACAATGCGCCCGGTCGCCTCGGGGAGCTGGGTCATCGCCAGTGGGCGTAACTGGTTCTCGCGGAAGGCTGTGACGCAGACGGGCTGCGGCCGGGACTGGATGCCGATGAGGCGCTGCAAGCCGGCGATGACATGGGGGCGCCCGCTGGCACCGGCCTGGGCAAGGGCCTTGTGCAGGCGGCCGACGAGGTAATCGTCCGGGTCGAAGAAGAGTTTGTCGGGCAGTGCACCGCCCTGCGCGGCCGGTATGTCATCCATGGCGCCGCAGAAATCCCGTTCGTCCTCGCCCATGAGGCTATGGCCCTGCGGTGCCGGCGGCATGGGCGGCGGCTGGTGTGGCGCGGTGTGCGGGTGGGGCGGGGGTTGGCGTGCTGTCGGTGCCCGCGGTGGTGCCGCAGCGATCAGGCGTGACGCGTCGGCCCTGGCCTGGGCCAGCGTCAACGGCAAGGACTCGAGATTGAGCGGCTTGCCCAGGACGGGCCGCGGGTGAAAGCGCGACGCGTGGTCGCGGGGGTGGAAGGCGTAATAGACGATTCCGATCCGCGGATTTCCGGCGAGACGTTCGAGGGCAGTCTCGATGCCGGGGCGATCACAGTCCACCAGCACGACGTGCGCCTCTTCGAGGGTGTCGACGAGGTGTACGGCGCGCGTCCAGTGGCGCTCGATGGACAGTCCGATAAGCCTTGCGTCCATGCTGCCCACGTGAAGCAGGTGGAGGGCGCAGGTTCCGCTCGTCGGGGGCGCGGCCTTGGAGGGGGTCACGGCAGATCCGTTGCGGTGGCAGAGTGGCGCATGAACCGGAGGCTGCCCTCGACCGGTCTGGCCAGCACGCTGCCGGGGCAGGCGACCTGTGGGTCATGCCTGTCCAGGCCGGGTTCAAGACGCGCGCTGAGGTAGTCGGCCAGCCCGGCAGCGGCAAGGGTGGTGGCGTGGCGCTGCAGGACACGTTGGCGCAAAGCCCTGCCGCAGGGGCCCAGGACGATCCAGAAATCGACGATTGCCGCCGTGACGGCAGCGCTGTCATCGAGGTCGGTCCACAGGGAGATCCGTTGCAGATGGGTGTGCAGGTTGCGGGGCCGACGCCCGACCTCGGCAGCCAGCAAGGCCCCTGTGGCCGGGCTGCACCAGTGGGAGGCGATGCCAAGGGTGCGCACCGGCAGGCCGAAAACTGCCGGTGGGGCCGGCGGGAGAATGCGCCCGGGGGCATCGGGATCAATCAGGAAGGGCGTCACGTGGTCAGCGTGGAGATGATATCGATCATGAACTCCACGTCCTCCTGCTCCAATGCCTGCCAGCGCTGGGCGCCGAGTGCCGTGAGCATGGCCTGACCCTTGTCGGACTGATGCATGGACAGCAGCAGCCCGGTGATGGCTGTCGCGTGCTCAAAGAGGATGGGGCCGATCAGGAAAGCATGGTGGATCACCTGGATCTGGCTGGCAACCAGGACTCTCAAGTCGCGCCGCACCAGGGACGAGAGATTCTCAAAGGCCTCTACGGGCATGAAACCGAGGTCGGCATCTCCGCGGAGCAGGGCCTTGGCCACCTGGATGTAGGTCTCGCGGCGCAGTTCGGTTGTATTGTTGCCGTCGAGGTTGGCCGGTTCGAGAAGGATGCGCCCGATGGTGTTGACGCAGGGATCGTCGGCACAGGCGATGCGACTGCCGGCCAAAAGGTCGGGCACGGCCTGTGTAGGGCTGTCGGCCGCCACGACGATGACCATTTCATCGGGTTTGCCTTCGGGGCGTGCGATCGCACGGAAGCCCTGTTCCCGGACAAGGAGCGATGCATCGAAGGGGTTGGCGTAGATCATGTCCACCTTGCCCGCTGCGATGGCCTGCCGCTGGGCGCCAAAGTCGTTGTGAAGCTCCAGGTGGATGGGCAGATCCAGGCTGCGCTGCATCCAGGTATTGAAAATATACCAGTCGGAAATGCGCTCGTTGGGGAAGCTCGGGCTTACGGTGAAGTTGAAGGCCATGGTCAGCGCATTTCCCGATAGAGGGCTTCGGCGGCGGCGACCTTGTCGCGGGAGGGCTCCCGCCGAACCGAGGTGTAGCCGACGATCATGCCGTCGCGGACGTTGGGGACCACGGTTGCATAAACCCAGTAGTGACCGCCATCCTTGCGAAGGTTTTTGACGTAGCCGTTCCACTGGCGCCCGGACTGGACGGTGTCCCAGAGATCGCGGAATGCGGCGGCGGGCATGTCGGGGTGGCGCAGGATGCAGTGGGGCTGGCCGATCAGCTCGGCGGCGGGATAGCCGGACATGTCCACAAAGGACGGATTGCACTGGGTGATGATGCCGCGCGTGTCCGTGCGGGAAACAATGAGCTTGCCGCGGGGGTAGGGCGTTTCGACGCCCGTCACGTAAACCTGACGCCGGCTGCCGTCTGCGAAGGTGAGGAGATGCGCGGAACAGGCTTCGTTGCTGGCGACCATGTCATCCATTGCCGGATGTCCGTCAGCCCAGGATGCGGCCGATGGCATCCGCGGCCCGGCGGACGTCAAGGAACACCAGCCCGAGTTTTGCATTGGGTTTGGCCATCACGGTGAGCACGGCATCCGCGCCGGCCTGGACCATCAGCACATAACCCTTCTCGCCCTTGATCAGCACCTGGTCGAGGTTGCCCCGGGAGAGTTCCCGTGCCGTGCGGTCGCCGAGGGACAGCATGGCGGCGCTCATGGCACCGACCCGGTCTTCGTCGACGGTATTGGGCAGCAGGGCCGCCATCATCAGGCCATCGGATGAAATGATGGCCGAGGCCTCGATGTCCGCAGACGTGCCATTGAGGTCGTTGAGAACGGTTTGAAGCATGTTGGAGCGCATCGTGCAATACCTCGGAAAATGGGCAGAGTGGAATTTCCCTGGCTGACGCGGAGCCACAGGGTTCATTGTGCCGCGCGGCGGGCTGGTCGGTATGTCCCGGGTGAAGTTCGCCTGTCATTATTTCACACTCAAGCTTCGGTTTCTCAGGGGATACGCCCATGCGCCCGGTGTTCCGGGATCGGCGGCAACAGGTAGAATCCTGTCTTGAATGCCTTTCATGATGGAGCTGCACAATGGATTTCGACAAGGAAGTGGATGCCCGCGGCTTGAACTGCCCGCTGCCCATCCTGCGCGCCAAGAAGGCGCTGGCCGAGATGCAGCCGGGGCAGGTGCTGCACGTGCTGGCGACCGATCCCGGGTCTTCTAAGGATTTTGCGGCCTTTGCGCGGCAGACGGGCAATGAGCTGGTATCCCAGGCCGACCTGCCTGACAATGCCTTTGAGTTTTTTCTGCGCCGCAAGTAGGCGTTGATGGATGGCAGCATGAAAAAGGGGAGCCGACTGGCTCCCCTTTTTCATGCTGCGCTGCGCTGGACTCAGCGTTCGGCGAGCTTGGCCAGCTGGGGCTTGAGCTTGTCGACGGTGGCGCTGAAGTTGGCCAGGCGCTCTTTCTCCTGGGCCACCACGGCGGCGGGGGCGCGGGCCACGAAGCTCTCGTTGGAGAGCTTGGCGTTGG
>NZ_JAFLDT010000007.1 GCF_017302315.1 Zoogloea sp.
GCCGAGGCCTGCGACATCGCCAACCGCATCGCGCCGGAGCACCTGGAGCTGTCCCTGGCCGAGCCGGGCCCGTGGGTGGATCGCATCCGCCACGCTGGCGCGATCTTCATCGGTCACCACTCCGTCGAGGCCCTGGGCGACTACTGCGCCGGCCCCAACCACGTGTTGCCGACCATGCGCAGCGCCCGCTTCTCCAGCCCCCTGGGGGTCTACGACTTCCAGAAGCGCACCAGCCTGATCGACGTATCCGAAGCCGGCGCCCAGACCCTGGGCCGCATCGCCTCGGTGCTGGCCCACGGCGAAGGCCTGCAGGCCCATGCCCGCTCGGCGGAGATGCGGCTGAAGCCTTGATCCGGCGGCTTTCCGTGGGTTCGAGGTCATTCGGCCTCGAACCGGTGAGCTCTTACGGACGGCTTTCCCTTGTATTACGTCACATTGGCCGGGTCTCGCCCCGGCGGGCGACCTTCTTTCTTGTTGCACGACAAGAAAGAAGGCAAAGAAGCGTGCCCCGCTGTCGCGCCCCCTTCGGGGGTTCCCGCCCACGGTCGGATTTGCACATCCGACCGGCTGCGGTGGCGCGGAGCATGCTCCGCGAAACCCCACCTTCGCCCTTCCGGGCCCGTCAGGCGGGGTCTGCGCAAACTCGCCCTGCGGGCTCAAACATGCGCAGCCCTTTTTCCGTCTGCCGAACCCTCCAGTCGGCGTGCCAGAGGGGAAAGGAAATGCAGGCGATCAACGGTCCGTTGCCCAGCCCTGTATCAGTAAAGGCTCGATGTGTGTGAAAGCCCGTCTGAGCCGCCGAGCAGCGCAGCAACGGGCGGGGAAGTCCGGCGCGGCTGTTTGAGCCCGAAGGGCGAGTTCCGCGCCGGCCGCCCGTTGGGAGCAGCGCAGGGGAGTCGGCCGAAGGCCGACCGGTGAAGCCGGGTCGCCTTCTTTGCCTTCTTTCTTGGCGAAGCAAGAAAGAAGGTCGCCCGCCGGGGGCGAGTCCCCGGCCGATGTGACGTAATGCAACGGAAAACCGTGCCGTAAAGGCTCACCGGTTCGAGACCGAATGAACCTGATTTCCTCCGTTTGACGCGTCGTCTGACAGTCGATACGGCCTCTCCTGTAGGGGCGACTTCAGTCGCCCATCCGCGCGTTAATCACCGACACCCCCTTGATTGACGTCCGCGGGCGACTGAAGTCGCCCCCACAGTCCCTCTAGCTGCCCTCAGCGCGTTCCATAAACCCCTTCAGCTTCACCCATCGGGTGATCCGGTCACGGAGGACGAACCCGCGTCAGCATTGGGTTTGCGCCTGGTTCGGGGAGGACAACCGAGGAAAACAGGATGAATCCGACCCTAAGGCGCTCGATCAGTCGGTGTCGGCGAGAAGCGCCAGGATGTCCTTGCCGTAGGCTTCCAGCTTCCGGTCGCCCACCCCCGAGATGGTCCCCAGGCCTTCGACGCTGTCGGGGCGCTGGTGGGCGATGTCGCGCAGGGTGGCGTCGTGGAAGATCACATAGGCCGGCACGTTGCGTTCCCGGGCGGTGGCGGCGCGCCAGCTACGCAGGCGTTCCAGCAGGCGGGCCTCGGCACCGCTGGCTTCGGGCCACTCGCGCAGCTTGCGGGTGGTGTCGGCCTTGCGGCTCTTCTTGGCCGGGGCCGTGTCGATGCGCAAGGTGAAGCTCGTCTCGCCGCGCAGCAGGGGGCGGGCGGCTTCGGTGAGGGTCAGGGCGCCGTAGCGTTCATGGTCCACCGCCAGGGCGCCGTGGGCGACGAGTTGGCGGATCAGGGTGCGCCAGCCCTTGTCGTCGAGCTCGGTGCCAATGCCGAAGGTGCTCACCTGATCGTGCTGCCATTCCTTCACCTTGTCGGTGGTCTTGCCGATCAGCACATCCACCACATGGCCGGCACCAAAGCGGCTGCCGGTGCGGAACACGCAGGACAGGGCCTTCTTGGCCGACTCGGTGGCATCGCGCACCTGGGGTGGGTGCAGGCAGGTGTCGCAGTTGCCGCAGGGGGCCGAGTCTTCGTCGAAGTAGCCCAGCAGGCGCTGGCGCCGGCAGCCGGTGGTCTCGCACAGGCCGAGCAGGGCGTCGAGCTTGGCGGTGGCCACGCGCTTCACCTCGGCGTCGGCTTCGCCCTGATCGATGAAGCGGCGCTGCAGCACCAGGTCGGCCACGCTGTAGGCCATCCACGCCTCGGAGGGCAGGCCGTCGCGGCCGGCGCGGCCGGTCTCCTGGTAGTAGCCCTCAATGGAGCGGGGCAGATCCAGGTGGGCGACGAAGCGCACATCGGGCTTGTCGATGCCCATGCCGAAGGCCACGGTGGCCACCATGACGATGCCGTCCTCGCGCAGGAAGCGATCCTGGTTGGAGGCGCGCTCGTCGGAGGCCATGCCGGCGTGGTAGGGCAGGGCCGTGATGTCCTTCTCCGCCAGCCAGGCGGCGGTCTCGTCCACCTTCTTGCGTGAGCTGCAATACACGATGCCGGCCTCGCCCAGGTGCCCGTCGCGGATGAAGGCGAGGAGCTGGGCGCGGGGGTTGTCCTTGGGGACGATGGTGTAGCGGATGTTGGGCCGGTCGAAGCTGGAGACGAACTCCCGCGCGGTGGTGAGGCACAGGCGCTCGGCGATCTCGCGGCGGGTCTGGGCGTCGGCGGTGGCCGTGAGGGCGATGCGCGGGATCTGCGGGTAGCGCTCCTGCAGGATGGACAGCTGCAGGTACTCGGGCCGGAAATCGTGGCCCCATTGGGACACGCAGTGGGCTTCGTCGATGGCGAACAGGGCGAGCTGGCCGGCCTCGTGGAGGTGGTCCAGCAGGTCCAGGAAGCGCGGGGTGACGAGGCGCTCCGGCGCCACGTAGAGCATGTCCAGCGCCCCCGCCAGCATGGCCCGCTCGATCTCCATGGCCCGGTCGAAGCTCAGGCTGGAATTCAGAAAATCCGCCGCCGCCCCGACTTCCTTCAGCGCACTGACCTGGTCCTGCATCAGGGCGATCAGCGGCGACACCACGATGGCCACCCCGGGGCGCAGCAGCGCCGGGATCTGGTAACACAGGGATTTGCCGCCGCCCGTGGGCATCAGCACCAGGGCGTCGCCGCCCGCCGCCACGTGCTCGACGATGTCCTCCTGGGGACCGCGGAACTGGGTGTAACCGAAGACGTGGAATAGGGTTTCGCGGGCGCGGCTCATAGGGCCGGGATTTTACCCCGACCAGCCGCGCACATCAGAACAGCTTTGCGAGGTGGCCTTGCAGGCCGGTCGGGCTCACGAAAGTGAGTTCGTACATGCTGGAGAGGCCCGCCGCCTGCTCGTCGCCGAGGCCCAGGCAGCACAGGATGAACTGGCTCCGGTCGATGCCCAGGCGTTTGCGCAGGCGCAGGTACTTGTCGATGTCCTGGCGGAACTCGCCGGTCTTGCATTCGATGCACACCGGCGTGTTGCCATCCACCAGGAAGAACACATCCAGCTCGTGCAGGTCTTCATTGGGGAAGATCACGGACAGGTTGCGGGTGCAGGAAAAGGGCTTCTGCCGCTCCTGGAAGAAGGTCAGCAGCTTCATCAGGGCATACCACTCCAGCCAGTCGCCGGCAAAGAAGTTGCGAATGGCCGGGGCCGTCTGGATGGTGGCCCGGCCGAGCTTGTCCTGCTTCTGGTAGTAGTACTTGGACAGGAAGGTGTGGTCATGGAGACGCTTGCAGAAGGCGTTGATGGCCTGACCATCCTTCTGGCTCAGTTCGCCGAGCTTGAGGCTGAAGTTGGGCACGTCCTTCTGCTGGGCCCAGCGGATCTTGCCGACGACATCACCGAGCAGGGCGTAGTTGTCGCCGATCTCCACCGCGAACTCATCGAAGAACCCGGTGGTGTCCACCGCATCGGGGCTGGTGCGCACAGTGATCTGGCGGCGCTGGAACCAGCCCACGATCTCGGCGTGCCAGGCCTCGCTGGTGAGATGCGCGGTGTTGTGGAGGTCGATGCCCGCCAGATTGTTGCCCGTTGCCGAACTGGGAGTGGGGGCTGGGCGCAGTTGCTTCACTTCTTCCTGAAGTGCGAAGTACTGCTGAAGCACCTTGCGCACGAACAGCACCGTGTCGTAGACCGGAACCTGATTGCCGCAGGCCGGGCAGGGGGTGTGGGTGCCGATCTGGTCAGCAGGGGCCTCGGCCACATGGCCGCATTTGTTGCAACGAAGGAGGGCCATCGGGGAGCCAATGAAAGACGGGTCGGCGAATTATGCCAACCCGCTGCCCGTCTGGCGACCCTGGTGCTGTTCAGGCGCCGCCGTGGTGCTCGGCCAGATAGTGTTTGAGGACGGTTCGCAGCAGGGCGGCGTGGCGGACGTCACCCCTGTCCCGGGCATGCTGGATGTCGTCGGCGATCATGCGGCGGATGCGCTTGTCGCCATCCGGGGTGTGGCACAGATAGCAGCCCATCTCGACGGCCACCATCTCGGGCAGGTGCTCATGCTCGGCGATGGCGAGGATTTCGTCTTCGGTCAGATCGGACAGTTCGATACAGTCTTGTAGTGTCAACATGGGAAGCCCTCCTACTTTCTTCTGGTGTGAAAGCTTCGTTACGTTGATTTGACGCCTGTCACGGAAAGACCGTGTTGATCCAGGACAAGTGGGACCGTACTGCTGCAATGCGGCTAAAATCAATGTTTTTTCAAGGGGATGGGCAATGCAGGGTCTGACGCACTTCGGGGATGGCATCTACGCCGTGGATTCGGGTTACACGGGGCCCGATGTGGCGGCCATCCACCTGATCGAGGAGGCCGGCCGGGCGGCGCTGGTGGATACCGGCAACAACGACTCCCTGCGCCATGTGCTGGAAGCCCTGGCCGAGACCGGCCTGTCGGCAGAGGCGGTGGATTACGTGCTGCTCACCCACATCCACCTGGACCACGCGGGCGGGGCGGGTGCCTTCATGCAGGCCTTCCCGAACGCCAAGCTGGTGGTGCATCCGCGGGGCGCCCGCCACATGGCCGAACCATCCAAGCTGTTTGCCGGGGTGTCGGCGGTTTACGGGCCGGAGCGGGCGAAGGAACTGTATGGCGAGCTGATCCCCGTGCCGGTGGAGCGCATCATCGAGGCCGGTGACGGCCATGAGCTGAAGCTGGGCGGGCGTGTCATCCGCGTCTTCGACACCCCGGGCCATGCCCGCCACCACGTGTGCTACTTCGATACGAAGAGCCGGGCCTTCTTCACCGGCGATACCTTCGGCCTGTCCTACCGGGCCTTCGACGTGGATGGGCGGCCGAGCATCTTCCCGACCACCACGCCGGTGCAGTTCGAGCCGGAGGCCATGCACGCCTCCATCCGCCGCATGGAGGCCGAGCAGCCCACCGCCATGTACCTGACCCACTACGCCCAGGTACGCGACGTGCCGCGCCTGGCCGCCGACATGCACCGCCTGATCGACGCCCACGTGGCCATCGCCGAACGCCACGAGGCGGCCGAGGGTCGCAAGGCCCTGATCGAGCAGGACATCTGGGCGCTGGTAGGCGAAGAGGCCGCCAGGGCGGGCTGGGGTGTGCCGGAGGCCGAATGGCGGCGCATCCTCGCGCTTGATGTGGAGCTGAATGCCCAGGGGCTGGATGTGTGGCTGGAGGCGCGCAAGGGCTGAGCGCAGCCGGGAGTGCCGCTGTGCAGGCGGCTTTCCGGCTTGATCGCTTTACGTTGGCCGGAAATTCGCTCCTGCGGGGTCGGAGCGGGCTTTGATCGTGGTCGGTGACTTACTGGTACTGCGCTTCGGATGGCTGGAGAGACTGTGGGGGCGACTTCAGTCGCCCGCGGACTTCAATTAAGGGCATGCCGGTGATCGGCGTGCGGATTGGGCGACTGAAGTCGCCCCTGCACGTCGCCCCCACAAGTCGCCCCTGCACGTCGCCCCCACAAGTCGCCCCTGTGGGGGCGGCTGCACGGATCGTCAGGCGACGCATCAAACCGGGGAAATTAGGTTCATTCGACCCCGATGCTCTGGATCAACGGCCTGCCTTTGATCGGAGACGGGGGCCGATTGAATGCGCCCCCACAAGGGCCGCTCAGCGGGCGGTGCCGAAGACGGTCTGCCACAGGGCCTGCACCCCCGCCGCCGCTTCGGCGACCTGTTCCCGTTCGACGCGGGAGGCTTGGTTGTTGAGGCGCAGGCCGTGTTGCAGGCGGCGGTATTCCCGGTAGGTGTCGGCCACGGTGCTGGCCTGGTCGGTGGGGATCAGGCCGAGTTCGCCGGCCATGTGGAGCAGGGCGATGTTGCCCAGGTTGCCGCACAGGCCGGGGTGTTCATGGGCGTGGCCCAGGACCAGGTACTGGACCATGAACTCCACGTCCACCAGGCCGCCCTTGTCGTGCTTGAGGTCGAACAGGCTCGTCTTGTTGGGGTGGCCGTCGGCCATGCGCTCACGCATGGCCAGCACTTCCTCGCGCAGCTTGGTGAGGTCGCGTTTCTGGCGCAGCACTTCGATGCGGATGGCCTCGAACTTGGCACCGATGGCCTTGTCGCCGGCGCAGAAGCGGGCCCGGGTGAGGGCCTGGTGTTCCCACACCCAGGCGTTCTCCAGCTGGTACTGGCGGAAGGCATCGAGGGACACCACCATCAGGCCCGAGTCGCCGTTGGGGCGCAGGCGCAGGTCGGTCTCGAAGAGGTGGCCGGCGGGGGTCTGGGCGGACAACCAGGTGTTGGTGCGCTGCCCCAGGCGGGTGTAGACCTCGGCGGATTCGGGGGCGTCATCGTCGTGCACGAAGACCATGTCCAGGTCGGAGGCGTAGCCCAATTCCTTTCCGCCCAGCTTGCCGTAGGCCAGCACGGCAAACTTCGGGTCGTCCCGGTGGCGGGTCTTGATTTTGCGCCAGCACATGGTCACGGTGAGGTCCACCATGATGTCGGCCAGGGCGGACAGAAAGTCCGCGTGGCGTTCGACGGTGAGCTTGCCGGCGATGTCCTTGGTGAGCAGGCGGAAGACCTGGGCGTGGTGCTGCTCGCGCATCAGGTCCATCTGGCGTTCCATGTCGGGCTCGATCTCGTCGAGCTGGGTTGCCAGGTCGGTGCGGAAGGCGCTGAGGTCGATCTCCTCCTCAAGCATGCGCGGGTCGAGGGCTTCGTCGAGGAGGATGGGGTGACGGTTGAGGAACTGGGCGGCCCAGGCCGAGGCGCCCACCAGCTCGGCCACCTTGTGCAGGGTCTGGGGATATTGCTGCAGCAGGGCCAGGTAGGAGCCGCGCCGGCTGATGGCGTCGAGCATGTCGAGGAGGCGCTCGAAGGTGGCGTTGGGGTCGGTGGTTTCGGCGGCGGCCTCGACGACCCGCGGAATCAGCGGGTCGAAGCGGGTCTTGATGGACGGGGGCATCTGCAGGTAGCGGTTGCCGGTCTTGAGGGTGGCCAGGCGGCGGGCGGCGGCGGCCGGGTCGGGGTAGCCCAGGCGTTGGAACTCCTCGCCGCAGCGTGCTTCGTCACCGGCGCAGGCCCACAGGGTGTCCAGGTCGTGGCCCTTTTCGTTGGGGTCGCCGAAGACGCTGTTGAAATGGCGGGCAACGGCGGAGCGGTGATCGTCCAGCTCGGTAAGCAGGGCCTCGTAGGAGCCAAAGCCCATGGATCGGGCGATGATGGCCTGGTCGGCGGGTTCGGTCGGCAGGTTGTGGGTCTGGGCGTCGTCCAGGTATTGCAGGCGATGTTCCACCCTACGCAAGAAGTCGTAGGCGGCGGCCAGTTCGCGATCGGCCTCGTGGGTGATGATGCCCCGTTCGGCCAGACGGCCCAGCACCTTGAGGGTGGGCTTGATCTGCAGGGAGGTGTCCCGCCCGCCGCGGATGAGCTGGAAGACCTGGGCCAGGAACTCGATTTCGCGGATGCCGCCGGGGCCGAGCTTGACGTTGTTCACCATATCCTTGCGGGCCACCTCGCGGCGGATCTGGGCGTGCAGATCACGCATGGCGTTGATGGCACCGAAGTCGAGGTATTTGCGGAAGATGAAGGGCCGGGAGATGGCGGTGAGCTCGGCGCTGCGGATGCCGGTCATCACCCGGGCCTTGATCCAGGCGTAACGCTCCCACTCGCGGCCCTGGGTGATGAAGTAGTTCTCGAGCATGTCGAAGCTCGCCACCAGGGGGCCGGATTCGCCATTTGGGCGCAGGCGCATGTCCACCCGGAAGACCTGCCCGTCACCGGTGATGTCGTTGATGGCCTGGATCAGGCCACGGCCGAGCTTGGTGAAGAACTCGAAGTTGTCGATGATCTTGGGGCCGGCGGTGCTGCCGTCCTCGGGGTAGACAAAGATCAGGTCGATGTCCGACGACACGTTGAGTTCGCGACCGCCGAGCTTGCCCATGCCGATGATGATGAACTCCTGCTCGCGCCCGTCGGCCGACAGGGGCGTGCCGTGGCGGGCTACCAGTTGTGCCCGCAGGACATCGTGGGTGGCCTCCACTGCAATGTCGGCCAGCAGGGTCATGGTTTCGGTGACTTCGGTGAGGTCCGCCAGGTGGGCGATGTCGCGCACCATCACGTGGGCGATCACCCACGCCCGCAGCTTGCGCAACACCGGCTTGAGGGTGTTGTCGTCCACCTTTTCATCGCGCAGGTAGTCGCGCAGGGCGGTGGCGTCGAGGGGGGCGCCGATGCTTGCGGCAAGGCGTTCGGCGAGCCACGGGCGGCTGTCGAGCTGGCGGCGCAGGAAGCGCGAGCAGGCCAGGGCGTCGAGGATGGGCTGGGGCAGGATGGCGGGCTGTTCGGACATGGCGTGGGGCGATTGGTAGAATGCGGAATTGTTCATGTTCACCCCGTCTTATGTCTGCCGGACTGATATTCGTCAAGCCTGATGCCGGATGGGCCGCCATCCGCGTGCCTGTCCGGTCTTTCCGTGATGCCGTCGCCAGGCCGCTGTCACCTGCCCCGATGGCCTGCCATCCGGCGCGTGGCTGAGGGCCGCTTGTCCCTCCTGCGGCCCTCGGGCCGGTGGCTCAGGCGCCTGGCGTGGGCGGGGCTGATCGCCTACTTCGTCTGCGGTCTGGCTTTCCTGGGGCTGCGCCACCTCGTGCTGCCCGAGGTGCCGGCCTATCGGGGCGAGGTGGCGCGGCTCCTGTCCGCGTCCCTTGGCTTGCCCGTGGCTATCGCCAGTCTCTCGGCCGACTGGCAGGGGCTGCATCCGCGGCTGCATTTGGGCGGGGTGACGATCCATGATGGTGCCGGCCGCGCCGCCCTGAGTCTCGACCGGGTGGACGCCGAAGTGGGCTGGAGTTCGCTGTTGCGGATGCGCCTGCGTCTCCACCGGCTTGAGATCGACTCGCCGCAACTGGCCATCCGGCGCGGTACCGACGGGCAGGTGTTCGTGGCCGGCCTGCCCGTTGTCGCCGGGGGCGACCAGGGGGATTTCACCGCGTGGCTCCTGGACCAGCGCCAGGTGGTGGTCCGCAATGCCCGTGTGGCGTGGTCCGACGCCTTGCGCGGGGCTGACACCTTGGTGCTCGACAAGCTGGAGTTCCGCCTCGACAACCGGGGCGATCATCACCGCTTCGGGCTGCGTGCCCAGCCTCCGGGCCAGTTGGCCGCTGCCCTCGATCTGCGTGGCGACCTGATCGGGCGCGATGCCGCCCATCCCGAGACGTGGCGTGGCGAGCTCTACGCCAGCCTCGACTACGCCGACATGGGCGCCTGGCGGGCCTGGGTGGACTATCCCCTCGATATCAGCGGTGCCGGGGGCCTGCGGGCCTGGCTGGAGATCGCCGATGGCACGCTGCTGGGGGCGACGGCCGACTTTGCCCTGCGTGACGCCCGCGTGCGTTTGGCCCCCGAACTGGAAGACATCGCCATGACCGAGGCGGCCGGCCGCCTGCGGGTGCGCCACCTCAAGGGCGGCCTGGAGGCCAGTGGCAGCAAGCTGCGTCTGCAAACCGACGATGGCCTGAAGGTGCAGCCCACCGACTTCTTCCTGCGGCTTGTGGCGTCCGATGGCACCCAGCCTGCCCGGGGCGAGTTCGTGGCCAACCAGCTCGACCTCGGCGTGCTCTCGCGGCTGGCCGGCCGTCTACCCTTCGACCAAGGGCTGCGCAAGCGTCTGGCCACCCTGGCCCCGGCGGGTCGGGTGGCGCCGGTGGATCTCAAATGGAGCCTGAAGGGCGACACATTGGCCACCTACACGGTGGATGCCCGCTTCGAGCGGCTGGGCATCGAGCCCCTCGGCGCCTGGCCGGGCTTTGCCGGCATGGCGGGGCGCATCGAAGGCAATGAGCGGGGCGGGCGTTTCACCCTCAGCGGGCGGGACGCCGGCCTTGAGCTGCCCCAGGTCTTTCCCGAGGCCCATCTGCGACTGTCGGAGCTGGCGGCGGAAGGGAGCTGGAGCCACCCCGAGGGCGCATTGGAGGTGACGCTGGCAAGCGCCAGTTTTGCCAACGAGGATGCCCGCGGCACCGCTTCCGGCCGCTACCGGGCCACGCCCGACACCCCCGGACGGATCGACCTGCAGGCGCGCCTCTCGGAGGCGGATGCCACCGCCGTGTGGCGCTACATTCCCCATGTGGTGGGCAAGGCGGCCCGCGACTGGCTGCAGCGGGCACTGGTGGGCGGCAAGGCGGCGGACACCCGCCTGGTGCTGAAGGGCGACCTGTCGCGCTTCCCCTTCCGTGATCCGCGGGAGGGGAGCTTCCGGGTGGCTGCGCGGATCCGCGACGGGCAGTTGGACTACGCCCCGGGATGGCCGAAGATCGACGGCGTCGCCGGTGAGCTGGTTTTCGAGGGTGCGGGGATGACGGTGAAGGCCCAGAGCGGGCGCATCCTCGGGGTGGCGCTGAAGGATGTGAGCGCCGTTCTGCCCGATTTCGAGACAGATTCGGTCATCACCATCCGGGGCGCGGCGGAGGGGCCGACGCCGGATTTCCTGCGCTTCATTGCCGAGAGCCCGGTGGCCGGCATGATCAACCACTTCACCGACCCCTTCCGTGCCGAGGGGCGGGGCAAGCTCGACCTGCAATTGGTGCTGCCCCTGCACAAGTTGGAGCAGTCCCGGGTCAAGGGCGAGTACCAGTTCACCCGCAACCAGCTCCAGCCCGACCCGGCCATGCCGGTCCTCACCGAGGCGTCGGGGCGGGTCGAGTTCACCGAGAGCCAGCTTGGCGTGCGCAACGGCGCGGCACGGATCTTCGGCGACCCGGTGAGCGTCTCCGGGGGCAGCCGGCCCGATGGCAGCATCCTTCTCAATGCCCAGGGCAGTCTGAGCATGCCGGCCCTGCGCCGGGAGCTGGATCTGCCCTTGCTTGATCATCTGTCGGGTGCCGCGGCCTGGAAGGGCAGCATTGCCGTGATGCCGCGGGGCGGTGTCGAGTTCGTGCTTGACAGCGGTCTGCAGGGGGTGTCGTCGAGTTTGCCCGAGCCCCTCAACAAGTCGGCCGCCGCCACCCTGCCCTTCCGCTTCGAGATGGCGGTGGCACCGGGGGGGGGCGTTCCCGGCGACACCCTCAGGCTGGCCGCCGGGTCGGTGTTCCAGGCGCAGTTCCAGCGTCGCCGCGAAGGTCGGCAGATGATCATCACGCGCGGTGGCGTCGCCCTCAACGAACCGGTGCGTCTGGCAGAGAAGGGCGTGCTTGTGGCGGTCCGGGCGGATCGCCTGGATGCGGATGGCTGGCGCAAGGCCCTGGCCGGCAAGCCGGCGTCCGGTCAGACCGGCAGCGGCCAGGGTGCGGGGGGGGAATTCCCCCTCTCCGGCCTGGCCCTGCGGGTCGGCGAACTTCAGGTTCTTGGTCGGCGCCTCAATGACGTGAACTTGCGCGCGGTGATGGAGGAGGGGGGCTGGCAGGCGCGCCTCGGCAGCAAGGAGGCCAGCGGCGACATCCTCTGGCGCGAGCAGGGGCGGGGGCGTCTGCAGGCTCGTTTCAAGCAGCTTTCCATCGGCACCGCCCCCGGTGGTGCGACGGAGGCCCCGGGCACGCCCCCCGACGAGGATCGCCTGTCCGGGCTGCCCGGCCTGGATGTCAGTGCGGAGAGTTTTGTACTGCGTGGTCATTCCCTGGGTCGCCTGGAGCTGAAAGCCGTGAACCGGGGTGACAACTGGCTCCTGGAGCAACTCAGTATCGTCAATCCGGATGGCAGTCTGAACGGGGATGGGGTGTGGCGCCCGGGCGCCCGGGAGGAGACCCGCCTCAAGTTCAAGCTGGATGTGGGTAGTGTTGAGAAGATGCTCAACCGCCTTGGCTACCCCGAGGCGGTGCGGCGTGGCCAGGGCAATCTTGAGGGGCAGCTCGTGTGGAAAGGGCCGCCGACGGCCTTGCATCTGCCCAGCCTGACCGGAAAGATGGAGGTCCGGGTGACCAGCGGCCAGTTCACCCAGCTCGAACCCGGGGTGGGGCGCCTGCTCGGGGTGCTCAATCTGCAGGCGCTGCCCCGGCGGATCACCCTGGACTTCCGCGACGTATTCTCCGAAGGATTCGCCTTCGACCGCATTTCCGGTAGCATCGGACTTGATGGCGGCGTGTTGCGCACTGAAGATTTCGAGATTCTCGGCCCCGCGGCCCGTGTGTTCATGAAGGGCGAAGCTGACGCCGTGAGGGAGACCCAAAGCCTTCGTGTGAAGGTTCAGCCGACCCTCTCCGAGTCCGTCGCGGTGGGCTCGGCCATTGCCACCACCGGCGCCCTCAACCCGGCCCTCGGATTGGCGGCCTACCTGGTGCAGAAGGCCCTGCGTGATCCCGTGGAAAAGCTCTTCAGTTTCGAGTACGCCGTGACCGGTGGCTGGTCCGACCCGAAGGTGGAGAAACTTTCGGGCCTTCCCGCAGCCTCATCTCAACCTGCCGTGCCCTCAAGGACTCTCCCATGAACACTCCGGTTTGCCGAATCGCCGCCATCCAGATGGTTTCCGGGCCCGAAGTGGACCGCAACCTGGCCGAGGCCGACCGTCTGATCGGCGAGGCCGCCGCAGCCGGAGCACGCCTCGCGGTGTTGCCGGAGTACTTTCCCCTGATCACCGGCGACGAGACCGCCAAGGTGCGTATCCGCGAGCTGGAGGGGGCGGGGCCGCTGCAGGACTTCCTGCGGGACGCCGCCCGACGTCACAAGTTGTGGTTGATCGGCGGCTCCTGCCCCATGGCGGCCGACAGCCCGGACAAGGTCAAGAACTCGACGCTGGTCTTCGACGATGATGGCCGGCGGGTGGCCCGCTACGACAAGGTTCATCTCTTCGGATTCCGCAAGGGCGAGGAGTGTTACGACGAATCCGCCACCATCGAGGCCGGTAACGAGGTGGTGGCCTTCGAAGCGCCCTGTGGCCAGGTGGGGTTGTCGATCTGCTACGACCTGCGTTTTCCCGAACTTTTCCGGGCCATGGGCGAGGTGGATCTGATCGTCCTGCCCGCGGCCTTCACCTACACCACCGGCCAGGCCCACTGGGAGATCCTGCTGCGTGCCCGGGCCATCGAAAACCAGTGCTACGTGCTCGCCAGTGCCCAGGGCGGGCGCCACCCCAGCGGCCGCCGCACCTGGGGCGACAGCATGATCATTGACCCCTGGGGCGAGGTGCTTGCGCGCCTCCCCGAAGGCCCCGGTGTGGTGGTGGCCGACCTGGACCCCGCCCGCATCGCCGATGTTCGCGCAAGCCTGCCGGCGCTGCGCCACCGCAAGATCAGTTAAGCCAACCGAATTCATCCCCGAGAGACCATGAGCAAGAATCCCCCCCCCAATGCCCTCAAGCTTGCCAGCAAGCTGCTGCTCAAGCCCTACGACCTGGACTTCGAGGATCTCGACAAGGTCTTCAGCAAGCTCTACCGCCATAAGCTCGACTACGCCGACCTCTATTTCCAGTATCACCGCTCCGAGGCCTGGAGCCTGGAGGAGGGCATCGTCAAGTCGGGCAGCTTCAACATCGAGCAGGGTGTCGGTGTGCGTGCCGTCACGGGCGAGAAGACGGCCTTTGCCTACTCCGACGACATCAGCCTGAAGGCGCTCAAGGATGCCGCCGACGCCACACGGGCCATCGCCGACAGCGGGCGTCGCAAGACCTGCAAGATCGAGGTCGCGAAGAAGTCTCCCCCCGCCCTCTATCGGGCCGACAACCCCCACGACTCCCTGGACGATGTCAGCAAGGTCAAGCTGCTGGAGCGCCTCGAAGCCATGGCCCGGGCCGAAGACCCGCGGGTCAAGGAGGTCATGGCCAGTCTGGTCGGCTCCTGGGAGGTAGTCATGGTGGCCCGCAGCGATGGCCACCTGGCGGCTGATGTGCGCCCCCTGGTGCGGGTGTCCGTGACGGTCATCATGGAAGAAAACGGTCGCCGCGAGCAGGGCTCCGGCGGTGGCGGCGGGCGCTACGACTACAGCCGCTTCAGTGACGAGGTGCTCACCGGCTTTGCCCGTGCGGCCGTGCGCCAGGCCCGGGTCAACCTGGGCGCCAGCCCGGCCCCGGCCGGCCTGATGACCGTCGTGCTCGGCAACGGCTGGCCCGGCATCCTGCTCCACGAGGCCATCGGCCACGGCCTGGAAGGTGACTTCAACCGCAAGGAAAGCTCCGCCTTCGCCGGCCGCATCGGCCAGCAGGTGGCGGCCAAGGGCGTGACCGTGGTGGACGACGGTACGCTGCCGGATCGCCGCGGCTCGCTGACCATCGACGACGAAGGCAACCCGACCCAGCGCACCGTGCTGATCGAGGACGGCATCCTCACCGGTTACATGCAGGACACCCTCAACGCCCGCCTGATGGGCGTCAAGCCCACCGGCAACGGGCGTCGCGAGTCTTTCGCCCACCTGCCCCTGCCGCGCATGACCAACACCATCATGCTGGCCGGCGAGCACGAGCCCGCCGAGATCATCGCCTCGGTGAAGAACGGCCTGTATGCGGCCAACTTCGGTGGCGGCCAGGTGGACATCACCTCCGGCAAGTTTGTCTTCTCCACCTCCGAGTGCTACCTCATCGAGGATGGCAAGGTGACCCGCCCGGTGAAGGGCGCCACCCTGATCGGCAACGGCCCCGACTGCCTGACACGGGTGTCCATGATCGGCAACGACATGGCCCTCGACCCAGGGGTTGGCACCTGTGGCAAGGATGGCCAGAGCGTGCCGGTGGGGGTTGGCCAGCCGACCCTTCGCATCGATGGGCTGACGGTCGGTGGCACGGGGGGCTGACATGGATCGGCGAGTCTTTCTTGCTCTGGCGGGCGCGGCGTGCGCCCTTCCCCTGGAGCAGGTTCGGGCGGCACGTGTGGCGCCGGCGGCGGTCGCCGGCCTGTCGCTGCCGGCGGCCATCAACAAGGCCGGCCGTCAGCGCATGCTCTCCCAGCGCACGGCCAAGGCCTGGCTGATGTTGGTGCTGGGCGTGCTGCCCGAGCGCGCCAAGACCCTGCTTGCCCAGTCCACAGCGCTCTTCGAAGCCCAGCTGGCCGAACTCAAGACCCTGCTGCCCAGCGACGAGCTGCGTACCCTGTGGCTGCAGCTTGAACATGACTGGGGGCGCTATCGTCCCTTGCTGGTGGATATCCACAGCGATGCGAAGGCCGTCTGGGCGGGCAATGAGGCCGTGCTGGCCAGTGCCCACAAACTGACCCTGGCCTACGAGAAGTTTGCCGGCTCTCCCGCCGGGCGCCTGGTCAACCTCTCCGGTCGGCAGCGCATGCTCTCCCAGCGCATGGCCAAGGCCTATTTTTTCCGGCAGATGGACGTCAACGCCGGCCCGGCCGGGGAGATGCTCGATACCGCCATGAAGGAATTCGCCAAGGCCCATGAAGAGCTCAAGTCGGCGGGTGTCAACACCGCCCAGATCCGGGACGAGCTGACCCTGGTGGAACAGCAGTGGTTCTTTTTTCAAAATGCGCTGGGAATGCGCGATGCCGGCAGCCAGAAAAAGGCCGCCTCCGATGTGGCTACCACCAGTGAGCGCATCCTCGAACAGATGGATCTGGTCGTGGGGCATTACGAGCGGCTTGCCCTTGGCACCCCCCGCTGAGAGCCGTGTCGCCCTGCGTCTGCGGGGCCTTCTGTGTGCGGCCATGCTGCTGCTGGCGGCCTGTGCCACGCCCCCTTCGTCCGATCCCCGGGCGGTGCGCCGTCTCGATCCTGCCGAGCTCGCCCGCACGGACGCGGCTCGCCCGGGGCGACCCCTGGCCTTGGACGAAATCGTGCGCCGTTCGCGGGAGGGCGTGCCGACTGCCGCGCTCCTCGACGTCCTGCGCAGTACCGGGACGCATCATGCCCTCAGCCCCTCCGAGGTCTTGCGCCTGCGTGAGCAAGGCGTGGCGCCGGAAGTGCTTGACGCCCTGGCCGAGGCCCAGGCTCGCCACGACCGGGACCAGGCCACGGCCGACAAGGTGCGTCAGCAGACCGAACAGGCCGCAGCCGTCGAACGGGCCAGGGCCGAGGCCTATCGCCGGGGTGTGCGGGACGCGTATCCGGCCTACCCTTACGGCACGATCCGCTACGGTTATCCCCAGCCCTTTGGTTTTCCGTACTACGGCCCAGGCCTGCCTCGGGGGCGAGGCGGTATTCACTGGGGTATTGGTATCCGCCACTGAGTATTTGTGAATATCGGCCCGTTTTGCCCTAGCGACGCGCATCATGTCCCATGTATGGCTGCGCTTCTCTGCGTGCACTCGAACCGCTTGCTACGATTTCTTCACTCCCCCCTGACCTGTTTTTCCGGGCCGATTAAGCAGGACCGGCGCCTAGAACAGGTTCATCTGTGGCCCCCGGGCCGGCGGGCGGAAAACTTCGGTATTCAGCGGGCGATGCGTGCGCTGGAACCCCAGCCGTTCACAGGTGCGTTGCATGCGCTGACGGTAAAGGTCGGCAAACACGCCCTGGCCACGCATGCGGTGGCCGAAGCGGCTGTCGTTGAGCTGGCCGCCGCGTAACTGGCGCACGAGGCTCAAGACATGGCTTGCCCGGTCGGGGAAATGGCTGTGAAGCCAGTCTTCGAAGAGGGCCTTCAATTCGAGGGGCAGGCGCAGCAGCACGTAGCCTGCGCTTTCGGCCCCGGCAGCGCGGGCCGCTTCCAGCACCCGTTCCAGCTCGTGATCGTTCAGTGCCGGAATCAGCGGTGCGAACAGCACGCCGACCGGCACGCCGGCCCGGTGCAGGGCTTCCATGGCGGCCAGGCGGCGTGCCGGGGATGCGGCCCGGGGTTCGAGCCGGCGGGCCAGAAGCGGGTCCAGGGTGGTGATGGAGAACATCACCTGCACCAGGTGGTCCCGGGCCATGTCGGCCAGCAGGTCCGCATCCCGCTCGATGAGTGCCGATTTGGTGACGATGGATACCGGGTGGCGGGTTTCGGCCAGGACTTCAAGCAGGCGGCGGCTGAGGCCCAGCCGTCGTTCGACGGGCTGCCAGCCATCCGTGCTGATACCGAGGGCAATGGGCGCACAGCGGTATCCCGGGGCAGCCAGTTCCTTGCGCAGGATCTCCGGTGCATCGGGCTTCCAGACGATCTTCGTCTCGAAGTCGAGCCCGGGCGAGAAGCCCAGGTAGGCATGCCCGGGCCGCGCAAAGCAGTAGCTGCAACCATGTTCGCAGCCCCGGTAGGGGTTGATGGACTGGGTGAAGGGAACATCCGGCGACTGGTTGCGTACGATCACCGAGCGGGTCTGATCGAGGATCAGCGTGGTGAGGGGCCCATTGCCCGACTCCGCTTCGGGCGCGGCACCTTCCGCCCAGCCATCGTCACCGGCATCGCGCTGCCATTCGGTGAAGCGGTTGTCGGGGTTCAGGCGGCTGCCACGGCCGCGGGGTGGGGCGGGAGGGCTCATGGGGATGTTTGTGTATAAAAATACAGTATATCCCGGCCTTCGTGATCAGCAATTCGGCAGCGCGGTTTTTACGCCTTTTTTATGGAAGCGGTGCAACAATTTTCGGGTGTCGCCCCCACGATCGCCCGGAGTTGCCATGCTGTCGTCCATCCTGTTGTCGGAAGACCCGCTTTCCCCGCCCTGGCAACGCTACGGTCTGGCCGTGCTGGGCTGTGGCGCGGTGGCGGCGGTGCTATGGCCGTTCAGCAGCCAGCTGGATCTGCCCAACACGGTGATGTGCTTCCTGTTGGCGGTGGTGGTGGTGGCCCTGCGGGCCGGGCGCGGGCCGGCGGTGCTGGCTTCCGTGCTCAGCGTGGCCTTGTTCGACTTTCTTTTTGTGCCGCCGCGCTTCTCCTTCGAAGTCAGCCATGCCCCCCATGTGTTCACTTTTGTGGTGATGCTGGCGGTTTCGCTGATTGTCGGACAGCTCACCGCCGGTCTGCGCGCTCAGGCCCGGGACGCGGCCCGTCGGGAACGGGTTGCGCGGGGGCTGTATGGCTTGGCGCGGGAGCTGGCAGGGGCGATGGGCGTGGAGCAGGTGGATGAATCGGTGGCGCGTTTTCTGCAGGAGCAATGGAATGCGCCGTGCTGCCTGCTGTTGCCCACCGCCGAGGAGCGACTGCAGGCAGTTGGCGGGCGTGGCGGCGCGGTACCTGTGGTGGATGCGGGGCTGCTGCTGCAGGCCCGCGACGCCCAGCGTCCGCTGGCGCTGCTCGCAGACGATGGAAGCGGGTGCCATTGTCATGTCCTTCCGCTGGCCGGCACAACCCGAAACCGAGGCGTGCTGGTTGTCACGCTGCCGGGTGACGACGGCATCGGGCCACTGCTGGAGGCCTTGTCGGCCCTGGTGAGCACGGCCGTGGAGCGCCTGCATTTCGTCGAGGTGGCCCAGGCCGCCCAGCTGGAGGCAGTGTCCGAGCGTCTGCGCAGCTCCATCCTGTCGGCGCTGTCCCACGATGTGCGCACCCCGCTGACTGCGCTCTATGGTCTGGCCGATTCCCTGGTGGTGGGGCCGCCGCCGCTGCCAGACGAGGCCCGGGATGTCGCAGGGGCCATCCGGGACCAGGCCTTGCGGGTCAATGGCATGGTCGGCAACCTCCTCGACATGGCCCGCCTGCAGACCGGGCCGGTCTGCCTGCGCAAGGAGTGGCAGCCGGTGGAGGAGGTGGTGGGGGCGAGCCTGAAGCTGCTCGGCGGTGCCCTGGAGGGCCATCCGGTGCGGGTGCTGGGGCTGGCGGCGCTGCCCTTGCTTGAGTTTGATGCGGTGCTGATCGAGCGGGTCTTCTGCAACCTGCTGGAGAACGCTGCCAAGTATTCGCCGCCGGGTGCGCCGATCATCCTGTCGGCCGATGTTGGCCCGTTGATGGTGGAGCTGCGGGTGTCGAGCGGCGGTGGTGGTTTTCCGCCGGACAAGCTGCAAAAGGTGTTCGAGCTGTTCGAGCGCGGTCAGGCCGAGACGACGGTGGTCGGCATGGGCATCGGCCTCGCCATCTGCCGCGCCATCATCGAGGTGCATGGGGGCACCATCCGCGCCTTCAATCCGCCGGAGGGCGGGGGCTGTGTGGCCTTCTGCCTGCCCCGGGGCACGCCGCCGCCTGTTGAGCCCGAGGCCTTGCCTGCGGACGGGGAGGGCGCATGAAAGGGGCAACGATCCTGCTCATCGAGGACGAACGCCAGATCCGCCGCTTTGTGCGCAGCGCCCTGGAGAAGGAGGGGCTGAGGGTGAGCGAGGCGGAGACCCGGCGCGAGGGGCTGGTCGAGGCCGGCCGTTGCCAGCCTGAGCTGGTGATCCTGGATCTGGGGTTGCCCGATGGCGACGGCGTGGGGTTCGTGGACGACTTTCGTGCCTGGTCGGTGGCCCCGGTGCTGGTGCTGTCGGCGCGCTCCACCGAATACGACAAGATCGGCGTGCTCGACGCCGGTGCCGACGACTACCTGACCAAGCCTTTTTCCGTCGGCGAGCTGCTGGCCCGAGTGCGTGCGCTGCTGCGGCGTGGGCGTGCCCGGCCCGGCACCGAGGCCGCACGGGTGAGCTTCGGGGACGTGGAGGTGGACTTCTCCCTGCGCCAGGTGCTGCGCAGGGGCGAGGCGGTCCGCCTCACTCCCCTGGAATACCGTCTGCTCGCAGTGCTCGTTGCCAATGCCGGCAAGGTGATGACCCACCGCCAGTTGTTGCACGAAGTGTGGGGCCAGGCGACGGGCGACAACAGCCACTACCTGCGTATCTACGTGGGCCATCTGCGCCACAAGCTCGAAGATGATCCGGCGCAGCCACGCCACTTTCTCACCGAAACCGGGGTTGGTTACCGGTTTCACCTCTGATTGGCCGGTCTCCGGCGGAGTGAATAATGAATAGCTCGAACACGGATTCCCGAACCAGTACCGCAGCACTCGCCCTGGCCGCCCTGGGGGTGGTCTACGGCGATATCGGCACCAGCCCCCTGTATGCCTTCAAGGAGGCCTTTGCCGGTGCCCACGGCATCGACCCCACGGAGGCCAACGTGCTGGCGACCCTGTCGGCCTTTTTCTGGGCGGTGCTGGTGATCGTCTCCCTCAAATACGTGTGGGTGGTGCTGCGCTTTGACAACGAGGGCGAAGGTGGGGTGCTGGCCCTGACCGCCCGGGCTCACCGGGACGCCCCGACGCCGCTGTGGGCCAAGCTCGCGGTGGGGGCGGGCATCTTCGCAGCGGCCCTGTTCTATGGGGATGCCATCATCACGCCGGCCATATCGGTACTCTCGGCGGTGGAGGGCCTGAGTGTGGCCACGCCACATCTGGAGCACTACGTGGTGCCCATCACGGTGGGCATCCTGGTGTGGCTGTTCATGATCCAGAAGCACGGCACCGGGCAGGTCGGGCGTTTTTTCGGGCCGGTCACGGTACTGTGGTTCGTTACGCTGGCGGCGCTCGGTGTGGCCAGCATCGTCGAGACGCCGGAGGTGCTGCGGGCGGTGGATCCGCGTTACGCCATTGCCTTTGCCATTGCCAAGCCCCACGTGGCCTTCATCCTCCTTGCCGCCGTGTTTCTGGCGCTTACCGGCGGCGAAGCCCTGTACGCCGACATGGGGCACTTCGGCCCCCGACCGGTGCGGCTGGCCTGGTACGGCCTGGTGTGGCCGTCGCTGATGCTCAACTACTTTGGCCAGGGGGCTCTGGTGCTACGGGCACCCGTGTCCATCGAAAACCCCTTCTACCTGCTCGCGCCCGACTGGTTCCTGCTGCCCCTGGTGGGGCTCGCTACCCTGGCCACGGTGATCGCCTCCCAGGCCACCATCACCGGCGCCTACTCCATGACTCTGCAGGCCACCCGGCTGGGTTACCTGCCGCGCCTGCGCATCCTGCACACCTCCGACACCGAGCGCGGGCAGATCTACGTGCCCATCGTGAACTGGCTGATGCTGGTGTCGGTGATCATCCTGGTGCTGGAGTTCCGCTCCTCCGGAGCCCTGGCGGCGGCCTACGGCATCGCCGTGTCCGGTACGATGATCATCACCACCCTGCTGACGGTCTTCATCCTGCTGGTCTCGGATGTACGCGGGCGCATCGGGCTGCTGGCCGCCATGGCCCTGTTCGGCAGCCTTGAGCTGCTGTTCTTCAGCTCCAACCTGACCAAGCTCGGCGAGGGCGGCTGGATGCCCATGGCCCTGGGTGCCGGCATCTTCCTGATGCTGACCACCTGGAAGGAGGGCAGCCGTCTGCTGGCCGAGCAGCGGGGCTGCATCGACGTGCCCATGGCGGGCTTTATCCAGGGCCCCCTACCCGACGTGCCACATGTGTTCGGCACCGCCGTGTATCTCACCTCCGAGCCCTCGCTGGTGCCCAGCGCCCTGTTCCACAACCTCAAGCACTACAAGGTCATGCACGAGCGCACCGTGTTCCTGCATGTGGTGAATGAGGAGGTGCCGCGTATCGACGACCGGGACAGGGTCACGGTGACCCGACTCGCCGAGGGCATCTACAACGTGGACGCGCGCTTCGGCTTCCGCGAGGAACCCGACGTGCCGGCGGCCCTTGCCCTGGCCGGCCCGCTGGGCCTCGAACTGGAGCCGATGACCACCACCTACTTTGTTGCCCGTTCGACCGTGGTGGATGGCCCCGGCAAGATGCCGGCGTGGCGCTGCGGGCTCTTCGCCTGGATGATGCGCCAGTCGGAAGGCGCTGCCACCTACTTCAAGCTGCCCGCCAACCAGGTGGTGGAATTGGGGACTCAAGTCATGCTCTAGCTGTGACGGCGGGTGTCCCGCTGCGTCTGCCATGGCCGCGGGCAGGGGCCATGGGCTAGAATCATCGACTCACTCAAAAGCAAGCCGACAGGATTGACCATGCACGCCTCCTCGAAAGTCCATATCGACGATGTCCGGATCAAGGACATCAAGGAACTGGCCCCGCCCATCCACATGCTGCGGGAATTCCCGGCCACCCCCAAGTCGGCGGAGACGGCTTTCGAGGCGCGCGCGGCCATCCACCGCATCCTGTTCGGCGCCGACGACCGCCTGCTGGTGGTGATCGGCCCCTGCTCCATCCATGACACCGATGCGGCCATGGAATACGCCCGCCGCCTCAAGGCCGAGGCCGACCGCCTCAAGAACGACCTGCTGGTGGTGATGCGTGTCTACTTCGAAAAGCCCCGTACCACCGTGGGCTGGAAGGGCCTCATCAACGATCCCTTCATGGATGGCAGCTTCCGCATCAACGACGGCCTGCGCCTTGCCCGCAAGCTGCTGTGGGAAGTGAACGAGCTGGGCCTGCCCGCCGGCACCGAGTTTCTCGACATGATCACCCCCCAGTACATCGCCGACCTGATCTCCTGGGGTGCCATCGGTGCCCGCACCACCGAAAGCCAGGTGCACCGGGAGCTGGCCTCCGGGCTGTCCTGCCCGGTGGGCTTCAAGAATGGCACCGACGGCAACATCCGTATCGCCGTGGACGCCATCAAGGCCGCCCAGTCGCCCCACCACTTCCTGTCGGTGACCAAGGCCGGGCACTCGGCCATCGTGTCCACCGGCGGCAACGAGGACTGTCACCTGATCCTGCGTGGCGGCAAGGGCCCCAACTACGATGCCGCCAGCGTCGATGCGGCCTGCAAGGAGCTGGCCTCGTCCGGCGTGCCGGGCAAGCTGATGGTGGACTTCTCCCATGCCAACAGCCGCAAGCAGCACAAGCTGCAGGTGGACGTGGCCCGTGACGTGGCCGGCCAGATGGCCAATGGCGAAGACCGCATCATCGGCGTGATGGTCGAGTCCCACCTCAAGGAAGGCCGCCAGGATCTGAAGCCCGGTGTCGAGCTGGAGTACGGCAAGAGCATCACCGATGCCTGCATCGGCTGGGAAGACAGCCTCACCGTGCTCGACGTCCTAGCCGAAGCGGTGCGTCAGCGCCGCGTGAAGCGCGCCGATGTGGAGTAAGCGCAGCGGATTGTGAGATTCATGCAGGGCGGTCCTGGCCGTCCTGCCGCATTGATTTCGAAGTGATTGCCTGATTCGTCAGCGGCAGCCATCCCGTGGATGCCGAGGGCAAGAGGGCTTGGGGCAAGGCGGACAATTGCCTGCAGCAAGCTCGATATGCCAAGCGCACCCAGAGCGCACCATTCCCGGGGATGCTCTCTGTCGGGATGTACCGTTCCCTGCCATCCCTATCATTGCCATGCCCCCGTCTTGCACGCGTTCGGGTGCCTCTCAAGCGCCCCATGACGTGGGTTCTAGTGTTGTTGTGCGGTTTGAACCGGAAGCCACGATTTCCAGTTTCTGTTGAGCCATGTACGGGATGGCTTTTCAACAAGGTGATACGACAATAGAGAAACGATCATGGCACAGGCCAGCGCGCTGTAGGGGCCGCCAGGAAAGATGGCCTTCGTTGAATAGAACGGTTGTTGCCATAGGTAAATCGAGAAGGAACACAGGCCAGCCAGGCGCAGGGCCTGGGAGGACAGTAGCGTCTTGAACCAGGAGCGGGTTTCGGGCAGGTGATTTACTGCGAAGGCCAGCAGGGCCGGTGACGCCATGGGCTGCATCCACCAGCGGCCTCCCTGGCTCAGGAACATGGCGAGAATCAGCGACAGCACGGGGAGCCAGGGCGGGACGTATTGCCTGACTCGATCGCATACCAGGCGATACCCGGCGGACATGAGCAGGAATGACGCGGCAACTTCAGTGCCAAGCGAGCCCCAGAATGGCGCGTTGCTGCCAAGTCTCACGTAAACGAAACCGATGACAATGCACGCCGCCCCGCATGCGATCAGGAAAGGTCCTTCGCGCCTCTTGAGAAAGGGGAGCAGCGTGAGAAAGCTCATGAAGATGTAGGAGTGCTCTTCGATGTTCAAAGACCAGATATGACCGATGGGGATCTCTGTCTTCCAGATTCCGGGGTATGGAAAATAGGTGCGAGCGAAAAGTAGTGTCGAGATGAATTCGTTCCACGAGAAAGCCGTGTTCCACAGGCCACTGAGTGCGAACATCGTGGTGACGAAGAGAATGAACGTGGGGAGTATTCTGCTGATTCGTCGTCTGTAGAATTTCGCGAGGGCTTGCCTCTCGATGAACAGCAGGTTGCTCATGAGCATGCCCGACAGGGCGAAGAACATGCATACGCCAAAGCGGCCAAGATCGACCGGAATTGGCAAGGCGATGAAGTGTCCTTGGAGCACGCAGAGTATTGAAACCCCTCGCCAGCCATCAAGGTAATCCGTGCGTGGCGACGTTTCCGTATCAATGGTATTCACAGCTCCCTTCAGGTTGGGTCTCGTGACGTCGTGCTGTTGGGGCATGGGTGTCTGTCGTCTGGTGCGGTGTGTATGGCTGCGGTTTACGAGCGGATCCGTCACCCGAATCCCGTCTGTCACCGTTGTGAAGGTTTTTTACGATCAACGGTAGCGCCGATTCTGCCCGTTACACGCAAAAACACAAGGCGGGTCTGGCGTCGTAGCGTCCTCGTTCAATTCGTTGGCTTCGGGGAGGTGGCCGATATTGTCAGGCCACGTCTGATCCGGAACCGGAGGCGTTGTTGCTCAGATGGGGCTGATGCAGGTGGGACGGTGCTCCCGGTTTCAGAGAAGGCGTCCGCCAATGAGGCGCCCAATGCGTGGGGGGAGTCTGGGGTTGTGCCATCGGGGGGGGGCGGGGCCGAGGAGCATGAGGGCGGTGATTGCCGGGGTTGTCCCGGGCGGGGAGCTGTGGCGGCCGGGCTCGCGCTCATTTGAACGCGAGGCGTAAAGCTGAGTCAGGTTTTCAGATTGGCCGCCAGCCCCAGCCCTGCCGGGTGGCTGTAGACCACCAGCCGCTCGCCGCGGGCGAAGCCGGCCAGGGTGACGCCGGCGTCTGTGGCCAGTCTGACGGCCAGGGCCGTGGGGGCGGAGACCGCCACCAGGCAGCCGATGCCCAGCATTGCCACCTTCTGCACCATCTCGTAGCTGGCCCGGCTCGACACCAATACGAAGCCGCCGGAACGATCCGAGCCCGCCAGGTGGCCGAGAAGCTTGTCGAGGGCGTTATGGCGCCCCACATCCTCACGCAGGGCGAGGATGTGGCCGTCGCGGCTGATCCAGGCGGCGGCATGCACGGCCCCGGTGAGCTTGCGCAGGTGCTGCCAGGCCGGCAGTTCCGCCAGGCCGGTGGTGACTGCGGTGACGGGGATGGGGGGGAAGGCGGCGACCGGTGCCAGCGGGCGGGCCAGCGCATCCAGGCTTTCCACCCCGCACAGACCGCAGCCGGTGCGGCCGGCCAGGGTGCGGCGACGTGCCTTGAGCGCGGCGAAACGGCTGGAGGCGATCTCCAGGCGCAATTCGATCCCGTTGGCAGTGCTGGCGCATTCCAGGTCGTAAAGCTCGCTACGGCTTTCGAGAATGCCCTCGCTGAGGCTGAAACCCAAGGCCAGATCTTCCAGATCGGTCGGGGTGGCCAGCAGGACCGCGTGGGAAATGCCATTGAATACCAGCGCCACGGGCACTTCCTCGACCGCCTCGTCGAGGCAGGGCCGCATGTCGGGGCCGTCCACCCGCAGTACCGGCACGGGCCGTGAGGCGGGCTGGGTGGTGGGTTCAGGAGGCTCCGGCAGCGGTGGGGAGCAGGACAGATCAGTCATTGAGGCACTCTTTTGCGGGGCGAGGGGCTTCCCCAATTGTAGCCACGCCGCCGGGTGCGGACCGGAATTTGGCTTGCCCGGGAGGTCAGGCGTGGCGCAGGGATTCCGACGGCAGCTCGCCGAACAGGCGACGGTAGTCCCGGGCGAACTGGCTCATGTGGGTGAAACCCCAGTCGTAGGCGATGCTGGAGATCGGACGGAGGCCGCTGCCATGGCGCAGCTCACGGCGGACCGCGTTGAGGCGCAGGCTGCGCATGTAGGCCACGGGGGGCATCCCGGTGACGTCCTCGAAGCAGTTCTGCAGGGCTCGGCGGCTCAGGTGCAGGTGGGCGCACAGCTCCGGAATGGTCGGCGGGTGCTCCGGGTTGTCGAGCACGTACTGGCGAACCCGGTCCACCGTTGCCTGATGGATCAGGCGGGTCCGGCGGGTGGGCACCGGCTCCGTGTCGTGGCTCAACAGCGCGTCGGCGAGGGCCGAGAAGATGCGTTCCTGCAGTGCCTCCGCATCCGGAAAGTCGGGGTGGTGCGCATCGGCGAGGACGCGGGCCAGGGTGGCACACAGGCTTTCCTTGCGGCCGGGCGCCAGGTTGCGCACGTCACCCTGCAGGAGCAGGCGATCCAGATCCTGGCGGGCGGCCCGGTCCAGATAGTCGGCAAAGGCCAGGCGGTCCACCACGACGCCGAAGAGGTTGAAATCCGGTGCCGTGAGAAGGTCGAACTCGGCCCCGCCGTCGCGGATGCAGACCGCCCGGGAAGACAGGGGTTTGCCGCCGAGGGACATCATGCCGTCCCGCGCCGCGGGAATGCCGAACCACACCGATCGTGGCCAGGCGGCACAGGTCTGGCGAAGGGCGCGGTTGGCCGTTTCCATGAAGACCTGGCTCTTCGGTAGCCACAGTTCGGTCACGGAGCCTTCAAAGCTGCCCGGCGAGAGCTGGTCGTAGCGCTGATTCCATTGGGAGAGATTGTCAGCCTGTTCGTCCGCATCCCGGGCCCGGGTCACACGCCGCAGGGGCCAGGCATCGGTATCGGCGGGGAAGACGGGCAGGGGCATGGCGGGCATCCGGCGAGCGATCGTCCCCTTGAGTAGCAAGCCGCGTACCGCCGGCGAAAGGCCTCGCGGGGCGCGCATCCCCAAGCTGCCTGCGGCGATGGGGTGCGACGAAATTACCCCTGTTGGTGCATCGCAGCGCTCGACGGCACATTACTGGTGCAGGCCATGCCGGCATTGTTGCTCCTGTTTTGCTGCGATGCCAAAAATTGCTACTGGGGTGCTGAAACTTGATAGATGCACCCGGGGAGTGTGGGCCACGATTCATCCATCTAGTTTCCTGGAGTGAATCATGAGTGCATCCAAGCAACCCGCCCACGGCCTTTCGGCCACCCTGGGCACTTGGCAGTTGTGGGGTATCGCCGTCGGTCTGGTGATCTCGGGCGAGTACTTTGGCTGGAGCTTCGGCTGGGCCTCGGCGGGCACCCTCGGCTTTCTCGTCACCACCGTCATGGTGGCCGTCATGTACGGCACCTTCATCTTCAGCTTCACCGAGCTGACCGCCAGCATTCCCCACGCCGGTGGTCCCTTCGCCTACAGTTACCATGCCTTCGGCCCCACCGGCGGCTACGTGGCGGGCATGGCCACCCTGATCGAGTTCGTGTTTGCCCCGCCGGCCATTGCCCTCGCCATCGGCGCCTACCTGAATGTGCAGTTCCCGGCCCTTGATCCGAAAGTCGCCGCTGTGGGCGCCTATATCGTCTTCATGGGGCTCAACATCGTCGGGGTGACCATTGCGGCCACTTTCGAACTCTTCGTGACCCTGCTCGCCATCTTCGAGCTGCTGGTGTTCATGGGGGTGGTGGCGCCGGGCTTCTCCCTGGCCAATTTCACCAAGGGCGGCTGGGCCGGGGCCGACGAGTTTTCCCTCGCGGCGATTCCCGGCATCTTCGCGGCCATTCCTTTCGCAATCTGGTTCTTCCTCGCCATCGAGGGTGTTGCCATGGCTGCCGAGGAGGCCAAGGATCCGAAGCGTTCCATCCCCATCGCGTATACGGCGGGCATTCTGACCCTGGTTGTGTTGGCCATGGGCGTGATGGTGTTTGCCGGTGGCGTGGGCGACTGGACCAAGCTGGCCAACATCAATGACCCGCTGCCCCAAGCCATGAAGACCATCGTGGGCGAGTCCAGCGGCTGGCTGCACATGCTGGTGTGGCTGGGCCTGTTCGGGCTGGTGGCCTCTTTCCACGGCATCATCCTGGGCTACTCACGCCAGATCTATGCCCAGGCCCGTTCCGGCTACCTGCCGGCCTGGTTCGCCGAAGTCCACCCGCGCTTCAAGACGCCCCACCGGGCCATTGTGGCCGGTGGGGTGGTGGGCATCGCCGCCATCTTCAGCGACGAGCTGCTGTCCTTCGGTGGCCAGAGCCTCACCGCCAACATCGTCACCATGGCGGTGCTCGGCGCCCTGCTGATGTACGCACTGAGCATGGCGGCCCTGTTCAAGCTGCGTGCCAGCGAGCCCGGCCTGCCCCGTCCCTACAGGGTGCCGTTCTACCCGCTCTTTCCGGCGGTGGCGCTGATCGGAGCACTCATCTGTCTGGTCACCGTAGCATGGTTCAACCCCCTGCTCACGGGTCTGTTCGTGCTCATCCTGGCCCTGGGCTACGGCTACTTCCAGCTTACCCACAAGCAGCGGGAGGCGCTTCCCTTCGCCGCGCTTGCCAAGGCCGAGGGCTGAAAGTAGCTGACTTGATCTACCGTGCGATTCGAGTTCGCCCGGCGATGCTCCCCGTGCGAACTCGAATCGCAGGACTTCGCCACAAGCCCTGAGCGTTGGCACAGAAACTGCATCCGTGCTGCCTGCGCCGGCCCGGTACGGGAGGCCGGCGCAGGCAGCAGATGCGGGACGCTCACAAACAAAGAAGACCCATGAACTACGCCTGCACCCTCGGACTACGTCGCCACGTGTTTGGTGACCTGAAAACAGTGCTGGCCAAGGCCAGCCCGGCCCGCTCGGGTGACATGCTGGCCGGCGTGGCTGCGGCCTCGGAAGAGGAACGCATGGCCGCCCGCATGGTGCTGGCCGACTTGCCTCTCGATCGCTTCCTGCAGGAGGCGGTCGTGCCCTACGAGGATGACGAGGTGACGCGCCTGATCCTCGACGGGCACGACACCGCCGCCTTCGCCCCGGTTGCCGGCCTGACGGTGGGGGAGTTCCGCGACTGGTTGCTCTCCGATGCGGCCGACGGCGCCAGCCTGCAGGCCCTCGCTCCGGGCCTTACCCCGGAGATGGTGGCGGCGGTGAGCAAGCTCATGCGCAACCAGGACTTGATCCTGGTGGCCGCCAAGTGCCAGGTCATCACGCGCTTCCGCAACACCCTCGGGTTGCCCGACCGCCTGGCGGTGCGCCTGCAGCCCAACCACCCCACCGACGACCCGCGGGGCATCGCGGCGTCGATGCTCGACGGCCTGCTGTACGGCGTCGGAGATGCGGTGATCGGCATCAACCCGGCCACCGACAGCCTGCCCGCCATCACCACCCTGCTGCGCCTGATTGACGATTTTCGCGAGCAGTACGCCGTGCCCACCCAGAGCTGCGTACTGACCCACGTGACCAACACCCTCCGCGCCATTGAGAAGGGCGCCCCGGTGGATCTGGTGTTCCAGTCCATCGGCGGCACTGAGTCAGTGAACCGCAGCTTCGGCGTGAGCGCCGCCCTGCTCGACGAGGCCAACGCCGCCGCCCTGGCCCTGGGCCGCGGCAGCGTCGGCAACAACGTGATGTACTTCGAGACGGGGCAGGGCAGTGCCCTGTCGGCCAACGCCCACCATGGTGCCGACCAGCAGACCCTGGAGGCCCGCGCCTATGGCCTGGCCCGGCGCTATCGGCCGCTGCTGGTGAACACCGTGGTCGGCTTCATCGGGCCGGAATACCTTTACGACGGCAAGCAGATCATTCGTGCCGGGCTGGAGGATCACTTCTGCGGCAAGTTGCTGGGCCTGCCCATGGGCTGCGACATCTGCTACACCAACCACGCGGAGGCCGACCAGGACGATATGGACACCCTGCTCACCCTGCTGGGGGTGGCCGGCATCAACTTCATCATCGGTGTGCCCGGGGCTGATGACATCATGCTCAACTACCAGAGCACTTCCTTCCACGACGCCCTGTACGTGCGCAAGGTGCTCGACCGCCGCCGCGCCCCCGAGTTCGAGGACTGGCTGGAGCGCATGGGCATTGCCGACTTTCGCGGCGATCTGTTGCCCCAGGGCGAGCAGCAGGCCCTGCTGGCCCTGGCAGCCACGCTGTAAGGGGAGACGTCCATGGGCAAGCCCGCCATCCTCACCCCCGACCCCTGGCTGCGCCTGCAGGGCCTGACCCGCGCCCGCGTGGCCCTGGGCCGCGCCGGGGTGAGCCTGCCGACCCGCGAAGTCCTGCGCTTCGGCACCGCCCACGCCCAGGCCCGCGACGCCGTGCACCAGGCCCTGGACGTGGCCACCCTGCAGGCCGACCTGGCGGACGTCGGTTTCACCAGCCTGGCCGTGCACAGTCAGGCCACCGACCGTGGCATGTACCTGCGCCGCCCCGACATGGGCCGCAGGCTGGCGCCGGACAGCCTCGCCCTGCTGGGCGAGCAGGGGCGGCGTCTGTGGTCGCTGCACCCGCCCGTGGCCGTGGTGCTGGCCGACGGCCTGTCGTCCCTTGCCACGGCCCGCCACGGCCTGCCCCTTTTGCAGGCCTTGCTGCCCTACTTTCCGGATCTGCCCGGCCTGCCCGTGATCATCGCCAGCCAGGCCCGCGTGGCGCTGGGTGACGAGATCGGGCATGCCTTGGGCGCCGCGCTGGTGGTGGTCATGATCGGCGAGCGTCCCGGCCTGTCGTCGCCCGACAGCCTGGGCCTTTACCTTACGGCCCGACCCCGGCCCGGGCTCACCGACGCCGAGCGCAACTGCATCTCCAACGTGCGCCCGGAAGGTCTGCCCTATGCCGACGCCGCCCGCAAGCTCGCCTTCCTGATGGCCGGCGCCCACAGGCTGGGGCGGACCGGCGTGGACCTGAAGGATGACAGCGATGCCGCGCCAGCCCTGACCGACTCCCCGTACCCGGGCCTCGCCTCACCCTAGGTTTCCATCCCGATTTACCTGCCATCCCATCCAAGGAGAAAACCATGTCCCATACCGTCCTGCGTGCTGCTGCCACCCTGTGCCTTGCCTGCACCGCCTGGGGGGGCACCCCGGCCCTGGCCGCTGAAGGCGAGTCTGCCTGGACCGTTCCGGTCAGCCTCAGCCTGGTGAGCGACTACATCTTCCGTGGTCAGACCCAGACCTGGGGCAAGCCCGCCCTGCAGTTCAGCGTGGAGGCGGCGCACACCTCCGGTGCCTATGCCGGCTTCTTCGCCTCCAATGTGTCCGACCACTGGCTGCCCGGCGCCGCGGTGGAGATGGACTTCTACGGCGGCTATCGTGGCAAGGTGGCCGATACCCTTGGCTACGATGCGGGTCTGATCTACTACACCTACCCGGGCGGCAACTGGACGGACTCGGTGTTTGCCGGCTACAACCGCTCCAACAGCCTCAACACCATGGAGGCCTACATCGCCCTGAGCTACGAGTGGCTCACCTTCAAGACCGGCCGCAATCTCACCGAGTACTTCGGCTGGAGCACCAATAACTCCCCCACGAACGGTGGCTTCTTCGGCGATGCCAGCGCAGGTGTCACCGGCAACACCCGGGGCTCCCACTTCTATGAGCTGAACGCGGCCTACGACGTGGCCGAAGGCTGGAACCTCAGTGGCCAGATCGGCCGTCAGGTCATCGCCCACGCCACCGGCCTCGACATCAACTACTACAAGGTCGGCATCACCAAGGCCCTGCCCGAGGGCTGGAGCGCCGGCGCCTTCTTCTCGGCCACCAGCGAGCCCGATGCCTATCGCAGCTACTACAGCCTCAACAACGGTACCTCCAAGCACGACATCGCCAAGGAAAAATTCTTCGTGAGTGTCACCAAGGCGTTCTGACCCCGATCGTCCGGGGCCCGCGGCCCGGTAGCCGGGACACGGGCCCCGCGCCCTGTTGTCCCGGCAAGGGGGTATGTCAGTAGTGCATCTTCATCGAGTGATTCAGTCCATAGAGGTTGTGTGAGGGCTTGTGACACCATGAAACAACACGAGTACCTGCCCTGCACCCATGGGCAGGGAACCCTACGGGCCTGCGGTTGGCAGCCCTCAAACGTGGTTCGTGGTCATGTCCGTGCGCATCGAAGGCTCTCTCGTCAAATGGAACAATGAGCGTGGTTTCGGCTTTATCGCGCCTGACCAGGGGGGGGCGGATGTGTTTGTTCATGCGGTCGCGTTTCCCCACGACGGCATCCGTCCATACGTAGGTGAGCGGCTCAGCTTTGAGATCGGGGTGGATGTGGACGGGAGGAGGCGCGCCCGGAATCTCCAGCGTATCAGGAGACAGGCGAAGGTCCGTCCCGAGCGCCGGCCCGCTGCGCGGAAGTGCAAGCGTGGATCGGGCCTTGCTCCGGGGCTTGTGCTGGCTCTGATCATCGCTGGCCTGGCCTACCACCTGTATGGCGAGTACAGTGCCGTCAGGCAGCTGCAGACAGCGGTCGATCCACTGGTCGCCAGGGTTGAGTCTTCCCGTTATCGCTGCGATGGACGAAGGTTCTGCTCGGAGATGCGCTCCTGTGCAGAGGCAACCTATTTTCTGCAGCGCTGCCCGGACGTGGAGATGGATGGCGACGGTAATGGCATCCCTTGCGAGCAGCAGTGGTGCTCGGGCCTGCGGACCCGCTGAGGGCTGCCTGTCTTTCGATGAAGGCGTGTTCGAATACATGGTCGGCGCGGTCGCTGATGCGCTTGGATATGCGGAACCCGCGCTCGTCCAGCATGGTGCCCGGAGACGAGATTCTGCGTAGAAGCCGCGGACTTCCTGCGGCACTGCAGGGAGATGGGCGGTAACGGGGATGGGGGGCCGTGCGACAGACTGTGGCGAGGATGTTCGGCGCGCCACAGTCTGTGACAAATAGGCCTGATTGCGTGAAACAGAAGAGCCTTTCGGGTAATATTTCCTGATTGTTTCATGGAGCAGACATGCCCTTGGTTCAACTGATTTACGTGAGCTCGGCCTGCAAGGATCTGTCCGAAGACGAGCTGTACGACATCCTCGAATCCTCCATTCGTCACAATACGCAGCAGGGGATCACCGGTGTGCTTCTGTACACGAATGGCAGCTTCATGCAGGTCATCGAGGGTGAAGAAGCCGCCATCGACGAGACTTACAGCCGGATTTGCGCTGATGATCGTCACAAGGACATTTTCCTGCTGTCCAAGGAGGCCATTTCCAAACGGGAGTTCCCGCGCTGGGCCATGGGTTTCCGTCGCCTGAGCAGAGGGGAGTTTGAGTCTCATCCGGCGTATGCCCCCTTTCTCCCGGACGGTTTTGATGCCGAACGGATTGGGGCTCAGCCTGGGGTCGCGACAGAGATGCTCAAGGAGTTCAGCGGGGCCTAGCCCATCTTCGCGCGGTACATACCGCCATCGGCATGCTTCAGCAGGGCCTCGGCGTCAGTGCCGTCGTCCGGGTAGATGGCCACGCCAATGCTCGCTTCAGTGTGCAGCGTGCTTCCACCCAGCGTGATGCCATTTCGCAGCGCGCTGCGGATCTTGTCGGCGACCGCGTCGGCATCCTTCCGGCCATGGACCTCCTCAAGGATCACCACGAATTCGTCGCCGCCCAGGCGGGCGACAGTGTCGGCCTTGCGGACACAGGCCTCCAGGCGACGGGCAATGTGCTGAAGCAGCACGTCGCCAGCGGAGTGACCCAGGGTGTCATTGACATGCTTGAAATCGTCCACATCGATGTATAGCAGTGCCATGCGGCCGCGCTTGCGCTGGCTGCGGGCCAGCGCTGTGTCGAGGCGGTCGTGGAAGAGGCGGCGGTTGGGCAGGTTGGTGAGTTCGTCGTACTGGGCAGCACGCAGCAGTTGGGCCTTGAGCTGGCCGTGTTCGATGGCGGAGGCCACCTGGGCCGAGACAAAGTGCAGCAGCTCCAGATCGGCGTCATCGTAGCGGGCGCCGACTGGGGCCTGCAGCACCAGGGCGCCGATGGTCTCCTGGCGGATGACCAGGGGCAGGATCAGCCAGGATGCGTCGCCCGGGTCATGGCCGATGGCGACCTGTACCAGGGCGTCGGTCGCGAGGTGTAACGCGGTGCCGTCGGCTATAACGCGGGCGCACAGGGCCCGGGCCCTGGCGTCGTCGAGGATGGGGGCGGAACCGCTCTCGCTGCGCTGGTATGGGAAGTCGAGCTCTCCGCTGTGGGGGTCGCGTATGGCCACGGCCAGACCCGCCAGCGCTACCCGCCCGGCGATGATGGCGTGGATCCACTCGAAGAGGCTGTCCAGGTCCGTGGCCTGGTGGGCCGCTTCGGAAACCGCGTAGGTGGCGATCTGGATGGCTTCTGCGCGTTTCTGCCGGGTCACGTCCCGGGCGACCCCGATGCGCAGGGCGTCAGTCTCGGACCAACGGGCCGACCACATGATGTGGACCACCCGGCCGTCTTTGTGGCGGTAGCGGTTCTCGAAGCCGACCCGCGGGTGTCCGGCCATCACGCGGGCAGATTCCCGCTCCGTGCGGGCACGGTCTTCAGGCAGCACGAAGTCCGCCATGGCCCGGCCGATCATTTCGTCCGGGGTGTAGCCGAGGATGCCTTCGCAGGCGGCATTGACGTAGACGATGTATCCCGCTTCATCGACGAGGAAAACGGCGTCGAGGAGCAGGCCGACACACTTGAGGAGTCGGTTTTCGAGGTGCTGTTCCATGCTGCCGGGGGATTCCTGAAGTGGCGCTTCGAAGGTGGCGCCTCGACCATAGAGTGGCCGATTCCGGGGCTGCACCGCAAGTGCTTCGCGCGCTGGAGCGAGCCCGCCGTGTGTTGCATCACGATGCGGTTGGCGGAAGAGAAAACGGCGACCGGGTGACCGGCCGCCGTCGAGGTTCCAGGGGACGTGTCGTCCCCCTCCTGAAGAAGGGTGGCCCTTACGGGATCATCCAGGTGAACACGTAGGCCTGCAGGGTGGTGATGATGCCCACCATGGTGGCAAACATCAGGCTGTGCTTGACGGTGAAGCGGAACAGGTCTGACTCCTTGCCGACCAGGCCGACCGCGGCGCAGGCCACGGCGATGGACTGGGGCGAGATCATCTTGCCTGTGACGCCGCCGGTGGTGTTGGCCGCCACCAGCAGGGTGTCGGACACGCCGATCTGGTGGGCGGTGGTGGCCTGCAGGGAGCAGAACAGGGCGTTGGACGAGGTGTCGGAGCCGGTGAGGAACACGCCCAGCCAGCCCAGGAAGGGCGAGAAGAACGGGAAGAGCACGCCGGTACCGGCCAGCAGCAGGGCCAGGGTGGCGGACAGGCCGGAGTAGTTGGCCACGAAGGCGAAGGCCAGCACCATGCCGATGGAGTAGATCGGGCGCTTCAGTTCGGAAACGGTCTCCTTGAAGGCCTTGGCGGCATCGCCGCTGCGCATGCCCAGCACGATCATGCTGATCAGGGCCGACAGGAAGATGGCGGTGCCGGTGGCGGAGAGGATGTCCAGCTTGTACACCGCGGCGTAGGGCGTGGCCTTGGCGACGATGGGTTCCATCTTGATGACCAGCTTGTCGAGCATGGGCACCGGGAACTGGAATACCAGCGAATACAGCGGGCCGTCCTTGGCAAACAGGGCCTTGAAGGGCTTCAGGCTCCAGAGGGTGACCATGATGGTCAGGATCACGAAGGGCGACCAGGCTTTGGCGATCTGGCCGAAGCTGTGGTGATCGTCCGCACCCTGCACGGCGGCGGGCTGGTTGTCGAAGCGGAAGATGCGCTTGGGCTTCCAGTTTTTCAGGAAGATGGTCAGGCAGATCAGGCTGACCAGGGCGGAGGTGATGTCGGGCAGTTCCGGTCCGATGTAGTTGGCGGTGAAGAACTGGGTGACGGCGAAGCTCAGACCGGCCACCAGAATGGCGGGCCAGGTTTCCTTGATGCCACGCCAGCCGTCCATCATGGCGATCAGCCAGAACGGGACGATGACGGATAGCAGCGGCAGCTGGCGGCCGGCCATTTGGCCGATCTTGAAGGGGTCGATGCCGGTGACCTGGCCGCCCACGATAATGGGGATGCCCATGGCGCCGAAGGCCACCGGGGCGGTGTTGGCGATCAGGCACAGACCGGCGGCGTAGAGGGGGTTGAAGCCCAGGCCGACGAGCAGGGCGGCGGTGATGGCCACCGGGGCGCCGAAGCCCGCCGCACCTTCCAGGAAGGCGCCGAAGGAGAAGCCGACGAGCAGCATCTGCAGGCGCTGGTCATCGGTGATGGAGACCACCGAGGCGCGGATGATGTCGAACTGGCCGGTCTTGACGGTGATCTTGTAGAGGAAGACCGCGGCGATGATGATCCAGGCGATGGGCCACAGGCCGTACAGGAAGCCGTAGCCGGCTGACGCAAGTGCCATTTCCACCGGCATCTTGTAGAAGAAGATGGCCACGGCCAGGGCGATGGCCACGGTGATGGTGCCGGCCACATGCCCCTTCAGGCGCAGGACGGCGAGCGCGACGAAGAAGAAGATGATGGGTAGTGCGGCGACCAGCGAGGACAACCAGAGGTTGCCCAGGGGGTCGTAAATCTGCATCCAGGGTTGCATTCGTGTTTCCTCCTTGGTGAATACGGGTGGGTGTGGTTGGTGCTGCGTGTTTCGCTGTCTTGTGGGGGCCGCTTTGTAGGGGCGACTTCAGTCGCCCTCGGACTTCGATCAAGGGCATGCTGGTGATCAACGCGCGGATGGGCGACTGAAGTCGCCCCTACGGGTGGCCGGGCATATTCAGCAGGTGGCCAGGCGGGCGGCCTCCTCACTGCACTCGTCGAGCAGATGGACGATGGAGCGGTAGGGCAGGCCGGTGGCGTGGGTGAGCCCGATCTCGCAGGTCTGGTTGCTGGAGTAGCCACCGCAGCAGCCCGCGGGCACGTCGGCGTGGAGCTTGCGCAGGGCGTGGGCGTTGAGCTCGGGCACCACGAAGCCGCGGTCGCCGCCAAAGCCGCAGCACTTCACTTCGGCGGGCAGCACCACCTGGGTGGCGCAGGCCTCGGCGAGCTTCTTCAGCTTGGCTTCGGCACCCATGCGGCGGGCGGAGCAGTTGAGATGAACCAGCACCGGCTCCGCCCTCTTGTGCAGCATCAGGCGGGGGAGCAGGGCGTCGTGGGCGAACTCCACCAGGTCGTAGACCTTCAGCCGCTCGGCCAGGAAGGTCTTCATGCGCAGGGAGCAGGCGCTGGCGTCGAGGATCACCGGGTATTCGCCGTTGTTGCTGGCCTTCATCAGGGCGGCTTCGAGCTCGGCCGACTTGCGGTCGGCGTCGGCTTCCAGGCCCTTGCTGGCGAAGGACTGGCCGCAGCACAGGCTGTTGACGTCGTCGGGGATGATGGGCGCGTAGCCGGCACGTTCCAGCACCCGGATGACGGTGGCGGAGAGAGCCTGCTCGGGGCTTTCGGCACCGAACATGCGCCCGGCGCAGGTGGGGAAATACACCACCTTGTCGCCCTGCTGGCGGGTGGCCCGGCCCAGGGGCTGGGGTTTGGGCATTCCTTCCTTCCACGCACCACCGCTGAGGCGTGACAGGGCCCGGGTGCCGATGATGCTTTCGGCCAGGTGGCCGGCCTTGAGGGCGCTGCGGGCCAGGGCCTGGGTGGCGCCGAAGTGGTTGGCAGCCACCTGGCCTAGGCTGCGGGCCACGCTGGAGAGCTTTTCGCCGCGCACGGCGCGTGTCAGGGCGCCGGTCTCGATGCCCACCGGGCAGGCCGTTGAGCACAGGCCGCAGGTGGCGCAGGTGTCCAGGCCCATGTAGAGGTAGTCCTCGGCGAGCTGGCCCGGCGCCTCGCCGGCGGCCTGGCGGCGCGACAGCTCGCGCCAGCCGACGATCCGCTGGCGCGGCGACAGGGTGAGGCCATGGGACGGGCACTGGGGCTCGCAGAAGCCGCACTCGATGCAGCGGTCCACCGGGGCGTAGAGCTGGCCGGCGGCGGGCATGGGCTTGAGGTTCTTGAGGTGGGCCTCGGGGTCGTCGTTGATGATGACGCCCGGGTTGAGCAGGCCTTCGGGGTCGAAGAGCTGCTTGATCTCCTTCATCAGGGCATAGGCCTGGGTGCCCCATTCCAGCTCGACGAAGGGCGCCATGTTGCGGCCGGTGCCGTGTTCGGCCTTCAGGGAGGCGTCGTACTTGGTGACCAGCACCGTGCACAGCTCATCCATGAAGGCGGCGTAGCGGGCCACCTCGGATTCGATGCCGAAGTCCTGGGTGAACACGAAGTGGACGTTCCCCTCCAGGGCGTGGCCGAAGATGATGGCCTCGTGATAGCCGTGCTTGGCAAACAGGTGCTGCAGGTCGAGGCAGGCGGCGGCCAGGTCGGGCACGGCGACGGCCACGTCCTCGATGATCACCGTGGTGCCGGGCTTGCGCACCGCGCCGACGGCCGGGAAAGTGCCCTTGCGCACGTTCCACAGACGCTCGATCTCGGCCGGGTCGGTGGTGAAGGCGGGGGCTTCGATCAGCGGGTAGGCGCCCAGCTCGTCGAGCACCGAGGCAATCCGCACTTGCAGATCGCCAGCCGAGGGTGCGCGGGTTTCGATGAGCAGGGCGGTGGCGCCCTCGGGCAGGGTTTTCAGCAGCGGCGGCATGCCCGGCTTGTGGGCGACACAGCGCAGGGAGGCCCGGTCGAGCAGCTCCACGGCATCCACAGGGCGCTCCTTCAGGCCCACCACGGCGCGGCAGGCGCTTTCCATGTCCGGGAAGAAGGCCAGGGCGCTGGCCTTGTGGGCATACTCGGGGACGGTCTGGTAGGTGATGCGGGAGATGAAGCCGAGGGTGCCCTCGGAGCCGATCATCAGGTGGGCGAGGATGTCCACCGGGTCGCTGTAGTCCACCAGGGCGTTGAGGCTGTAGCCGGTGGTGTTCTTGATCTTGTACTTGGCACGGATGCGGCTGGCCAGGGCCTTGTCGGCGCGCACGTCGGCGGACAGGGCGGCAAGGCGCTCCAGCAGGCTGCGGTGACTGATCTTGAAGGCCGCCACGCTGCTGCTGTCGCCGGTGTCGAGCACGGTGCCATCGGCCAGCAGCACGCGGATCGAGCCCAGGGTGTTGTAGCTGTTCTGGGCGGTGCCGCAGCACATGCCGGAGCTGTTGTTGGCAGCCATGCCGCCGATCTTGGCGGCGTTGATGGAGGCCGGGTCGGGGCCGATCTTGCGCCCCAGGGGGGCGAGGCGGCGATTAACCTCGGCGCCGATGATGGCCGGGCCCACCTGCACGGTATTGCCGTCGGTGCTGATGGTGCAGGTGGCGAGACCTTCGCCCAGCAGCACCAGCACCCCATCGGTGACGGCTTGGCCGCACAGGCTGGTGCCGGCGGCGCGGAAGGTGACGGCGCGCTGGTGCTGGCGCGCCAGCTCGACCACGCTGCGCACTTCACCCTCGTCATTGACCACCGCCACCACTTCGGGGATCAGGCGGTAGAAGCTGCCGTCGGTGCCGTAGGCAAGGCGGCGCAGTTCGTCGGTAATCACGCGGTCGGCGGAGAGCCGCTGGCGCAGGGCGTCGATGAGAGCGGACATGGCGGGTCCTCCCGTCAGGGATTGAGGTTGAACTTTTGGGGGGGATGTAGGGGCGGCTTCAGCCGCCCATCCGCACTAGCGTCGGTCTTTGACCATGTCTCGGAGCCTTCGCGGGGCGGGTTGCAGGGGCATGCGGGCCGCCGTCCAGCCGCCCTGCCGTTTGGGCGTGAAGGCGCGGAAGCGGGTGGCCAGCCAGCTGAAGGCCCTATAGCTGCCGGGGCGGGCATGGACCCGCGCCCACATACGCCACACGAAGCTCACCAGTGCGCTGTGCCCGGCGCCCTGACCCACCATGGCCGGGTTGGCGTGGGGTTCGCTGTTGGCTTCGCCGCGCAGGCGGATCAGCAGTTCGGGGATGGGGATCTTCACCGGGCAGACTTCGCCGCAGGCACCGCACAGGCTGGAGGCGGTAGGCAGCAGGTGGGTCTGCTCCAGCCCCATCATGTGGGGCGAGACGATCTTGCCGATGGGGCCGGGGTAGGTGGTCCCGTAAGCATGACCGCCGATCCGGGTGTAGACCGGGCAGTGGTTCATGCAGGCGCCGCAGCGGATGCATTGCAGCGTCTTGCGCAGTTGTTCGTCGGCGTAGGCCTGGCTGCGGCCGTTGTCGAGGAGCACCAGGTGCACTTCCTCCGGGCCGTCCTTGTCTTCGCCCCGGCGCGGGCCGGAAATCATGTTGAAGTAGGTGGACACGGCCTGGCCGGTGGCCGAGCGGGTGAGGATGGAGAACAGCGGGGCGACGTGCTCCAGCTTCTCCACCACCTTCTCGATGCCGGTGATGGCGATGTGCACCTTGGGCACGGTGGTGCACATGCGGCCGTTGCCTTCATTCTCGACGAGGCACAGGGTGCCGGTCTCGGCCACCGCGAAGTTGACGCCGGAGAGGCCGACGTCGGCGATCTCGAACTTCTCGCGCAGCACCCGGCGGCCGATCTGGATCAAGGCATCCACGTTGTCGGTGTAGGTGACACCGGGGATGTGCTCGGCGAACAGCTTGGCGATCTGCTGCTTGGTCTGGTGGATCGCCGGCATGATGATGTGGGAGGGCTTCTCGCCGGCGAGCTGGACGATGTATTCGCCCATGTCCGATTCGAGGGCACCGACGCCGGCGGCTTCCATGGCGTGGTTGAACTCGATCTCCTCGCTGACCATCGATTTGCCCTTGACGATCAGCTTGGCCTGATGGCGCCGGGCGATGTCCAGCATGATGGCGTTGGCTTCATCGGGGGTCTCGGCCCAATGCACCTGCACGCCGTTGCGGGTCAGGTTGGCTTCGAGTTGTTCCAGCAGATCGGGCAACTTCGACAGGCTGTACTGGCGGATGGACTCGGACAGGCTGCGCAGGGAGTCCAGTTCGTTCGCATCGGGAAACTGGGCGGCGCGCTTGGCCATCAGGAAGTCCATGGCGCCACGGAAGCTGGTGCGCAGGTGTGGGTCGTTCACCGCGTCATGCATGCGCGCCCGCAGGGCCTGGGCCGAGACGAACGCGATGGGCTGGCCGGCGTCCTTGCCGGCGGTGTTGGCCTGGGCGCTCATTGCACGTCTCCTTCGGCGTTGATGACCAGCACGATCAGCTCCTTCGGGCCGTGGGCGCCGTAGGCCAGGGTTTGCTGGATGTCGGCGGTCTTGGACGGGCCGGAGATCAGCAGGGCGTTGGTGGGCAGCCCTGCCGCCCAGTTCTCGCTCACCAGGGCGTCGTAGAAGGTGGGGTGGATGTGGGCCGCGTCAAGCAGGGCGAAGTGGATCGGCGGCACCAGCGACAGGGTGCGCGGCTCGTCGGCGGACGACCACAGGATCAGGCTGCCGGTCTCGGCGATGGCGCCGCGGGTTTGGGTGAAGCCGGCGTCCACCGTGTGGAACAGGTCGGCCTTGATGTCTTCCACCTGACCGGCCCAGGGGCGCAGGGTGGTGCCGGCAAACGTCGCGGGATCCAGGCGGCGGCCGGCCGGGGTTTGAGCCCCGAAAAGGAGGGTGCCCACGCCCTTGTCGGCGCACAGGCGGGCAAGCAGGGCAGGCCAGTCGGCCTCGGTGCTGACATGCACATCGGCGTGGAAGCCTTCGATGCCGGTGCGGAAGCGGGCCAGCCGTTCGGCCTTCGATTCGTTGTGGGCCCGGGGCGCGTAGTGGGCGTCGAGGGTGGGCGCCGGTAAGGCCTGAGCGGGCTGGGTGCCGCGCAGCTTGGCGAGGATGCGGTCGCGGGCGCTCATGTCGTGCTTCCTCCGGTGCGGCGGAGCAGGAAGGTGGCCAGGTGCTCGCCGGGCAGGGAGGCGCTGGCACGGCCGGCGTCCTGGTCTTCCCGGGCGGCGCGCTGGGTGATGTTGAGCATGCAGCCGCAGTCTGCGGTCACCATCTGGCAGGCGCCGGTGGCCTTGATGGAGGCGACCTTGTCGCTGACCATGGCGGTGGAGACGTCCGGGTGCTTGAGGGAGAAGGTGCCGCCGAAGCCGCAGCATTCCGACTCGTGATCGTGGATGGCCAGGGTCACGTTGCCCAGGCGGGCGAGCAGTTCGCGGCCCACCAGCAGGGTACCCATCTCGCGGCGGGCCGAGCAGGAGGTGTGCAGCGCCACGGTAAGCGCAGGGCCCTGGTCGGGGCGCTTGAAATCCAGCACATGCACCAGAAACTCGGCGAACTCGAAAGTGCGTTCGGCGATGGCGGCTGCCCGGGCCTTGAGGGCCGGGTCGTTGGCGACGACCTTCTCCCAGTTCCAGCGGATCATGCCGCCGCAGGAGCCGGAGGGCACCACGATGGGGTAGTCGCCGGGAAACAGGTCGAGCTGGGATTCGACCACCTGGCGGGCTTCGTCCGGGAAGCCGCTGGTATATGCGGGCTGGCCGCAACAGGTCTGGTTGTCGGGAAAGATCACACGGATGCCTTCGCGCTCCAGCAGGGCGATGGCGTCCATGCCGGCCTCGGGCACGAACATGTCCACCAGGCAGGTGGCGTAGAAATACACCGCAGCGGGGCGGGGCGGGTAGCTGCGCGTGGCATGTCCGGCGCCCGCAGCCTCGGGGGCTTTGCTCATGTCTCCTCCAGTCCTGCCGGCGGGCGACGGGGGCGTCGCTGCGGCGATCGGCTATCAGTATTTGATTGATTCCGGTAAATTGGTAAGACCAATTGATCGGATGGGTGAAAATTTACGCTCTGGCTCGACGCACGTCAATCCCGGGTTTACCTCAAGGGACTGATTTCATGAGTTTCCACGGGTAAACCTCTAGCGCTGGGGGGTGTGCCGTGCTTGTGATCGGCCCTGAGGACGCCGTAAGATCTGGTCTTACCAATTTGAGTATCAAGCCCATGGCCAACGGCAAGCTGGCGGTGCAACGCCTTTCCGACACCATCGCCCACGAACTCGAGCGGCGCATCCTGGATGGCGCCCTCAAGCCCGGTGACCGCCTGCAGCCGGAGCGCGAGCTGGCGGTCGAGCTGGGCGTTTCGCGCCCGTCCCTGCGCGAGGCCATCCAGAAGCTTGTCTCGAAGGGCCTGCTGCACAGCCGCCAGGGCGGTGGCACCTACGTGACCGACCGCCTTGATGCGGGCTTCATCGATCCATGGCAGGAGATGTTGCGCCAGCACCCCAACATCCAGGGCGATCTGCTGGAGTTTCGCGGCATGCTGGAGTGCGAGGCCGCATCCCTGGCCGCACGCCGCGCCACCGACGCCGATCTGCAGCGCATCGATGAGGCCTTTGCCCGGGTCGAGGCGCTGTTTGCCCAGGGCACCTCGCCGGAAGTGCTGGAGCAGCAGGTGAAGGCCGACCTGGCCTTCCACCAGGCGATTGCCGAGGCGGCCCACAACGTGATGTTCGGGCACCTCACGGCCAGTCTGTTCCGCGTCATCAATGACCACATCGACCGCAACCTGCGGCACCTGCGGCGTACCGAAGGCGACTGGAAGGAGCTGCGTGACCAGCATCGTGCGATCTGGAAGGGCATCCGCAGCCGCGATCCGGCCTTGGCCTCGGCGGCGGTGCGCCGGCACATCGATTTTGTCAGCGAAAGCATGGTGGCCCGGGCACGCCACGAAGAGCGGGAGACCCGCGCCCGTGTGGCCCGCAACCTTGTTCGGTCGGCACCCCTGAAGGGGGAGGCGGCCGAGGTGGAGAGCGGATCGCAGTAGAATCGTCGTCCCTTCGCCGGCTTTCAGCACCATCCATGCATTCCCTTGAAGACCTGCGCGCCGGGCGCCTGAACGGTGCGCGGCAGCTCCGCCTGTGTGCCGGCCTGGGCGAGTTTCCCCGGGAGATTTTCGATCTTGCGGACACCCTGGAAGTGCTCGACCTTTCCGGCAATCAGCTGAGCACGCTGCCGGACGATCTGCCGCGTCTGCACCGGCTGCGCATCCTGTTCTGCTCGGGCAATCCCTTCCGGGTGCTGCCCGAGGTGCTGGGGCGCTGCCCGCAACTGGAGATGGTGGGCTTCAAGTCGTGCCAGATTGAACGGGTGCCCGCCGAGGCGCTGCCAACCCGCCTGCGCTGGCTGATCCTCACCGACAATCAGGTCGAGGTGCTGCCGGCTGCCATCGGGCGCTGTACCCGGCTGCAGAAACTGATGCTGGCCGGCAACCGCCTGCGCAGCCTGCCGCCCGAGCTGGCCGCGTGCACCCGGCTCGAACTGCTGCGCATCGCCGCCAATCAGCTCACCGGGTTGCCCGGCTGGCTGCTGCGCCTGCCCCGCCTGGCGTGGCTGGCCTATGCCGGCAATCCCTTCTGCACGGCGGCGGAGCAGGCCGCGCAGGGGGCAGATCGGGCCGATCCGGTGCCCTGGCATGCCCTGGCCCTGCAGCAGGTGCTGGGGGAGGGCGCCTCCGGAGTGATCCATCGTGCCGCCTGGCAGGACGGTGCCTACTGCCGGGATGTGGCGGTGAAGCTGTTCAAGGGCGCCGTGACCAGCGACGGCCTGCCCCTCAACGAGATGGCCGTGTGCCTGGGGGCCGGCGATCACCCCAACCTGATCCCGGTGCTGGGCCGCATCGCGGGTCATCCGGCCGACGGGCATGGGCTGGTGATGGCCTTGATCGACGCGGGCTTCCGCAGCCTCGCCGGGCCGCCCAGCTTCGAGTCCTGCACCCGTGACGTGTATGCGCCGGATGCCCGGTTCGCGCCGGGCGTGGCCCTGCGCATTGCCCGGGGAATCGCCTCGGTGGCCTGCCATCTGCACGCCCGGGGCATCAACCATGGCGATCTCTACGCCCACAACATCCTGCATTGTGGAGAGGGGCAGGCCGTGCTCGGTGATTTTGGCGCCGCGTCCTTCCATCCACCCGGCGACCCGGGGGCGGCTGAGGCCTTGCAGCGTATCGAGGTGCGGGCCTTCGGATGCCTGCTGGAGGAGTTGGTGGAGCGCAGCACGGACGGGCCGGAGGGCGGCCCGAGAGTGGCTTTGGCTCGCCTTCAGGCGCGCTGCATTGACCCCGACCCCCGAGCTCGCCCGCTGTTTGCGGAGCTCGAACAGGCTCTTGTCAGGCTTGGGGAGAGGGCGTGAAAGCAGCCTTCCTGCAGTGGATCCGTCAGCGCATCCAGGGTCGCAAGGTGCTTACGGAGATCGAGCGCGCCCGTATGCTCATCGCCGCCATCGACCGGGGCGGCATTCCGCTCAATCCTGCCCGGGTGAACGCCATCGCCCGGGATCTGGGGCTGTAGGTGTCGAGGAAGGCGCCGGTGGAGGAAACGGTGGAGCGGATCCGGGGGTGTCTGTTGCGGCACCGGGAGTGGGATCAGTGAGCGCCCATTTCTGACGTGGGGCGCGAGTGCGTCAGTGCTTCCTCCGGGCGCGAGCTCGTGCTGCCCCTGTCGGGGGGCTGATCATCAGGGGGCTGTCGTTCCGCTCCGGGAGGCGTGCAGGGGCGCATCAACGACCAGGATGTGATGGACCAGCTTGTCCTCGACCAGCACGCATAGTTCCTCACGGGACAACTGCCCGGCTTCAAAGCGGGCGACGCCCTCCGTCAGGGTGTCAAGGTAGCGCCGGTGCAGCCGGGCGTGCTCCGTCAGCTCGCCGCCGCCCTGCACGTTGAGTGCGTCCTCCTCGCGGGAAAAGTGATGAGCTGACAGTGTGGCAAAGTCGTGCACCAGGGGGCGGACCCGCGCGTTATCGGTGCAGCTCATGATCGCCCGGGCGGTCCGGGTGGCCATGACGATCAGCTGGCAGCGCGGTGCGTCGAGTGTCCTGTCGCCGATGGTGAGATCCTTGATGCGGGAGAGCAATTGGTTTTTGACGGGCATTCTGCAATTCCGCTCGCCGGAGCACGGTGTCGAGAGCTGTCCGTGAGCGTAGCGGGCAAGGAGGCCGAAACCTGTCAAATCCTTGCAGGGGGCCTGCCTCAGTCGATCTCGAGCGATATCAATAGCTGATAGCCTCTGCCCCGCAGCGCACGGATGAGGGGCGCCGCCGGATCGGGATGGAGTGGCGCAAGTTTGCGCCGCAGGCGACTGATCACGACTTCCAGGTAGTTCTTCTCATGCTCTATGGTCTGATCGCCGCAGACTTGCAGCAACTGCTCCGAACTGGCCGTACTGTCGGGGCCGGTCGCCATGGTGCGGATCACCGCGCATTCCAGTAGCGAAAGAGGCGCGCTTGCGCCCGCCGGGCTGGTCAGCACGCCAGTGAGTGGGTCCAGGTGCCAGGCAGGCCTGGCGGCGGGCGCGAGGCGACGTTGGAGGCTGCGCAGGACGGCGATCAGTTCCTCGCCTGATACGGGCTTGGTCAGATAGACATCGGCGCCGGCCTCATAGCCGATAATCCGGTCAGTGGATTGCTTGCGGCCCGTGAGCATGACGATGCCGATGCGCGGATAGGTGCGACGGAGCCTGGCGGCGATGCTCAGCCCGTCTTCCCCTGGCAGATTGAGGTCGAGCACGGCGATGTCGGGCGGGCCGCCGTGTTCCATCAGCCAGTCGTCCACGGCCAGACCACAATTCACGCCCTCTGCGCGGTAGGCATTGAGGCGCAGAAAATGCAGCAGCTCCTCGCGCAGGATGCCGTGGTCCTCGACGATGAGGATGTCTTCCATCAGGCCGTCCTGCCTTCCGGCCCTGCCGCCGGAAGGCTCAGTTCGAATTCCATTGCGGTCTCGTGGTCGATGTCGAAACGGATGTCGCCGCCCTGAAGGTGGGCCAGGGAGCGCACCAGGTGCAGCCCGAGCCCGGTTCCCGTGAATTCATGGGCTTCCGGGCCACGGTAGTAGCGCTCGAAAACGCGTGCCGGATCCGGCAGGGCAGACGGACTCACCTGGTTGCGGATGCGGATCACCGTGTAGCCGTGGCCCGCCTCATCGGGCCTCATGGTGACGCGCAGCCCGACCCTGCTGTCGGCAGGGGAGTATTTGAGCGCATTGTCGATGAGGTTCTCGAGCATGATGTCCAGCAACTGCCGGTCGGCCCGGACGGAGGCATCGGCCGGCACGGAGAGATCCAGACGTCCGTGGCCATCCGGCGTGTGGCATGCCAGATCGGCGAATACCGCGGTCAAGGGGCATGCCGCGAGGAGGACAGGTTGTTCCCGGCGCTCAAGGCGATCAAGCTGGAGGCAACGATCGATGATCTTGCTCATGGCATCGCTGGCTTTGCGCATGGAGTCCAGTCTTTGCAGGATGTCGGCGGGTGCATCGGCGAGCTGGAGGCGCAGGGAGCTGCCCGAGATCTTCACGATCCCCAGGGCGGCGCGCAGCTCATGGGTGAGCATGTCCAGAAATTGGTCCTGCAGTTTGAGGCGCGCCCGTTCTCGTGCTTCGCTCGCCTGCAGGGACAGGTCGTCCGCTTCTTTCATCAGCAGCACAAAGGCCAGGGTGCCCACTTGCAGAAAGCTGAACTGGACCGCGAAGGTGAGAGACTGGATAAGCGTCGGATCCAGCAGGCCGGCGCCAGTGGTTGCGGAGTGCACCACCCTCATCAACATGATCGGAACGAAAAGGAGAAAGAGCAGGCCTGTGAGTCGCTGCAGGCGCGACGCCCCCTTGCTGGCCAGAAGGGCGACGCCGCCTGTGGCATAGATGCTTGCCACTGTCGAGCCGGACACGGCCACGAGCTCGCCGGGGGAACGCGCAAAGAGCCACAGCAGGAGTACTCCGCTTACGACCTCTGCGGCCAGGACGAGGTTGAGAACCGAGCGGATCCGCCAGGGGATGATCAGCAACCCTGCTTCGAGCGCAAAGCCCGTCATGATCAGCGGGTTTCCCACATGGGCCGAGAGAACGAGCGGGATCTCTCCCCGAAGGTTGATCAGGGTCCAGCCCGCTGCCTGGAGGAGCTTGCTGAGGACAAACAAGCGGACCGGATTCCGGCTCACCGCATTTTTTCCGTAGGCGAGGGCCATCGTCATCGCAATCAGGTTGCCGATGACGAGCAGATGCAGAACGGTGGAAAGCTGCAGAACGGGCACGATGGAAGGCCAGGTCGGGGCGCTGTCGGGAAAACGCGCCATTCGGCGAGTTTATGACGAAATGCCCGGCACCGGGACCCTGCTCACGGCCCGGGACCCTCGCCGTTTGACCCCCCGCTCGCTGGCCCTTTTCCCGAATCCGCAAAAGCAAAAAGGCCAACCCTTTCGGATTGGCCTTTTTGCTTGAATCGGGTGGTGGTGATGGGCGGAGTCGAACCGCCGACCTATGGGTTATGAATCCATCGCTCTAACCATCTGAGCTACATCACCAACCGAAGCCCGCTATAATAGGGGTTTGATTGTTGTCGGTCAACACGTGATGAAAAAGCTCTATATCCGTACCTTCGGTTGCCAGATGAACGAGTACGACTCGGACAAGATGGCGGATGTGCTCGGGGCGGCCGATGGGCTGGAGAAGACGGATAACCCGGAAGAGGCTGATGTGATCCTCTTCAATACGTGTTCCGTGCGTGAGAAGGCCCAGGAAAAGGTGTTCCACGACCTCGGGCGGGTCAAGCACCTCAAGCAGAAGAACCCCAACCTGATCATCGGTGTGGGCGGCTGCGTGGCCAGCCAGGAGGGCGAGGCCATTGTGGCGCGGGCGCCCTATGTGGACCTGGTGTTCGGGCCGCAGACCCTGCATCGCCTGCCCAAGCTGATCGCCGAGCGCAAGGCGTCGGGGCGTTCCCAGGTGGACATCTCCTTCCCCGAGATCGAGAAGTTCGACAACCTGCCGCCGGCCCGGGTGGAAGGGGCGAGCGCCTTCGTGTCGATCATGGAGGGCTGTTCCAAGTACTGTACCTTCTGCATCGTGCCCTACACCCGGGGGGACGAGATCTACCGCCCCCTGGCCGACGTGCTGGCCGAAGTGGCCGGGCTGGCGGCCCAGGGCGTGAAGGAAGTGACCCTGCTCGGCCAGAACGTGAACGCCTGGCGTGCGCCTGTGGATGGCGACGGCGGCGAGATGGCCGACTTTGCCTTCCTGCTCGAGTGCGTGCACGAAATCCCCGGGATCGAGCGCCTGCGCTACACCACTTCGCATCCGCGGGAAATGACCCAGCGCGTGGTGGACGCCTATGCCAGGCTGCCCAAGCTGGTGTCGCACCTGCATCTGCCGGTGCAGGCGGGGTCCGACCGGGTGTTGGCGGCCATGAAGCGGGGCTACACGGTCCTCGAGTACAAGTCCCTGGTGCGCAAGCTGCGTGCGGCGCGGCCCGACATCTCCCTGTCGTCGGATTTCATCATCGGCTTCCCCGGCGAGACCGAGGCCGATTTCGAGGCCACCATGAAGCTGATCGACGATCTGGGCTTCGACACGTCCTTCAGCTTTGTGTACAGCTCACGTCCCGGCACGCCGGCAGCCGATCTGGCCGACGACACGCCCCAGGACGTCAAGCTGGCGCGGCTGGCCCGGCTGCAGAAACGTATCGAGGAGCATGCCGCGACGATCAGTGCAGGTATGGTCGGGTCGGTGCAGCGCATTCTCGTCGAGGGGCCGTCGAAGAAAGACCCCAATGAGCTGGCTGGCCGGACGGACAACAATCGGGTGGTCAATTTCGCCGGCAACCCGCGCCTCGTGGGGCACTTTGTGGATGTGAGCATCGTGTCGGCGCTGCCCCATTCCCTGCGTGGCGAGATCGTGACGCGGGATTGACGATTTTGATGGTTTTCACTTCCCCGGCGGGCTTCAGTCTGGCAGCATGCGGCCAATGAAGCCCACGGAAATTGTCCTGCATCCCCTCGACAACGTCCGCCTCGCCAATCTGTGCGGGGCGCTCGACGAGAACATCCGCCAGATCGAGACGGCCTTCGACGTCACCATCGCCCGCCGCAGCGAGCGTTTCACCCTGCAGGGCACCTCGGCCCAGACCCACCATGCGGCGCGGGCCCTGCGCCACTTCTACGAGAAATCCGACGCGCCCCTGTCGGTGGATGATATCCAGCTAGGGCTGATCGAGGTGGTCAAGCTGGGCGAAGGCACCGGCCCGGCGCCGGTGCTGATGACCCGCAAGAGCGAGCTGCACGGGCGCACGCCGCGCCAGGTGGACTACCTGCGCCAGATTCAGGAGCACGACATCACCTTCGGCATCGGCCCGGCCGGCACCGGCAAGACCTACCTCGCGGTGGCCAGCGCTGTCGACGCCTTCGAGCGCGAACACGTGGAGCGCATCGTACTCACCCGTCCGGCGGTGGAGGCCGGCGAGCGCCTGGGCTTCTTGCCCGGCGATCTGGCCCAGAAGGTGGACCCTTACCTGCGTCCGCTCTACGACGCCCTCTATGACCTGATGGGTTTCGAGCGGGTGGCCAAGCTGTTCGAGCGCGGCTGCATCGAGATTGCGCCCCTGGCCTTCATGCGTGGCCGCACCCTGTCGCGGGCCTTCATCATCCTCGACGAGGCCCAGAACACCTCGCCGGAGCAGATGAAGATGTTCCTGACCCGCATCGGCATCGGTTCCCGGGCCGTGATCACCGGTGACCTGACCCAGGTGGACCTGCCCCGCGGGCAGAAGAGCGGTCTGGCCGAGGCCGTGCAGGTGCTGGCTGACGTGCGTGGCGTGGCTTTCACCCGCTTCCTCAAGGAGGACGTGGTGCGTCACCCCCTGGTGGCGCGCATCGTCGATGCCTACGAGAAACACGGGCTGCGCACCGCCGCCCCGCCTGCCCAGCAACAACAAGTCCAGCAACAATGAGCGACATCAAGCTGCCCCGCCGCCTCGACCTGTCCGTGCAATACGCCTGTAACCGCGACGGCGTACCCTCACGGGTCGAATTTCGCCGCTGGTTGCGGGCTGCCGAGCCCGGCGCGGCGCGCATCACTGTACGCATTGTCGATGAGGATGAGGGGCGTGAGCTGAACCGGGACTACCGGGGCAAGGATTACGCCACCAATGTGCTGACCTTCGCCTATGGTGAAGGGGAAGACATGCCCCTGCCTGAAGGCCTGCCCCTGATGGGTGATCTGGTGCTGTGCCGGCAGGTGGTGGAGCGGGAGGCGGCGGAGCAGGGCAAGCCCCTGGACGCGCATTACGCCCACTTATCCGTGCATGGTATGCTGCATCTGCAAGGTTTTGATCACCTGGAAGACACCGAGGCGGAAGACATGGAAGCCCGGGAACGCCAGATTCTGGCCGCCCTGGGCTATGCCGACCCGTATGCGGGAGAACGCTGAGCGGTGAGGTGAGCAATGCGCCATGGGCGATGGAGGGGGCCGGGACCGGTCTCCATCGCCCATGGCCCATTTCTCATCCACCTTTTTTATGGAACCCTCCAGTAGTAAGCCGTCCTTGCTTGAACGGCTTTCCGCCCTCCTGACCCGGGAGCCGGAAGACCGGGAAGAATTGCTGCACCTCCTGCACTCCGCCCACGACCGCAACCTGTTTGACGCGGATGCGCTGGCGATCATCGAAGGTGCCTTGCAAGTCTCCGACATGCAGGTGCGGGATGTGATGGTCCCGCGGGCACAGATGGACGTTGTGTGCCTCGATGATTCCGTCGAGGACATTACCCGCTTTGCCATCGGTGCGGCCCACTCGCGCTTTCCGGTTGTCGGCGAGAACAAGGACGACGTGGCCGGCATCCTCCTCGCCAAGGATCTCCTGCGGGTCTTTGCCGGCGAATCCTTCAATCTCCGCGACATGCTGCGCCCGGCCGTCTTCGTGCCGGAGTCCAAGCGCCTCAATGTGCTGCTGCGAGACTTCCGGGTCAGCCGCAATCACATGGCGATCGTGGTGGACGAGTACGGCGGCGTGGCCGGGCTGGTGACCATCGAAGACGTGCTGGAGCAGATCGTCGGCGACATCGAGGACGAATATGACTTTGACGAAACCGCCGACAACATCCGTCTCGATCAGGCCGGACGTTACCGGGTCAAGGCCGGCACCGAGATCGAAGACTTCAATGAGGCCTTCGCCACCACCTTCAGCGATGCCGAATACGACACCGTTGGCGGCCTGCTGATCCGCAAGCTCGGGCGCCTGCCCAAGCGCAACGAGATCGTCGAGCTCGAAGGCCTGCGCTTCCAGGTACTGCGGGCCGACAGCCGGCGCGTCCATTCCCTCCTCGTCGAACGCATGCCCGACCCCGAGGCGATCGGCGGCTGATGGCTCTCTGGCGCCAGGGCCTGGCCCTGCTGGCGGGGGGCGCGTCGGTGCTCGCCTACGCGCCGTTCGAGCTCTTCCCCCTGGCTTTCCTGAGCCTGGCCGTGCTATATGGCTTGCTCGACCCCATGGCGCCGACAGGTCTGTCAGGGATGCCGCGCCGACGCAGGGCGCGGTATGGGTTTTCCATCGGCTTTGCCTGGGGGCTTGGGGCCATGTTGGCCGGAGTGTCGTGGCTTTATGTGGCTCTCCATCGCTATGGCGGCATGCCCGTACCCTTGGCCGCCTTCGCCATCCTGCTCTTCTGTGCGGCCATGGCGTTGTATGCCGGTCTGGCGGGGGCACTGTTCGCCGCGCTCAGGCGGGGCAGGGCATGGGGCGACGCGGCCCTGTTTGCCGCCCTGTGGCTGCTCACCGAATGGCTGCGAGGGTGGCTGTTCACCGGGTTTCCGTGGCTGGCTAGCGGCTACAGTCAGAGCCCCCCCAGCCCCCTGGCCGGCTTCGCGCCGGTGTTCGGGGTTTTCGGGGTGGGGGGGCTGGTGGCCCTGGTGGCCGCCTGGACATGCCGGGCGGTGCTCGCACGCCGTCACGGGCCGCTGCTGGCGGCGCTGGTCGTGCTCGCCGTGGGGGGCGTTCTGCGCCAGGTCTCGTGGACGGAGGCCGTCGGTACGCCGGTGAAGGTCGTACTGCTGCAGACCAACATCGAGCAGGGCCTCAAATGGCGCCCGGAGATGCTGCAGCGCTGGCTCGATGTGAATGTCACCATGCTCCGTGCCAACCCCGCCGACATCGTCGTCCTGCCCGAAACCACGCTGCCCCTGCTGGTGGAGTACCTGCCGCCGGGCTACCTGGACGAGCTGCAGCGCATTGCCGTGGCCAACGGAGGCGATGTGATCTTCGGCACCTTCACCCGTAACGAGGCCGGGCACATCTTCAACGCGGCGATCAGCCTGGGGCGCTCGCCAGCGGGGCACTACGCCAAGCAGCACCTGGTGCCCTTCGGCGAGTATTCGCCACCCCTGTTCCGCTGGTTTTACGGGCTGGTGAACATCCCCATGGCCGACCAGACCCGGGGTGCCGAGGGGCAGCCGCCCCTGGCCCTGGCCGGGCAGAAGGTCGCGGTGAATATCTGCTATGAAGATGTCTTCGGCGAGGAGTTGATCCGCAGCCTGCCGGAGGCCACGCTGATGCTCAATATCTCCAATCTGGCCTGGTACGGTGACTCCCTGGCCCAGCCCCAGCACCTGCAGATCGCCCGCCACCGGGCCCTTGAGACGGGGCGGCCGATGCTGCGTGCCACCAATACCGGAATGACCGCCCTGGTGATGCCCGACGGCGCCGTGGCGGCCGTACTTCCTGCCTTCCAGGCCGCCGCGCTGCCGGTGGAGGTGCGTGGCTACCAGGGGCTGACGCCCTACACCCGCTGGGGCAACGGGCTGGCGGTGGGGCTGGCAGGGCTGGCCCTGCTGGCGTGTGCCGGGTGGCGGCGGAGCTGAGGAGGACGGCGTATCATCGCGGTTCGCCCATCAATACGAAGAAAAGCCCCGAACCATGCGCTCCTACCCTACGAACAGTCCCGAAGCCCTGGCCCGCCTGATTGCCATGGCAATTCTTGCCGATGGCCGTCTGGACAACCGGGAAGTGGACTGGATCAAGCACAACGATACGGCCGCCCTGCTGGGCGTCGATCGGGACACCCTGATCCAGGTTCTCCTGGATTGCTGCCGTGACGTGATCAACGAAGCCGAGCAGGAGCGTGTCTTCCTGCTTGAGGACCATCGCCTCGCCCGCCTCGCCGACGACCTCACCGATCCTTCCCTGCAAAAGGTGGCCCTGTCCGCCATGCTGATCCTGGCCAAGACCGATGGCAGCGTGAGCGGCGGCGAGGAGACTCTGCTGCGCTTCCTGATGAGCCGCTGGGGCCTCACCCTCGAAGACCTGGCCGCGGCCTGACCTGGGCGGGCGGTCTTGCTCCGCCCGAGCCGTTTTCTGCTTTCGACCCATAAGACCAAGACCATTCAGGAGGATAGCCATGAGCGACCAGATCAAGTATCTGCTCGAAGAATCCCGCATGCCCAAGGCCTGGTACAACATCGCCGCCGACCTGCCGGTGCCTCTGCCGCCGCCCTTGCATCCCGGCACCCTGCAGCCCCTGGGCCCGTCCGACCTGGCGCCGATCTTCCCGAACGCGATCATCGCCCAAGAGATGTCCACCGAGCGCTGGATCGATATCCCCGAGCCGGTCCGCGAGGTGCTGGCCCAGTGGCGCCCCAGCCCCCTGTTCCGTGCCCGTCGGCTGGAGAAGCTGCTCGGTACGTCGGCCAAGATCTACTACAAGTATGAGGGCGTCTCCCCCGCCGGCAGCCACAAGCCCAATTCGGCCGTGCCGCAGGCCTGGTACAACGCTCAGGAAGGCGTCAAACGCCTGTCCACCGAAACCGGTGCCGGCCAGTGGGGGTCGTCCCTGGCTTACGCGGGTGGGCTCTTCGGGCTGGATGTGACGGTGTTCCAGGTGCGTGTTTCCTACGACCAGAAGCCTTACCGGCGGGCGCTGATGGAAACCTGGGGCGCACGCTGCATTGCCTCCCCGTCGCCAGAAACCGAGTACGGCCGTGCCGTGATGGCTCGGTTCCCGGACCACATCGGCTCCCTCGGCATCGCCATTTCCGAGGCGGTGGAGGTGGCGGCCAAGAACGACGACACCAAGTACGCCCTGGGCTCGGTGCTCAACCACGTGCTGCTGCACCAGACCATCGTCGGTGAAGAGGCCATCCTGCAGATGGAAATGGCTGGCGACGATCCGGACGTGGTGGTGGGCTGCGTGGGCGGTGGCTCCAACTTCGCCGGTATCGCCTTCCCCTTCATCGGTCTGCAACTGCGCGGTGGCCCCAACGCCAGGAAGCGCCGCATCGTGGCCGTGGAGCCGTCGGCCTGTCCGTCCCTCAGCCGTGGCAAGTACGCCTATGACTTCGGCGATACGGCCCACCTGACCCCGCTGGTCAAGATGCACACCCTGGGCAGCGACTTCACGCCCCCCGGCCTGCACGCCGGTGGCCTGCGCTACCACGGCATGGCGCCGCTGGTCAGCCATGTGAAGGAGCTTGGGTTGATCGAAGCCAAGGGGGTGCATCAGACTGCCTGTTTTGAGGCCGGTGTGATGTTCGCGCGCAGCGAGGGCATCGTTCCGGCGCCCGAATCCACCCACGCCATCCGCGGCGCCATCGACGAGGCCCTGCGCTGCAAGGCGGAAGGCAAGAGCGAGACCATCCTGTTCTGCCTGTCGGGCCACGGCCATTTCGACATGACCTCCTACACCAACTACCTGTCGGGCAAGCTGACCGACCAGCCCTACGACGAGCAGGCCCTGGCGCTTGCCCTGGCCGGTCTGCCAAAGGTCGACGCCTGAGATACGGCGCGTTCCGGGGAACGGGAAAGGGGGCCGTGAGGCCCCCTTTCCCATGGTGCTGTCCCGGTGCGGCAAAGACCGCCGGGCCTCGGTCTATACCCGGAAGCGCGCGATCTGATCCTTCAGACTGACGGCGATACGTTCCAGGCCGGCCGCGGCGTCGGCGGCACCGCGGATGTTCTCCGAAGTGCTTTCAACCATGTTCGATATTTCCTCGACGCGCTGGGCGATGGAGGTGCTGGCCGCGCTCTGCTCGCGGGTGGAGTCTGCAATTTCCCGCACCCGCTCCAGTGTCTGGCGGGCACCGGTTTCGATGGCCTGCAGCGCTTCTGCAGCCGACGCGGCCAGGGATACGCCCAGATCGACCTCCGGCAGGGCCGCGTTCATGGCATTGACGGCGCTGCTGGTGTCACCCTGGATCCCCGCGATCATCTGCTCAATCTCGGTGGTGGCCGACGAGGTACGCTCAGCCAGTTTGCGCACTTCATCCGCAACGACGGCAAAGCCGCGACCCTGTTCGCCCGCCCGTGCAGCTTCAATGGCGGCGTTGAGCGCCAGCAGGTTCGTCTGTCCGGCAATCTCCTTGATCACATTGGCGATGGATGACACCTGGCCGATGCGCTCTTCAAGGGCCAGGATGCGACTGGAGGCCCCGGTCACGGTTTCGGACATCTTGCGGATGGCCGCCGAAGCCTGGCCGACCCGCTCGCTTCCTTCCGCTGCCAGGCGCATGGCCTCCTGAGAGTTCTGCTCGGTTTCCAGGGCGCTGGAGGAAATGTGGCTTGAGCTGACGGTCAGCTCCTCCATGGCGGCAGCCATGGCCGCCGTGGCATCCGACTGGCGCACCGCCGCATCGGCAACCTGTCGGGAAACCCGGCTGATGTGATCGGCGTTGCCGACCAGCTGATTGGCGCCACCGTTGATCTCGCCCATCATCGTGCGCAGTGTTCCCATCATGTTTGACAGGGCCTTGAGCATGGAGCCTTCGCGGGCGTCGCCCACGGCCACGGTGAGGTCACCGGCAGCAGCTTGTTGCATGACCGAGGTAGCTTGCCTAGGCTCTCCGCCCAATTGGGTGGTGACACTGACGCTGATCCGCCAGCCAAGCAGGCCCAGCACGATCAGCATGACGGCTGAAATGCCGCCGAGGAGCATGGCCGTGCTGCGGAACTCGCGATCGACATCGTCGACATAGATACCCGTGCCGATGACCCAGCTCCAGGGTGCGAAGGCTGCCGCATAGGACAGTTTGGGTTGGGGCTCCGTCTCGCCGGCCTTGGGAAACCAGTAGTCCACGAAGCCCCCGCCGGCGTTGGCGGTCCCGATCAGTTCGGCAAAGATGCTCTTGCCCTTGGCGTCCTTCAGGCCGCTAGCATCCGTGCCTTCCCGCTCGGGCTTGGGCGGCATCAGTACGTAGTGACTGCGTTGATCCACCACGAAGAGATAGTTGGTCTTGTCGTAGCGCATGTTGCGAAGGGTCTCCACGGCAGCCTTGCGCGCGTCGGCGTCGCTCAGCGTCCCGGCCTGGGCGAGCTTGTGGAAGTGTTCGATGACCCCGCTGCCGGTCTCGACAAGATGTTTCGTCTGCAGTTTGCGGTCTTCGATCATGCTGCTGCGCACATTGAACAGGCTCGCAGTGCACAGGACGACCAAGCCGACCAGCGCCAGGGCAACGAGAAGCCGGATGCGCGTGGCGACATGCATGTTTTCAAGATTCATGGTGGGATACCTTCCTCAGCGCCGATGTGTGTCGGGGTAACGGAACAGTCATCGGGTGATGCCGACGTTTATTGTATTTCCTCCATTTACGGAGAACTGTTCACTAACTTGACACTTTTGGAAGCGAAGCCACGACGCCGCGTTCGAGTTGCCCGTGCCATCAGGCATTCCCTGACCGTGGAAACCCAGTAAAATCCGCGTTTTGCCCAAATTCGCGCGGCCCCTGCCGCGGAGCGCCCATGTCCGTCCAAAAACCGACTTTCCAGCAGATCATCCTGCGCCTCTCGAACTTCTGGGCCGAGCACGGCTGCACCCTGCTCCAGCCCTACGACATCGAGGTCGGCGCCGGCACCTTCCATACCGCCACCTTCCTGAGGGCGATCGGGCCCGAGCACTGGAACGCTGCCTACGTGCAGCCTTCCCGTCGCCCGAAGGATGGCCGTTACGGTGAAAACCCCAACCGGCTCCAGCACTACTACCAGTACCAGGTGGTACTCAAACCGTCGCCGGTGAATATCCAGGAGCTATACATCGACAGCCTGCGGGCGCTGGGCATCGACCCCAACGCTCACGACATCCGCTTCGTCGAGGATGACTGGGAATCGCCCACCCTGGGCGCCTGGGGCCTCGGTTGGGAGGTCTGGCTGGACGGCATGGAAGTCACCCAGTTCACCTACTTCCAGGAGGTGGGTTCCCTGAGCTGCAAGCCGGTGCTGGGCGAGATCACCTATGGTCTCGAGCGGTTGGCCATGTACCTGCAGGGCGTGGAAAACGTCTACGATCTGGTGTGGTCCATCGGTCCCGATGGCACGCCGGTCACTTACGGCAATGTCTATCACCAGAACGAGGTGGAGCAATCCACTTACAACTTCGAGCACTCCAACGTGGACTGGCTGTTCCGCCTGTTCGGCGAGTACGAGGCCGAGGCCAAGCGCCTGATGGCGGTGCCGCTGGTGCTGCCGGCCTTCGAGATGGTCATGAAATGTTCCCACACCTTCAACCTGCTCGATGCCCGCGGCGCCATCTCCGTCACCGAACGCGCCGCCTACATCGGCCGCGTGCGTGCGCTGGCCCGTGAAGTGGCCCAGGCCTATTACAACTCCCGCGAAGCCCTCGGCTTCCCGATGCTGAAGAAGGAGGCCGCGTGATGACCAGCGCGACCCTGCTCGTAGAACTGCTGACCGAAGAACTTCCGCCCAAGGCCCTGCCCAGGCTGGGCCAGGCCTTTTCCAACGGCATCGTGGCCGGCCTGCGGGCCCGCGGGCTGGCCACGGCCGATGGCGCCTTCCGCTGGTTTGCCACGCCGCGCCGCTTGGCGGTGACCATCTCCAACGTGGTCTCCGAAGCGGCAGCCAAGGACGTGACCGAGAAGATCATGCCGGTGTCTGTGGCCCTCACCGCGGACGGCCAGCCGACGCCGGCCCTGGGCAAGAAGCTCGAGGCCAAGGGCATTCCCCTGTCTGCCGTGGCCAGTTTCGAGCGTCGCATGGACGGCAAGGCCGAAGCCCTGTTCTACACCTCCACGGTGGCCGGGGCGAAGCTGGCCGAGGTGCTCGGCGGTATCGTCCACGACGCCCTCAAGCAGCTACCCATTCCCAAGGTGATGCGCTGGGGTGATGGTGACGCCACCTTCGTGCGTCCCGCCCACATGCTGACCCTGCTGCACGGTGCCGACGTGGTGCCGGGCTCGGTGCTCGACATCCAGTCTGGTCGCACCACCAAGGGCCACCGTTTCATGAGCCGTGGAGAGATCGAGATCACCACCGCCGACGCCTACGAGCCAACCCTGCTGGCCGAAGGCAAGGTCATCCCTGATTTCGCCGAGCGTCGCGCCAACATCGAGAAGCAGCTGGTGACCGAGGCGGGCCGTCAGGGTGCCACCCTGGGCGAGTACGCCGATCTGCTCGAGGAAGTGACCGCCCTGGTCGAGCATCCGACGGTCTATGTCGGCGAGTTCGAGGCCGAGTTCCTGGCTGTGCCCCAGGAGTGCCTGATCCTCACCATGCGGGCCAACCAGAAGTACTTTCCCCTGTTCAATGCCGAAGGCAAGCTGCTCAACCGCTTCCTGATCGTCTCCAACATGGATCTGGCCGACCCGTCCAACATCATCATCGGCAACCAGCGCGTGGTGCGCCCGCGCCTGTCCGATGCCCGTTTCTTCTTCGAGCAGGACATCAAGGCCGGCCTGACATCCCGTGTGGTCAAGCTGGATGCCGTGGTCTACCACAACAAGCTCGGCTCCCTGGGTGATCGGGTGCAGCGTCTGTCCATCGTCGCTCGCAAGATCGCGGGCTTGCTTGGGGCTGACGAGAACCTGGCCAACCGTGCCGCGCTGCTGTCCAAGGCCGACCTGCTGACCGACATGGTCGGCGAGTTCCCCGAACTGCAGGGCACCATGGGGCGCTACTACGCCCTCGCCGAAGGGGCATTCCCGGTAGTGGCCGAAGCCATTGAGCAGCACTACCGCCCGCGTTTTGCCGGCGACGCCCTGCCGGACAGCAACATCGGCCGCGCCCTGGCCCTGGCCGACAAGCTCGATTCCCTGACCGGTTTCTTCGGCATCGGCCAGATTCCGACCGGCGACAAGGATCCGTTCGGATTGCGCAGGGCGGCCCTGGGTGTGCTGCGCATCCTGATGGAGGCTCCCCTGCCCCTTGACCTGGACAATCTGATCAAGGAGTCGGCCGCGGCCTTCCCGCCAGGCAAGCTGGGTTCCGAGGTGGCAGCCCCGCTCTACGATTTCATGCTTGAGCGGCTGCGCAACACCCTGCGTGATGCCGGTCATTCTCAGGACGTGGTGGATGCGGTGCTGGCCCTCAAGCCGACCCGTATCGATCTCGTGGTGCCCAAGCTCGATGCCGTGCTGGCCTTCCAGCAACTGCCCGAAGCGGCGGCCCTGGCTGCCGCGAACAAGCGGATCGTCAACATCCTCAAGAAGGCCGAGGGGGAAATCGGTGAGCCTGACGTGGCCCTGCTGGTCGAGGATGCCGAGAAGGCCCTGTTCCATGCGATTGTGGAGGTGGCACCCCTGGCCCGCTCCCACTTCCAGAACGAGGCCTACACCGACGCCCTGCGTGTGCTGGCCGGCCTGCGGGCCGCGGTGGACCGCTTCTTTGATGAGGTGATGGTGATGGCGGAGGAGCCTCTGATCCGTCAGAACCGCCTGGCCCTGCTCAACCAGCTGGCCGGCCTGATGAACCAGGTGGCCGACATCTCCCGTCTGTCCGCCTGAGGGCAAACCATGAAGATCATCGTGCTCGACCGGGATGGGGTCATCAACTTCGACTCCGACCAGTTCATCAAGTCTCCGGACGAATGGAAGCCGATTCCCGGTTCCCTCGAAGCCATTGCCCGCCTTAACGAAGCGGGCTGGCGGGTGGTGGTGGCTTCCAACCAGTCCGGGGTCGGGCGCGGGCTCTTCGACATGGATACCCTCAACGCCATCAACGAGAAGATGACCAAGGCCCTCGGCCACGTGAGCGGGCGGCTGGACGCTATCTTCTTCTGCCCCCACGCGGCGGATTCCCCGTGTGCGTGCCGCAAGCCCAAACCGGGCATGTTTCTGGAGATCGCCCAGCGCTTCAACGTTGATCTCAAGGGCATGCCGGTGGTTGGCGACAGCCTGCGCGACCTGCAGGCGGGGGTTGCGGTGGGTTGCAAGCCCTATCTGGTGAAGACCGGAAAGGGCAGCAAGACCGCGCTTGATCCTGCCCTGCCCGCAGGCACCGAGATCTTCCCCGACCTGGCGGCCGTGGTCGCGCACCTAACTGCTTGAGAGATGCCCCCGTGGTCCTGATCCGCAACCTCCTCTTCATGCTGGCCCTGGCCGTGTTCACGCCCCTCTATGCGCTGATCGGCATGGCCAGCTTTCCGTTTGGTCCCAAGACCCGTCACAAGCTGATCCGTGGTTGGCCGCGCATCATGGCCTGGGTCATCAAGCACGTGCTGGGCATCCCCTACCGGGTGATCGGCCGGGAGAACATTCCGGTGGGCCCGGCCATCGTGGTTTCCAAGCACATGTCGGCGTGGGAGACCATCATGCTGCAGGACATCTTCCCGCCCATGGTTTTCGTCATGAAGAAGGAGATCCACAAGGTGCCCTTCTTCGGGTGGGGAATCTCCCAGATGCCGATGATCGCCATCGACCGGGCTGCCGGGAAGGACGCGCTGACCCAGGTGGAGGCCCAGGGGCGGGATCGTCTCGCCCATGGTTTTTGGGTGACGATCTTTCCCGAGGGGACGCGTGTGGCCCCGGGAAGCAAGAAGCGCTACAAGGCCGGCGCCTCGTGGCTGGCCGCACAGACGGGAACCCCGGTGGTGCCCGTGGCCCACAATGCCGGGGAGTTCTGGCCGCGCAATGCCTTCTTCAAGCGTCCTGGCGAAGTGGTGGTGAGTGTCGGTCCGGTGATCGATACCACCGGCCTGACCGCGGAGGAAATCAATGCGCGCGCCGAGGCCTGGGTTGAGGGCGAAATGCGCCGGCTGTTTCCCCATCATTACCGTACGTCGCGCAGCAAGGAAGCCAGCACGGCGTGATGGCGACGCCTGCGGAGGCCCGCGAGATCCTCCTGGACGGGCAGCGGGTTTCCTACAGCTTGCGGCGGAGTGCCCGCAAGACGCTCGGTCTGCGCATTGATCATCGTGGGCTGACCGTGGGCGTGCCCCTGCGGGCCGGACTTTCCGATGTGGAGTCCTTCATCCGCAGCCACGCCCGGTGGATAACAGACAAGCTCGCCGCCCGCTCCGCCGCGGCCGATGTAGCGCGTTTCGAGCCCCGGGACGGGGCCGTGTTGCCGCTTCTGGGCGATGTCTGGCGCCTGCAAATCGGGCGGGGCAACAATCGGGTCGTTTGGCATGAGAGGGGGGCCGAGCCGGTCATTGAGCTGGCCTTGCGGGCCGGGGGCGATGCCCGCCAGCTCTTGTTGCGGGGCCTGCAGGAGCGGGCTCTGGCGGTGTTCTGCCATCGGGTGGAGGAGTTCTGTCTGCGCCTCGGGCGACCGGTGCCGGCCGTCGGGCTATCCAGCGCACGTACCCGTTGGGGAAGCTGTAGCGCGCGTAGTGGCATTCGGCTGCATTGGCGTTTGATCCACCTGCCGCTTCCATTGATTGACTATGTGGTTGCCCACGAGGTGGCACATCTGGTCGAGATGAACCACTCACCCCGTTTCTGGTCTGTGGTGTCGTCCCTCTACCCCGAGCATGTGGCGGCACGTCAGGCCCTCCGCAAGGCCGGCGCAGCGCTTCCTGCCCTTTGATACAAGGAAAACTCCATGCGTCTGCTTCACACCATGCTCCGCGTCGGCGATCTTGATCGTTCCATCACTTTCTATACCGAAGTTCTGGGGATGCGCCTGCTTCGCCGCCGGGACTATCCGGACGGCAAGTTCACGCTGGCCTTCGTTGGCTACCAGGACGAAGCGGCCGGGGCGGTGCTCGAACTGACCCACAACTGGGGTGTCGAGTCGTATGAGCTGGGTACGGCCTATGGCCATATTGCCCTCGAAGTGCCCGACGCCTACGTGGCATGCGAAACCATCAAGGCCCGTGGCGGCAAGGTGGTGCGCGAGGCCGGCCCGATGAAGCACGGCAGCACGGTCATTGCCTTTGTCGAGGATCCGGATGGATACAAGATCGAACTGATTCAGGCCAAGGGGACCGATGCCCCGTGAGGGCCTGTGGGCGCAGGTGCGTAGATCGACAGCGCAGTCCGATTGAGCCCCTGCGGCTCAGCGTACACCTTGCACGGCTGCGCTTCCCGGCGCGAACTCTGGCTGTTGGCTAGGACTTTTCGCAAGCGCCGAGTCCCTTTCCGTCCCGGTGTTGCGCCGGCACTGCATCGGCGCACCTCCGGGTTCAATGGTGTTTGAAAGCCTCGCTCAGGGCTGCCAGCTCGTGCTTCAGTTCGGCCAGGGCGGTGGACGCGTTGCCGAGCTTTCTTTCCCGGCCCATGCGCTCCAGTTGCTGGGCCTTGGCCTGGGCCCGTCCCGCGCAGAAGTTTGACACGGCGCCCTTAAGGGCGTGGGCGCTCCCGTAAAGGGCGTCGGCGTCACCGGCCTTCACTGCGGCCTCGACTTCGGCCAGCAGGCGCGGTTCGTCTTCGCTGTACATGACCATCAGTTGGGCCAGCAGGTCTTCGTCGTCACCGAGGTTGGAGAGTACCTGCTCCCGGTCGAAAATCGGACCGCTGGGCGGCGGCGACTCAGTTTGGGGCGCGGGCGCTGGATCATTGTGGCCGGCTTGCAGGATCAGGGCCTCGACAAGATCAGGTGCGTGCACGGGCTTGGAGAGGTATCCGTCCATGCCCGCCTGCAGGCAGCGCTCCCGGTCACCCTTCATGGCATGGGCGGTCATGGCAATGATAGGGGTGCGCGCCATGCCTGCTGACTCCCGTTGGCGAATCACAGTAGTGGCTTCGAAGCCGCCCATGATGGGCATTTGCACATCCATCAGGATGGCGTCGAAATGGGTTGCCGCATGGAGATCAAGGGCTTCCTGGCCATTGTTGGCGACCTCGACGTGATGCCCCAGCTTGGTCAGCAGGCGGATGGCCAGTGTCTGATTCACCACGTTATCCTCGGCGAGCAGCACGTGGAGCTGGCGGCGCTGCTCGCGTAAGGAGTGACGTGTGATCAGGGGGCGCTCATCGATGGGGTCTACCGACAAGAGTATGGCGTTAAGCAGATCGGAGGCTTCAACCGGCATGGGCAGGTAGGCGGCGATGCCCAGCTCGCGGCAGCGGGCGCCGTCGCCACGGCGACCCTCGACCGCCAGCATGATCACGCAGGGCTGCGGAAGGTTCGAGCTGGTGATTGTCTCCGCCAGGGAGAAACCCTCCGAGTCGGGTAGCTGGGTGCCAAGCACGACGACGCGATAGGGGAGATTGTTGCTGGCCGCCTGGGCAAGCTCGCGCAGGCAGGTGTTGGCGTCCGGCGCGTAGGTGGGGGCCATCCGCCACTGCCCCAGCAGTTCGATGAGGGTATGGCGCTCGACGGGATTGTCCACTGCGACGAGGACGGGCAGACCTTCCAGGTGCGCCCGCTCTTCCGTTACGGCACTGGCCTGACCGGGTTCGAAGTGGGCGCTGAAATGGAAGGTGCTTCCCTGGCCCGGGGTGCTTTCCACGCGAATCCTGCCTCCCATGGCCTGAACCAGCTGGGCGCTGATGGTCAGCCCAAGGCCGGTGCCGCCGTAGCGGCGGGTGGTGGAGGAGTCCGCCTGGGAGAAGGCTTCGAAGATCAGATCCTGCTTTTCCGGGGGAATGCCGACCCCCGTGTCCTGTACGCTGAACTGGATGGATATCCGTTCGTCCATCGGGGCGCCGGGCTGGACGATCACGCTGACGCCCCCTTCGTTGGTGAACTTGATGGCGTTGGAGAGGAGGTTGATCAGGACCTGGCGCAAGCGATGCGGGTCACCTACCAGACTGTCGGGGGCTTCCGGTGCGACCTGAACACTGAGCAACAGATCTTTCTCGGAGGCCCGTTGCTGAAGGGTTCTGACGGCCAGGGCGACACAGTCCCGCAGGCTGAAGTTGATGTGTTCGAAATCGAGCTTGCCGGCCTCGATCTTCGAGAAGTCGAGAATGTCGTTGATGATGCCGAGGAGGGCGTTTGCAGAACTCTTCACGAGGGTCAGATACTCGCGCTGTTCCTCGTCGAGTTCGGTCTCCAGGGCAAGATCGGTCATGCCCAGGATGGCATTCATGGGCGTACGGATCTCGTGGCTCATGTTGGCGAGGAAGTCGCTCTTGGAGCGGCTGTTGGCTTCAGCGGATTCTTTTGCCTGCCGCATGACGCGTTCGGCCTCCTTGCGGTCCCCGATATCCCGCAGATAGGCGGTGATCAGGCGGCTACCACCGCTTTCCAGCGCAACGAGGGCCATTTCCACCGGAAATTCGTCGCCATTGCGGCGCTTTGCGAGCGTTTCGACGCGTTGCCCCAGGGTGTCGCCAAGGGGGGCTTCCAGGAGTTGTTCCAACTTGGCGGCGTGGATCTCGCGCAAAGATTCGGGAAAAAGAAGCTCCGACACGGGTTGATGCAAGGCATCGGCCCTGGAAATCCCGAAGGTTCGCTCGGCCGCGGGGTTGAACTCGAGGATGCGGCCGCTGGCGTCAACAGTGATGATGCTGTCGAGGGCGGCTTCAGCGATAGCCCGATTGCGAAGCTCGCTCGCCGACAGGGCTGACTGGCCGTCGAAAAGGCGGATGGATGTCCAATTGAGGGCGTCCACCAGCTTGCGGATCTCGACGGCCGAACTTGCTTCGTGAAGCGTGTCGCCCTGGCAGTTCTCCATGCTCTCGGCAAAGGCGGTGGCCCGTTCCAGGCTGCGGAGGGGGGGGCGCAGGAAGATCAGGATTGTTGCCGTACCGATCAAGAGGGTCAGTAAGCCTGCCACAGCGCTGTCCTGGAGGATGTTATGGAGGCTGTCGATGGCGGCGGCCGGATGGATCTCGCTGCGCAGCCAGCCCATTGGCGCGATCTCGCCGATACCGACCCAGGCGATGATGGCGGAGCGTCCGGCCGTGACTTCGACGCTGCTGGCACGGCGGCCTTGATCCGGGAGGGGAAAGGGGGTGGTGCTGTCCGGCTCGGGGGTCAGCGCTGTGGTGCTCGTGGCGCGATGCACGCTTACGAGCGGGGTACCCTGCCGGTCGGTGACCGTGAGTCGAAGAATGGCGGTGTTGTCAGCAACTTCAAGGAGGTGTGCGGTGATGGCACGACGGTCGCCTGCCGCAACGTGTGGTTCCAGTACGGCGGCCAGATGCCGGGACAGTTCATCGGCATGGGCGCGTTCCAGTCGTTCCACGTAGCCGGCTTGTTCGAAGCCGGTGTAAAGGGAGTAGGCCAAGACCGACAGTGTGAGCAGTAGCGCAAACAGCGCGGCGAGTTGTTGACGGAGGGAATGCAGCCCAAGACGGTCTGCCACGTAGTGGAGCAGTCGGCTCATTCTTCATCGTCCTTATAGCGCTCGCGGATCGCCAGCACCGCCGACCATTGGTCGAAAAAGGCATCCACGCACGTGGGGTCGAAGTGTTGACCGCGTTCGCCCTTCAGGAACGCTACCGCCCGGTCAAGCTCCCAAGCGGGCTTGTAGGGTCGCGCCGAGGTGAGAGCGTCGAAGACATCGGCGACCGCAACAATCCGCCCGGACAGCGGAATCGCTTCTGCGGCAAGGCCTCCGGGATAGCCGCTGCCGTTGAATTTCTCGTGATGGCTGAGGGCGATCTCGGCGGCCAGCTGAATCATGGGCGACGAGGAGCCCTTGAGGATGTCGTGGCCGATGGTGGCGTGGCGACGCATGATCACCATCTCCTCGTCGGTTAGGCGCCCTGGCTTGAGAAGGATGTGATCTGGCGTCCCGACCTTGCCCACGTCATGCATGGGCGCGGCACTCAGGATGCGTTCGCACAGTTCCGGTTCAAGCCCCAGGCGCTGGGCAATCAGTTGCGAGTAGTGGGCCATGCGCAGAATGTGGGCGCCGGTTTCCGGGTCGCGGAATTCGGCTGCGCGGGCCAGACGGGCAATGGTCTCCCGTTCGCGTGCCACGATGTCTGCGGTCTTGTGGATGACGGCCTGGCGCAGGTCGTCGTTCCAGCTACGTAGCCGGGTGTGGCTGTTGCGCAGGGCGAGCATGGTACGCACACGGGGGTCGAATTCGTGGCGATCAATGGGCTTGGTCAGGAAATCGTTGGCACCGGCGGTCAGGCTCTGGTAGCGGATTTCCTTTTCATGGGCGGCGGTGACCATCAGAATCGGTACCACGTCCGCCGGGTGAAACTGGCGTACCGCGTCAATGAACTCGATGCCGTTCAGATCGGGCATCATGTAATCGACGATGATGAGGTCGGGCTCGTGGGCGCCGCACCAGTCGAGGCCTTCCCTTGGAGAGGTGAAACACACGATCTCGGTGCCGGCAGGGGCGAGTTTGCGGACCAGAGCCTGAATCAGGGTCAGGTTGAGGGGCGTGTCGTCAACAATGGCAATGGCCATGGAGGCTCCGTGGGGAGGGGCGCACAGGCCTGTCCCGGTGACGTGGTGGAACTCAGATTATCGGCCCGGCATCCTCGAAGTTTAACCAAGGCCTTCTGGCTGTGGGTATCGCCATGGCATTGTCCTGGGGGGCGTCGGCAGGAGCGATGCACGGCAGCGTCAGGGTGAAGCAGGTGCCGGAGCCCGGGGTGCTCCCCACCTGGATTTGTCCGCCCAGGGTGCAGGTGACGAGGTTGTAAACGATGTAGAGTCCGAGCCCGCTGCCTCCCTTGCCGAGGCGGGTGGTGAAAAACGGGTCGAATATTCGCTGCAGGCTGCTCTCATCAATGCCGATGCCGTTGTCGGCAATGCGGATGCTGACACTGTCGGCCTGGGCCTGGGTGGTCACCACGATGCGCCCCCCCACGTGGTCTGGAAAGGCATGGATCAGTGCATTGCCGATCAGGTTGGTGAGGATCTGGCCGAGCGCGCCCGGATAGCTGTCCATGCGCAAGGTGTCCGCGGGGGCTATGTCGAGGGTGCAATGGGAAGCCTTCAGCATGGGCCCGAGGGTGACGGCGATTTCGTGAAGCATTTCGCCGAGTTCAAAGGGGCGGCGCTTTTCGCTGCTTTGATCGACCGCAACCTGTTTGAAACTGCGGACCAGTTCCTGGGCGCGCAGGAGGCTGCGCATGAGCAAGTCTCCAGCTTCCCGGGCGTCGTTCACGTAGGTCTCGAAGCTTCTCCTGCGCAATTCGCCGGATGCGAACTCCTGCGCCATCGCCTCCGTGCGGCTGGATAGGGTGGTGGCGACCATCACACTATTGCCGATGGGGGTGTTGAGTTCATGGGCGATGCCCGCGACGAGGGACCCGAGGGCGGCCAGTTTTTCACGGCGTACCAGTTCGTTCCGAGCCTGACTCAGGGTGGCCAGGGTAGCCTCCAATTCGGCGGTGCGATCGGCAACCCGCCGCTCCAGGCCTTCGTTGAGTTCTTCAATGTGGCCCTGAATGCGCCTTAGCTCGGAGATGTCCACGAGCGACCACAGGCCGCAGTCTTCCCCATGAATACGCAGGCGGCAGCCGGATACCAGGCAGGTGGCGATCTCGTCGCGACCGCGAGGACGAATGCGTACCTCGCGTTGATCAACGACTTCATCACGGGCGATGCGCGCGTAGAGATCGTCGTAGACCTCCGTGTCCACCCAGAAGCCAAGCTCGCCGGTGCTGCGGGTCAGGACAGCCTGGCGTTGGAGACCGAAGAGGTTCTCCCAGGCCGGGTTGGCGTCCACATGAGTGCGGTCGGCAAGCCGGGTGACAGACATGGCGACCGGTGCAGAGGCGAAGATCCGGGAGAATTTTGCCTGGCTCTCCTGAAGGGCATCGTCGGCGGCCTTCTGCTCGGAAACATCCCGAACAATCGCGACCAGGCAGGTTTGTTGTTCGATCACGATGCTGGAGGCGTTGAGCAGGCAGTGGCGCCGCGAGCCGTCGCGGGTGCCGATGGTGCAGGGAAAGTTGCGCACGGCCCCGTCCCTGTTGACCCGTTCGACCACGGAGGCGCGTTCTTCGGGAATGGGCCACAGACCCAGGTCCACAGAGCGGGTACCGATGGCTTCCTCCCGCGACCAGCCCACCAGCTGGACAAAGGCTTGGTTGAGCTCAAGCAGGGTGCCGTCGGCAAGTCGGCTGATGGTGATGTAGTCGGGGCTGCAATGAAAGGCCGCGGAAAAGATGGCCTCGGAGATCCGCTGTGACTCCGTGGCGGCCCGTTCGGCCCGTTCGAGCCGCAACTGCTCGCTGATGTCGCGAAACACGGTAAGTACGCAGGCCCGTGTCCCGATCTCCAGCAGGCAAGCTCGGGCAAGGGTTTCAATGATGCTTCCGTCCCACCGGCGCAGGGAGATCGGCATGTTGTGAACAGATCTGCCCGCGCGCAGACTTTCGAGTATGGCATCTTCATCCTCAGCCCTGGACCACATGCCGAATGCCTGGCCGTGCTGGCCGACGCACGCTTCGTGGTCGTAGCCGAGGGTGGCGCTCCAGTTCAAGTTCATGTCGATGAGTCGCCCGTCTTCGAGGCTGCTCAGGGTCACCAGATCAGGCAGGAAGCGGAAGACTTCGGAGAAGCGCTCATGGGCTGCATCCAGGGCGTGTTCGGCCTCCCTGCGGTGTGCCCGCTCGTCCTCCAGGGCATCGGCCAGGCGGCTGGCCAGCCGGCGCGCCGAGACCAGCCTCGTCCAGAGAAGGCCGAAAGCCATGAGGGTTGCGCTGACGAGCAACGCCACGACAAGCGGTGACATCAGGGACGCACTCCCACGCTCTGACCGAGGGTGCGCAAGAGGGTGGCCATCGTGTCGAAGCCCATGTCATAGAATCGCTGCAGCAAGGGGGCCAGGTGCCCCAGGGCGAGTAGCAGGACACCAAAACCGACGGTCAGGGTGATGGGGAAGCCGATGGCGAAGAGGTTCAGTTGGGGCGCGGCGCGGGTCAGGATGCCCAGGGCGATGTTGGTGATGAGCAGGGCGGTGACCACCGGAAGTGCCATCAGCAGCCCTGCTGCGAAGATCATCGCGCCGGAGCGGACCAGTACCATCCATCCCTCCTTGTTCAGGTTGGTGCTGCCGATCGGGAACCACTCGAAACTTCTGGCCAGGGTGTCCAGCATCAGCAGGTGGCCATTGAGCGACAGGAAGACGAGGGTGGCGAGAAGGGTCAGAAATTCCGCCACCACCGCCGTCTGCCCGCCCGCCAGGGGGTCGAAGAAGGTGGCAAAGGAGAGGCCCATCTGCAGGCTGATGAGTTCGCCCATCAGGTCCAGGGCGGCAAAGGCCACGCGCATCGCCAGACCCATCGCGATACCGATCAGCGTTTGCTCGAAGAGGATCAGCAGACCGGCCCAGGAGTCGAGGGGAACCGCCGGGACTGGGGGAAAGGCAGGGGCGAGGCCGACTCCAACGGCCAGTCCGACTACCAGTTTGACGCGCCGGGGCAGGGAGTTGTTGCCAAACACGGGGCCGGCACCGACCAGACCCAATACCCGTGCCAGGGGAAAAGCGAAGGCGGCCAGCCAGGCATCGAGCTGGGCCGCGGTGACGGTCAGCATGGGCCGCGGCCTCAGCCGATCATCGCCGGGATGTTCTCGAACAGGCGCCGGATGAAGTCGGTCATCATCGTGATCATCCACGGCCCGGCCAGCACCAGGGTGATGAAGGTGGCGATCAGTTTGGGTACGAAGGACAGGGTCTGTTCGTTGATCTGGGTTGCGGCCTGAAAGATCGAGATGATGAGGCCGGTGGCAAGGGCCGCAATGAAAAGGGGGGCCGAGATCAGCAGGGTGAGTTCCAGGGCCTGGCGGCCCAGGTCGATGACGGTCGTGGGGGTCACGGGGGCTCTCCTATCCGAAACTCTGCACAAGGGAGGCGATCAGCAGATTCCAGCCGTCCACCAGCACAAAGAGCATGATCTTGAAGGGCAGGGCAACGATGGCCGGGCTCATCATCATCATGCCCATGGACATCAGCACCGAGGCGACGACCATGTCGATGATCAGAAAGGGAATGAAGACGATGAAGCCGATCTGGAATGCCGTCTTCAGTTCGGAGGTGACGAAGGCCGGGATCACCACCCGCATCGGCAGGTCTTCGGCTTTGTCCACCCGAGGGGTCTTGGCCAGTTTGGAGAACAGGTTGAGGTCGGGTTCCCGCACTTGCTTGAGCATGAAGGTCTTGACCGGGACGGTGGCACGATCAAGGGCTTCGTTGAAGGTGATGCGATTCTCCGACAAGGGTTGCCAGGCTTCGGTGTAGACCTTGTCAATCACCGGGGACATGATGAAGAAGGTAAGGAACAGGGACAGGCCGATCATCACCTGATTGGGTGGCGAAGTCTGGGTGCCCATGGCGTGGCGCAGCAGGGACATGACGATGATGATCCGGGTGAAGCTCGTCATCATCAGTACGACTGCGGGCAGGAAGCTCAGGGAGGTGAGCAGCAGCAGGGTCTGGATGGACAGGCTGTACTGGGTGCCACCGCCGCCAGCAGGCGTGCTGGTGAGTGCGGGCATGGCCTGGGCAAGGACGGGCAGGGGCAACAGCAGGAGCAGCGGGGCACAGCGCCGGAACATGAGCGGGAGGTGTTTCATCTGGAACGGCGTTCGAGGGTCTGCTTGAGCCAGGTCTGGAAGTCCTTGCCGCCGGAAAGGGGGTGGCCTCCATCGGGATCTCGAGGGATCTCCCCCGCGTCGAGGGTGTGCAGGGTATTCACCCGCCCGGGCGCGACGCCGAGCACCAATATCCTGTCCGCCACTTCCACCAGTACGACTCTCTCCCGCGGCCCGACGGCTGCAGCACCAAGGATCTTCAGCACGGCTCCGGCCTGCGTGTTGCCGCCTCCGATACGCCGCAGGATGTGCAGTGTCGCGTAAAGCAGGCCGATCACCAGGCCCAGGCCCAGCAGCATCTGGATCACGCTTCCCGTGGCATCAAGAGTGCTGCCGTCCGCGGAGATCGCGGGGCCGGTCAGAAGCAGCAGGCCGGCAGCATGAAGCGGAGAGGGCATGGCGGGCGGGCGTGTAGGGGAGTCTGGCGCTTAGCTTATTCCCCAAGCGTGGCCTGGCATGGCTTGATTAGGCATGTAAAACAGGCATATTTTTGTGCTTTGCGCCTTTGCCGGCGAACTGCCTGATGTGCTATCAATCAAAGGGAGTGTCGGGTTCAGGAGGTGTGATCATGCTGCTGTGGCATCGTGACATCCAGCCGGTGGCTGGCGCGTCGGAGAAGAACGTTCCGGAGTTGTCCTCTGGCAGTGCCTATGAGGCCAAGCGCCAGCGGGCGCTGCAGATACTCGGGGAGCGCTGGCTGCTGCATCGGGCCAATGCGCCGGACCGGCGGCCGATACGCTCGGTGCTGGCCCGGCCTGCGGGGCGCCCGGTTTCCCCGTGATGCCGCTCGCAGGGCGGCTTAGTTACGGAGTTTCCGGATGCGTTCTGCCGGCGTGATGATGTCGGTCAGGCGGATGCCGAACTTGTCGTTCACCACGACCACTTCGCCTTGCGCGATCAGGGTGCCGTTGACCAGTACATCCATTGGCTCGCCCGCCAGCCCGTCCAGTTCCACTACCGATCCATGGGCCAGCTGCAGCAGGTTGCGGATGGCGATCTTGGTGCGTCCCAGCTCCACGGTGAGTTGCACCGGGATATCCAGGATCATGTCGTAATCGTTGATTGATCCGCCCTTGGCTCCCGTCTGGCCAAAATCCGGGAAGAGCTGGCTGGCGGGCTTGGCCTGGTAGGGGGATCCATCGTCCTCGGCAGGCTCGGCCGGATCGGTGAGGCCCTCCGCCGCAGCCTGCTCCTGCATGGCCGCAGCCCAATCGTCGTCGCTGATCTGGTTTTCGTCGGGGGTGTCGGTTTCTGACATGGTGTGCTCCTAGCCCTTGGTCGTGGCTTCTTCTTCCTGGGCGAGGAAGCGTTCCACCTTGAGGGCGTATTGGCCGCGCTGGATGCCGTAGCGGCACTCCATGAACGGTATGCCGTCCACTTCCGCCTGCACGGTATCGGGGATGTTGAGGGGAATCACGTCACCCGGCTTCATGTGGACGATATCCCGCAGGGTGACATTGGCGGTGCCCAGACGTGCCACCAGGGTGACCTCTGCCGTCTGTAGCTGTTTCCCCATCATATTCACCCAGCGATTGTCTTGGGTGATGTGATCGCTCTGCATGGTCGAGTAGAGCGTCTCGCGAATGGGTTCAAGCATCGAATACGGGAAGCAGAAGTGCATCTCTGCCTGGGACCCACCGAATTCGAGGGTGAAGGACGCTGCCACGACGATCTCGCTGGGCGTGGCGATGTTGGCAAACTGGGGGTTCATTTCCGAGCGCACGTACTCGAATTCGAGTTTCTGCACGGGCGCCCAGGCTTTGGCATATTCGTCGAAGGTGACCTTCAGCAGGCCCTGGATGATGCGTTGCTCTGTCGGGGTGAAGTCACGGCCTTCCACCCGCGTATGGAAGCGGCCGTCCCCGCCGAAAAGGTTGTCCACCACCAGAAACACCAGGTTAGGGTCGAGGACGACGAGCCCGGTACCACGAAGGGGTTTGGAAATGAACAGGTTCAGGTTGGTGGGAACCACCAGATTGCGCACGAACTCGCTGAACTTCTGGACCTTGATGGGGCCGACCGAGACTTCGACGTTACGGTGCATGTAGTTGAACATGCCGATGCGCAGGTAGCGGGCGAAGCGCTCATTGATGAGCTCCATGGTGGGCATGCGCCCACGCACGATGCGCTCCTGGGTCGCCAGGTTGTAGTCCCGGACCCCGCTCGTGTTCTCTTCCGCATGCTCTGTGTCGTCACTCTCCCCGGTGACGCCCTTGAGCAGGGCATCCACCTCTTCCTGGGAGAGAAAGTCCTGGGCCATGACGAGATACCCCGTTACTGCACGATGAACTGGTTGAACAACACGGCAAGCACCGGCCCATCGTCTTCCGGGCGGTTGCGTTTACTCTTCTTTTTCGGGTTCGGCGCGTAGCCGAGCACATCGTTGGCCTCTTCCTTGATTTCGTCGGCGAGCTCCTCCCGGCCTTCGGAGCTGACCAGATCGGAGGGCTTCTTGGAGGACAGCAGCATGATGATGCGGTGCTTCAATTCAGGCATGTAGAGCTTCAGGGAGTCTCCCACCTTGGCGTCGGCGACCCGAAGCACCATCGTGGATTGGAGGAAGTGCTCCCCCTCTTCCGGCGCCAGGTTGACCGTGAATTGCTCCAATTGCACGAAGATCGGCGGCTTGGAAGGGTCCACCTTGACCTTGGGGGGCTCGTGGGACACTGCCTCTTCCTCGGCTTCTTCGCCCTCTGCGTGTTTCTTCTTGCCCATCATCATGAAGGCACCTGCGCCGGCAATGGCCAGCACGAGAACCGCCACGATGATGATGATCAATTTTTTCTTGCCACCCTTGGCAGGGGCTTCGCCTTCGGCGGCTTCCGCCTTGGCTGGTGCTTTCGACATGCTGGATCACTCCTTATCTGCATCCATTGTTATCCACCACGGCTGCCCGGCAAGCGTCGAATAGGGGCATCTGGGCCCGCCATTTGTGCCGCTTCAGGCAAACGTGTCTACCAAACCTTCGCCGCGTCTGGCCCATTGGGTCGGCACGGCGCTTCCTGCAAGTCCTTCGTCTGCGTTGCCGCTGTCCCGCCAGTTGCCGCTGCGCGGGCTGCGTTCCGGATTCCCCGGTTGCCCGGAGGTGCCCACATCTGTCTGCCCCAGGCTGATGCCGCTCTGTTCGAGGATTTCACGAAGACGCGGGAGGCTTTGCTCGATCAGTTCGCGGGCGGCGGGCGTCGCCGCCAAAAACTGGGCGCTGGTCTGGTCGCCGCTGACGGTGATGGAAACCTCCACCTTGCCGAGTTGGGGTGGCGTGAGCGTGAGCTCTGCATGGCTCTCGGTCTGTCCGACCATCCAGCTCACCCGGTCGCCAACCTCTTCCGGCCAGCCGGGGCTGCCGGCAGGCGTTGCCACGTGCATGGGCAGGGGGGATGGGGTTGGCGGTGGTGCTGCGCTCTGTAGATTGGCCAGGGCCGCCGCGTGGATTGCCGCGAAGCTGTTGGTGGGGGGGGCTGCGACGGTCGCATCAGCAGCCCTCAGGGAGACGTCCGCAGGCGCGACAGGGGCGCCGTGCAGGGAGATGTCCTGACCTGTGTTCTGGGAGGCGGCAGAATTTGCCGGCCTGTTGGCGGCGCCGTCTGCCGTTTGCAACGTGGCGTTGCCGCTTGCCGTCCACGCGATGGCTTCAGGGGCCGGCGAGATGTGCGTGGTGAAGAGGCCATTGCCGGGCCGGTCGTCGGCAAGCTTGTTGGACAACAATGGGGCGTCGTCGCTGCCGGGCGCGGCTGGCTCGGCGTCCGTAGGGATGCCCATCGCCGGGAGTGTCGCGGTGGGAATGAGTCCGTTCAGTAGTGCGGCGAGCTCGGGCTGGAGGGACGGCTGGGATTGTGCGGCAGCCTCGGCGCGGGCTGCCGCATCGGCTTCGGTGTCGCTCTTGGCGCCGCGCTCCTCGTCCGCGGGTGAGGCATCCTTCATCTGGCGCTTCAGCTCGGACGCGAAGCCCGTGCCCGCCTTGTCCGGTTCGGACTGGGCGGCGACATCCTGATTCGATGCCTCGGTGCCTTTTGGAGGTGCCGTGGGGGCGATGTTGGCGATAGGGGTCAAGGCCGGTCCGGACATGGTGTTGTTCCTGATGAGGATGCTGACGGATCCCTATCAGCAAGCCACGTGCCAGTGGCGGACAGAGCCCGCTTCATTCTTCTCCGGTACGATCCCGGAACTGTTTGGCAGCATGTTCATCGGTGAGTCTCTGTTCCTGCTTGGCTTCCTTGCGGGCCTGTTGGGTCTGGTGCCGGTGCGACAAGGTATCAAAGGCCTTGACTTTGTTGCGCTGATCAACCCAGTCCTGCTGGCCCTGCTCGACGCGACGTTTCGATTCCGAAACCACGCTCTGCTGGTGGGCAATGGCCTCGTCGAGCTTGGCGAGGAAGGCGCTGTAGTTGCGCCACGCGTCGGGGCCGATGCCATTACGGGCGGCTTCGACAAATCGGGCCTGATATTCCTGTCGATACTCGACAAGGAGGGCAAGCTTCTCCTCGACGGCCCGATCACTGGCGATAAGCTCGCCAAGCCGGCGGGCCGCATCGTCCATGCGGTTGTTGGCCAGATCCAGCAAGGGCTGCAGCGGGAACTGCTCTGTCATCTTCAGTTACTCTCGGCTTTTACGGACAGGGGGCGGAAATCTTTAGGGGCAGGGTTTGACGCCCTTGCTGGCCCCGGGGCGACCTCATGGGGAGGCGCCAAACAACATATGCAGTTTCTCCACGGCGGTTTCATAGGCCTCGCTTTCCTCGATGCGTTGCTGCAGGAAGGCTTCGAGGCGGGGGTACATGGCTACCGCCTGATCGAGGACCGGGTCGGATCCGGCGTGATAGGCGCCTACCGCGATCAGATCGCGGGAGCGTTGGTAGCGCGAGAACAGTTGCTTGAAGCGCCGCACCATGTCGAAGTGCTGGCTCTTGACCAGGTTGTGCATGGCCCGGGAGATGGACTGTTCAATATCGATGGCGGGGTAGTGCCCCTGGTCGGCGAGGTTGCGTGACAGCACGATGTGACCATCGAGGATTGCGCGAGCCGAGTCTGCAATCGGATCCTGCTGGTCATCACCTTCGGCAAGTACGGTGTAGAAGGCAGTGATGGAGCCGCCGCCTTCCGGTCCGTTGCCGGCTCGTTCGACCAATGCCGGCAGGCGTGCAAACACCGATGGCGGATAGCCGCGGGTAACCGGGGGTTCGCCGATGGCCAGGGCGATCTCCCGTTGGGCCATGGCGTAGCGGGTAAGAGAGTCCATGATCAGCAGTACCTGCTTGCCCTGGTCGCGGAAGTACTCGGCGACGGTGGTGGCATAGGAGGCCCCCTGAAGACGCATCAGGGGGCTGCAGTCGGCCGGGGCCGCAATGACTGCCGAGCGGGCGAGCCCCTCGGGGCCGAGGTTGTGTTCGATGAACTCCTTCACTTCGCGACCCCGTTCGCCGATCAGGCCGACCACGATCACGTCGGCGGCGGTGTAGCGCGCCATCATGCCGATGAGTACCGATTTGCCCACGCCGGAACCGGCGAACAGGCCCATTCGCTGACCGCGGCCCACGGTGAGGAGGGCATTGATGGCGCGGATGCCCACATCCAGGGACTGGCTGATGGGGGCGCGCTGGAGCGGGTTGATGGGCCGTGCCTGAAGGGGGCGGGAGTGGCGCACGGCCAGGGGGCCGAGGCCGTCGAGGGGGCGCCCGGCACCGTCCACAACCCGACCGAGCAATTCGTCTCCCATGGGCAGGTGCTTGGCACGGTCTGATGCCCTGCGACGTGGCTCGATGCGCTCGCCGGCGATGAGTTGCGGTTGTGTCGGCTCGACGGGAAGGACCTGGGCGCCGGGGGCGAGTCCGAACACGTCATCGGTCGGCATCAGGAAGATCTTCTCTCCGTGGAAGCCGACCACCTCGGCTTCCACGGAACTGCCGCCGGGGATGACGATGCGGCAGCCCGAGCCGAGGGGCAGTTTGAGCCCCGAGGCTTCCATGACCAGGCCGTTGATGCGGGTCAGGCGGCCGGATACCTGGTAAGGCGGGGTGGCGCCGACAAGCTTGCGCCCATCGGCCAGAAAGGCCTTCCAGGTTTCCGTGCCGTGTTCCATCAGGGGGCTTCCCCATCCCACGGAATGCTGCGGCTCAGGTTGTCCATGACACGACGCCAGCGGGTTTGTACGGTGGCGTCAATCTGGCTGCCGGCCGCTTCGATGCGGACCCCCCCGCGGGTGATGGTGGCATCTTCGATCAGGCGATGGCCCGCATGGGCGAGGTGTTCGCCGAGATAGTCCTTTGCCATCGACAGGTCGTCGGGGTTGATGTGGATCAGGGCATGGGCCTGGGGGAGTTGCAGAAGGGCTTCGCGGATCAGATCCACGACTGCCTCGGGTCGGAGCGCCAGGGTGTGGCGGACCATCTGGCGGGCCAGTTCGGTGGTCAGGGCGAGGATCTCGTCTGCGACTTCCTGGTCGAGCTGGGTCAGGGACGCTTCCAGGCTTTCAACCAGCCCGTGGAACTGCATGGCTTCGATGCGACCACGGGCTGTGCCTTCCTCGTAGCCGGCAGCATAGCCGTCCTTGCGAGCTTCCTCGTGGATGCGTTCGATGTCTGCGGCCGTTGGCAGATGGATTTCCGGTTCAGGGTCGGGGGGGATGATGGGGGCGGGCGGCTCGGGCTCGACAGTATCAGCGACCTCTGTCAGGGTGTTTGCTGCCGCCTCGTCCTCGATCTCCGGTGGGGCGACAGCCGGGGCGGGCGCATCGAAGGACGGTAGATCCCAACGCTGGTAGGCGCCGACAGCCTGATGGCGGTTCATGGACATGATGATGGTGCGTCCTTAAACGAAGGCATCGTCGCCGCCACCGCTGGACAGAGCGATCTGGCCTTCCTCGGCCAGCCGACGGGCTGTCTTGAGGATCTCCTTCTGTTCGGCTTCCACTTCCGATAGTCGCACGGGGCCGCGGGATTCGAGGTCTTCCCGCAGCATTTCGGCGGCGCGCTGGGACATGTTCTTGAAGATTTTTTCGCGCATCTCGGGTGGCGCACCCTTGAGGGCGATGACCAGGGAATCGCTCTGGACCTCCCGCAGCAGGGTCTGGATGCCCCGGTCGTCCAGTTCCATGAGATTCTCGAACACGAACATCTCGTCGAGGATCTTCTGGGCCAGATCCGGATCGTACTCACGCACGTTGTCGAGGATGGCTGTCTCCGCAGCCGAACCGACGAAGTTGAGAATGTCTGCGGCATGGCGCACGCCACCCATGGCAGTCTTCTTGACGGTGGACGCACCGGCCAGCATGCGCGTGAGCGCTTCGTTGAGTTCGCGCAGGGCGACCGGCTGTACGCCGTCCAGGGTGGCAATGCGAAGCAGCACATCGTTGCGCAGGCGGTCGGTGAAGTGCTTGAGGATTTCCCCGGCTTGATCGAACTCCAGATGGACCAGGATGGTGGCGATGATCTGGGGGTGCTCGTTCTTGATCATGTCGGCGGCGGTCGGTGCATCCATCCACTTCAGGCTTTCGATCCCGGCGGTGTCGGAGCCCTGCAGCACGCGGCTGATCAGGTGGGTGGCCCGCTCGTCACCGAGGGCCTTGGTCAGCATGGCCTTGATGTGTTCGTGGTCGGCCTCGATGGGCGTACCCTTGTCGGCGAAGGCGATCAATTCGTCGAGAACGATTTCGACCTTCTCGCGTGGTTGGGACGCCATGCTGGCCATGGCTGCGCCAAGCTTCTGGACCTCCTTCGGGCCGAGTTGCTTCAGCACCTCGGCCGCTTCATCGGCCCCCAAGGTCATCAACAGCAGGGCGCCCTTCTCCTGGCCCTCATCGTTGCTGTTCATTGCTTCCCATCCATTCCTTGATCAGGTTGGCGACCACGCGCGGGTTGTTCTTGGCGATCTCGTGCACCTTGGCGAGTTTCTCGTCGTAGGCCAGGCGGGCGGCAGCTTCCGGCGACAGGGCCACCTCGGCGCCTTCCTCGTCCGTGCCTTCTTCGCCTTCTTCGCCTTCTTCCCCGTCGGCCCGGCCGGCCGCGGCGGCGTCGTCTTCTTCCTTCTCCTCGGGCGGAGGCGGCATGACTTGCTTCATCAGCGGCCGGATCACCCCGAAGGCGACGAACGCGATCACGCCGGCGATGACCAGATACTTGATGAGTTCCTTGAACAGGGCGATGTTGTCCGGATCCTTCCAGATCGGGGTTTCAAAGCTGTCCTTGTCGGAGACCACGAAGGCGCTGCTCGCGACGTTGATGGTGTCCCCTCTGTCCTTGCTGTAGCCGACCGCCTCGCGGACGAGGTCTTCAACCTGCTTGCGCTCGTCGTCGGTCAACGGGACGGTCTTGATGTTGCCGTTCTTGTCCTTCTCTTCCTTGTGGTTGATGGCCACGGCCACCGACAGGCGCTTGATCTGGCCGAGGGCCTTGCGCGTGTGCTGGATGGTCTTGTCCACCTCGTAGTTGATGGTCGCACTCTTGCTGGTGGTGAGCGGTAGTTGCCCGTCGGCACCGGCAGTGCCCGGCACGGCAGGGGTGGTTACGGGCGCCGTGGCAGGCACGGGCGGCTGGTTGCTGAGGGCGCCGGGAACCCCTTGCGGGCCCTGATCGCGGGTCTGGCTCTCGTTGCTTTGCTGGCTGCGGATGGCCTGCTCGGGAGAGGGGTTGGGGCGATAGGTTTCGGCGGTCTGTTCGGTCTGGTTGAAGTCCACGTCGGCGGACACCTGGGCGCGGAAATTGCCCTTGCCGAAAAGCGGCGTGAGGATGGCGTTGATGCGCCCGATGTAGCCTTCCTCGAGCTCGCGGGTGTACTTGATCTGGGTGGCGTCGAGGGAGGTGCGCAGGGGGTCGGGCTTCTTGGTGAGGAGGCTGCCGTCCTGGTCGATGACGCTCACATTGTCATTGGACAGGTTGGGCACGCTTGACGAGATCAGATGAACGATACCGGCGATCTGGGCCTGGTCCAGGCTGCGGCCGGTGTGCAGGTTCACCATCACCGAGGCGGTGGGCTTCTGCTCGTCGCGCAGGAAGGCCGTTTGCTTGGGAATCGCAAGATGCACCCGCGCGCCGGCGACGCTGGCAATGGACGAGATCGTGCGGGACAGCTCGCCTTCCAGGGCGCGCTGGTAGTTCACCTGCTCATGGAACTGGGACAGGCCGAGCTTCTGGGTCTCCATCAGCTCGAAGCCCACCAGGCCGCCCTTGGGGATGCCCTGGGCGGCCAAGCGCAGGCGCAGGTCGTGGACCTGGGTGGCGGGCACCAGGATGGCGTTGCCGTTTTCGGAGAACTTGTAGGGAATGTTCTGTTGCTGGAGGCTGGCAACGACGGCGCCGCCATCCTTCTCTGCGAGGTTGGAGAACAGGACGGAATAGTCCGGTTGGCGGCTCCACAACAGTACGCCGACGATCAGGGCAATGCCGAACGCCAGCGCAGCGCCGGCAGCGAGCTTCTGGCGCTGGGACAGGTTGCGGATGTTCTCCTGCACCTGTGCAAAGGGTGAGGCGGGCGGTACCGGAGCGGCGGCCTCTTCTGCTGCCATGGAAACATTCCCCCTATTTCGGATGTTCGCATTCTGGCGTGCCGGATTGCCGTTCTACGGGGGGATTAGCAGCGCTTTTTGCCGCCTATTTGCCGCCTTGCCGGGGTGTTGGCGGGCCTAAGCTGCGAACCGGTGAATTTCGTCTCTGTCGTCCCATGACCGACCCTGCTGCTGAAGACCGCCTTGATGCCCGCCAACTGGCCGATGCCTTTCGCCAGTTCAGCCTCGCATCGGAGGCGCTGACCGGCGCCTATGCGGGGCTGCAGACCCAGGTTGGTCAGCTGACCGAGCGTTTGAGCGTGCTGATGGGTGCCTTGCCGGCAGGTGTGGTGGTGCTGGATCGGGATGCCCGGGTTGTCCAGGCCAACAAGGCGGTGGAGAGCATGTTTGGTGTCGTCCTGGCGGGGATCCACTGGACGGATTTTTGCGCAGGCCGGTTGACTGAGACAGAGACACCCGGCGAGTGGCAGCTTGAACTGGGTGGTGAAACGCGACGCGTCACTCGGGTCGATGCCCCTCTGGAGTCCGGGGAGGGGCGCATCGTGTTGCTTACGGATGTGACCGATGCCCATCGCATGCGCCTTGCCGCCGAGCGCAACGAGCGTCTGGCGGCAATGGGCGAGATGGTTGCCGGCCTGGCGCATCAGCTACGCACCCCCCTGTCGGCCGCACTCCTGTACACGGCGACCCTGGTTCAGCAGGACATGGGGCCTGCGGACAAGGAGCGTGTGGGCAGTCGTGCCCTGGAGCGCCTGCGCCACCTGGAGAAGCTCATCCGCGACATGTTGCTGTTTGCCCGTGGAGAGACGCTCGGGCGGGAGCCTTTTGCCATCTGTGATCTCGTGGCCGAGCTGGCCCAGACCCTGGAGCCTGTGGCCAGAGCCCGGGGGTTGCGCTTCGATGCCACGTGCACCTGCGGCGCCACCCGTGTCGTGGGTGACCGCAAGGCGATTGCAGGTGCCCTGACCAACTTGCTGGAGAACGCGGTCCAGGCCCTGGATGCGGGAGGCTCCATTTGCTTTCGTGCCGAGCAGGATGGCATGCAGGCCCGTTTCCGGGTTGCCGATGACGGGCGGGGGATTGAACCTGCTCTTCAGTCAAGGCTATTTGAGCCGTTCTTTACTACCCGATCCGATGGAACCGGCTTGGGGCTGGCCATCGCCCGGGGGGTTGCCCGTGCCCATGGTGGCGACATCGGCATCGAGTCGGAACCCGGCCGAGGCTCCACCTTCACCCTGACCCTCGCCATGGGCGGATGACGCCCTGCTCTATCCGAGTACTTGAGAGATCTCCATGTCCGAATCCCTCCACATTCTGGTTGTCGAAGACGATGCGCCCTTGCGGGATGCCGTGTGCCTGACCCTTGAGCTTGCCGGCCATACGGTGTCGGGCGTCGGGGATGGTCCGGCGGCGCTGGCCGAGGCGGATCGGCAGGCCTTCAACTTGGTCTTGTCGGATCTGAAGATGCAGCCCATGGACGGCCTTCAACTTCTGGCGGAACTGCGTCAGCGTCTGCCCCAATTGCCCGTATTGCTGATGACTGCCTTTGGGGATGTGGAGAAGGCGGTCGATGCAATGCGTGGTGGTGCCTGCGATTTCCTGATGAAGCCTTTTGAGCCCGGGATACTGCTTGAACATGTGCAGCGCTATGCCGTGACCCGCCAGGCCGACGGGATGATCGCCGCCGATCCCCATACACGCAATTTGCTGGCGCTGGCCGACCGGGTGGCCGAGACGGATGCGACGGTGCTGCTCACCGGAGAGTCTGGTACGGGCAAAGAGGTCTTTGCTCGCTATCTGCATGAGCATTCCCTTCGGCGCAACGGGCCGTTTGTGGCCATCAACTGCGCCGCGATTCCGGATACGCTCCTGGAGGCCACGCTGTTCGGCCACGAGAAGGGGGCGTTTACCGGGGCTGCTTCCTCCCAGGCAGGCAAGTTCGAGCAAGCTGAAGGCGGCACCCTGTTGCTTGATGAGATTTCGGAAATGCCCCTTGGTCTGCAGGCCAAGCTGCTGCGTGTATTGCAGGAACGGGAGGTCGAGCGGGTGGGCGGCAAGAAGGCCATTCCCCTGGACATCCGGGTACTGGCCACGACCAACCGGGACATGAGCAAGGAGGTCGCGGCGGGGCGCTTCCGGGAGGATCTGTTCTATCGGCTCAATGTATTTCCCCTGGGGATTCCATCCCTGCGCGAGCGGCCAGGCGACATCGTTCCGTTGGCACGGCACTTTGCCCTGATGCACGGGGTGCGCCTCAAGCGCGCGGGGAAGCTCTCGCCAGAGGCCGAGGCCCTTCTGGTGACCTATCCTTGGCCAGGCAACGTCCGGGAGCTGGAGAACACGGTCCAGCGTGCGTTGATCCTGAGTGGTGGCGAGGCGGTGTCGGCGGAGACCATCCGGCTGTGTCTGCCCCACTGGAATGGTGAGCCGGTGCGACTGCCGGTGCCCACGCTTGCCGTTACGGCAGTTTTTGCCGCAGAGTCGGCAGTATCTGCCGGAGAGGCGGCCAAGGATGTGGGGCGTCCGGCCAATATGAAGGATCTCGAGCGCGAGCACATCCTCCAGGTTCTGAAGGAGGTTGGGGGGTCGCGAAAACGCGCAGTAGCGCAGCTCGGCATCTCGGAGCGGACGCTGCGTTACAAGCTTCAGCAGTATCGCCAGGAGGGGCTGTTCTCCGGCTGATGGCCCATTGTGCCGCTTGGCACGTGGCTTGCTCTGCTATAGTCGAGAAAAAGGAGCAGGATCATGGATACCCGCGGAATCGACCAAATGCTGTCCGAGCTGCGCGCCACTTCGCAGGTGGCGTCGGGCAAGTCTGCCCAAGCGGCTGCGTCCGCCGGGGCCACCGATTTCGGGCAGGTTCTGCAGAGTGCCATCGCCGACGTGAGTTCGGCGCAGATGCAGGCGCAGGAGATGGCCAAGGGCTTCTCGGCCGGTGACCCGAATGTCAATCTTCAGGATGTAATGGTGAATCTGCAGAAAGCGAACCTGTCTTTCCAGCAGATGGTGCAGGTGCGCAACAAGCTGGTCACGGCTTACCAGGACATCATGAACATGTCGGTGTAAGCGCCAAGGCGATCCGTCGCGCAGTGCTTCATGTGGAAACAATGAGAAGAGCCGGCCTTGCCGGCTCTTCTCATTGAGGGCCTGCCTTTACCTGCAAGCCCGTCAACGAATACGTTCCCTTGCGTTGCGTTCCCGCTCGGTGCGCAATATGTAGCGCTGTATTGACGATGCCATGCTGGCAGGCAGATTCATGAACTCGCAGCCGGCGCGCAGCACTACACTGCCGTCCCGATTGGTGATGCGGAACAGATTGCGTACCCTGAGGGTGGTGGCGATGGGACCAACGTCCGGGAGCATCAGCCGGCAGTCGGCAAATTCCATGTCGGGCTCGAAAGGCACCCCGCTGGGCGGGACAGTGACTGCCAATCCCCCCCCGCTGATATCCACGACGTCTGCTTCGACGGTGACAAACTTGTTTTCGCCATCCACCAGAACGGGAATCCGGCAACTCAGGTTGTGGGGGCTGGGGGCAGTGAGGCGATAGTATTCCCGTCGCTGCAAGCGCAACAGCACATCCGGGAGTGCGATCCGGAAGGCCTGATGCCCTTCATGGGGAAAGCGCTCGATATCGGTGGCGGCAAACTGGATCTTGATCTTGTCAAGCTGGGTTACGCAGATCAGCTTTTCGGCCGCTTCAACGCGCAGATTGATGGCTTCATCGCTGGCCGCATCAAGAATGAGATGCTGCTCGTCGGCCGTGATAGCGAGGATTGCGCTCAGGAAGGAGTCTGCACTGGCGTCAATGAATGCGCTCAGCATCGCGCGCCTTTGCATCAAGGCCCGTAGATTGTAGAGGATGTCGGTTTTTTCGCGCAGCAGGTAACGGGAATAGTCGTCGGCCTGCAGGAGTTCGAACTTGAGAGGCATGGTGGCGGTGGCGTCCGGCAATCGGATGATGAGCCGGATTCTAGCAGCCCCGCATGGGCTGCCGGAGCCGCCGTTGCCATGATCCGATCAGCAGTGGCGATTTGCCGGGACACCGGGGGGCAAAGCCCCCCGTGCGGAATGCCGTTCAGCGGGTTGCTTCGCGTTCGATCTCTTCAAGGCTGGTGTGGCGCACATCACGGCCCTTGACCATGTAAACCACGTACTCGGCGATGTTCTTGGCATGGTCGCCGATACGCTCCACCGATTTGGCCACGAACATCAGTTCGATGGATTGGGAAATGGTGCGCGGGTCTTCCATCATGTAGGTGATGAGCTGGCGCATGATGCCCTTGAATTCGGCGTCCACTTCCTTGTCCTGCCGGACCACCTGGGCCGCCGAGATGGTGTCCAGGCGGGCGTAGGCGTCGAGGGAGGTGCGCAGCATGTCGACCACCGCCGTCGCGATATGGGCGAGACGGATCTGGGGCGTGAAGTTCGATCCAGTGGTGTGTAGCTGCTTCGCCGTCTTGGCGATCTTCTTGGCCTCATCACCGATCCGTTCCAGGTCGGTGATGGTCTTCTGGACGGTGCTGATCATGCGCAGATCAACAGCGGTGGGTTGGCGTTTGGCGATGACCTGGTTGCAGGCTTCGTCCAGTTCGATTTCCAGATGGTTGACCCGGTTGTCGTTCTCGATGACCTGATCGATCAGCAGCAGATCTCCGTCGGAGAGGCCTTCCATGGCCTTCACGATCTGCAGTTCGACCATGCCGCCCATCTGCAGAACCCGGGTTCGGATACCTTCCAGTTCGGCGTCAAACTTCTTGGAGGTGTGCTCGTTCATGGGGAAATCCTGTTGGAGAGGGTATGTAATCAACAAAGCCTAGCAGTGCAAGATGACGATTTTGTTTCAACTCCGTTCATAGGTCATCACGCCGTCGGCCGTCGCAAGCAGGAGAACGTCCGCGCCCCGCTTGGCAAACAGGCCGCTGGTGACGACGCCGACGATCCCGTCAATCGCGATCTCCAGGCCGGCAGGGTCGTCGATGGCAAGATCATGAACGTCAAGGATCAGGTTGCCGTTGTCGGTGATGAAGCCGTCCCGTAATACCGGGCGGCCGCCCAGCCGGACAAGCTCACGCGAGACCTGGGCGCGGGCCATGGGGATCACCTCTATCGGAAGGGGGAAGCGGCCTAGGCGTTCCACCTTCTTGCTTGCGTCGCAAATGCATACGAAAGTGCGCGCGACCGCCGCAACGATCTTTTCCCGAGTCTGGGCTCCTCCGCCACCCTTGATCATGGCCAGGGATGGGTCGATTTCGTCTGCACCGTCGATGTAGATGGGGAGCGATTCGACTTCGTTCATGTCCAGAAGCCGGATACCATGGCCCGCCAGTCGGCGGGCCGATGCTTCGGATGAGGCGACGGCGCCTTCGATTCGATCCCTCATCGTGGCCAGCCCGTCGATGAAGAAGTTGGCGGTGGAGCCGGTGCCTACGCCGACGATCTTGCCTTCGATCACGTAGTCGAGTGCCCGCAGCGCGGCCTGTTGCTTGAGTTCGTCCTGGGTCATGGTGGTGTTGGCCACTGCAAAAAGATTAAATTCTAACGGGGCGGCACAAACCGGTCAGATTCGGCGAGCCGCTGGGGTAGGATCCAGCTCTGTAAAGAGTGTAAACATCCTGTGGCGCTTGCGGGGAACCATGATGTGGCCCACGCCGCAGGATCTGCGATGGTTGAGGTGGTTTTGCATGGCGGGTCCGGAACTTCCCGGATCGTCTTTTTGACTGGAGGCAACGTATGGGTTTGCTCGATCAACTTGCAGGACAGGTTCTGGGTTCGCTGGCAGGAGGCGCGCAGGGTGGCGGTCAGTCGCCCTTGCTTCAGCTTGTGCTGAACCTGATTCAAAACAGTGAAGGTGGGCTGGGCGGACTTCTCTCCAAGTTCAATCAGGCCGGTCTGGGTGACCAGGTGGCTTCGTGGGTCGGGACGGGCCAGAACCTGCCGGTCAGCGCGGAGCAGCTCGGGCAGGCCCTCGGCGGGGCCGGTGGTTTGGGAGATATGGCCGCACAGCTTGGCTTGCCGCAAGAGCAATTGGCCGGACAGCTCGCCCAGTTGTTGCCCCAGGTCATTGATGGCCTGACCCCGAATGGTCAACTGCCCGCTGAAGGGAGCGATCTCTTGGGGCAAGGGTTGTCGTCGGTTCTTGGCAGTCTGCTTGGCAAGGCCTGAGAGGGTGTCAAGAAAACTGCTGCGCGTGTTCAGCCCGGTCCGGTCGCCACAGGCCGGGTCGGGTCCGCGCACCATTCGCTCCACGAGCCGGGATACAAGCGTGCCCCATCCAGACCGGCGACCTCCATTGCGAGCAGGTTGTGGCATGCCGTGACGCCGGAGCCACACTGTAGAACCGCTATATTTGCGTTCCCGCCCTTGAGGATCTGACCGAAGTCCTCCTGAAGCTCCGACGCCTGTTTGAAGCACCCGTCCGGGCCGAGATTGTCCTTGAAGAAACGATTGACGGCGCCGGGGATATGCCCGCCAACGGGGTCAAGGGTTTCATTTTCGCCCCGATAGCGGTCGGGCGTGCGGGCATCAACAAGCAGCATCCCGGGTTTATTCAGATGGTTCAGCACGTAGTCTGCATCGACCTTCATGTTGTCCTGCGGCCGGAGAACGAATGTCGTGGCGCGGGGCTCCGAGGTCTCGGTGCTCAGGGGAAGACCGTTGGAGAGCCAGGCCTGCAGCCCCCCATTGAGGACTGCCACGTGATCGTGTCCCAGCCAGCGCAGGAGCCACCATAAGCGAGCGGCAAACATTCCGCCCGCATCGTCGTAGGCGACCACCTGCGTCCGGTCGTCAACGCCCAGGCTGCCAAGTTTTTCGGCCAGCCGTTCCGGTTCGGGCAGCGGGTGGCGTCCATTGCGCCCGGTAAGAGGGCCTGACAGGTCGGTCTCCAGGTCGAGGAACAACGCCTCAGGAAGATGCCCGGATGCATAGGCCTTCCTGCCGTACCCTGGGTCGCCAAGATTGAACCGGCAATCAAAAATACGCCAGGCGGGGCTGGCTTGCCGGGCAAGGTCCGTGGCGCTGATCAGGCTTGTGAACGGGACGGACATGGCCTCCGGACCTCAGCTTACCGGGGTCTCGATGCCGCCCAGCCACGCTTCGGCATCTTCGGTGTCGTCGAAGACTCGAACATCGGCGTCCACAAACATTTGCGACAGCCAAGCGCTCCAGGCAATCCATTGATCCCTGGTGAGGATGGCAATACGGGCGAAATCGCGGGCATGGGCCCGTGCGAAGCGGATCTCCTCGAGTGCCATATCCACCGTGAAGCCGCTCATCTCCCTCAGGTCGAAGAGAAGATCGACGGGGCCTTCGAACTTCACTTTGAAGTTGATGACTTCTTCGAACTCCTTGTAATCGGCCAGGGTGAACTCTCCCAGGACGGTTACGTTGACCCGGTTTTCCTTGTGGTCGGTGGTGATCATCGTCTGCTTCCTTTCTGGGCTGAGAGCTTGTCAATATACCTACGAGCGGCCTGATTTCGCTCCTGCGGTGCTTGTGGCTTGCCTCGTGCGGCTGTGCTTCCCGGCGCGAACTCGAACCGCTCGCCACGATTTCTTCACATGCTCTGACTGGGCCGTACCAGTGTAGCCCCCCGTTGCCCGCGCTTCAATCGGACTCCAGGGCTGCGGTGGGTTTTCGCGATGCCATGGATACCCAGACACCGCTGGCAATGATGATGAGGATCGCCAGTATCGAGGTCCATGGCAGGCGCTCGTCCCACAAGGCAACACCGAAAAGGCTGGAGAAGATCACGGTGGTATAGGCAAGGTTGGCCGACACGATGGTCTTTCCGTAGCGGTAGGCACGTGTCATGGCCAGTTGTGCGCATCCGCCGAATCCGCCAACGCCGAGCAGGATGGCTGCATCCTTCAGGCTCACGGTGTTTGCGCTGCCTGAGGCAAGCGCCCATGGCAGGCCGCAAGCGGCTGTGATGAGTGAAAACCAGAGCACGGTGCGGGCTTCCGGTTCGCCCAGACGACCGAGCTCCCGGACGTTCAGGTATGCAAGGCTGGCAATCAGGCCAGAGCCCAGCCCGCCGAGTGCTCCAGCCCATTGCGCGGGGTCGAGGGTGGGCTGGAGCAGGAGAACGACACCGATGAAACCCAACGCGACAGCCGCGAACAGATGCTTTCCGACACGCTCCCGGAACCAGCAGGCGAGGAGCAAGGCGACAAACAGTGGCGAGGTGTAGTTGAGTGTCACCGCTGTGGCCAAGGGCAGGATGCCGAGGGCAAAGAAGTAACACATCAGGGCGATGGTCCCTGACACGCCCCGGGATAGCTGCAGGCGCCAGTGGGGCGTTGCGCATGAAAGTGCCTGCAGGCGAAGCAGTCCGAACATCATCACAAAGCCGACCAGGCCACGGTAGAACACCAGCTCACCCGTTGTATAACGGGCTGAGCCGAGCTTCACGCAAACCCCCATGCATGCGAACAACAGACTGGCTACGATCATCCACAGGGATTGCATGATGCGGTGCGGAAGGCGAAAGGCGCCATTCTACTGGAGGCCTCACCACCATGCTGCGGACGAGAAAAAGCCCCCGCAGTTTACCTGCGGGGGCTCATCAACCAGGCGTGCCGGTGAGGGGTACCGGCGATCCGGGCTTAGTGGAACTGCTCTTCTTCGGTGGAGCCGGTCAGGGCCGTCACGGAGGACTTGCCACCCTGGATCACGGTGGTCACATCGTCGAAGTAACCGGTACCGACTTCCTGCTGGTGCGACACGAAGGTGTAGCCACGATCCCGGGCAGCGAATTCCGGCTCCTGAACCTTCTCAACGTAGGCAGACATGCCGCGGGCGGCGTAGTCCTGGGCCAAGTCGAACATGTTGTACCACATGGAGTGGATGCCAGCCAGGGTGATGAACTGGTACTTGTAGCCCATGGCACCCAGCTCCTTCTGGAACTTGGCGATGGTAGCGTCGTCCAGGTTCTTCTTCCAGTTGAAGGACGGGGAGCAGTTGTAGGCCAGCATCTTGCCCGGGTGAACCTTATGCACGGCTTCGGCGAACTTGCGGGCAAATTCCAGATCCGGCGTGCCGGTTTCGCACCACACCAGGTCGGCGTAGTCGGCGTAGGCGATGGCGCGGGAGATGGCTTGATCCAGGCCCTTCTTGGTCTTGTAGAAGCCTTCAGCGGTGCGCTCACCGGTCAGGAAGGGCTTGTCGTTCTCGTCGTAGTCGGAGGTCAGAAGGTCGGCAGCTTCGGCATCGGTACGGGCGATGACCAGGGTCGGCACGCCATAGACGTCGGCAGCCATACGGGCAGCGATCAGCTTTTGCACGGCTTCGGTGGTCGGAACCAGAACCTTGCCACCCATGTGGCCGCACTTCTTGACGGAAGCCAGCTGGTCTTCCCAGTGCACGCCAGCAGCGCCGGCGCGGATCATGGCCTTCATCAGTTCGTAGGCGTTGAGCACGCCGCCGAAACCGGCTTCAGCGTCAGCAACGATCGGCAGGTGGTATTCCACGTGGCCGGCATCACCCTTGTTGATGTTCTTGGACCACTGGATTTCGTCAGCACGGTTGAAGGCATTGTTGATGCGCTCGACAACTTTGGGCACGGAGTCAACCGGGTACAGGGACTGGTCCGGGTACATGGCGGCGTACTCGTTGTTGTCGGCAGCAACCTGCCAGCCGGACAGGTAGATGGCCTTGATGCCGGCCTTGGCTTGCTGAACGGCTTGGCCGCCGGTCAGGGCGCCCAGACAGTTGACGTAGGGCGTGTTGTTCACCAGATCCCACAGCTTTTCGGCACCGCGGCGGGCCAGGGTGTGCTCGACCTGGAAAGAGCCGCGCAGGCGGACGACGTCAGCTGCGGAGTAACCGCGCTTGATGCCTTTCCAGCGGGGGTTTTCAGCCCAGTCTTTTTCGAGGGCGGCGATTTGCTGTTCGCGAGTCAGAGACATACGACATCCTTTACTAACGTTGGAGGGGAGGGAAAACCGGCGGAGCGGTCCGGCCCTGGAGTGGGCGGCAGACCCCATCCTGCTTATTTGTCCGGTGTCCTGGAGACTTGTGGGGTCTGAAAGGAGAGTCCGGTCAGTGGGTGAGAGTATAGGCAGGATTCTGCACGGCAGCAACAGGTCTTATATAAGACATAAGAAATAAATTTCTTTTTAAAAACATGTCACTATGTAAAATATTTTGCATTGTGAAACGCCGTCGGTGATTGTGAAAAGAAAATCCGCTGCACCGCGGCGTTTTTCGATGCCGCTTACAGCAATGGGGCCTCGGAAACGATCACGCCATCCTCATCGGCGTATACATATTGGCCGGTGGAAAAGGTGACGCCCCCAAAGCTCACGGGGATGTCGAGGTCGCCGGCCCCTTTCTTGACGCTCTTCATCGGGTGCGTTCCGAGAGCAAAGACACCCAGGTCCATGCCGCTTATCGGGCCGGAGTCCCGGATGCAGCCGTACATGATGACGCCGGACCAACCGTTCTTCACACCAAGCAGGGCCAACTGGTCGCCAAGCATCGCGCAGCGCGTCGAGCCACCCGCGTCGACGACGAGTACGGCACCATTCCCGGGCGTCTCCAACGTTGATCGGACGAGGGCGTTGTCCTCGAAGACCTTCAGGGTCCGGACGGGGCCTGAAAAGCGGGTCTTGCCACCGAAGCTGCGGAACATGGGGGCGACGGCACGCACCTTTCCTTCGTTGGCATCACAAAGGTCGGTAGTCTGGAATTCCATGCTGACTCCATTGAGTTGAGGGAGGGACAAAGAAAGCGGGCGGCCTAGGCCGCCCGCAGGACAAGGGTTTCGGTTGGGGAAAACTATACCGCAGCTTCAGCCAACTCTTCGAACACAAGCCTGACCTTGTCGCTATCGTCCAAGTCGATGGTGACGGTTCCTCCGCTGGACAGGCGCCCAAAGAGGAGTTCGTCGGCAAGGGCGGAGCGGATGGTGTCTTGAATCAGGCGGGCCATGGGGCGGGCGCCCATGAGGGGGTCAAAGCCCTTCTTGCCCAGCCACTCCTTGAGCCGTTCGGTGAAGTGCGCTTCGACTTTCTTCTCGTGGAGCTGGGCCTCAAGCTGCATGAGGAACTTCTCGACGACGCGAGTGATGATGTCGTGATCCAGCCCCTTGAAGGAGATGATGGCATCAAGGCGGTTGCGGAATTCCGGCGAGAACAGGCGTTTGATGTCGGACATTTCATCACCCTGCTCGCGCTTGGCCGAAAAGCCGATGATGGCCTTCTGCATGGTTTCGGCGCCGGCGTTCGTGGTCATGATGATGATGGTGTTGCGGAAGTCTGCCTGGCGCCCATTGTTATCAGTCAGGGTGCCATGATCCATGACCTGCAGGAGAATGTTGTAGATGTCGGGGTGAGCCTTCTCGATCTCATCCAGCAGCAGTACACAGTGCGGCTTCTTGTTAACTTGCTCGGTCAGCAGCCCACCCTGGTCGAACCCGACATAGCCCGGTGGCGCACCGATCAGGCGCGATACGGCATGGCGCTCCATGTACTCGGACATGTCGAACCGTACAAGCTCGATGCCGAGGGTGTAGGCGAGCTGGCGTGCAACTTCGGTCTTGCCCACGCCAGTGGGGCCGCTGAACAGGAAAGAGCCGATCGGCTTGTGGGGATTGCCGAGGCCCGAGCGCGACATCTTGATGGCCTTGCCGAGCGCCTCAATGGCGGCGTCCTGGCCAAAGACGACGTTTCTGAGATCCCTCTCCAGTGTTCTGAGGGCTGCCTTGTCATCGTTGGAGACACTGCGCGGCGGGATGCGTGCGATCTTGGCAACGATTTCTTCAATCTCGGTCTTGCCGATGAGCTTCTTCTGGCGCGACTTCGGCAGGATGCGTTGTGCAGCCCCGGCCTCGTCAATCACGTCGATCGCCTTGTCGGGCAGGTGACGATCATTAATATAGCGGGCGGAGAGCTCTGCCGCGCTTGAAAGCGCGGAGGCAGAGTACTTGATGCCGTGGTGCTGCTCGAAACGCGACTTCAGCCCCTTGAGGATCTCCACCGTCTCGGACACAGAGGGCTCGACCACGTCCACCTTCTGGAAACGACGGGACAGGGCGTGATCCTTTTCGAAGATCTGACGGAACTCGTTGTAGGTGGTTGCGCCAATGCACTTCATCTGGCCTGACGAGAGGGCTGGCTTGAGCAGGTTGGACGCATCCAGCGTGCCGCCGGATGCTGCGCCGGCACCAATCAGGGTGTGAATCTCGTCAATGAACAGGATGGCGTTAGGGTGATCGGCAAGCTGCTTGAGGACCGCCTTGAGCCGCTGTTCGAAATCTCCCCGGTACTTGGTGCCTGCCAGCAGTGCTCCCATATCCAGTGCGTACACCTGGGCATCCGCGAGGATCTCGGGCACGCGCCCTTCCACGATGCGCCGGGCAAGCCCTTCGGCGATGGCAGTCTTGCCCACGCCAGCCTCCCCAACCAGCAGGGGGTTGTTCTTGCGGCGTCGGCACAGGGTCTGGATGACGCGCTCGACTTCCTTCTCGCGCCCGATGAGGGGGTCGATCTTGCCCATCAGGGCCTGCTGATTGAGATTCTGGGTGTAATTGTCGAGCGCTCCGCCGGCCGAATTGCCTTCCTGCTCCTGTTCGCCCTGCTCCGACTCACCCGCCGGCCGGCCGGTAGCCGGGTTCGCCCCTTGTTGCGGGGTCTTGGTGATGCCATGGGAAATGAAATTCACGACGTCCAGGCGGGATATGTTCTGGCGTTGGAGAAAGTAAACTGCGTGAGAGTCCTTTTCACCGAAGATCGCGACCAGCACATTGGCGCCAGTGACTTCCTTCTTGCCCGACGACTGGACGTGCAGGATGGCTCGCTGGATGACGCGTTGGAAGCCGAGCGTCGGTTGCGTGTCGATATCCTCGGTGCCTTCGACCTTGGGCGTGTGCTCGTTTACAAAATTGGTAAGTTCCTTGCGCAACTCGTCGGTCTTGGCCGCGCAGGCGCGCAAGACTTCTGCAGCGGAGGGGTTGTCGAGGAGAGCAAGCAGAAGGTGCTCCACGGTAATGAACTCATGCCTCTTTTGCCGTGCTTCGACAAAGGCCATGTGCAGACTGACTTCAAGCTCTTGCGCGATCATTTCAGTTTTCCTCCATGACGCAAGCCAGCGGGTGCTGATGCTGACGTGCGTACGCGATGACCTGCTCGACTTTGGTGGCCGCGACGTCCCTTGGGAAGACACCACAAACCCCAACGCCCTCTCTGTGTACTTTGAGCATGATCCGAGTTGCTTGTTCGCGATCCTTGCCAAAGTATTTCTCTATCACAGCCACCACGAAATCCATGGGGGTGAAATCGTCGTTAAGGAGCATGACCTTGAAAAGGGGTGGGGGTTTGACCCGCGTCACCGCCGTTTCAAGTACAGACTCTTCCTGCTTTTTGATGACCATGCGACCCATTCTAAACAACCCCGATGATTGTGCAAGAGTGACTTGGCACACTCGCCGGGGCATTCCAAAGCGGTGCACTTGCCCCGTCATGGTGCATTGCAGGCGGGACGAAAGCAGCGTTGAAATGTCGGGTTTTGTTGGGAAGCGCACAAAAACCGACATTTTTCTGCCACTTTCGTGTTGTGCTGCAACATTTGTGCCGGTTTACAAATGCGTTGACGAGGTGAATCAAGTCACGTAAAAGCATTTTTGTGTTCGTGCCGAGTATGAGGCGACAGGGTTTGCGTCGCGTGTTCAAAGAAACGCCCTCGAAAGTCTTGCGCTTGTCTTGTCCCGATCGCACGCCGGAGGTCCGGATCGTATTACTGCAATCAAGAAGGAAATAGCAATATGGCAACTGGTACTGTTAAGTGGTTCAACGACGCCAAGGGTTTCGGCTTCATCACGCCGGACGATGGTAGTGAAGACCTGTTCGCGCACTTCTCCGCGATCAACATGAATGGGTTCAAGTCGCTGAAGGAGGGGGAGAAGGTTCAGTTCGAGGTCACTCAGGGGCCGAAGGGCAAGCAAGCGTCGAACATCCAGCGCGCTTGATACGCTTCGATCCGCCGGGGCCGATGGTCTTGGCGCCGTGATCCTGACCGCCGACATGCGCAAGCCTGTCGGCGGTTTTGTTTGGTGTGATCAGTCTTGCTTCTGGCGGCCTCTTGATCGACCTGGCCGAGAAGCAAAAAACCCGCACAAGGCGGGTTTTTCGTGGTGCAACAAGCGGTAATCGCGTGCCGGAAGCAATTACTTGAGTTTCACTTCCTTGTACGGCACGTGCTTGCGGGCAACGGGGTCGTACTTGCTGAACTCAAGCTTGTTCGGGGTGGTGCGCTTGTTCTTGGAGGTGGTGTAAAAATGCCCGGTGCCAGCAGTGGACTCGAGCTTGATCTTTTCGCGGCCGCCTTTTGCCATGTCGATTTATCTCCGGTGGTGAAAAGGCTCAGACCTTTTCGCCGCGAGCGCGAAGCTCGGCGACGACGGCGTCGATGCCCTTCTTGTCAATGGTGCGCAGGGCCGCATTGGATACGCGCAGGCGCACCCAGCGATTCTCGGCTTCGCTCCAGAACTTGCGGTTTTGCAGGTTCGGCAGGAAGCGGCGCTTGGTTTTGTTGTTCGCGTGGGAAACGTTGTTACCCACCATCGGTGCTTTTCCGGTCACTTGGCAAACGCGAGCCATTTGTTGCTCCAAACTGGTTTTGATTCGATAAGACTCTCGATTATAAGCGACGAAGTTCACTCGAATCAATACCTTGGTGTGTTTCAGATGATGAATATGCCGCTTGTCGCGGCCGGAACCTAGAGCAGACCACGCTCTGCAAAGGAAACGGGGGCTGCGTTGCCTGCCACGATGAAGTGGTCGAGAACCCGCACATCCACCAGCGCCAGGGCCTGGGTGAGGCTCTTTGTCAGCGATTGGTCGGCGATGCTGGGTTCGCCGACGCCCGAGGGGTGGTTGTGGGCAAGGATCACCGCGGCGGCATTGTGCTCAAGGACAAGCTTGACGACTTCCCGCGGGTAGACGGAGGTTTGGGTCAGCGTACCGCGAAAGAGTTCGAACTTGCCCATGACCCGGTTTTGAGCGTCGAGGAGCAGGATCATGAAGACTTCATGGGGGAGCTGCGCGAGCTTGAGGCGCAGCCAGTCGCGCACGGCACGGGGGGAGTCGAGCACGTCACGGCGGGCCATCTCCTCGCCGAGTGCGCGACGTGCCAGTTCGAGTACGGCTTGCAGCTGGGCGTACTTCGCAGGGCCCATGCCCGGAATGGCGGAGAAGGCCGAGGCTGACGCGGCACACAGGGGTGAAAGGCCGCCAAAATGCCCCAGGAGGTCGCGGGCAAGATCGACGGCACTCTTGCCGCGGATGCCGACCCGCAGGAACAGGGCCAGCAGTTCGGCGTCGGACAGGGCGCCGGCACCAAGGGCGAGAAGGCGCTCCCGCGGGCGTTCGTCGGCAGGCCAGTCGGTGATTGCCATGGCGTGTACAATTCCAGCTTCTGAAGGACTCGGATAATACCATTGGCATGAGCGAGCTCAAGGGCAGGAAACTGGTGTTGGGGGTGACGGGAGGCGTGGCCGCCTACAAGGCGGCTGAGTTGGTTCGCCTGCTGGGCAAGGCCGGGGCGGATGTCCACGTGGTGCTGACGGAAGGGGGCGCACGCTTCGTGACGGCGGTCACTTTCCAGGCCCTATCCGGCAACCGGGTGTGGACCGACCTGTGGGATCCGCGCATGGATAACAACATGGCGCATATCGATCTGACCCGCGATGCGGATGCGATCCTGATTTCTCCGGCCACGGCTGATGTCATGGCCAAACTGGCCCATGGTCTGGCGGACGATCTTTTGACAACGCTGTGTCTGGCGCGGGATTGCCCCCTGCTGGTGGCGCCAGCAATGAACCGACAGATGTGGGAACACCCGGCCACACAGCGCAATGTTGCCCAGTTGCGCGCCGACGGGGTGACCCTGTTCGGACCGGCGGCGGGCGAGCAGGCCTGTGGCGAAGTGGGATTGGGGCGCATGCTGGAGCCGGAAGACCTGTGCGAAGCGGTGATCGGCTTCTTTCAGCCGCGTCTGCTTGCCGGACGGCGGGTGGTCATGACGGCCGGCCCGACCTTCGAGGCCATTGACCCGGTGCGCGGTATCACCAACTCAAGTTCCGGGAAGATGGCCTATGGCTTGGCCCGCGCCTGCTCCCAGGCCGGGGCCGAGGTGACCCTGGTCAGTGGCCCCGTTGCCCTGCCCGTGCCGGCGGGGGTTCGCCGGGTGAATGTGCGCAGCGCGCTCGAAATGCGTGAAGCGGTGTTTGCTGCCCTGCCCGGCGCGGATGTCTTCATCGGGGTGGCGGCCGTGGCGGATTATCGTCCGGCCACGTCTGCCGAACACAAGATCAAGAAGTCCGGTGCCGAGTTGTCCATTACGTTGACACCCAACCCCGATATCCTCGCAGACGTCGCCAACTTGCCGAAGCCGCCATTTTGCGTCGGCTTTGCCGCCGAGAGCCGCAATCTGGACGACTATGCGGAAGGCAAGCGCAAGGCCAAGAAGCTGCCCCTGATCGTTGGAAACCTGGTTCAGGATGGCCTGGGTGGAGACGACAACCTGATCGTGCTCTACGATGACGCCGGCCGTCACCCCTTGCCGCGAGCACCGAAGCCTGATCTCGCACGGGCCATCGTAGCCCACTTGGCGAGCCTGTTGCCCGAAGTTTGAAACCCAGCCCTGAACGATTGGATTGTCATGCACCAGATCGATATCAAGATTCTTGACGAACGCCTGAAGTCCCAGCCGCCCGCGTATGCGACCGACGGTTCGGCCGGCCTGGACCTGCGGGCCTGCATTGATGCACCGATCAACCTTGCTCCCGGGCACACGGCCTTGGTGCCGACCGGCCTGGCGATCCATCTGGCCGATCCCGGACTGGCGGCGATGATCCTTCCCCGCTCGGGTCTTGGGCACAAGCACGGTATCGTGCTTGGCAATCTGGTGGGTCTGATCGACTCGGACTACCAGGGGCAGATCTTCGTGTCGGCGTGGAATCGTGGGCACGAACACTTTACCGTGCAGCCCATGGAGCGCATCGCCCAGCTGGTTGTCGTGCCGGTACTGCAGATGGCTTTCAACGTGGTCGACGACTTTGACGCCAGCGAGCGGGGTGCCGGTGGTTTTGGCAGCACGGGAAAACACTGATGCGTCATCCGGGGATCCCGACCGGCGTGCACGTCCTGCTCGAACGGGACGGCCGGATACTGCTGATGCGCAGAGCTGGGACGGGGTTCTTCGACGGGCTGTACAGCTTGCCGGGCGGGCATGTCGAGGATGGAGAGTCCGTGGAGCAAACGGCTGTCCGCGAGATGGCCGAAGAGCTCGGCGTCAGGATTGACGCATCCGTTCTGAGGGTCGTGGGGGTGATACACCGCCGCTCCGACACGAACCGGATCGACTTCTTTGTCAGCGCGCCGGTATGGGGCGGTGAGCCGCATGTTGCGGAGCCAGACAAATGCGACGCGCTGGGCTGGTTTCCGCGGAATGCGTTGCCGGAGTCCGTTGTGCCGTATGTCCGAGAGGCCCTTGCAGAGGGGGATGGCCCATGGATCAGGGAGTCCGGCTGGCGCTAGTATGAAAAACCCCGGTCCTGAGAACCGGGGTTTTTCCTTTACGGCCAGCAGGCCCGCTTATTCGGGAACGCTGACCGTTCCACCGTTATAGGAAATGACATCGCCAGCTGCCGGGGTGCTTGCAATGGGGGGGACATTGCCCGCGGACAACGCTGGCGCCGAGCCCGCCGCGCCGCCGCGCGGCGTGGTGCGAATCACCTGGGAGTCGGGCAGTGCAGTGCCGTTCTTCAGGTGGGCATACATGATGTCCATGCCACGATTGAAGTACACATGAAGGGGCACCAGATTGCTGTCGTAGCCCGGCAGAAGGCCGTTATCGATGAACGCATCGAAGTGCTGGGCGTTGGTGACTTCGTAGTAGCGGAGCTTGCTGGCAGATCCGTCCGACTTCCGGCTAGCCCCGTAGTAAGCACGGGACGCATGATTGACCGGGATCAGGGTATCCGAGCGGCCGGACACGATGACCGTGGGCTTGCCGTTCAGCATTCCGGTGGCCTGTACTTCCGCAATGCCCTGGCGGACGCGGTCGGACTGGGTGAGCAGGGTGCCACTCAGCTTGCTGCCGGTCACCGCATCCGTGCCGGTGACAAGGGAGCGGGCGCACAGGGCGCCGTCGAGGGCTGCGTCGGCGAGGCCCGTGGAGGGAGATACGGCGAGGACATCCCGCTTGGCGCCGCCGCTGGCCTCGTTGTAGACCAGATTGATGCCGCCGGTTGGAGGAACGCCGTTGCCGGAGGCAAAGATGCCTGCCTGAACCAGTGCGCTGGTCGCCGTGACATTGCCCAGCGTGGCACCTGCCGTAGCGACCGTGCTGGCGAAGCTGAAGCCGCAAACATTGTCAGCCACGCTGAAACGCCCGAGGGTGTTCAGGTAGGTGACGACGATGGACGGTGTGGCAAAAGCGTGATGGGAGGCGTGATACAGATCGTGTTCAGTGCTCCAGCCATAGGCGCGCAGTTTCTGTAGGGCTTCGTCGGCTTGTGCCTGCAGCGTCGTACCGGCCAGGAGGCCCTTGGCCTTGAGCGCGGTGCATCGATTGGTCGCATAGCCGGCGACAAAGGCGGCACCGGGTGAGCCTGTGGCCGCGCTGGCCAAGGCTGCGCAGGGTTGGTAGAGGTTTGCGTAGGTGAAGTAGTCGATCAGCGGCTTGCCGATGGTGCTGACCGTGGTGGAGCCCTGTTTGACGCCGATACCGCTCACGTCCTTGGGCTGGATCTGGGGCTCGCCCACCGCCACGCCATCAATCAGACCGAGGCTGTCCTGCTCGGCGGCGAGGAGCGCAGCACCGGCGCCGTTGGATACCGAAGAGGCGATGACCAGCGTATTGGCCGGGCGGATGTTGCGGGGCTTCTTCCCGCTTGCATCGGTCGTACCAAACTTCTCATTGAGCACATAAAAGGCGAACCCTACCGCATCAAGGGTATTGCGGCCCCAGTCCTTTTCGGGGTTCTGCTGGGAGTGGGCGTGCTTGTAGGCGATCCGGTTGGGGAAGGCGGCGTTGAAGGCGTCGAGCTGGGTCTTGGTGAGGTTTGCCACGAAATGCGCCCGCGTACCGGCAGCGCTGGCCGAGGACACCGTTCCATCGATCAGGTTGGTGGTGTCGAGGGCCAGATCATGCATGCCGTTGCCGCTACCCTTGTCGGTATAGGCGACGGCGCAACCATGCTTCAGGCCCCATTCACCCGCCGTACCGATGGCGCCATAGATGCCCCGTGAGCCGGAGGAGGTGGCGGTCACCAGACAGGGTTGGGAGGTGCTGAAGTTCGCCGGAATCTGCACCATGACCGTGACCTGGCGCGTGCCGTCTGCGTTGCCGGAATAGGCGATGGCCTCGGTGCCGGCAATCTTGCCTTCACCCAGGGTATCGCCGCCGTTGATGTCGATGTTGGGTCCGTAGAACGTGCCGTAGCCGCCGGTGGGCTTGTTGGCGTCCACAAGGGCGCGATAGTTGTTGTAAATGGCGTTGCGGCGCAACTCGGCCGCCGTTGGAGCCGCGGAATTGGCATAGGCCGGCGCCACGGCGCTGCCGAGTCCGGTCTTGCCGAGTCCTGCGGTGAGGAGGTCGTCGCTGCTTCCGTCGTAGGACTGAATGCGGTAGGAGTCGGCGCGGATGCGTTCTGGGCGGCGGTTGTAGGCGATGAAGCCGGTGCCGGAGGGGCGCAGATCGACGAGGGTCAGCAGGCGGTCCGTTTCATCGCCGTCGATGCTGGCCGTGCCAGGCTGAAACTTGGCATGCCTCAAGGAGGCCGGGCGCTTGCCCAGTTCCGATTCCAGGGCATCCAGCAGTCGGGTGTCCGCGTTGGCGACAGTGGCCGCACTCACTTGGCTGAAGGTGGCTGCGTTGAACGCCGCCTTCAGCGCGGCATCGGATGTGACGCCCAGGGCGAGCAGGGCAATGCTGTTGGTTGCGGAGTTGATGTTGATCGGCTTGCCGGCATCATCCTCGGTGACCAGGGCATGCCACACACCCTGGCTTCCGGTGACCTGGAGCATCAGCGGAAAGCTCAGGCCGACTGTTTGCACGGAATAGTTGCCGTTGCTGTCGGTGGTGGCCGTCCGGGTTTGGCCGGATCTGTCCTTGATGGTGACCGTGTTGTTCGCAATGGCCAGCCCTTCGGCTGCAATGCCGCTCATCTGGATGCTGCTGTCCTTGTCTCCGCCACCACCACAGGCGCCCAGAATCAGAGCGCTGCCAACCGCCACGACGAGAGCCTTCAGTTGAAACCGGTGTTTCATGTCTCCTCCTTTATTGGTTATGGAAGTGCCATTCGAATGGCTGCTTCACATCCATGGTGGTGCCTGGCGGGAAAGAGCGACACTGGGGTTTACCTGAATCAAGGTAAAAGACGCAATAACGGGGCGGAGCGTGCCAAGTCAGGGAAGGGGCGCCGGGCCGGGAGGCTCGGCCTTGAAGGCGTTGCAGAAGCGCAGTTCCTGAGGATAGGGGTAGAAGTCTTCCACGTGCCCGTCGCGGATTCGGGCCTGGGCCTCCTGCCAGAACCGAGGATCAAGCAGGTTGCGGTGGTGCTTGAGAAAAGCTTTGCGGATCTTCGGCTGGCCAAGCAGGAAGGTGGCGAATTCTTCGGGAAAGACATCCATCGGGCCGGCCGAGTACCAAGGCTCGCCGGACATTTCCATGTCTTCGTTGGGGGCGGGAGGAATCTTGCGGAAATTGCAGTCCGTCATGTATTCGATTTCGTCGTAGTCGTAAAAGACGACTCGCCCATAACGGGTCACACCGAAGTTCTTCCAGAGCATGTCACCGGGGAAGATGTTGGCGATGGCCAGCTCACCGATGGCCTGGCCGTACTCCCGCACA
>NZ_JAFLDT010000070.1 GCF_017302315.1 Zoogloea sp.
TGCATCCCGTCCAAGGCCCTGCTACACGTGGCCGCCGTGATCGACGAAGCCGAACACGCCTCCGTGGCCGGCGTCAGCTTCGCCAAGCCCAGCGTCGACGTGAACGCCCTGCGCGCCCACAAAGACAAGGTCGTCGGCAAGCTCACCGGCGGCCTCGCCGGCATGGCCAAGGGCCGCAAGGTCGACATCATCCGCGGCTACGGCAGCTTCCTCGACCCGCACCACCTCGAAGTCGAAGAAACCACCGGCAGCGCCCAGGACAAGACCGGCGGCAAGAAGGTCGTCAAGTTCAAGAACTGCATCATCGCCGCCGGCTCCGCCGCGGTGCATCTGCCCTTCATCCCGCGTGACCCGCGCATCGTGGACTCCACCGGCGCCCTCGAACTGCGCTTCGTGCCGGCCAAGATGCTGGTCATCGGCGGCGGCATCATCGGCCTCGAAATGGCCACCGTCTATTCCACCCTCGGCGCCCGCGTCGACGTGGTGGAAATGATGGACGGCCTGATGCAAGGCCCCGACCGCGACGCCGTCAAGGTCTGGGAAAAGCAGAACGCCAGCCGCTTCGACAAGATCATGCTGAAGACCAAGACGGTTGGCGTGGATGCCCGTGAAGACGGCCTCTACGTCACCTTCGAAGGCGAAGGTGCCCCCACCGAGCCGGTCAAGTACGACATGATCCTGCAGTCGGCGGGCCGCGCGCCCAACGGCAAGAAGATCGGCGCCGAGAAGGCCGGCGTCATCGTTGGCGAGCGCGGCTTCATCCCGGTGGATGCGCAGATGCGCACCAACGTGCCGCACATCTTCGCCATTGGTGACATCGTCGGCCAGCCCATGCTCGCCCACAAGGCCGTGCATGAAGCCCACGTGGCCGCCGAAGTCGCCGCCGGTCACAAGGCCGCCTTCGACGCCACCGTGATCCCCGGCGTCGCCTACACCCATCCCGAAGTGGCCTGGGTCGGCTACACCGAAGCCCAGGCCAAGGCCGAAGGCAAGAAGGTGGAAACCGCCAAGTTCCCGTGGGCTGCCAGCGGCCGCGCCATCGCCAACGGCGCCGACTACGGCTTCACCAAGCTGATCTTCGATGCGGAAACCCACCGGGTCATCGGCGGCACCATCGTCGGCCCCTCCGCCGGCGACATGATCGGCGAAGTGTGCCTGGCCATCGAGATGGGCGCGGATGCGGTGGATATCGGCAAGACCATCCACCCCCACCCGACCCTCGGCGAGACCGTCGGCATGGCCGCCGAAGTGGCCCATGGTAGCTGCACCGACGTGCCTCCGGCCCGCAAGAAGTAAGCACGTAAAGAACCCTGTTGTAGCGTTGTTTCAGGCGGCCTTCGGGCCGCCCTTTTTTTGGGGCTTCCCCCCCAACGGAGGCGGTTCTCTCTCGGCTTACAGTCACGATCCCGCCAGGCCGGCGACTGCGGAGGGTGCGCCCGGACCTTGACCCCGGGGGCAAAAGATCAACGCCACAGCGCCGTAAACGGATTGCGCAAACGCTCACCCGTCTGATCGACCCAAGGAGAACTTCCATGTCGCCCCAGCCCACCGCCACGGAACACGGCCAGGCCACCAACTTTGCGGTCACCCTCATGGAGCATCTGGTGGTGCCCACCTTCGTGCTTGACGCGGAACAGCGAGTGCTCATCTGGAACCAGGCCTGCGAGCGCCTCACCGGCATTGCGGCTCGTGAAGTCATCGGCACCCGGGATCACTGGCGGGCTTTCTACTACAGCCCCCGGCCCTGCCTGGCCGATCTGGTGGCACGCAACGACTGGTCGCTGATCGACAAGCTCTACACCACCCATGATGAGCCCAACACGCCTGCCCACGGGGTGCATGCCGAAAACTGGTGCGCCATGCCCCGCCGCAACAAACAGCTCTATCTGGTGGTGGATGCCGGCCCGGTGTTTGACGAAGCCGGCAAGCTGATTGCGGTGGTGGAGACCCTGCGGGACAACACCGAGAACAAGCTCGTCCAGATCAAGGTGAGCGAACAAGCCAGTCTGCTCCAGCACCACTATGACGAGCACGAGCGCGAAGCGAAGATGGCTCGGCACATCCTCAACCACCAGATCCGTACCGACCTCATCCGTCAGGTGGGAATCCAGTACGCGGTGATGCCCGCCACCCACTTTTCGGGCGACCTGATCCTTGCCGCCCGTTCGCCGGACGGTCGCCTCCACGCCCTGCTGGCAGACGCCACCGGCCACGGACTGGCGGCTGCGGTGAGCGCGCTGCCGGTGGTACAGGAGTTCTACCGCCTCGTGGAGCAGAACGAATCGCTACCCGGCATCATCGAGTCCATCAACTTCGTGCTTGCCACCTCGCTGCCCGCAGGACGCTTCGTGGCCGCCGGACTGGTGAGCCTCGACGAGGCAAACCACAGTGGCGAAGTCTGGGTGGGCGGCATCCCCGGCGTGCAGATGCTCGACGATGCCGGCCACATCGTGCGCCGCTTCGAGTCCCACAATCTTCCCCTTGGGGTCACCCGCGACGCCGAGGGCATCAAGACCGTCGAGCGCTTCACCTGGGCCGAGCCTACCCGGCTGGTGATGCTTTCCGACGGTGTCGTCGAGGCCACCGGCCCCACGGGCGAAGCCTTTGGCGAAGCACGTTTGGCCGGCAGCCTTGCCGTCCGCCGCGGCGACGACCTGATCGCCCATCTTCGAGCCGCGCTCGCTGCTCACCTGGACACCGTCCCGGCCCACGATGACATCTCGATTCTCGTGATTGACTGCCCGGTTTGATCGTGGTGATCCCGCTTTGATTTTCTGCTACACCAACCTAAGACGCTCCGCCGGACGAAGCCGGGCGGCGCATCGAACAGGGATCGCATCCACCGACACCAAAGCCTCGCCACCACGCATCCGAAGCCCATGACACCCACCCAGGTCGCAGAACTCTGCCTTCAGCTTCCCGGCGCCCACGAGTCCATCAAGTGGAGCAACAACCGGGTGTTTTCGATTGCCGACAACAAGATGTTCGCCCTCCTGAGCTTTCCGGCCAAAGGACGCGAAAGCCTGGCTTTCAAGGTGGACAACGATCTGTTTCTCGCCTTCACCGACCGGCCCGGCATCCGCCCGGCGCCTTACCTGGCACGCGCCCGCTGGGTCTCGATGGAAGCGCCCTTTCCCTTGCCCGACGTCGAGTTGCGCGCCGCTCTGATCCGATCCCACCAGCTGGTGGTGATGCGATTGGCCCGGTATCGCCAGGCGGCATTCCGGGTAGTGGAGGACGACGTCGCCCCAGGGGGATGAGACGGTCGGCAGGCAGCACGCAGGTGCGCCGCCCCAGGCCCGGCCTGGCTAGCCTTCCCGTGGAACCGCGATGACCTTCTGCAGCGCCCACAGGGCAGCCAGCACCGCATCCCGGCTGGCGATGAGTTCGGGCAGGCAGCGGCGGGCCTCATCGTTGCGACCATCACGCCAGAGTTGGTCCATGCGCTCGGCCAGGGCATGGACCTGACGGTGCGGCGCATCAAGCGCCCCGTACTGGGCGTGGCCCGCATAGCGGGAACGGCCCACCGTGTCATACCAGATACCGAACTGGCAACGGCGGTGATCCTCCAGGTGCTGCTGGGGTACGGGCAGGCCCTCGTTGGCCGCGTAGACCAGCTGGGCAACCCAGTTGCGGTGCTCGACGGCGGCGATGAAGAGCGGGTAATCGGCCACCTGCCAGGCCAGGCCCGCAATCTCCATCCAGCCGGGGTCGGGGCGCCAGGCCTGCAGCCAGGCCGGCAGCGCGTCGGCCGGCATCGGCCGGGCGATGCCATAGCCCTGGGCCAGATCGCAGTTGAGCTGCATCAGCAGCCGGCCGTGCTCGGGGGTCTCCACCCCCTCGGCGATCAGTCGGCGCTGAAAGGCCTTGGCCAGACCGATCACCCCTTGCACGATGATGAGGTTGTTGTGATCGCTGAGGATCTCCCGCACAAAGCTCTGGTCGATCTTGATGGTCTCGGCGGGCAGGCGCTTGAGGTAGGTAAGGGATGAATAGCCCGTGCCAAAATCATCGAGGGAAAAGCCCACCCCCAGGGCCCGGCAGTCATCGATGACCTTCGAGGTCTTGACCACATCTTCCAGGGCCGCCGTCTCCAGGAGCTCCAGCTCCAGATGGGGCGCTATCCCAGGGTAAGGAAGCAACTGCGCCTTGAGCTTCTGCACGAAATCCGGGGACTGTAGCTGCCGGCTCGCCACATTGACGCCCACCCGCAGCACCAGCCCCAACTCCCGCCAGCGCGCCAGCTGGGCCAGGGCCTCCTCGATCACCCAATCCCCCAACCGGACGATCAGATCATCGTCCTCGATCTGGGGCAGGAACTCGTTGGGTGCCACCAGGCCCCGCTCCGGGTGATTCCAGCGAATCAGCGCCTCCACCCCCATCACCTTGCCCGCCCGCATATCCACCTGGGGCTGGTAGTGCAGCACGAAGGCCTTGTCCCGCAGTGCCTCGCGCAGGTGCGCCACCAGGTCGTAGCGGGAACGCATGCTGTGGTCGAGCGCGGGACTGAATAGCTGGTATCCGTTCTTGCCCGCCTGCTTGGCCAGATACATGGCCTGGTCCGCATGGCGCAGCAAGGTGTCCGAATCGCTGCTGTCTTTCGGGAACAGCGTCACCCCCACGCTCGCTGACACCGCAGCCGGTTCCGGCAGACAGGCGAGGGGCTGGGCGATCTGCACCAGGAAGCGCTGGATGGCCTCGTGGCATTCCGCCTCACCGTGCAGACCGAGCAACAGAAGTACGAACTCGTCGCCCCCCAGGCGGGCCACCGTGTCGCCGCCGCGCAGGGCAAGACGCAGGCGGCGGGCGATCTCCACCAGCACATGGTCGCCGGCCTCGTGCCCCCACTTGTCGTTGATCGGTTTGAACCCGTCCAGATCGAGGTAGCACACGGCCAGCAGGGAACCGGAACGATGGGCCTGGGCCGTGGCCTGTTCGAGCCGGTCCACCAGCAGGGCGCGGTTGGGCAATTCGGTCAGGGCATCGTAATAGGCCATCTTGGTGAGCTGGCGCTCCTGGGCCTTCAGCCGGCGGATGTCGGCAAACACGGCAACATAGTTGGTGAGCTCGCCCGACACCCCGTCGCGCACGGCGGAGATCGACAGGAGCTCAGGATAGATCTCGCCATACTTGTTGCGATTCCAGATCTCCCCGTGCCAGCCGCCGTCCTGGGCAATGCTCCGCCACATGGCCTCATAGAAGGCCTGATCGTGGCGCCCCGACTTGAGCACCCGTGGATTGCGGCCGATGACCTCGCTGCGCGCCCACCCGGTGATGCGCGAAAAGGCCGGATTCACATCAAGGATATTGCCCCGGGCATCGGTCAGGGTGATGCCATCGTGGGCACTTTCAAAGGCAGTGGCATGCAGCCTGAGCCGCTTCTCCGCAGCCTGCTGGGCCGCAAAACGCGCAGACAGCTCCCGGTGCGCAGCCTCCAGAGAGCGGCGTGCCCGAGCAAGACGCACGAAGGTCAGGGCGAGGTAAGCCGCCAGCGCCACCATCAGCGCATATAGCAAGGTCCGATAACGCGCTGCCAGGTCGAGGGCCTGCCCATGGCCCGCCGTGTAGTCACGGCTGAGGGCCTCCAACTGGTCGCGGGTGGGCAGCGCGAAGATGTCGGCCATCAGCCGGTCCACTGCGCTCATGCGTACCTGGATCACCTCGCCGTGGCGCTGCAAGTTTTGCACCCGCTCGTCGTGCGCCCCGCGCCTGCCGACGGTCGCCTCGGTCATGCGCACCGCCGCCAACTGCTCGGCAGCCTTGACGAGCGCCGCCTGACTACCCTCATCGGGCGACCGGGCAAACACCAGCACGCTCCGCACGTAGCGGCTGATCGCCTGGCGCTCCGCCATGCTCAAGGGCGGCTCCAGGCGCTCATCAAGCAGACTCGCCGATGCGGTTGGCAGGTAGGCCAGGGAATTGCGCAACACCGACTCGTTGCGCTTGAAATCATCCACCGCCTGGGCCTTGCGCTGCAGGCTGGCCAACAGTGCATCCGCTGCAGCGGCCACTGCATCCCGCGGCACCGCCGCCAGGTAGGTGGGCACCTGGCGCGCCAAGGCGACCCGGCGGCGAGCCTCTTCGGTATAGCGGGTCAAGGCATCGTAGTTGCGGGAGAACTCGAGGCGATTGGCCAACAGCTCGCCGTCGATGCGCGCGTCCAGCTCCCGCAGGTCACGCAGGAGCTGCGCGTAGGCAAAATGCTGCTCCGAATCGACGGCTTCGGCACGCATGAAGAGGCCGGCGAGCACAAGTATCAGGGCGAGGGCCCCCGCCACGATCCCCAGGCGCAGGCTTTGCCGCAACGGCGGCTGCACGGCGGTGCCCTCCGGATCCGGTCCAGTCATTGGAACTCACGCCCCTGCCACTCACCAGTGAGCGCCCCCAGGAACGCCCTGAGCGCCGCCACATCGGCCGGCTCCAGCTCACGCCCCAACTGATAACGCCCCATCAACACGATGGCCTCATCGAGCGTGTCCGCGGAACCATCATGAAAATACGGCGGTGTCACCGCCACATTGCGCAGGCTGGGCACTTTGAACACGTGGCGGTCTTCTTCGCGCCCAGTGACGTTGAAACGCCCCAGATCGGCCGGGTTGACGGCTTTGCCTGCAAAATAATCGGCCATCACGCCAAAGCGCTGGAACATGTTTCCGCCCAGCAAGGCGCCCTGATGGCAGCTCGCACAACCGAAATCCTGGAACCGCTGATAGCCCTCCTGCTCCAGCGTACCGAGCGCCGCCGACTCGCCCCGCAGGAATCGGTCGAAGCGGCTTTCGGTCAACAGGCTGCGCTCATAGGTGGCAATCGCATCGACGATGCGCTCGCCGGTCATCGCCTGCCCCGGATACACCTGGGCAAAGGCGTCAATGTAGCTTGCGTCCTGCCCCAGCTTGGCCAGCACCTGCGGCCAGTTGGAGGCCATCTCGACGGGGTTGTGCACCGGCCCCGCCGCCTGTTCTTCCAGCGTGGACGCCCGTCCGTCCCAGAACTGGGCAATAGCCAGCGCGGCGTTGAATACCGTCGGCGCATTGACGTTGCCGAGGGCTCCGCCCACGCCCACTGGGACGCGCCGATGGTCGGCACCGCCCCGCGCAAGCTCGTGGCAACTGGCGCAGGAGATGGAATTGTCGGCGGAAAGCCGGGGCTCGAAGAACAGGCGCTCACCCAGCGCCCGCTTAGCCTCGGACACCGGCGGTGGCGCCGGCAGGGGTTGAAAGCGCGGACGGCTGGCGTGCGGGCCGGCCGTCACCGAAAGATTCGGAAGGCCGTTGTACTGCATGGCATGCTGCCGCTCCCGCTCACGATCCATCTGGTCGGACCACCACCAGAACGCCGCCGCAGCACTGACAGCGGCGGCAATCGCGACGAAGCGCAATGCCCCCATGATCACACCGATGCCCCGCAATCCCCGTATGGCCGAACTTTAGCGACGGGACACGCCGATTATGGAAGCACCGGCAGGCTAAGGCAATGAAACGGACGCGGCGGGCGTTGACGAGGATCAGGACAAGCCGTCATTTCCACCGCAAGGGCTCATCAAGTGCTGAGGGTACCCCAAGGCGTGGTGCGGACCAGCCTACTTCACGAGCTTCCACTTGCCCCCCGCCACCTCGATCAGCACGGCAGACTTGGGATCGTAGCCACCGTGATCTTCGGCGCTCATGGTATAGGTGCCGTTGGCGCCCACCACCCGGGTGGTCTTCTCCAGCGCAGCGCGCAGGCTCTCGCGGAACTCCGGGCTGCCCGGCCGGGCGCTCTTCAGGGCGGTGTTGAGGGCGCCCTCCAGGATCAGCCAGCCATCCCACGAGGCCCCGGCAAAGCTGGAGCGGGACTCCGGCCCGTACTTGGCCTCCAAGGCCTTGTCGAAGGCCAGCCCGGCCTGCTTGTTGGGGTGAGCGTCGGGCAACTGTTCGGCCACCAGCACCGGCGCCACGGCCAGGCGGGCGCCCTCCACGGCCTTGCCGCCGACCCGCAGGAAGTCCTTGTTGGCGACGGCGTGGGAATGGTAGATCGGACCGGCATAGCCGCGATCCCGCAGGGTGGTGTGGGGCATCACCGCCGGGGTGCCGGAGCCGCCGACGAACACAGCGTCGGGCTTGGCGGCCACCAGCTTGAGGGCCTGGGCGGTCACGCTGTTGTCGGTGCGCCCGAAGCGCTCGGTGGCGACGATGCGGATTCCGGCGGCCTCGGCCGTCTTGGTCAGGCCCTTGAGCAGCAGCTCGCCCCAGGAGTCCGAAAAGCCGATGAAGGCCACCGTCTTGACGCCGCGCTCCTTCATGTCGGCCACCACCCGGCCCACCATCACGTCGGCCAGGGGCTCCACGCGGAAAGCCCACTTGTGCTTCTCCGGCGGCACCACGATGGGCGCCTGCGACAGCAGGGGCACCTTCTTTTCGTTGGCCACGTCGGCGATGGCCAGACCGGAGGTGATCAGGTTGGGCCCGAAGAACACATCCACATTGTCCTCACCCGCCAGCTTGCGGGCGTTCTTGACGGCGTTGGTGGGGTCGGTGGCGTCGTCGAGGACGATGTAGTTGATCTTCTCCTTGCCGATCATCTTTGGCATCAGCTCGATGGATTTGCGGGTCTCCAGACCCAGCGAGGCCGCCGGCCCGGTCAGGGAAAAGATGACGCCGACGTTAATGTCGGCCCAGGCCTGGCCTACGGCCAGGGCCATGGCGGCGGCCAGGATGGGCTTGCGGAAGTGGTGCATGTTCATGGTGTCTCCTCTGTTCTTGTGATGGGTGGGGTGTTGCGTGAAGAAAGTGCGGGACGCCTGTTGCTAGAGAAGACGCTTGTCCAGTACGGCGCCAAGGGCAGTGGCCAACAGCTCGCGTGCTTCGGCCACATCGGCAGGCGGCTCGGCATGACGCCATGCCACATACCCGTCCGGGCGCACCAGCAGGGCACCGGCCTCGGGAAGCTCGCGTATGCGTTGCCAGCCGCAGTAAGGGTCGGCCGCGCCCGGCTGGCCGATCACCACCGCCCGTAGATAAGGAAGATCCAGCTCATGGACCGCATCAGACCACGCACCGCCGGCCAATCCGGTGACCAGGGAGAAGCCGCCCTTGCCCGTCACATCCAGGGTGGATACGCGTATCCCGCGCTTGTCCACCAACCAGGCATGGGGAATCTTGGCCCCCGGGCGGGTGGTGGGCTGGAGATGGAGCTGCGGATCACGCCGCCACACCTCCTCGCCAGCGGCCGGGTCGGGCATCACGGCCCGCGACACGTAACGCTGGTTCATCTCCACGCCCTGGGCGTTGAATTCGGTGTTCTTCAGCGCCAGCGCCGCCTCCGCGGCCTGTCGCGCTGCCACGCCTTCCGGCCCCGGGTCCTTGAAGCGGGCGATGCCGGCGGCCACCGGATTGTCGGCGCCTTCAACGCGGAAGGCCGCCTTGAGGGGAGCGTAGTCGAGGCGCGACTGGTTGGCCCGGGTGACGATCTGCCGGCCCACCGGCGCCCGCTCGGCGCTGTAGCTGTCGAGCAGGCCGGGGCCGGCATCGCCCTTGATGACATAGGCGAGCTTCCAGGCCAGGTTGAAGGCGTCCTGCACGCAGGTGTTGAGGCCCAGGCCGCTGGACGGCGGGTGGCGGTGCACCGCATCCCCGCCGCAGAACACCCGCCCCCGGCTGTACTCGGTGGCATAGGCCTGGTTCACGTACCACACGGAGGTGCGCTCTATCTCCACCTCCAGCGCCGGGTCGCCCACCAGGGTGCGGATCCGGTCGAGGAGTAGCGCAGGGTCGAGATCGGGCTCGCCCCGGGAGATGTCGAAACCCCAGCCGGCAATCCAGCGATCCCACGGGCGCACGGCCCGCAGCAGGCCCATCCCGATCTCGCCGAAGCTGGCGCTCGGGGTGACGATCCAGTGCAGGATGCTTGGGCGGTGGGCCACGTAGCGGCTCAGGTCGGCCTTGAAGATCACATACACCGTGCCGGCCCGGGCCAGATGGCCCTCGATGTTGAGGCCCAGCTCATCCACCACCTTCGACTTGGCCCCGTCGGCACCGATCAGGTAGCGCGCCCGCAGTGTGTATTCGCGCCCGGTGAGGCGATCCCGGAGCATGGCCGTGACGCCCTCCCCGTCCTGCTGGTGGGACAGGTATTCGGTGTTGAAGGAGAAGTGCGCGCCGCGCTCGGCCGCATTCTTGAAGATCACCGGCTCGATCAGCGGCTGGGGAATGTCCTGCAGGCCACAGGGGCTGCCCTGCAGGTAGTCGCCCTTGCGTTCGTCGCCCGTACCCCAGGTGCGCAGGCGCACCAGCTCTTCCCCCGCCAGGCTGGTGGTGAACAGAGTGTCGCCCATCTGCTCCCAGGGCGTGGCGTACTTGATGGCCTCGTCCTCGATGCCCAGGTCGCGCAGCACTTCCATGGTGCGCTGGTTGGTGATGTGGGCCCGCGGCGTGTCGGCTAGCCAATGGGTGCGCGACACGAGATGGACGCGCACGCCCTGGGTCGCCAGGGCCAGGGCGGCCGTACCGCCGGTGGGGCCGGAGCCGATGATCAATACGTCGGTGTCGAAATCTGCGCTGGTTTCCACGCCAGGGGTCTCCTCGCCGCTCGTGGCGGGCTGATGGGGGTCGATGAAGTGCGGCCTTGATGGAACGGCACTCTACAGCGCTTGCATGCTAGCATGCAAGCACAAGAGCCAGACCGCTGCCCCCCAACCGACGGCCCCGGCGCCCCGACGCCCTTAGCCGCCAGATCACCCCGGGCGAGGGTGATACCATCCGCCCGCACCCACCCAACCGCATCCGGACGCACGCCCATGGCCAAGAAGAACTACATCTACCAGGAGATCCTCGAGCGCCTGTTTACGTGCCAGTACCGCTTTGGCGACCGTATCCTGGTCAAAGAGATCGGCGAGGAGATGGGGGTCAGCCGGCACCCCATCATGACCGCGCTGTACCGCCTGCAGGAACGGGGCTTCGTGACCATCACCGCCCAGGTCGGCTGCGAGGTGGTCACACCGACCCCCGAGGCGATCCAGGATTTCTACCGTATGTTTGCGCTTACCGAAGGCTTGATCGCCGAGCTTGCCGCCAGCCGGGCCAGCGCCGCCGACATCAGCCGCCTGCGCCTCATCAACGACCAGATCCACGCCCTCGACGCCACCCGCAGCGCCAACGCCGACGAATACCGGCGGCTCAATGTGGACTTCCACACCCAGCTCCATGCCATGGCGAAGTCACCCCTTCTATGCAACCGGCAGCTGGCCAACTTCGAACTGTCGGATTTCTTCATCGTGCAGACCTGTGGCTTTAGCGCCCACCTGGGGCTGGTGGCCGATGAGCACGATGCGGTCATCGATGCCATCGTCGCCCGGCAGCCGGAAGCGGCCAGACAGGCGGCCCGGGAGCACATCGAGAGCGTGTCCCGCAGCGTCGCGGCAGCGCTGGACAAAGCCGCCGAGGGCGACGAAGGCAGCGCAGACAAGGCCCCCTGACCCATCAGGCCGCGGGGTATGCTGCCGATTGGAGGTCAATGCCCCGTGCCCCGCGCCACCCCGCTGCTCCTCGCCACAGCACTCGTCCTGTGTAGCTGCATCTTCGTTCCGCGCACAACCCAGCGCTACGACCCCGCCTGCGGCCTCACCGAGCGCCACATGACCCTCGACGCCTACCAAGTCGGTGCCTTCGGCGGCTGCCGCAATGAAGGCTGCGCCGAACTCCTCGTCCTCGCCGGCGCCGTCTCGGCCGCGAGCCTGGTAGTGTCGGGCAGCGTGGTCGTGGTCGGGGAAGTGGTGTACTGGCTGGAAGCGAAGGGGCGCTGCTTAGCCCGGTAGGGAAGCCGGGGCCGCTGAGCCGGTCCGCGGACGGGTGGCCCGCCAGGCGATCAGGCCGGCCAGCCCCACCAGCAGGCCGGTACCGGGCTCGGGCACCGACTGGGTGATCGGCGTCCCGACGATTTCATACACGGCCGTGTTGAGGAAGGTCTCGGTGGTCACCGTGGTCCGCAGCAGGTAATCGGCAATGCCGGCAGAAGTCAGCAGAACCGTGTCGCCGGCGGCAACGAAGACGTCGCCGAAATCCACGGTGCAATCGAAGGAGACCCCTTTCACCAACGCCACGCAGCCAAACTGGGCCGAATTGATATGGAAGAGCTCTTCACCCACCAGCTCGACCGTCTCCACCCAAAGCACTTCCTCCCCCGTCTTGACCTCCGAAACCGTCGATGACGAGTTGCTCAGGACCCGGCTGCTGGAGGTGAGCGTGGGACCGGAAAAGGACAGCGGATTGACGGACGCTGCGGCCAGGATGCTTCGGGTCGTGGCAAACGCTGCCTGAACGGCCGCATCACCGAAAGGCAGCACAAACTGAACATTCACCAGCGCCGTCGGGTCGCCGGCCAGGAAGCCCAGCACCTGCGTCGAGTAGGTTTCCACGGTTCGGGTTTCCGCTGCCGTGGTGACACTGTCGACGCGGTGCTCCAGGGTCTTGGCGGTCGTCCCACCCGTGGTCTGCGCGGCGGCAATTCCGGCCTGCCCCAGCAGGGCACCGGCCAGCGCCGACAGCACAAAAGCCTTTCCAATCCGACTATTGAACATCGTGCACTCCGTTTCTTTGGTTGAAGGTAGGTGTGTTCCCCTGCCTCCATGAATCGGAGTGGTGGCCGCCGGGTTGAAGCCCTTCAGCAACATTGATGCCATCTGCACAAGGCCTTCAATTCATGCAGACTTTTCTCCCGCCTTGGCGCGCCGTGTAAATTATTCCGTCATGATTCCGTGAGCGATGCCCAGGGTGCGCTGGCCGCGGCCGTCAGAAAGATGCAGGGGCGGCTCCCCTGGAGCCGCCCCTGCAGGCACGCCGACTGCTTGCCCGAGATCAGCAACCCGCGGTCTTCTTGAAGGACTTGCTTTCGTTCTTGCCGCCCGCATTGTCGTATTTGGCGCGGATCTCGTCGCCCTCGACAATCCGCTTGTCCTTGAACTTGTCGAGGGTGAGATCGTCATTGATATTGATCGTCACGCTGTCACCGGACTTGTTGTCCTTTAGGGTGGCGACGGCCGACTTGCCATCGGACGCCATTTTGATCTTGGTGATGACGCCGACCATCTTCACATCGTCGGCGGCCACCGGCGCACTGAAGGATGCGGCCGAAACAGCAACGACCAAGGAAAGCATGAGCTTGGAAACAAGTGTACGCATGACGGGGTTCCTCTAAGACAAGGGGGCGTGATGCCCTCAGAACTTCACTTCAAAGGTGGCGTAGGCGTTGTACGCGTTGTCGAGCGGCGTGGTGGTCATCATCTGGCCGTTCACATCCGAGATCTTGACGGGGGCGCCTACCCAGTTGTTGCTGCCGGTGTATTGGAAGTCGTAGTACTGGAAGCCAAGACGCACGAAGGTCTTGGCCAGGTGCGACGAGATCGGCCGGCTGTTGAGCTCCTGGATCAGGTAAAGCTCATACACGTTGCCCCGCGTACCGACCTTGGATGTCCACATGTCGGTGGCTGCCGGAGCAAAGGTGATCCAGTTCTTGGAACCGTGGTTGTATTCGAACCCGAGCTTGGTGCGGGAAGGCAAGTCGTAGCGCACACCGAGGGCGATGGCGGTACCGGTCTTGTCGCGGGCCGCCTCGGGGCTGAAGAAGCCGCCGGTGAGCAGCCCCTGGAAGCCGAACTGGGCCGACACATTGTTGTTGGGGTGGGTGATGCTCATGCCCAGGTCGGCGAAATAGTTGAGGTCGCCAACCCCCACCTGCTTGAGTGTGCCCATGGCGCCAAGGCCGTACCAGTCGATATCCCCCAGATTGACCTTGGGCATGGTGTTGCCGTAGTAGGTGTCCTGCATCTTCGGTGCATCGAAGATCTTGAAGCCACGATTCCACTGCATCCACACCCGCAGCGGGTCGGTGTCGATGGGGATGATCGACACGCCGAGCATGTCGGTATCCTGCAAGGAGTTGCCAGGGGTCGAGCGGAAGCCGCTCTCGAAGCCCCTGCCGTAACAGATCTTGCCGTAGGCGCCGGGCAGCGCTTCAATATCGGGCGCCCAGCCGACGGTCATGCCGTCAAAGGCATAGTCCACCAGCAGCGAGGGCGTGCCCCCATTGCCCGGGCGTGGCGCATTGAGGCGCAGGTTGCTCGGCGCCCCATGGGTGGACGGACGGCGGCCCACCGAGAACCAGATGTCCTGATCGGCGATATTGCTCCAGGTGGCAAAGGCGCGATCCACGTTGAGGTAGCTGCTCGACGGGATGTGGCCGAGGGTGCCGTCGAAAACGCCCACCCGGTCGGCAAAGTAAGGCGCTGAGCCGCTGTTGGTAACCGCATCGTCGTCGCCGGCGCCGAAGGTCTTGTACATCACCAGCCGGGCGTTGACGGTCACATCCTGGGTGGCCTTGGCGCTCAGATCGAGGCCGAAGCGATTGGTGTAAAGGGTGTCATTGCGCGGCTTGTAGGCCGGCACCTGGGCAGCGAAATTGCCTAGCGCGCCCATCATGGCGGCATTGGCGCCCATGAAGCCCTGGGCCTGCTGGTAGGTGCGCACGCCCGACATGTTCTGAGCAAACTGCATCAGGCCGGTCAGCGCCGCACCGGTGGCGGGCGTGGGGTTGGCAAAGAACGCGGCCTGGAGCTGCGCCTGGGCATTGGCGAAGGTGGCACTGACATCGGTGAAGGGCTTGGTCTCACCCCACAGACTGTCGGCACGGAACTGGTAGTCACCGCCGATGGTGAGCCAGCGCTCGGACGACTTCTCCTCGGCTTTGCCGACCTTCTCCCTGAGCTCTTCGGTGGCCTCGCGGTTGGCCGTGGTCGCGGCGTTGTTGGCCTCGATCTGGCCCTTCAGGCGGGTGAGCTCCTGGGACAGCGCCTCAATGCGCTTGAGCAGTTCGGCATTGCTTTCGGCTCGGGCCTGGATGGGCAGGAACAGCCCTGCCACCAGGACACCGATCAAGGTTCTGACATGACGTGTTTTCATGACCACTCCCTTTACGCTGCTTTATTGTTTGAATCAGTGATCGTCATCCCACCCGGTGAACATGGCCCGGAAGTGGGCCAGGGGCGTGTGACCGGTGGTGCCGAGGTAGATGTGACCGATCAGAAAGGCCAGCATCAGGAAGGCACCCATCGTGTGCACGGTGGCGATGGTGCCCAGATCGATGCGGTAGCCGGCGGCCGTCAGCTCGTTGTAGAAAAGGTAGGCCAGGCCGGAGAGCCACAACAGCGGCGTCACCACCACGGTCACGCCCAGGTAGGTCTGGGCCTGCATCGGGTTGTGCTTGCGCTCCCGGGTCGGTTTGAAGGGATGGGGCTCCCCCTTGAAGATCCCCACCGCATAGAAGCGGACAATCTTGTCGATGTTCTTCATCGTGGGGATGTATTGCCGCCATTCGCCGGTCGTCAGGTGCCAGAACATGGCAAACACCCATAGCCCGATGAACGCCCATACGCTCAGGGTATGAACCCTGTGGGCCTGTTCGAAGCCGAGCAGGTGGTAGCTGCCGTGAATCTCGAAGCCTGTCAGCAGCATGCCGATGATCAGCACCGCCTGGATCCAGTGCCAGAGGCGCTCGAAGCGGGTGAAGATATAGACGCGTCCCATGATCCCGTCTCCCGTTCAGTGCTTACGCTTGACGAAGCGGATGAGGCCGTGCACCAGCACGCCGGCGAGGATCGCCGCCGAAGCCAGCCAGCCCAGCATATCGATGAGGCGGTTCCCACCACGGCCGGGGATGTAGATGCCCTCGACCTTGTCCAGGCGTCCGCCGCGGGCGTGGCACTCGTTGCAGGCCAGGGCCTTGTCCTTGGGGGCGACCATGTGGGTGATCGGCCACATCGCCACTGTCTCGACGAAATCCACCTTGCCCGAGAAGGGCTTGCCGACCGCCGCCATGCCCGCAGCGATGGCCTTTTCCCAATCCATGTTCTTCCAGTAGGCGGTGTCGTCCTCACCGGCCAGATGGGTCACCACCAGTGTGCGATGGACCGGATCGAAGGGCTGCTTGCCGCGGAAGAGCTTGACCGGCCAGATCATCGATTTACCGTCATCCGGCCCCCCTTCGAAGGTGTTGATGGCAATGGGCTGGCGGCTCTTGTCGATGTCGTCACCCATCAGGGTGTACTTCACCGAACCGTTGAACCACATGTATTCGGGGCGCACGTTCTCTTCGAGCACGAAATCGCCCTTGATGCCGTTGTAGGTCACATGACCATCATCGTTGGTGACCACCAGCGGCTTGCCCTTGGCATCGCGCTTGCCGGCCGTGGACCAGTCCCACGACATCTTGGTGGGCATGTCGCCACGGGCGAAGGCCGGGATATGGCAGGTCTGACAGGCCACCTTGTCGGTGTGGTCATTGAGCTTGGCCATTGAGTGAGGTGCCTGGCCGTGACAGGCCTGGCAAGTGGCCGGATTGGTGCTGTCGGCCTTGCCGCGGATATGGGCGCCGCCCTTGTCCATGGCCGTCGGGGCATAACGGCTGCCCGGCACCTGGTGGCCCTCGGTCTTGTGGCAGGTGGCGCAGGTGAAGTTGTTGCCCTCCGCGTCCATGTGCACGTCCAGGGCCTTGTCCGGGCGATCGAGGGAGCTGTCCAGGTCTCCGTGCTTCACCGCGTCGCCACCGCCACCGTAGAAGTGGCAGGTGCCGCAGGTCTCGCGGCGGGTCTTGCCGACCTTCTGGGCAATCGCCTGGAGATCAATGCCGCGGACGATCTTGCCCGAGCCGGGGGGAAACTCCGTGTCCTTGGTCACCGGATGGCCGGAGAAGCCGGAGGGCTTCTTGTACTTGCCGGTGCTGTCGTGGCACACCAGACAATCCACGTTCTGCTCCGACGCAAAATCGAAGTTCTTGTCGTCAAGCCCGTAGCCGATGTGGCAGCTCGCACAGGCCTTGTAATTGGACGACACGGAGGTGCAGAAATTGTTGATCACGTGGCGCTTGCCGAGCGTCTGCCCGGTGCCGGGATTCACGTACTCCCATTTCCAGTGCTGGGTCTGGTGGATCTGCCTGGCGGCTTCGGTGTGGCAGGTCAGGCAGGCCTTGGTGACCTCGGGGCCCGACTGGAAGGATCGCTGAAGCTCCTTGAACTTGCTGTGGTCAGCAGTCGATCTGAGTAGCGCCGCATCGGACGCCCCCGTTTTTTGATCAACGGCCGAAAAAGCCGACCCCATCACTGCCACTGTCGCCAAGGCGACCCATATCTGCTTGAGCGCCTGCATACGCCCCCCTCTCTTGCGAACCATCCGATGAAGTGGTGCACCGCAAAATCAGTACAGGGCGATTTTAGAATGTTCGTATGTTCGAATATTGATATGTATCAATGGTAGATCCAGCCTGCCGGACAAGCCTGGTCAGGGCGGGACGGATGTCGCAAGCGCGCAACGCAACACATTGCGATTCCCCTCGACGACGCAAGGCAGAAGGAAGGCCCCGGACGCGATGGGCGGGCTATGGCATCAAGCCCGAACGACACGCAAGGCGGTTCCAATGGCGACCACCTGCAGGAGAGCAATGCCGACCAGCACCGTGGTGAAACGCCCCCCGTCCATCAGCCCCCCGAACACCAGTGGTGCCAGGGCCAGGCCAGTGTCCAGGCCCGAATAGACGAAGCCGTACACCCGTCCAAAGGCCCCCTGACCAAAACGGGAAGTTGCAGCACGGCGCACCAGCAGATCCCGGGATGGGCCCGCCAGGCCGGTCAGAAAGCCGATGGACGCCATCAGGCCGACCACGGCAGAGGCCGGCACCCAGCCGCTGGCCAACAGCAGCACCGCCAGCGCCGCCGCCCCCAGGGCGCCGGCAATGACCGCGTCCTGCCGTGCCGAACGGGCCAGGAAGCCCCCGGCCAGGATGCCGACCGCACCGCCGAGCAGGTAGGTGGACAAGGTTGCCGCTGCACCGCCAACGGACATGTCATACAGTCCCTGCATCAGCGGCGCGCCAAAGTTCTGGAAGGCCCCGAAAGCCATGGTGAGCAGGAAAAAGAAGGCAAAGCACATCCACACCGGGCCCACCTTGAGGATCTCGAGGGTCGTCACCGGCCTTCCCGCTGGAACTGCATCACGGCTTTCATCCACCAGATGGCGCCGACCAAGGACGATCAATGCCAGCGCCGGCACCGCCAGCAATCCCGCCGCCAGCGCCGCCACACGCCAACCGGAATGGGCTGCGATACCCGTCATGAAGACCGGCGCGAGGGCCCACCCCAGGTTGCCCGACAAGCCATGCACGGAAAAGGCATGCCCCAGACGCGGCGTCGACACGTTGCGGTTGAGGATGGTGAAGTCGCACGGATGGAAGACGCTGTTTCCCAGCCCCGCGACCGCCGCCACCAGCATCAGGGCGGCAAAGGAATCCGCCTGGGCAAGCAGCACCCCGGCGGCAATGAAGCAGCTGATGCCCGCCGCCAGCACGCGCACCGGTCCAAAACGGTCAACCGCCAAGCCCGACAAGGCTTGCCCCACCCCCGACACCACAAAGAAGACCGTCATGGTGCTGCCGATTCCCACGAAATCCAGGCCGAACTCGGGCATGAGCCAGGGGAAAAGCGGCGGCAACAAGAGATGGAAGAAATGTGACACCCCGTGGGCGAACCCCACCAGGGCAATCACGTAAGCGTCCTGCCGGGGGGGTGCAAGGCTTGCCTGGACGGTCATGGGCGTACTCTCCGTGGCTGCATCATCGGCCCGGCCCGCCGCATTGTTGTATTGAATCAGCCGGAAATCAGCCCGATACTAGCGCTCACCCCGGTGGCTGTATTTCGACAAACTGACAGATATTTGCCCAAACATGCCACTCCCGCACACGCGCCGTTCCTTTGACCCTCTGCCTCGCCGCCCCCCTTCCGCCACGGAACCGGTGACCGTCAACGTCCGCACGCTACCGCCGGACGTGGTCGTCCCCTCCCATCGTCACCCCTGGGCCCAGCTTGCCTATCCGATCCGTGGGGCCATCCGCATCTGCGCCGCCGGCACGGCCTGGATCGTGCCGGCCAACCGTGCCGTGTGGATCCCGCCGGAGATTGACCATGATGTGACGGTCCTTGGCGCCGTGGAGCTGCGCACCCTCTACATCAGTTCCGCCGCCGCCCCCCTGCCCCTGGATGCCTGCACCGTGGTGGACGTGTCTCCCCTGCTACGCGCCCTCTGCGAGACCATTGCCGAGGGGGCAGGCGACACCCGTCATCACCTGATGATGCAGCTGGCACTGGAGGAGATGCGCATCGCGCGCCCCCTATCCCTGGGGCTGCCGCTCCCCCGCGACCGGCGCCTCAAGACCCTCTGCGACGCCCTCATGGCAGACCCCGCCGATGGTCGCGGTCTGGCCGAGTGGGCCGAACAGGTGGGCGCCAGCGAGCGCACCCTGGCCCGGCTCTTCCAGTCCGAGCTGGACACCAGCTTTGGTGCATGGCGCCAGCAGTTGCGTCTGGCCAGGGCCGTGGACGAGATCTCCCGCGGACTACCCGTGGCGCAGGTTGCGGCCACCGTGGGCTATGCCAGCCAGGCCGCCTTTTCCGCCATGTTCTCACGGGCACTGGGCGTACCTCCGAGCCGTTTCGGGGGGCGCTGAACGGGCTCCTCGCTGAGCAAGATCAGCGGCACGCCGGACTCATCGGAAGTCCGCCGCCTTCAGGCAGGTTTCAAACGACTCCATGAATTGACCACATCAAGCCAATGGGTATTGGCCCACACATCTTCCCAACCCTTAAATAATAGTAATTATCATTTGCGAATGAATCTTAGCCGTATTTTACGTTGGCAATCTGCAAGCCAGCCAGGCCCGTTAACGTGCCAAGCCAGCCAATATCCCGCCGCAGCGATGCCCCGCCCGCATCCTGATGCGGCCTGTCAGAAAGCTGTCCATGCACCGTCTTGGCAAAATCGCCTGCATGATCCTGGCCCTTTGTCTCACCGCCTGCGGTGGTGGAGGGAGCGGCAGCTCCGGCACGTCGTCCTCAACCCTGTCGGCCGCCGCACAGGTCGGGGAGAGCCTCTTCAACGACCCCATCCTGTCCAGTACCGGCGCCATGTCCTGCGCCTCCTGTCACGACAAGGCCAACCATCACGCGGCACCGGACACGCGCTCAGTGCCGGCCGGCGCCAATGCCGGCCACGAGGCCGGGCGTCAGGCACCTTCCCTGCAGTATCTCAAGTTCAACACCGCCTTTGCCTTTGCCGGCGACGGCACCCCGACCGGCGCTTTCACCTGGGACGGACGTGCCACGTCACTGGCCGATCAGGTCAGTGGCCCTCTTCTCAACCCCAACGAGATGGCCAACACCAGCATCGACGACGTGGTGGCCAAGCTCAAGCGCTCGGCCCACGCCGCAGCCTTCCGCAAGGTCTTCGGCGACGACATCCTGGAACGGCCGGCCGATGCCTTCGCGCGTCTGCTGTTTGCCCTGCAGCAATACCAGATCGAAGACCCCGACTTCGCCCCCTTCAGCAGCAAATTCGATCTCTGGCAGGCAGGCAAGGCACAGCTGACAAGCGCCGAACTCAAGGGCTGGTCGCTGTTCAACGACCCGAACAAGGGCAACTGCGCCGCCTGCCACGTCAGCACGCCCATCGGCGGCAACCGGCCCCTGTTCACCGACAACACCTTCGACAACCTGGGCGTACCCCGCAACCCCGAGATCAAGGCCAACGCCGACAGCAACTACTATGACCTGGGCCTGTGTGGCCCCACCCGTGCCGACCTGAGCGGCCGCACCGATCTGTGCGGCGCCTTCCGGGTGCCGAGCCTGCGCAATGTGGCCAGGACTGCACCCTACTTCCACAACGGTGCCATCAAGACCCTCACCGACGCGGTGCGCTTCTACGTGCGCCGGGACACCAACCCCGAGGAGTGGTACCCCACCGACGCCAATGGCGTGGTGCTCAAGTTCGATGACCTGCCCCTGGCCTACCACGCCAACGTCAACGTCACCGAAGCCCCCTACAACCGCAAGCCCGGCGACGCCCCCGCGCTGAACGAAAGCGAGATCGCCGATCTGGTCAGTTTCCTCAACACGCTGACCGACGGCTACACGCCCTGAGCCCGCCCCCGCGCCTTCCCTTCAGCCTTGCCCCGGAGTCTGCCCCTATGAAAACCACCCCGATCTGCCTGGCCCTGGCCATGCTCTTCAGTGCCGGCACCAGCCATGCCGCCACCGACGCCAAACTGCTGGCCCGTATCGAACGCATGGCCGCCGAACTGGAGGCCGTCAAGGCAGAGCTGAAGGCCGTCAAGGCCGAAGCGGCCGCGCGGCAGGCCACTCCGGTGGCCGTCGCCGCCCCGGCTGCCACCGTCGCGGCAACGCCTGCAGCGGCGC
>NZ_JAFLDT010000071.1 GCF_017302315.1 Zoogloea sp.
TTGCGGGTGTGCCACAGTTCGAGGAAGGTTTTGCCCTCGGGGGCGGGCAGGTCGCGCAGGGCCGTCCAGCCGCCGGCGAAGGGCAGGTGCCGGAGGCGCCCGTCGCGGCCGCCGAGGCCTTTCAGGGCCCGTGCGGCGAGGCGGTTGGCAAACTGGTACAGCCCCGGCCGTTCGGCCACGAAGCGCCACACGCCGAGGGCACGGCGTTGCACCGGTGGGCTGATGCCGCGCTGATGCTGCTGGTGGCGCAGCTCGCGCAGCAGCTCGGGCAGGGGGATGCGCACCGGGCACACCGACTGGCAGCGACCGTTGAGGGTGCAGGCGTTGGGCAGATCGTAGGTGGCGTCGAGGCCCACGAAGAGGGGGGTGAGCACCGAGCCCATGGGGCCGGGGTAGACCCAGCCATAGGCATGGCCGCCCACCGCGCCGTACACCGGGCAGTGGTTCATGCAGGCGCCGCAGCGGATGCAGCGCAGCATGTCCTGGAACTTGCCGCCCAGCATCTTTGAGCGGCCGTTGTCCACCAGCACCACGTGGAATTCCTCGGGGCCGTCCACGTCGCCCGGCCGGCGCGGACCGGTGGACAGGGTGGTGTAGGTCTCGGTCTCCTGCCCGGTGGCGCTGCGGGCCAGGATGCGCAGGAACAGGCTGACGTCTTCCAACGTGGGCACGATGCGCTCGATACCGCTGGTGACGATGTGCACCTTGGCCAGGGTCTGGGTCAGGTCGCCGTTGCCTTCGTTGGTGACGATGATGGATGAGCCGGTTTCGGCCACCAGGTAGTTGCCGCCGGTGATGCCCACGTCGGCCTTGAAATACTTGTCGCGCAGTACCAGGCGGGCCTCGGTGACCAGGTCGGCGACGGTGGTCTTGCGCGGACCGCCGTGGGCGGCCTCGAACAGCTCGGAAACCTGCTCCTTCGTCTTGTGGATGGCCGGGGCGATGATGTGAGAGGGAGGCTCCTTGGCAAGCTGGATGATGTACTCGCCCAGGTCGGTTTCGACCACGGTGTAGCCGCGCGCTTCCAGGGCCGCGTTGAGGTTCACCTCCTCCGACACCATGGACTTGCCCTTGGTGATGGTCCTGGCCTGCACCCGCTCGCAGATGCCCAGAATGATGTTGCGGGCTTCCCCGGCATCCCGCGCCCAATGCACGTGGCCACCGGCGGCGGTCACGGCGCTGTCGAAGCGTTCCAGGTAGTGGTCGAGGTTCTCCAGCACGTGGTTCTTCACGTCGCGGGCCTGGTCGCGCAGGGCCTCGAATTCGGGCAGGGCGGCGACCAGCTCGGCGCGCTTGTTCACAAAGCCCTTGCGCGACTGGCCGAGGGCCTGGCGCAGGGTGGGGTTGGCCAGGGCGATGACGGCCTTTTCCTTGAAGCGGGGGCTGCTGACGTCCATCTCAGCGCTCTCCGTCGCCGATGCCGCCGCCGGTGGCCATGCCGGCCAGCACCTCGGCGGTATGGAAGACCTTGAGCTTGGCGCCCTGGCGTCCCAGCCGCCCGGCCATATTCATCAGGCAGCCCAGATCCCCGCCCAGCAGGGTGTCTGCGCCGGTGGCGGCCACCTTGGCCAGCTTGTCGTCGACCATGCGGCCGGAGATCTCCGGGTATTTCACGCAGAAGGTGCCACCGAAGCCGCAGCACACTTCGGCATCCTGCATCTCGGTGAGCTGCAGCCCTTCCACCGAGCCGAGCAGCAGGCGCGGCTGGCCTTTGATGCCCAGGCTGCGCAGGCCGGAGCAGGAGTCGTGATAGGTGACGGTGCCGGTGTAGGCGGCGTTCACTGTGGTGACGCCGCACACGTCGGTGAGGAAGGACAGCAGCTCGTGGCTGCGGGCGGCCAGGGCCTCGGCGCGGGGGCGCCAGTCGGGGTCGTCCTCGAACAGTTTCGGGTAGTCGTGGCGCAGGGTGGCCATGCACGAGCCGGAGGGGCCGACCACGTAGTCGAAGCCCTCGAAGGCGGCGATGAGCTGCTTCGCCAGCGCCCGGGCGGCTTCGAAGTCGCCGCTGTTGTAGCCCGGCTGGCCGCAGCAGCTCTGGGCCAGGGGCACTTCGACGGTGCAGCCGGCGTCCTCCAGCAGCCGGGCGGCGGCAAAGCCGAGCGTGGGGCGGAAGAGGTTCATCAGGCAGGTGGCGTACAGACCGACGCGGGGCATGGGTGAATCCTTGAATGGGCGGAGTCGTCAGGTCCGGTCCGGCTGGCCTTCCTGCAGCCAGCGCAGCAGGGTGGTGTAGAGCAGGTCCGGGTCGACGGGTTTGGCGATGAAGTCATCCAGCCCGGCGGCGCGGCAGGCCTGACGATCCTCGTCGTAGGCGTTGGCGGTCATGGCCACCATGGGCGTGTGGGCGTAGCCGGGCAGGGCGCGGATCTGCCGGGTGGCGGCCAGGCCGTCGAGGACCGGCATCTGGATGTCCATCAGGATCAGGTCGTAGCGCCGGGCCGCGGCCATGCGCACGGCTTCGGCACCGTCGCCGGCCAGATCGGTATCCATACCGAGCACTTCCCGCAACATTTCCATACCCACCTCCTGGTTCACCAGATCGTCTTCGACGAAGAGGATGGACCGCCCCTGGTAATGGGTGCGCAGAGTCTCCTCGGCTTCCAGCCCGCTGGGGCCGCTGGCGGCCTCGGTCGGACAGGTGTCGACCTTCTTGAGCTGGGCGGTGAACCAGAAGGTGCTGCCCGGCCCCGGGTGATCGTCGATGCCGATCTCCCCACTCATCAGCTTGACCAGACGCTTGGAGATGGACAGGCCAAGGCCCGTGCCCCCGAAACGTCGGGTGGTGGAGCCGTCGGCCTGCTCGAAGGGTTCGAAGATGCGTTTCCGGGTGTCCGCGGCGATGCCGATGCCGTCGTCTTCCACTTCGATCCGCAGCAGAACGCTGTCGGCAGTCTCCGCGGCGATGCCGGCGCGGATGCGGACACCGCCCCGGGCAGTGAACTTGATTGCGTTGCCGACCAGGTTGAGCAGCACCTGTTGCAGGCGCAGGGGGTCGCCGAGTAGTGGCTGAGCGGCAAGGGCTGGCGCGATGCTGATGTCCAGACTGAGCCCCTTGGAGGCCACCTCTGCGCCGACCAGGCTGGCCACGTGGGTGCAGATCCCGTCAAAGCGGAAGGGAATGCTCTCGAGGGGCATGCGCTCCGCTTCAATGCGCGACAGCTCGAGGATGTCGTTGAGCAGCTGCATCAGGTGCTGGGCGGCGCGCCCCACGTTGGCCAGCTTGTCCTTCTGGGCCGGGTCGGTGTTGCGGCGGGTGAGCATGTGGTTGAGGCCGATGATGGCGTTCATCGGGGTGCGCAGTTCATGGCTCATGTTGGCCAGGAAGACGCTCTTGGCCCGGTTGGCGCTCTCGGCGGCTTCCTTGGCGATGGACAAGTCGGCGGTGCGGGCGGCGACCAGTTCCTCCAGGTGGTCCCGGTGGCGCTTCAGTTCGGCCTCGGTGCTCTTGCTGACGCTGATGTCGCGGGCGGTGGCGTAGATATAGCGCTGGCCGTCGGCGGTGACCACCGTGGAGGCGATGGTCACCGGGATCAGGCGGCCGTCCTTGTGCCGGTGGGTGGTTTCGAAGCGCTCGCCCCCGTAGGTATCGAGATTGGTCCGGTGGGCAGCCCACTGTGCTGCGTCGACGGCGGGGTCGATGTCGTGGACGCGCAGGCGGGTCAGTTCTTCCTCGGTATAGCCGAGCATCTGGCAGGCGGCCGGATTGACCCGCACGATGCGTCCGTCGTCGTCGATCCAGTGGGTGCCGTCGGAGGAGCGGTCCACCGAGACCATGGCCAGGGCCAGCTCCCGGTTCTTGGCGGCGATGTCGGCGGTCTGCTCCTCGACCTTGCGCTGGATGGTGGCGGCTCGGCCCGTCATGCCCAGCATCAGCGTTTGCAGCAGGGTGGCGAAGAGCAGACCCACGACGCCGACGGCCCAGGCCACCCAGGGGCGGGTGTGCTGCAGGTAGGCGTCGCTGGCGTGCACGTCCAGTTGCCACACCCTGTCACCCACCATGAGCTTGTTCTGCCAGCCGACCCGGTTTGGGCCACCGGGCCCGGCGCTGTGAAGCCGGGTGGTGAGAGGGCCGGCCAGGGGGTCGGTGAGGGTCAGGGATAGACCATTGGGTATGGCGTCCTGCACGGCCGCCTCCACCAGTGCATCGAGGTGGACCACGGCCACGGCGAAGCCCTGCAGCTGCCCCTCCTTGCCGTCCCTCCGCTGATGGTGATGGGCGGGGGCCAGCATCAGGACGGACCGCTCGCCGGGGGTGTCCTGGACGAGCTTGAGCGGTGCAGTGACTGCGAGGGTGGCGCCCTGCTGCATGGCACGCATCACCGCATCCCGGCGCAGGGGCTCGGAATGGATGTCGAAGCCGAAGGCGACCTGATTGGCGGACCGGGGCACGATGTGACTGACAGGTACGTATATGTCCCGACGCGCGGCCGTGACCAGCGCACCCCTGGCGTCGCGCTCGCTGATGCGGAACGCCGGCAGGCCGAGGCGCCGGGCCATGCTGCGCTCGAACTCGGCGCGCAGGGCGTCGGGGACGAGGGCGTTGAAGCTGAGGGCGGAAATGTCCGGGTTTTCCTGAAGGGTGGACAGGGTGTAGCGCTCGAACTGTTCGGGCGACAGATCAGGGTCCACTTCAATCAGGCGGCGCAGGGCATTGAGCGCCTCCTGGTGGATCAGCAGGCGGTTGGTGATGCGGTTCTGGAGGGCCATGGCATCTGTGCGGAGGCGGTCGGCCTGGCTCTGCTGCTCCCAGCGTCCGGTGAAGTAGATGGCAACGCCCACGCAGACCAGGGTAAGGACCATGGGCAGGGCCATCTGCTGCAGGCGGGAGCGCCACAGGGGGGCATGGCGTAGCAGCACCGACATGCACAGGGGCGCAAAGGTGAGGACGCCCAGGGTGTCGCCGACGAACCAGTTCCACCAGGCAAAGGCCCGCGCGGCGGGCGGCAGGACGTCCAGGGCGGCGAGGCTGGCGATGCCCACGCTGGCCGATACCAGGCATGCCAGGGGGCCGCCGATCATAAGGAAAACGATGACGCCCCGCTCATGTTCAAGCCTGTGCCAGCGTTCGCCCACCATGCGCCGGATGAGCAGGCGGCCCGCCCAGGCCTGGGCCGTCGCACCGCTGGCGATCAGGAGGGCCACGGCGAGCGTGGTACTGGACAGGCTGTGGCTGCTCAGGGCCAGCGAGCTGTTGAGGCCGGCCGATCCGAGCCAGATGCCGGGCAGGGCACGCCTGCCGAAGATCAGGGTGGCCGCCAGGGCCAGCCCGGAGGCGGGAAAGATGGGGCTGGCGTAACCCGGAGCGATGGCAAAGATCAGCCCGAGACCGCCCAGAACCAGGTAGGCCAGGGCGATCGAGAGTGTCCGTCCGATCTCGGTGAAGAGGTGGGATTTCAAGGGAAGGGCGCGCAGCGGCGCGGCGCAGTGTCGGTTCAAATTTGGTTTTGGTGAGTCTAGGTCAGAATCGGGGTGGCTGTGGTGATCCAGGCGCGTGGGCGGGGCAGTTTTGCGCTCACCCCGCCATCCACGCCTCGCCCAGTGCCTTCGCCTGTTGCAGCACCAGTTCCACCGCCCCGTCCTGCTGATCCGGCGGGTATTTGTACTTGCGCAGGATGCGCTTGACCATCAGGCGCAGCTTGGCGCGCACGCTCTCCCGCTCCGACCAATCCACGGTCAGGTTCCTGCGCAGGTTCTCGGTGAGTTCGTGGGCGATCTTCTTGAGGGTCTCGTCGGAGAGCTCGCGCACTGCCGACTCGTTGTCGACCAGAGCGTCGTAGAAGCGGACTTCGTCTTCGGAGAGGCCCAGCGCCTCGCCGCGGCTGGCGGCGGCGTGGAACTTCCTGGCCATCTCGATCAGTTCCTCGATCACCTGGGCGGTCTCGATGGCCCGGTTCTGGTAGCGCTTCACCACGTGGGCCAGAAGCTCGGAGAACTTCTTCTCCTGCACCACGTTGCCCGCAAAGCGGCTCCTGATCTCGCCTTCCAGCAGGCGCTCCAGGAGTTCCACCGCGAGATTACGTTCCGGCAGGTTGCGCACCTCGGCCAGAAACGCCTCGTCGAGAATGCCGATGTTGGGCTTGTCGAGGCCAACAGCCTCAAAGACGTCCACAACCTCCTCGGAGACCACCGCCGAGCCGATGATCTGGCGTATGGCCAGCTCCCGTTCCTCGTCGGTCTTCTTCTTCCGGGTCAGGTCGCGCTTGGTGAGGATGATCTTCACCGCCTGGAAGAAGGCCACTTCCTCGCGCACCGCCTTGGCCTCGTCCAGCGTGCAGCACAGGGTGAAGGCCTTGGACATGGCCACCGCCTGGTCGGCGAAACGCTTCTTGCCGTCCTTGATGCCCAGCACGTGGTTGGCGGCGCCCGCCAGGCAGGTATGGATGCCCCTTGGTGGCTGCTCCGCAGCCCCCGTCCCCCGAGGGGAAGCGGCAACGTGGGGGCGGCCCTGCGTTGCCGGATGACCGGCGCTCAGGAAGTCGGAGTAGTCGAAGCCGTGAAGCAGCCCGCGCAGGATGTCGAGCTTCTCTTCCAGCACCGCGTAGGCCTCGGCGGCGTCCACCGTCGGGCGGCCGCGGCCCTTGCTGGCGGTGTAGTCCTTCAGTGCCGACTTCAGTTCGTTGGCGATGCCGATGTAGTCCACCACCAGCCCGCCCTGCTTGTCCTTGAAGACGCGATTCACCCGGGCGATGGCCTGCATCAGGTTGTGGCCCTTCATGGGCTTGTCCACGTACAGGGTATGCACGCAGGGCGCGTCGAAGCCGGTCAGCCACATGTCACGCACGATCACCAGGCGCAGCGGGTCGGCCGGGTCCTTGAAGCGTTTTTCCAGCCGCTTCTTGACCTGCTTGCTGTAGAGGTGGGGGCGCAGCAGCGCCTTGTCGCTGGCCGAGCCGGTCATCACGATCTTGATGGCGCCCTTCTCGGGGTCTTCGTCGTGCCATTCGGGCTTGATCCGGACGATCTCGTTGTAAAGATGCACGCAGATGTCGCGGCTCATCGCCACCACCATCGCCTTGCCAGCCTGGGCCTTGTTGCGCTCCTCGAAGTGGGCCACCAGATCGGCCGCCACGCTGGCGATGCGGGGCTCGGCGCCGACGACCTTCTCCAGCGCCGCCCACTTGCTCTTCAGGCGGGCCTGCTGGCTTTCCTCCTCGTCCTCGGCCAGCTCGTCCACCTCGTCGTCGATGTGCGGCAGTTCGTCGGCCTTCAGGGACAGCCTGGCCAGCCGAGACTCGAAGTAGATCGCCACCGTGGCGCCATCCTCCTTGGCCTGTTGCATGTCGTAGATGTGGATGTAGTCGCCGAACACCGCACGGGTGTCCCGGTCCTCGCTGGACACCGGCGTGCCGGTGAAGGCCACGAAGGTGGCGTTGGGCAGCGCGTCGCGCAGGTGCTGGGCGTAGCCGACGACATAGGCTGCCCGGGGCTCGGCCGCCAGGGGCGCCGCCGCTCCTGCAGGGGCGAATTCATTCGCCCATCCGTGTTGATTGGCTGCCTCGCCCTGCGGCACGGACTGCGGGCGAATGAATTCGCCCCTACGCAGCTTGAGCTTCGCCTCGAAGCCGTACTGGGTGCGGTGGGCCTCATCGGCGATGACCACGATGTTGTGGCGGTCGGAGAGCTGTGGAAAGACGTCCTCGTCCTCGCCCGGCATGAACTTTTGGATCGTCGCGAACACGATGCCACCGGACGGGCGCTTGGCCAGGAGCCGGCGCAGATCCTGCCGGGTGTTGGCCTGCACCGGCTGCTCCCGCAGCAGATCCTGGGCCAGCGAGAACACGCCGAAGAGCTGGCCGTCCAGGTCATTGCGGTCGGTGATGACGACGATGGTGGGGTTCTCCATCGCCGTGTCCTGCATCACCCGGGCGGCGAAGCAGGTCATCGTGATGCTCTTGCCGCTGCCCTGGGTGTGCCACACCACGCCGCCCCTGCCCTTGGTGGCCGCGGCGCCACCAGGGCGCGACGCCGCGATCACCTGCTGGATCGCCGCCCGAACCGCGTGGAACTGGTGGTAGCCGGCGATCTTCTTGACCAGCCCGCCATCGTCCTCAAACAGCACGAAGTAGCGCAGATAGTCGAGCAGCGGCCCCGGGGCGAGCACGCCGCGGATCAGGGTTTCCAGCTCGTTGAACTCGCCCAGCGGGTCGAGGGTGACGCCATCGATGGTGCGCCACTGCATGAAGCGCTCGGCGTCGGCCGACAAGGCGCCCATGCGGGCGTCCGAGCCGTCGGAGATCACCAGCACCTCGTTGTACTGGAACAGGTCCGGCGTCTGGGCCTTGTAGGTCTGGAGCTGCTCGAAGGCCTTCCAGATATCGGCGTTCACGTCGGCCGGGTTCTTCAGCTCGATGACCACCAGGGGCAGGCCATTCACGAAGAGCACGATGTCCGGCCGGCGGGTGTGGTGCGGGCCTTTTACGGTGAACTGGTTGATCGCCAGCCATTCGTTGTTCGATGGTTCAGCCCAGTCGATCAGGCGGGCAAAGTCACCCAGGGTTTCGCCGCCACGCTGCACCTCGACCGGCACGCCGGTGACCAGCAGCTGGTGAAGCCGCCGGTTGGCCGACAGCAGCGCGGGGATGCCCAGGTCCACTACCTGTTGCAGCGCATCCTCCCGCGCCGCGGTGGTGAGCTGCGGGTTGAGGCGGGCGATGGCCGCGCGCAGACGCTCGACCAGCAGCACCTGCTGGTAGCTGCTGCGCTCGGGGCGCTCGCCGTCCGGGGCCAGCGCCGGGCCGTAGAGCGGCGTGTAGCCGACATCGGACAGCCAGACTAGTGCTTCCTGTTCGAGCAGGTCTTCAGTCATGAGGGGAAGCCCGTTGTCCAGGGGGATTGTTGGCCGTACGGTAAGCCTGCCTCTCGTGGGTCGGCTTGGATGGAAAGGCAGGCTCCAGCAAGCCGTCCTTGACCATTCTGGATAGATGGCGCTGGCGCAGGCCATCGGGATCGCGTTGGACGAGTGTTGCCAGCACCGAGCGCGTTACAAACTGCGCCTTGCAGATCGCCAGAATGACCTCTTCCATCTTTTCCGGCTCCAGACGTTCCTTTCGTCTAGGTTCGTCAGCAAGCGCATAAAGCTGTGCCAGGAATGCGGGAGACAAGCGTGAAAGGTCGTCGATGATCGGTGCGTTCAGCAAGGCGCTAATCCAGCGTCCCAGGCTGTCCCGCTCTCCATTACCCATCCCAGAACGCTCGGAGCTGGGGGCGCTATGCTCGGAGCTGGGGGCGCTATGCTCGGAGCTGGGGGCGCTATGCTCGGAGCTGAGCTCCGAACGTCCGGACGCATGCGCGTGCAGCGCCGGCTCCAGGCCAAGAAAGCTCGGTTCATCAAAGACCTGCTCGGGCGTCGGAAGCGTCTCACCCGGGAGGAAATAGACGGTTCCGCGCGACTTGCCATCCGATTCCAGCATTTCATCACGCACCAGGCGGGCGAGCATCTGGCTCAAGTCGTGCGGGTGAGCATTGCAGATCTCCTGCAACCGGGTATGGCTGACCACCCGCTCGATCGCTGCCGTGGCCAGAATGAGACGCGCCGTGTGGTCGAGCGCATTGAAAGCCCGCCCAAACCGGACCTTCAGATCACGCATCACATGCTCGGGCAACAGATCGAGCATGCGCAGCTCAAGCAGCGTCTGCTCCGGCTCATCCTTCTGGCGCAGGGCAGGAGGACGCCAGTGCTGGCTGCGCCAGCCGCTGTAGATCTTCGGGATACCCGACCCCGCCCGCTCCCCCAGGCCGATCATCAGGAACATCTGGTGGAGGATGCGATTGCGGCAGTCGCTCTCGCCCCCGCGCACCACCTGCTCGATGGGCAGGCGCAAGCCGCCCGGGTTACGAAAGCCGAACATGTCCGGGCGCTTGACGACCAGCACCGACACCCGGCCCGTGTAGTCGGCGTGAACCAGCGTGTTCACCAAGGCTTCCCGCAAGGCCACATGCACTGGCGTGTCCTCCTGCCGCAGCCCATCCTTCAGTGCGAAAGGAACCTTCAAGTCGGTGACGAGCTTGCGGTAGACCCGCCGATAGAAGTCGAACAGGTTCCCCGACCACGCGCCATCGGGCGCCAGCCGATCGACCCAGCGCAACTCGGCCTTGGCCTCGGGCCGCTCCTGGTAGTCGACGAAGTAGTGCGGCGCGCCCTCCTGAATCGATGCCCAGCGGCCGAACATCAGCAAGCCCGCCAGCGTCAGTCCTGCCTCGCCGCTGTGGCGGTCGCGCCGCCAGCCCCGCAGGCTTTTCAGGAACTCAAAATCGTCCTGCTCCAGGTAGGGGTGCCCCGGTTTCTCGTCCCGCAGCATCTGCCGGAAGATGCGCAGGCTATCGGGATCGATGTCATCCATGCCGAAGCCGGTGAGGATGCGTGCGTCCCGCTCGTCCTCGACCTGCTCGGCGAGCATCCGCTTGACCGTTTCGTCGTCGCACTGGCGGTCGCCATCGTTCAGACGCCGCCATGTGTTGCCCAGCGGCTGGCCATGCAGGAACACCGGGCGCTGCTTGCGTGTCGCCGCGGGGATGCGCACAACCAGCACAGACTTGCCGTCTACCTGCGCCTCCTCGACATCCGAGTCCGTGAGCAGATTGGCGCTGACCTTGGCCCGGTTGTTGAGGGTGTTGAACAGGTCACCCCGCAGCTTGGTCGCGTTCTCGAGCCCGGCGATGCTGAACTGGCCGTTCTTCTCGCGCACGCCGAGGAGCACGACACCGCCATGGGCGTTCGCCATCGCGGAATAGGTCAGCCAGAAGTCCTTGGGAATCTCGCCCTTGCCGTCCTGCCCCTGGGCCAGCTTGCATTCCAGATCAATGGTTTCGGCAAGCCGGCCAAGGTCGTCGAGGGTGCGCAGGTCGAACATCAGGCAACTTCCTCAAGGATCGCTTCCGCCTCGGGGAGCCGCAACTGGCCGGAGATCAGGCGGGGGAGCAGGGTGTCGCGGAGAGTGGCGAGGGTTTGGGCTTGTCTCAAGTTATGCCTGACCCGCTGATGTAACGGCAAGGCAATCGCTTCATATGCGGCAACACATTCAGATGCCGGTAACAGATACGGCAGACCGTGAACGTGGTTTCGATTGAGTGTCGGAACCGCCGACCCTGCATTGAATGCCATGAAGTCCAAGGTCTTGAGAAGTTCGTACGCGTAGCACGCTTCGGCGGCGCGGAACTCCTTGACCCATAGCGTAGTGTTGAGCGGCCAAAAATCGTCTAGTTCTAGAAAGACTTTCCCAAGCACGCCTGACCGCCCTGTTACCACTCCAGGTCCCTTCACCATTGGGACGGAATGAGAGCCCGAAGGTCCGCTAGCAGCAATGATTGGGTAGTTGCCGGGGATACGATCCGCTGCGGGCAGATCGAATCCACGTTGCAGCAGAAGCAAATCTTCCAGCTTTCCTACCCGCCACCCCTTCGGCACCACCCCCAGCTCCGACTCCTCGAACCCATCCGGAAACAGCGCCGCCGTCGCATCAATCATCCCTTCCGGGGCGAGCCCTTGCTGCCTGGCGAGGACGGGGTCGAAGTCGACGAACCAGGACTTGAACAGCGCCTGGGCGATGGCTTCGAGGGAGGTGTTGGTTTCGCGCAGGAGGGCTATGCGGTCGTCGAGGGCGTCCAGCGTTTGAGCAATTTCTTGCTGCGCTTGTAGAGGAGGTAGATAAATTGGAACTGCTGAAAGAATGCCCGTGTTGAGATTTGGCATGGTCGCGCCTACGGCATGACGAACCAGCCATTCTTTGATACTGGGCAGTCGTAAGCAGTGAGAAACGAACTTTGCCGTGGCGATGGATTCATCCCCTAGCCTGACTTTGAGACACCCTGTTCCACAAAGCCAGCCTACATCGCGCGATCTAATTAAGGCGTTCTTCGTCACATCGCCACGGCGACTGAAAACGATGTCACCTAACTGGAGTTTGTGCTGGGAAAGTCGATCTACGTCGGTTTGGGCAATACGAGCAATGCCCTCCTCAACAATGCCTCCATCCCCAATGTTCGTCGGCATGACCACAGGAATGCCTGACTCCCTGTAATCGGACGTGTGGAGCTGGCTCCCGAACGGCCCAGTCTGTATCGCACCTCCTTGAAGCTCGCAGATTCTGCCCAGCGTCATGTCCCGCCACTCAGAACTCATACCCCAACCCCCCCAGCTTCCGCCGGATCAACGCATCCAGCTCCGCCCCCTTGGCCATCTGCTCGCCCAGCTTCTCGGTGAGCGACCGCATCTTGTCGGCAAAGGCCTCGTCGTCGTCCTCCACCGCCTCGGCGCCCACGTAGCGGCCGGGGGTGAGCACGTGGCCGTGCTCGGCGATCTCGGCGAGCGCAACGCTGCGGCAGTAGCCGGGCTGGTCGGCGTAGTCGCCGGCGTCTGCTTCGCCGCGCCAGGCGGCGACGGTGGCGGCGATGCGGGCTATGACTTCGTCGGTCAGCTCGGCCTGCACCCGGCTGATCATGCGGCCGAGCTTGCGGGCGTCGATGAACAGCACTTCGCCGGGGCGGGCGGTCTTCTTTTTGGCCAGGAACCACAGGCAGGCGGGGATCTGGGTGTTGAAGAAGAGCTGGCCGGGCAGGGCGATCATCACCTCCACCACGTCGGCCTCCACCATTGCGGCGCGGATCTGGCCTTCGTTGTTCTGGCTGGAGCTCATGCTGCCGTTGGCGAGCACGATGCCGGCGCGGCCGCTGGGCGCGAGGTGGTGGAGCATGTGCTGCAGCCAGGCGTAGTTGGCGTTGCCCTGGGGCGGGTCGCCATACAGCCAGCGAGGGTCGCCCTCCAGGCTGCCGTGCCACCAGTCGCTGATGTTGAAGGGCGGGTTGGCGAGGATGAAATCGGCCCGCAGATCGGGGTGCTGGTTGCGGGTGAAGGTGTCGGCGGGCTCCTTGCCCAGGTTGAAGTCGATGCCGCGGAGGGCAAGATTCATGGCGGCGAGGCGCCAGGTGGTGGGGTTGGATTCCTGCCCGTAGATGGACACGTCGCCGAGCTTGCCGCCGTGGGCCTCGATGAACTTTTCGGACTGCACGAACATGCCGCCGGAGCCGCAGCAGGGGTCGTACACCTTGCCATGGTGGGGGGCGAGCACGGCCACCAGGGTCTTGACGATGCTGGCGGGGGTGTAGAACTGGCCGCCCTTCTTGCCTTCGGCGCTGGCGAACTGGCCGAGGAAGTATTCGTACACCTGGCCGAGCACGTCGCGGGCGGTACCGGGGTCGTCCCCAAAGCCGATGGTGGAGACGAGATCCACCAGCTCGCCGAGCTTGCCGTCGGGCAGCTGGGCGCGGCCGTAGCGCTTGTCGAGTATGCCCTTGAGCTTGGGGTTCTCCTGCTCGATGACGGTCAGCGCCTCGTCGATGCGTTTGCCGATGTCGGTCTGCTTGGCGGCGGCGCGGAGCTGTTCCCAGCGGGCGGCCTCGGGCACCCAGAAGACGTTGACCTCCTTGTAGTAGTCGCGGTCTTCCAGCTCGTCGGCCAGCATCTCGGCATCGCACTCGTGCAGGAAGTAGTCGTCGGCTTCGTCAGTGAAGCGGAGGGTCAGCTCGGCCCGGCGGGCGGCGAAGGTGTCGGAGACGTATTTGAGGAAGATGAGGCCCAGCACCAGGTGCTTGTATTCGGCGGCGTCCATGTTGGCGCGCAGCTTGTCGGCGGTCGCCCAGAGGGTTTTTTTTATGTCTTCGAGCATGCGGGGGAGAGGCGTACTGCTTGGGTGGTCGGGGCGGCGGAGCACGGCGGCGTGACGGGCCTCGGGTGCCCTGTTGGCATGCCGATGCCTTTGCCGGACAAAGGCGAACAGGTTACACCGGGACAGGAAGCCCGGGCCAGTCGGCGCGGGTGTGCACGCCAGGTCTAGAGGTGTGGGCTCGCTGGGCGACGCGGGTCGGGGATGATCAGCACGTCGCACCGGGATTCACTCAGGACGCGCCGGGTGACGCTGCCGAGGAGCAGTTCTTCGGTCAGTTCGGTGCCGTGCTTGCCAATCAGGATAAGGTCGGCGTCATGTTCATGCTCATGGGCGATGATCTGCTGGGCGGGGTCGCCGTGGGGTACAAGCACCGAGTAGCAGCCCGGTGCGACCCCGGCGTCGGCGGCAAGGGCGTGGAGATGCTGCAGGGCGTCCTCGCGCCGCCTGCGCCGGTAGGTGTGGATTGCGGCCTTGTCGACGCCGGCATAGCTGAGCCGGCCTTCGAAGGGTACGTGGAAGACGTGCATCAGAATGAGGTGGGCGCCAGGCGTGAGCCGGCGGGCCAGACGCAGGGCTTCGGTCGATGCGGGCGAAAAATCCACGGGCACGAGTACGCGGCGGTAGGGCTGCTGGGGGGCCAGTTTGACCATCAGCACCGGTCGCGCGGTGCTCTTGCGCAGCAGGCGGGATGCCGTGGAACCGAGCAATGCGTGGCGCAGGACGGCTTCGCCGCGGGCACCGACCACCAGCAGGTCGGCGTCGACGGCATCGGCATTGGCGGTGATCACGTCGGTGGGGGATCCGCAGCGGACCTGCTGGCTCGCCGCAACGCCATGATGGTGGGCGGGGTCGGCGAGCTGCCCGGCAAGGGCCTCCCGGGCTTCGGCCTCGAGACCTTGGGTGATCTGTGCCGATCCATCGCCCAGCAGGCCGCGCAGGGTGTCGAGGGGCCCCAGGTGCAGGGCATGGAGTACGGTGTAGCGGGCGCCGCTGGCGGCGGCCAGTTGGAACCCCCGATTCACGGCGTGCCGGGCGGGCGGGGACAGGTCGGTGGCCGCCACGATGTGCCGGATGGGCGTCATCGTCCTTCCTCCGGAGAGTGGGTGCCAAGGCGCAGGATGAGCTTGCGGGTTTCGTCGAGGAGCAGGGTGCTGGAGGCGACCAGCGCGGCCATGCCCCATTCGCCGGGTTGCAGGCTCACGGTGTCGAAGAGGGCCTGGGCCGGACCCCAGTGGACCACCAGCACCTGCAGCCCGACTACCGCCAGCAGGGCGGTCCACAGCTTGCCGTTGCTGAAGAACTGGGCGTTGAAGGTGCTGCCATGCTCGACGCGGGCGTTGAAGATGTTGAAGAACTGGAACAGCACGAAGGTGGTGAAGGCGAGGGTGCCGGCGAGCAGCGGGCCGCCCCGGGCCAGACCCCAGGCGTAGATGCCGAGGGTGCCGGCGGCCATGGTCAGCCCGTAAAGGCCGATGCGCCACAGGCGCTGCCCGGACAGGATGGCGGCGCCGGCGGCCCGGGGGGGCTGCTGCATGATGCCGGGGCGGGCGGGCTCGACGCCCAGGGTCATGGCCGGGGGGCCGTCCATGATGATGTTGACCCACAGGATCTGGATGGCGGTGAAGGGCGTGGCGAAGCCCAGGAAGGGGGCGCCGAGCACGGTGAGGATGGCGCCGATGTTGGTGGATAGCTGGAAGCGCACGAACTTGACGATGTTGTCGTAGAGGGTGCGGCCTTCCTCGATGGCCCGCACGATGGTGGCGAAGTTGTCATCGGCCAGCACCATGGTGGCGGCCTCCCGGCTCACCTCGGTGCCGGTGATGGCCATGGCCACGCCGATGTCGGCGGCCTTCAGGGCCGGGGCGTCGTTGACGCCGTCACCGGTCATGGCGACCACGTGGCCGCCGGCCTGCAGGGCCTCGACGATGCGCGTCTTGTGTTCCGGGGTGACCCGGGCGAACACGGCTGCGCTTTCCACCAGGCGCTGCAACTCGACGGCGCTCAGGCCGTCCAGCTCGCGGCCTTCATGGGCGCGTCCGACGAGGCCCAGCTCGGCGGCAATGGCGGCGGCGGTGGCGCGGTGGTCGCCGGTGATCATCTTCACCTGCACGCCGGCAGCGCGGCAGACGCGGATGGCCTCCTTCGCTTCCGGGCGGGGCGGGTCGATGATGCCCACCAGGGCGGTCAGGGTGAGGTCATGGGTCCAGCCCTGCAGGTCGCCGGCCGGGTCGAAGTCGGCGGCGGGGATGCGGCGCCCGGCCAGGGCCAGCACCCGCAGGGCCTGGCCGGCGAGGGCTTCATTGGCCGCGCGGAGGGTGTCGCGGGAGGCCGCGTCGAGAGAGGCCTCCCCGCTGTCCACCTGGTAGCGGGTGGCCCGGGCGAGCAGCACGTCAGGGGCGCCCTTGACCCACATGCGCACCTGGTCGCCGTCCCGGTGGAAGGTGGCCATGAACTTGTTGTCCGAGTCGAAGGGAATCTCGGCGATGCGGGGGCAGTCGGCCGTCAGCTGGCCCGGGTTGATGCCGCCCCGGATGGCCAGGGCCAGCAGGGCACCCTCGGTGGGGTCGCCGATGAGCTGGCCGTCGACGATGCGCGCGTCGACGCACAGGGCGGCGGGGCGCAGCACCGCCGAGAGCTCGGGCAGGGCTGCGCCATCCGGCGCGCTGATCTGGCCGTCACCGGTGTAGCCTTCGCCGCTCACCGCGTACTGGCGGCCACCGAAGATCAGGGCACGGGCAGTCATCTGGTTGAGGGTCAGGGTGCCGGTCTTGTCGGAGCAGATCACCGTGGTGCAGCCCAGGGTTTCCACCGAGGCCAGCTTTTTGACGATGGCATTGCGCCCGGCCATGCGGTGCATGCCCAGCGCCAGGGTGACGGTGACCACGGCCGGCAGGCCTTCGGGGATGGCTGCCACGGCCAGGGCAATGGCGGTGAGGGCGGTGTCCATGAGGTCGTCGCCCCGGGCCAGGCCGGCGCCGAACATCAGGGCCACCACCACGCCGGCGATCAGGGCCAGGCGCTTGCCCAGGGTGTCGAGCTGGGCCTGCAGCGGCGTGGCCGGCTCGCTGGTGTCGCCGAGCAGGCCGGCCAGGCGGCCCATCTCGGTGTCCATGCCGGTGGCGGTGACCACCGCTTCCAGGCGGCCCCGGGTGACCACGGTGTTCATGAAGATCATGCCCTGGTGTTCGGCCAGGGGGGTATCGGCGGCCACGGCCGCGGGGGCCTTGGCGACGGGGGCGGATTCGCCGGTGAGGGTCGCCTCGGCCACTTCGGCGGCGTGGGCATCCAGCACCCGTGCGTCGGCCGTGACCCGCTCGCCGGCTTCGAGCAGGAGCAGGTCGCCGGTGACCAGCGTGGCGGCATCGACCACCGCCACTTCGCCGTTGCGACGCACCCGGGCGGTGGGTGCGAGCATGTCGTGGAGGGCGGCCAGCGCCCGCTCGGCGCGGTTCTCCTGGATGTAGCCGAGGGTGGCGTTGAGGAGCACGACCACGCCGATCACCGCGGCGTCCTTGACTTCGCCGAGCAGGCCGGCCAGCACGGCCGCTGCCAGCAATACCAGCACGAGCAGGTTGGCAAACTGGTCGAGGAAGCGCCGCCAGGCCGGACGTGGGGGCTTCTGGCGCAGGCGGTTGGGGCCTTGGGCGAGGAGGCGGGCGGCCGCATCGGCGGCGTCCAGGCCGACGGCCGGGTTGCAGCCGAGTGCTCCGGCAACATCAGGGGCGGCAAGGGCGTGCCAGGTTCCGGGGGGAGGGTGGGTGTTCATGGCGGGCGGTCCGTGCTTCGCGGTGCGCGCTCGGGGCCCGCCAGCGCGGGGGCTGAGGCGGCGGGGCGCATCGCTGCTTCATGGTATGCCTGCGCGGCCTTGCGATCCAGACGGATTATTCTCTGCGCTGTTTCGGAAAAGCCGAACTGTCGCCGTGGCGTGGACTAAGCTGGTGGCGTAGTGCCGGAAGGTTTCCGGCACGGCTCTTGTTCAAGGAGATCGATCATGACCCGTTTCCACCACGCTTTTCCAGCGCTTGCCCTTTCCCTGCTGCTGGGCGTTGCCGCCATGCCCGCCCTGGCCGACATGCCCTGCGGCCCCATGGGGGGAGGCATGCGCGAGCACCGGGCAGAGCGCATGGAGCAGCACCACCGCAAGCTGCATGAGGCCCTCAAGCTCAACCCCGAGCAGGAGGTGGCCTGGAAGAAGCTGATCGAGTCGGAGCACCCCATGGGCAAGGGCCGTCGTGACGCAGCGAATGCGGGCGATGCCGCCAGTCTGACCACCCCCGAGCGGGCCGAGCGCATGCTGGAGCACATGAAGGCCCACCAGGCCGCCATGGCTGACCATATTGTCGTGCTCAAGGCCTTTTATGCCCAGTTGAGCCCCGAGCAGCAAAAGATCTTCGACGACGCCCACCGGGGTGGCCGCCGGGGAATGCGTGGTAAGGGCATGGGTCCGGGGCAGTCCTGAACACGACGGCGGGGTCGCTCAGCCCCGCTGTTTCTGCCAGCCATCGCGGTCGAGCCGGTACAGGCAGTGCGCCCGTAATGGGCTGCCTGGCGGTACGGCCGGATGGTCGAAGTCCTCATCGGTCCGGCGCATGCCGATGCGTTCCATCACCGCCCGGGAGCGCAGGTTGCCCAGGGTGGTGAAGGACACGATTTCCTGCAGTTCCAGTGTTTCGAAGCCGACCCGCAGGGCCGCGCAGGCGGCCTCGGTGGCCAGGCCCCGACCCCAGTACGCCCGGGCCAGACGCCAGCCCACTTCCACGCAGGGTGAAAAGGGGAGTTCGGCGAGGGGCACATGGAGCCCCACGAAGCCGATGAAAGCGCCGCTTTCCTTCAGTTCCGCAGCCCAGAAGCCCCAGCCCCGTTCCGCGATCAGGGTCTGGCAGCGTCGGGCCAGGGCGTCACTCTCCCGGCGTTGGAGGGTAGCCGGAAAGTGGGCCATCACGTCGGGGTCGGCGTTGAGGGCGGCGAAGGGCGTCAGATCATCTTCGCGCCACTGGCGCAGACGCAGGCGAGGAGAGTCGGGCTCGATGGGGCCGGGCATGGGCAGCGGTCTGACGCGGGGGGTGGGGCGCCATTCTAGTGCCTGCCCGGCCGGACCGGTACGCGGGCCGGCGGGCGTCAGGGGGTGTTGTCACCCCCGATGCCTGCGTGGCGGAAGCGCCTTACGGTTTCTTCGTGCAGGGCGTTGACGGGTGCGGTGCCCGCGGCAGGTGCCTCGGGTGCCCATTGGGTGCTGCCGATGGAGCCGAGGTTGATTCTGCGGGCCGGGCTGCGTTCGATCCGGGTGCCCTCTCCGCCTCCGCCGAAGTTCTCGAAGAACCCGGTGGCGGAGATACCTTCGGGCGAGTAGTGGGCTTGCCAACCGGCGTGGGCCGGGGCTGCGGCAGCGGCGGCAGCGATCAGGATGGCGAGGATGCGTCTTTGTCGTGCTTGTCTTTTCATGATGATCTCTCTGATACGGGAATGGGCTGGGGGGCAGGGCTGTATCGGCTTGTGGGTGCAGACTTCCTTTCTCTCCGTGGGCGCCGGAGGAGTGCGTGAAGCTCAGTGCCTTATCGCTGCGGCGGCCTCGTCGGTGCGTCAGCCGGTGAGGCCGAAGAAGGCGTGCACCCGGCGCTCGAAGGCGGCCGGATCGAGGCTGCGTTTCCAGGTTTCGCCCAGTACTGCCTCTTCGCCTACCGGCACCCGTGCCGGGCTGGCGGGGTTGGTGATGACCCGCAGGATGGCTTCGGCAACGCCTGCGGGGTCCGGCCCCTCGTTGATCCGTTGGGCCACGGCCGGAAGCAGCTGGTCGGCCAGCGGCGCGTAGGCCGAGCTGGCGGCGGTGGTGCTGCTGTTGGCGGCAAGGCCGCGGCGGACGAAGTCGGTGCGGAACAGCCCGGGGGCGACGGTATGCACGCGGATGCCGAAGTCGCGCAGTTCGATCCGCAGGGAGTCGGTGATGCCTTCGACGGCATACTTGCTGGCGTTGTAATGGGTCAGCAGGGGCAGGCCCATGTGGCCGAGGAAGGAGCCGACGTTGACGATGACGCCGCCACCGGATCGGCGCATGGCGGGAATGGCGGCGCGGCAGAGGCGCAGCACGCCGAACACATTCACGTCGAACTGGCGGATGAATTCTTCGTCGGTGCCGTCCTCGACGCTGGCGACGAGGCCGTAGCCGGCATTGTTGACCAGCACATCAAGGCGCCCCGCCGTTCGGAGGGCGCTGGCCACGGCCCGGTCGACCGAGGTGCTCTCCTGCACATCCAGCGGTACCGGGATGATCCGGTCCGCGAGCTCATGGGCGTGATCTTCCAGAGTGCGGCGGCCCGCATCGCTGCGGTAGCCGGCAAAGACGCGGTAACCCTGTCGGGCAAGGCAGAGGGTGGTTTCCAGGCCCATGCCGCTGGTGGCACCGGAAACGAGGACGACGGCGGACATTTCTTTCTCCTTGAGCTTAGGTTTCGGGGAGTGAGTGGCCCCCTGGGGCCGGTCTGGCAAAGTGGTGGAGGAGGAACAGGGCGACTGCAGCCTGGGCGGCAACCGCGGTGGCAGGTAGGCCGGCCAGCACCGCACCGCCACTGGCGAGGGCCGGGGGGTGGCGCAGTCGACCCGCCTGCAGGGCGAGCAACAGACCGCAGCCCACCAGCCAGTGCAGGCCGGTGCCCAGCGCTTTCGGCAGTACGGCCGCGGCGGCTGGTGCCAGCGCCGCCGCGCCCCCGGCCCGGGCTGCGGCGAGGAGGTGGCCGGCC
>NZ_JAFLDT010000072.1 GCF_017302315.1 Zoogloea sp.
CCATTGCCGTGGCCGCTTTCAACGCGGCGGCGGCAGCCGCCGCAGGGGGTGCGGCTGCCCAGGTGTCGGCCGGTGCCCAGACCATTGCCTTTGGCTACATCAAGCCGGACATCCAGGCCCGCGGCGTCAATTCATCCTTCGTCCAGGCGTCTGGCCGTGCCGATGCCCTCAAGGCCTATTTCGACCGCTTCCTGTTCAACTGCGACCAGTGGGACGGTTTCAACGCCGAGCGCAAGGCGCTGATGGCCCACCTGAAGGGGGGCAACATCCGCAACGTGGTGGCGCTCACCGGCGATCTGCACTGCTTCGATGCCGGGGTGGTGATGGACGACCACGACGCCGCCAGCCCTCAGCCGGTGATGGTGGACCTGGTGACCGCGGGCATCAGCTCCGAGTCCCTGTTCACCTTCTTTGCCGATGCGGTGGGTTCCGTCAGCCCCGACCTGGCCACCCTGATCTACTACCCCCTGGCGGTGCCGGTGGCCGGCATCGGCACCCTCAACCTGCGGCTCAACCTCTTTGACTACACCATGGCCGGCAATCCGCCGACCCTGGACGCTCTTGCCGAGGGGCTGCGCATCCGTCTGCGTTCCGCGTTGGCGGCCAGTGGCGTCGCCGAGGCTGCGCTGGATGCGACGACCACGGCGGTGCTGGCGGGGCTCAAGGCCGATCCGGCCTTCTCGACCCAGCTCCTCGGGCTGGCGGGGCAACTGGCCGGCATCTCGGCCAATCCCTGGATCCGCTGGGCCAGTACCGACATCCAGGGCTATGGGGTGGTCACCCTCACCGCCACCGAGATGGTGTGCCAGTTCAGGGCACTGAACCGGCTGGTGGGCAGCACGGCGCCGGCTTCGGGCCTGATCGCCCGCACGGTGACGGCGCGCATTCCGGCCGGTACGGCGGCGGTGACGATCAGCTGACGGGAGATGCGCTCCCCGTCCCGCACCACGACTTCCCCTGTCGTCGTGCGGGACGGCCTTCCTCGCATCCGGGCGGTTCGTCCGGAAATGTCGGGTTGCGCGCTGGCGACCCGACCTGTGGAAGGCCCCTCAGCTTGCCGTGGTGGCGTGGCTGAACCAGGTGGCGACCTGGCTTAGCCACGCGTCCGGGCGTTCGGTCACGACCGGTACGGCACCGGCGTAGATGTGGCCAGTGGCGCAGTCCAGGGTGAGGGTGTCGCCTTCGTGCAGGCAGTGCTCGCCGATGGTCACGCAGCGCCGTGCCAGATCGATGCGCAGCGCGGTGCAGCCCACCAGGCAGGCCTTGCCCAGTTGTCGGGCAACCACGGCCGCGTGGGCGGTGCGGCCACCCCGCGCGGTGAGGATGCCGCGCGCTGCGGCGATCCCCCGCAGATCGGCGGTGCTGGTGTCGTCGCGCACCAGGATGCAGTCCTGCCCGGCCTCGGCCTGGGCGCAGGCATCGGCGGGGTCGAGGGCAATGGTGCCGACGGCGACACCGATGCCGGCTGGGATGGCGCTGCCCAGCAGGGTATGCCCGTGGGTGTCGCCGATGCGGGCGTGTTCCATATGGCGCAGGTCCACGTCACCGAGCATGTCGAGGGCCCGGGCGGGCGACCAGATGCCGGCGTTCACCTGTTCCACCGCGATGCGCAGGGCGGCCCAGGGGGTGCGCTTGGCGCTGCGGGTCTGGAGCAGGTAGAGGACTCCGTCCTGCACGGTGAATTCGAACTCCTGCACGTCGCCGAACTCCCGTTCGAGGATCTCGGCCATGGATTCGAGGCGGGACAGTACATGGGGCAAGGTGGCGGCCAGACGCGCAGTGTCGGGGGCCGAATGCTGCCCCGAGACCACGTCCTCGCCCTGGCTGTTGAAGCGGAAGTCCAGGTAGAGCCTGTTCTCGCCGGTGGCCGGATCGCGGCTGAAGCCGACCCCGGCACCGGAGGTACCCCCGGCGTTGCCGAAGACCATGCGCTGGACCGTGACGGCCGTGCCCATCTTTGCGTCGATGCGGCGCATGCGCCGGTATTCGATGGCCCGGGGGCTCATCCACGAGTCAAACACCGCTTCGGTGGCCCGCTGCAGTTGCGTCAGCGGGTCCTGGGGAAAAGGGCTGCCGCTCTCGGCCTCGAAGATCTCCAGGTAGCGGCGGGCGAGGCGGGTGAGGGCGCGGAAGTCCAGCTCCTGGGGGCGCTGGGCGCCCGCCTGGTCCATGGCCAGATCAAGCGCTTCACGAAAGGGCGCCGGGGGGCTGTGGTGCACCACCTCGGCATACTGCTGGATCAGGCGCCGGTAGGAGTCCCACACCAGCCGGGGGTTGCCGGTCATGCGCAGGAGGCCGCGGAGCGTGGCGTCGGTGAGCCCGACGTCAAGAATGGTATCCATCATCCCGGGCATGGACACCGGCGCGCCCGAGCGTACCGATACCAGCAGGGGTTTGCGGCCGGAGCCGAACTCGAGCCCGCAGGCGGCCTCGAGGCGTTCGATCTGGCTTTCCAGCAGCTTGCGCAGGGCCGGCCGGAAGGCCGCCGGGTCATCGCCGAAGGCTTGGCAGAAGGGGGTGCCGAGCACGAAGGCCTGGGGCACGGGCAGGCCGATGGCAGCCATGCGGCCCAGATTGAAGGCCTTGAAGCCCATCGTCTCGACGGGGCCTTCGAGACGCGGGCCGGGCAGGCCGATGCCATAAAGGTGGCGGCTCAGGTCCATGCTAGTCACTCGTTACCGCACTCAGGACGTGGTCCCGGAGCTGCATGGCGGTGTGCAGCAGCAGGTCGGCGGCGTTCTCCAGGTTGCGGGCGCATTCGGCGCAGGCATACAGGTCGCGGAAGTCACCCGAGTCGGCGATCAGGGCTCGCTTGAAGCCCCGGTGGGCTTCGTCGGCCTGACGTTCCGCGGCCATGATGTGGTGGATGGCCTCGAGGAAGTCCTGCAGATCTTCCCGCGGGCCGCCCGGGCGGATGCCCCGGGCGCATTCCAGGGCCTTCAGGAACTCCTGGGCGCTCGACACCGCCAGCGCGGCAAGGGTGCCGAGGGCTTCCAGCAGGGGCGCACCGGGCGGGGTGGGCGGGAACAGGCCCAGGTGAAAGGCGGCTTCTTCCAACTCGTCGATGATGTCGTCGGCGCCTTCGATCAGGGTGCAGTAGAAGTCACCATGGCCGGTGTTCTGGCGTTGCAGCTCACGGGCCAGATTCACCAGATCGTCGGCCTGGTGCTCCCAGTGGCGGGCGCGGCCGGCGTTGCGGGTGACCTGCTCGCCGGCTTCGGGGCCGAGCAGGCCGAGCAGGCAGTCGCGCAGGCCGGCGGCGATCTCGATGGCCAGGGCGGCATGCTCGGCGGCCACATCGATGAGTTGCTGGCGGGTGCTGCGGAAGCAGGTCAGCAGCTCCACCCGCAGGGCGTCGCGGATCTCCTCCTCGGGGAGGTTTTCGAGCTGGGCGCGGGTGCAGGTGCGGAACACGAACTGCATGAAGGCCATGGCCCGGCTGCGGTCCAGGGTGTCGTCGAGGCGGGCGCCGAAGGCCGGCGGGGTGCGGGCGGCAAAGGCCAGGGCGTCCACCACCAGTTGCTCGCCGCCGGCCCGCAGCCAGCCCATGTGGCCAATGCCTTCGTCGGCGGCCCACTTGAGTACGGCCAGGCTCTCCTTCTTGGGCAGCAGCAGGCGCAGGCGCTTGCGGGCCCGGTTCCAGTCGATCAGGAAAACCAGGCGCGACCCCAGGAAGGACAGGTAGTCGCTCAGGCCGGCCTCGTTGTTGGCGGTGAAGGTGCCGGTGCTGATGTGATACACCCCGTCGTCCATGTCCCGGTCGGTGCGCGAGCGGGTGTCGTCCCAGTTCACCGCCCAGTGGGCGAACAGGCTCTGGAAGAAGAGCAGGCGCTGGATGTGCACGTCGGTGTAGGTGACGCGGACGCAGCCCTTCTCCACGTGCACCACGAGGACATGGGCGTCGGTGGTGCCGATGTCGTTCTGCAGGATCAGGCGTTCGCCGCTGCGGGTGGCGGTGGTGCCCAGGCCCGGGTGGTCGAACTTGAGGGGCCGGGTTTCGTTCACCCCACGCATGAAGGCCGCAATCAGCGGGCGGTCGGTGGGGCCGATCTCGTAGGCGGCGGCGCCGTCGATGTCCTCCGAGGCGATCTGGGACTGTAGGTGCAGGAGGGCCTTGTGCATGTCCATCACCATCAGATGGGCGCTGTCACCGGCGTCCCGGTCGCCGGACACGAGACGCGTGATCTGCTCGCGGGAGAGGCTGTCCTGGCGGGTGCACCAGGCCTGCCCGCGCAGGGCCGAGAGGCGCGCGGTCAGGCCGGCGGCCGCTTCGTCGCCACTGGCGCGGAGGGGCGCCAGCAGGGTGTCGAGTTCGGTGGCGATCAGTCCGCAGACCTTTTCGGCGTCGGGGATCCGGTACAGATCGTCTTCGATCAGCTCGCTCTGGCCGGGCAAGGCGTCGAGGCTGTCATCGGCGATCCCCGCCGCGCCCCGCTCCGCGGAGAGGGCCGGCTGCAGGGCGGAGGGATGGGTGGCGTGGAGCTGGGCCGCCTGGAGCAGGCTGAAGTAGAACTTGACCCGGTCGTTGGCGGCGAGGGCGTCGGCCAGCAGGGCCGGGAGCAGCAGCCCGGGCTCCCCGAGTGCGTCGATGATGCGTGCCTTTTCCGTCATGCTTTCGCTCCCGGGGCGTTGAGGACAGACAGGGTGAGCCCGGCGGGTGACAGGGGTATGTCAGGCCGGTGGCCTGCCTTCCCCGATTGATCTCCCTGAACCTGACGCAAACCCGATGCTGAAGCCGGCTCGGGTTTCCGGATCACCCGATGGGTGAAGCTGAAGGGTTTATGGGAGGCGCTGAAGGCGGCTGGGGTGTGGGGGCTGTAGGGGCGACTTCAGTCGCCCGCGGACTTCGATCAAGGGTTGGCCGATGATCGACGCGGGGATGGGCGACTGAAGTCGCCCATCCCAGTCGCCCCTAGAAATTGCCCCAATGAGTCGTCCCGACAGGTCTTGCTTCAGGATGCGCTCGACCCCACAGGTGCGCGCGCTTTCAGCCCTGGCGGCGCAGGCGGCGGGCCAGCAGGCCGATGCCGGCGAGGCCGAGGGCCAGGGAGCCGGGTTCGGGCACGGTGGTGGGGGCGCTGGCGAGCTGCGCGTTGTCGATGGACAGCCAGGAGCTGCCCACGTAGTCGCCGATGTCGACCACGCCGAACACCAGGTCCACGCTGCCGGCGGTGGCGAAGGTGTGGCTGAAGCTGCCGCTGCCCAGGCCGGTGAACACGTCGTCGAGCACGGTGAGCACGCCACCGATGACCACGAAGGCATAGTCGTTCATGCCGGCCAGCGGGTCTTCGTTGGAGCCCAGGCCCCAGTCGAAGCTCAGGGTGTCGCCGGCCTGCACGGCCAGGGTCTGGCGCAGGGCCGAGCCTTCGAAGGCCCAGCTACCGTTCGCCGGGTCCGGATCGAGCTGGCCGAGGGGCAGGCCGGCAAACTCCTCCACGCCACCGGGCTGGCCGACGGGGGCGGCGGCATTGCCGGAGAGGTTGAAGGCGCCGGCCGCGGCGGGGAAGTCATCCACATCCAGGGAGGCGGTGCTGAGGCGGGCTGCGCCGGCCGATACGGCGACGTCGCCGAGGCTGTTCCAGCCGGTCAGGCCGGCGGAGAAATCACCGTTGATCACGGCGGCCTTGGCCGGGTTGGCAATGAAGGCGCCCAGTAGCAGGGCGGTGGAGAGGGCGAAGGTGCGCTTCATGGTGTGTCCTTGGGTGTCGGGGGTCAGGGGGCGACGATGATGTCGCGGGCGGCGTCGACGCTGCTCGCCGCAACGCCCTTCAGCAGCACGAGGGGGCGGGCCGTGGCAGGGCCGCTGCCGTCCGCATCGATCTGCACGCTGGTGCCGGCGGGGGTGCTGACCAGCTTGAGGTAGCCGTCGGTCAGCGGTTGGGTGCCGGTGTAGCCGAGGCTGGCCAGCAGGGCGCCCAGGTGCAGGCGGTCGGTGCCGGGAACGAAGTCGGTGATGGTGTCGCCGGCTTCGCGCAGGCTGCGATACACGAAGGTGTCGGCACCGGCGCCGCCGCTGAGGGTGTCCGCGCCGTCGCCGCCGCTGATGAGGTCGTCACCGGGGGTGCCGGTGAGGGTGTCGCGACCCGCCGTGCCGTCCAGCTTGCGCACCAGTTGCAGGCCGACGATCACCGGGTCGTGGTCGGACGAGCGGTAGGGCGTGGCGGAGTACAGATCGGGCTCGCAGGCGGCGCAGGCGGGCTGCTTGAACTCCAGGTTGTAGTCGATGAAGGAGGGCTCGTCGGCGTTGATGTGCCAGTGGCCCACGCCGGCCAGCTGGCTGTTGAGGCTGGAGCTGGTCAGGGCGTGGTCCAGGTAGCCGGTTTCGCCGTCGAAGACGTAGGAGTAGGGCTTGGCCTCGCGGGCGGCGAGCTGGTCGATGAAGCCGGCCTGGGTGAGCACAACAACAGGGTCTTCCTTGCCGTAGGAATTGAGGTCGCCGATCACCACCACGTCGTCGTCACCGGCCGTGCTGCGCACCTGTCCGACGAAGGTCAGCAGCTGGCGGGCCTGCTCGACGCGGCGGGGGTTGTAGCAGCCCTGGCCGTCGCCCTGGTCCAGGTCGGCGCCGGCGGCGTCGCTGCAGCTCTTGGACTTGAAGTGATTGACCACCACCGAGAACTTCTCGCCGTTGAGGGCGGCGAAGGTCTGGGCCAGGGGCGGGCGGTTGTTGATGGCAGCCGGGTCGGACAGGGATGCGCCGACGCGGCTGACCTTGGCCGGCTTGTAGATCAGGGCCACCTTGATCTCGTCGCTGCCGGTGCCGTTGGCTGGGTCGGGCACCACCGCATAGGTGCCGGCGCCCATGGCGGCGTTGAGGCCATTGACCAGGTCCTGGATGGCGCTCTGGGCACCGTGGCCGTCGTTCTCGATCTCCATCAGACCGACCACGTCGGCGTCGAGGGCGCGCAGGGCACCGATGATCTTGACGCGCTGGCGTTCGAACTCGGCTGCCGAGCTGGCCCCGCGGCTGGTGGGGAAGCCACCGCCGCTGCCATTGCCGTTGAAGTAGTTGAGCACGTTGAAGCTCGCCACCTTGACGTTGCCGCCGACCGCCGCCGGGGCCGGGGTGCGCGGGTTGGTGCGCGTGAAGGCCGGGGTTTCGGTGGGGTGCAGGCGGTAGTCGAGGGTGGCCGGGCTGCTGGTGTTGATGGGGCCCTGGTCCAGGATGCCGACCAGGTTGCCCACCACCGTGTCGCCAGCGCGCACGGTATTGCCGCTGCCGATGTAGGGCGTCGGGTTGGGGTTCTGCCCGGAGCTGCCGTCGTCCAGCACCAGCAGGCGGCGCTGGTTTTCGTCGTTGAGGGCAATCGCTTCGGCCGAGCCGGCGGGGAAGCGGTTGGTGGCCTTTTCGATGCGCCCGCCCGCCGACAGGGTGAGCTGACCGAAGCGGCCGAGGAAGTAGTTCTGGGCCACGGTCATGGGGCTGACAACGCGCACCAGCATGCCCTCGTAGCGCTCCAGCTCGCCATTGACGCTCTCCGGCAGGCTCACGTCGGTGGGGGCGACGCTCTCGCCGGTGCCCAGCACGGTGACCGCGGTGGGGTTGGTGAGCTCGGTGAGGCCGCTGAACTCGGCCACCGTGCCCTTCACCGTGATGCGGTTGCCCACCGCCACGCCGGCCGGCATGGTGGCGTTGTTCACATACACGAAGAGGCCGTCGGAGGTGGCCGGGTTGCCGTCACCCGTCGGGTCCTGCAGGTAGAAGCCCTTGAGGCCCGGGAAGATGGCGGTGACCACGCCGCTGGTGGTGAGGGTCTCGCCCACCCGCGGGCTGGTGCTGCCGCTGCCCTGGATCTCGGGGACGGAAATGGTGGCCGCCGCGGCGCTGACGGTCACGTCCACCGTGCAGCTGGCGCTCTGGGCCTCGTTGTTGGTGAACAGCACGCGCACCGGGTAGGTGCCCGGGCTGACCGCGGCGCTGGCCTGCAGGCTGACGCTGGCGGCGGCACCGTCGGCGGCTGAGGGTGTCACCGGGCCGAGGCTGATGCCGGCCACCGGGGCGCTGTCGATACTGGCGCCGGTCACCAGGCTGTCCAGGTCACTGGCCGTCAGGGTCACGCTGCCGGCCTGGCCCTGCTGAACACTCAGGGCGCTGCAGGCGGGAACGATGGGGGCATTTACCGGCGCGCCGACGCACTGGTTCAGGGGGCTGGCGCTGTTGCGCGGGGCCGGTGCGCCGGTGCTGAAGTCGGCGCCGTTGTTGTCGGTGTCGGTACAGCCGGCCGCAGCCCGGAACAGGGCCGTGGTGGAACTGGCCGCCGGGGCGGTGCTGGCGCCCTCCTTGAAGTTGGCCGTGCCGTAGCCCACCAGATCGACGATCTGGGCATTCTGCGCAGGGGTGCAGGGCGTGCTGCTGCCGTTACAGGCAAGGCCGGTGGCCACATTGGCAAGCACGACCTTGCCATTGGCAAGCGCCAGGTTGGAGGTGCCCGTGGCATCGGCTGCTGGCAGGGCGCTGCCGCCGCTGGCGGTGGCCAGCCGCACCAGCAGGTACTGGCCCGGCTGCAAGGTGCCATTGAGCGCCGCCACCCCGTTGCCCGAGAAGTTGCCGGTGCCCGTGGCGCTGGCGTACTGCACCGACCAGCCGCTCACATCCACCGGGTTGCTGCTCCGGTTGAAGAGCTCCACGTAGTCGGCGCTGTAAACGTTGCCCCCACCCCCGTAGATCTGGCTGATGACGATGTCCGATGCGGCACTGGCGAGGCCGCTGGCAGACAGAAGGCCGGCCGTGCAGAGCGCGGCGGCGAGGCGATGGGGTGTAGGCATGGGAGGGGCTCCGGGAGGATGGACTGACCCGGCACTGTAGGCAAGTCGTGCTACAGGGGTCGCAGGGCGAAATCCGCCGCTACTCCTCCGTTCGGATGGGTTTGCTGCAAGGTGGTTGAAAGATTGGTGGTGAGGGTGCGTCATCAACGCGCAGCCGCCATCGTGCTCTCCTGCAGCAGCGACTCGTAGGGGCGACTTCAGTCGCCCATCCGCGCGTTGATCACAGGCATGCCGCTGATCGAAGTCCGCGGTCGGATGAACCTGGAAACCTGAATGCAAGAGGGTCTGTCATGAGCAGGCCTGCGATTGAGCCACCCACGAATACGAGTTGGTGTCGCAGATCACCCAGGGCCTCAGCAATCAGCCGAAGCTGCGCCAGGTTCGGATCATTCGGAAGCATGTGCTCCTCCGAGCTCGCGGCTCAACATGTCAGCAGCCAGCGCTCTCTCACGAGCCCGACCGCATCTGACAGCATCCAGCAGCGCAAGGAGGCGGTGCAGATCCGGGTCTCGAAGTGCCGCATCCGGCGCTGTTCTGTATAGCGGCGAGATGGATGGGCCTTTAGCCGTTCCATCGGGATGTGGCCACACGGGTGCTTCACCTGACGCCACGTTCACTTGGCTGGCCAGGGGCTCCGCACCAATGCTCGTCGGTACCCCTCGCTTGACCGGCCCCAAGGCTGCGGGCCACACATATTTCACACCATGCAACAAGAACTCCAGCAGCGCCGGCCGTACAGGCTGCCAGCCATCTCGCCCATGAGAGACCGCAAGTCCGCACTCGACAGCACGTCTAACGCTTGCATGCGTCTCGGACGCACTCATGGACAACGCGGCGCTCAACTCAGCGTAAGTCCAGCGTCGTGGCGGATGTGCGGCGACCTTGAGCAAAACGATCAGATCCTGCGTCTTGAGTTCCATTCTCCGGGCGTCGAATTCGTAATTCGCGAATAGCGAATATGGGCCATCTGGCCCTGCTCCGCAAGAAATCCGTTTGTTTGACCTCGGGCCGCGGCGACAGAATCTGGCGGCCAAACGTTCTGAAGGCGGTTGATATCGTCGTAGGTCTAGGTCCGTCCCCCTGTCAGTGGAGCGGGCCTTGCGGTTGCTCAGCTAGTTGTACAGATACCTGTCGGCCCGCAGGGGCCTGGCCAGGACCAGGCACCCCGTGACCACTGCTGTGGCGGTCTTCGGATCCACAAATCTACTTTCCGATCCGTTCAGCAACAAACCGCAGCAGCAGCAAGTAGCTGATTGCTCCGATGAAGAAGACTGGCTCACTCATTATCGTCTTCAGCCATGTATATGTCAGGCCGAAAACGACGACTCCAGCAAGGTAAATCCAAGTTTTTCTCATTTCTGGCAACTGCAGTCGGTGGTCCGGGCCGCGCCTGTGACTTGTTTGCCGACGTATTTGGCGCCCTGAAATGCTCCCTGAATAACAATGTCGCCAGCGATACTGGAAGTGTGACTCTGAATGCGGCCGGCAATCTTTGCGGCTCGATTTATTGTTTGGGCGCGGCCCAGTTGCTCCGACAACTTTGATATAGCTCTGCCTGAGTTGAGGGCGCTCTTGCCAACGGAAAACCATCCGGGTGCAATGGTGCCGATTGCAGCGGCAATCCCGACGTCGTACCAATTGTAGTTGCCGATGTTTAGCAGATCACAGCCAGTGCGATAGTTGTTGAATGCCTGAAGACCTAGTTCGATTCCCACACCAATGGCTGCGCCAGGTAAGCCAATCTCTCCAGTGGGATCGATGTAGCTGATCGGATTCCCTTCGACATAAGCATAGAGATTAATGCCCCCCTTTGACCTTGCTAATCGAAGTATGGCTCACCGTCAGGCCACAGAACTTTCTGCGTGGCAGGCAAATTGGATAATTCTGATTTGACAAAGCCAAGAGCACACTCCAAAGCGCTCAGCAGGTCAGAGCCATAGATGTTCAGCGCCGAATCCATCAAGCCATGAATGAACACCGGACATACGGCTTCGATATCGATTTCGGTCCACTGTGGCCGCCCGATCTCTATGCGGAGTTCCCTCTGCTCACCGGTGCCTTCGTCGGCAAGGCTCAATTTACGCTCGACGATTTTGTCGATGTTCATACCGCAATCCTTATCGCTCATTTCATTTGCATGCAGCCCGGCATTGGCCATGCAAGTCACTAGCTCTTGCATAGCATTGTTCGCGCCCCTTTGCTGTCGGGGACATCTTGCAGATTCTCACCTGGTTCAAGTAAGCGGCATAACAGTTATCGAGACATTCCTGCTTGCTGTTACTACTCATGCACCAATCGACAGCCTTGGAAACAGCCGGTTCGATGTATGGATAAATTAACGTACCCAAACCATAGCCAGCAAGTCCTGCCCCGGCTACAGCAGCCCCCGCTCCAAGGCCAGCAGTAGCGCCTGCTCCTGCTGCTGAACTTCCGCCACCGAAACCGCCCAATACAGCAGTTGCCTGCAATCCCTCAGGATCGGTATAGCTCAGCGGGTTCCCATTGACATAGCTGTAAGAATTCCCACCTCCCTCAATCCCAATCGGGTCACTGGAAATATACCTCCCCATCCTCGGGCTGTAATACCGGTTCCAGTTGTAGTGTAGCCCGCTCTCCTGATCATAATACTGCCCCGGGAAGCGCAGATTGATCACCGTCACCTTGCCGTTCCCGTCCGGATCCTCGGTTGCGGCAGCGCTGCCGTAGCCGTCACTGTCCCAGCGCCAGTGGATCGTCCCGGCTGCATCCTTGGCCAGGCGCGGCGTGTCCAGATGATCGCGCTGCAGGTAGAGGGTGCGCGGGGGCGTGCTCAGTGCGGCGTGTTCCATCACCACCATGGGCCGCTCCTCCAGCCACACATAGGTGCGCAGCGGCGTGCCGTCTCCCCGGGTCTCACCGATCAGGCGGTCGGCCTGGTCGTAGTGATAGACCACCGTCTGCGCCCCCTGGGGCGCGGCGGGGGTGGTCACCTTGCGGGTGCGCCGGTTGCGGTGGTCGTAGGTGTAGGTGGCGACGAGGCTGCCCGCCTTACTGACCGTCTGCAACAGCCCGGCCTCATTCCATCCGTAGGTGTAGCTGCCCTCCTGGGTCAGGTTGCCGGCGGCATCCAGGGTGACCGCCACGCCGTTAATCGTCGCCAGGCGGTTGCTGTTCGCGGCGAAGGTGGCCGTGGTCATTCCGGTGGGGGCGCCATTACTGGTCCGGTTGGTATTGGCATCGTAGGTGTGGGCCCGGGTGCCGGTGTAGCCGCTCTCGTTCTGGAGGCGGTTGATCTCGTCGTAGGTGTAGGTGACGGTGCCCCGGTCATTGGAGCGGGATCTGACATTGCCCAGCTCGTCATACAGGTAGCTGTCGGCCCGCAGGGGCCCGGCCAAGAGCAGGCAGGCCGACAGGGCGGCCGTGAGCGTGGTGAGGGCCCGGAAGGAAAGGCGTGACATGAACAGGCGCTCAGTAGGTGGTGAGGGCGCTGGCCGCATCGGCCGTGCCGAGTGTCCCCATGACCGCACAGGTGCTGGCGGCGGTGCTGGGGTACTGGAGCAGGGTGTACACCTGGGTGATCTGGGCGCCCAGGGCCTGGGCCTGCCAGAGCTTGCAGATGTCCGTAGGAATGCCCTTCCACGCGGTGGCTGTGTTGCACAGGGTGATCCATTCCCCCCGCCAGGAAGGCTTGATGCGCAGCTCTCCGGTTGCGGTATGAACGATTTCATTGACGGTGCCACTGCAGGCAAGCGTGCCCGCCAGGGCGGGCTGCAGGCACGCCATGGCCAGCAGTGTCAGCAGGGTGTGGAGGCGGCGGCGAAGCGATGCTGGCATGGTCTCGGCGCCTCAGAGGTTGCCAACCTGGTCGGGGGCATCGGCCGTGTTGTTGGTGCCCATCGTGCCGCAACTGGTTGCGGTGGCGGTGGCGTAATAAACCCGGCTGCTGGTCTGGGCAAGCTGAGCCGTGAGGACGTGGGCATGCCAGCGCTTGCAGACGTCGATGGGAATGCCTTTCCAGGGCGTGATGGCATTGCAAAGTGTCACTACATCATTGCGCCAGGTGGGCTGAATACGGACTTCACCGGTGGCCGACGTCTGGACTTGCGTGATGGTACCGATGCACTCGAACGAGGCAGCGCGGCCCTGGAGGGCAGGGGTCAGGAGCAGCAGCCCCAGGAGAAGGGATCGAGTGGTCATGGCAGGAGATCCTCGAAGAAGCGGTTGGGCGGGATACCGACGAACAGGCGGCGTGTCTGCGAGGTGATCGCGACAAAGGGTGGGTTGGGCGTGAAGACCGCGTAGAGGTGATGGACTCCCACCGGCAAGCCCTGGATGCTGCCGGTGATGCGGACCCCATCCACAGGGCTGCCTTCGGCAAGCAGATTTGGGCCCAGGCAATCCAGCCGGCACAGGCGGATCGTTCCGCCGGCCTGGGGCGGCGTCATGGTCACCAGGAAGTTGGTGCTTCCTCCGCTGGGGATAAACCGTTGCCCGAAGAGAATGCCCATGAGCACGGAATTGTTGCCGAGACTGGACGCCTCGAGCTTGCCATCGGTATTGCGCTGAAGGATTTGGGGGAGCAGCCCGCCTGCATGCATGAGCTGGGTGGGGGTGCCCGCACCGTCGTAAGTGATGGCCGAGGCCACCACCGTCGTTGAGCCGCCCTGAGTCGTCGTCTGCGACTGGACCCGCCCAGCACCGTCGAGTGCCTGATCAAGCAGCGTCCCTGTGGGTGCAATGACCGCGATGAGCCGATCGGCGGCATTGAAGGTGTACTGCGTGGTGTAGGAAGTGCCACCGTCCAGACGGGTTTCCGAGATCCGGTTCCCGCGGCTGTCATAGTTGAAGGTGGTCGTTCCGGCCCCATCCACGAGCTTGCACAGCCGCCCCTTTCCGTTGGCACACCCGGCAGCGCTGTCCCAGGTGTAAGTCAGGGTCTGCTTAACCGTCCCTGCGCTGTTCTTGAGTTGGGTCCGGGTCCGCCGGTCAAGGGCATCGTAGGTGTGGGCTGCACTTGCACCCCGAGCATCGGTGCGCGTCAGCAGGTTGCCTGCGGCATCGAAGGTGGCAGTGACCGTTCCCCGGTCTGCACTGAGCTCCTGCTTGAGGTTGCCCAGCCCATCCACGGTAAATGTGGTGGTGGCACCGTTGGGGGCGACGAACCGGGTCAGTTGATCGAGGGCATCGTAGTTAAATCCTGAATACCCCGGAGAGGGGAGGGGATTGGTGATGCTCTGGACGCGCCCCAGTGTGTCCCGACTGTAGGTGGTCGTCCTGTTTTTGGCGTCGACAAGCGCATTGAGTCGATCCTCGGCATCGTGTCGAGTCTCGGTGACGTTACCGGCCGCATCGTAGTGCTTCCACGGGCGCCCCAGGGCATCAAAGTCGGTGCGGGTGCGGCGAGCCACGCGCCCTTGGGGATCGGTGGTCGAGGACTCGGTAATGTTTCCGGCATTGTCCAGCGTCAGGTGGGTAGCGTTGCCCAGGTTGTCGCTGATGTCGGTGAGCCGGTGGGCGGCGTCCCAAGTGTAGGCGGTAAAGGTACCATCGGGCAGGGTCACCCTGGCCACCCCGCCCCAGGGGGTGTAGTCGAAGGTGGTGGTCTGCCCTGCGACACTGCGGGTCTTGAGCCAGCCGCGGGGTGTGTAGGTGAAAGTGTAGGCCGTGCCATTGGGGTCGCTGGCCGCCAACAGGCGTCCGGCCTTGTCGTACCGGGTGTAGTTCCAGACATGGCCAAGGGCATTGGTGACGCTCTTGAGATCGCCCAGGGTCCAGTTTGCGGTGGAGTCGGGGTAATAGGTGTAGGTGGTGATGTCCGCGACGTCGGTGCGGGGGCCATCGGCCGTCAGGACTTGACCGTATTGGTTGTAGGTGTAGGTCCAGGTGCGGGCAGGGCCGTCGTTTGTGGGATTGAAGCCTGCAGCCCCCGTCGTGTCCGTCGTGGGTTGTTCGATGCGTTTGCATAGCACCGCAATTGGAAGTGTACCTGTATGCCCAATGGGAATGGTTGCGCTTGAAGGTGCGCAGAGTACCCCCCCATCACCGTTATAAACGTAAGTGGTGATCTTTCTCGGTTCAGCGATGGTCATGGGATACCGCCAATATCCATGCCAGCGGGTCGAAATGGTCCGCTGGTACTCCCTACCCCAAGCCTCCAGGCGCTTTGTTTCCAGATTACGGGAAGTGTCGTATGTGTATTCGGTCGTATTGCCGCTGAAATCCGTCCGGCGCGTCACGTTGCCCTTTGCGTCATAGACAATAGAACTCGCCGCTGCCATACACCCCGATCCGCCTGGTTTAGACTGGCCCAAGCTCTTTGTAACACCAAGGATCGACTGGAAGCTGTAAACTCTTGCCGTTCCCAGTGGGTCGGTTACAGTCGTATTGCCCGATCCGAAACTCAGCCGATAGGACGCGATATTGTCAGCGAGAAACTCCCCAACGGCTCGGCCAACGTTGTCGTATTGATAGGTCGCGTAGCGAACGCCGCTCTCGTCAACGATTCCGGTCAACGCGCTGGGAAGATTGGCTCCGATGGTATTCTGGCTCTCATTGTACGAGTAGGTCTTGTATGTACCGTCGGGATAAGTAATGGTGCTTAGATTGTTGGAAGCGGTGTAGGTGTACGTCACCTGAGCCCCGGCTGGGTCAACAACCCGATTGATCCGACCACTGGCGTCATAGTGAAACGCCAGGCTGCGCCCGAAATTGTCTGTTACAGACGACAAATTGCCCGTTACGGAATCGTAGGCGAGTGTCTCGGTTCGCCCGGAAGGGCTACGAATTGAAAGCAATCGTCCGCTGACGTCATAGATCTCAGTGACATTGTCCGGCTTGAAATAAATCCACCCAGACGGACTGCCATTTGCGTCATATAAGCGTTGTAGGACATCAGGAATGTCGGCCTCCGAGATGAAGAGGCCATTTACCGTGACATACGAAAATGCTCTTCCGCTTGCCCGCGTTACCGTCGCAAAGCTAATGGTGTTTGTTATCAGAGGCTTGATCTGACGGTCGTAGCTATGCCTCCACTGGGAACCGATCTTGCGGTTCGCCATGTACCCACTGCTGTTGTAGTAGCGCCGAAAGGACAATGTACCAGCAGCGTCTCCAGGAATATCCCGTTCGACCAAGGACTTGTCGCCTGTACCTATCGTGATCGGATTCGGTGTTGCTGGCGATATGTCGCTTCCCGTCCCTCCGATTCCGCCCCCGCAAGCACCGTCATCATCTCGAAGCTCTTTGGCTCGGGGGATGTCGTTTGCGTCGTAGGCGATTAGATTGTACCTAAGAGGGCCACGAGGATAGCCCTCCCAATGATCATAGAAAGACGTCCAGTAATTAGTCCAGTTTGAATTCGGTGGCCCCGCGTCTTGAAAGACGGGATGGAATACTACGCTTCCATCGCAGCTCTCATAAAGCGGAAATACATACCCATCCAAGCCCAATTTTCTGCTATTGCAACTCCACTCTGCAGCAGCTTCAAGTGTCGGAAAGCCAGTTTTTGTAGTGCCCTTGAGAGTGGTCCAAAACGATCCAGCTGCGACAGCGGATATTGGATTCGTTAGCGATAGGGCAATGACAAGTAAGCGGACGCGAGATCGATATGGATCATCCGTGGCTGGCAGCCCATATCCACAACTCAATGGGAGAGTGCGGGGGGGGCTGTGTTTTTCAGAAACTCTGAAGCATCCACTCTGTCGAAGAGGCATCGCCACACACCTATATAGAGCTATTCCAATGTTTTGTCGAATTAACGCCGCCAAGAACAAACCCTAACATGGAAGAAAGTGAAAAATGATATTGCCTATGTCATTTTTAGATTCTCATAGGTAAGTTAGTAATTGCAGTGATCTAGGTCACCGAAAAGGTGAGAAAAATTGCAGTTACTCAAAATAACTATATGAAGTAACATGCGTTTAAGATACTCAACCAGAGTCATTAAAAATATGTCAATTTGTGTCCGGATTTTCGATGATAAGGACGACTTGATGATCGTCGAGACCAAGGTGTTTTGTACTTCACTACGTAGGCGCTGCCTGCGACTCGAAACGATGAATACGCGTCGTCAAAGGCGTGTGAGGCGGCAGAGCAAGCCTCGGGTCTTGAGCATTGAAACCGCAATGACTTCAAGCCGTGATGGTCCTGTCACGAAGCTCCCCTAGTCTGCGCCGACCATGCCGACTGTCCGTGTTTCCTCCATTCCCCGTGCGCGCTGCCGCATCGGCGGTTTCACCCTTCTTGAGCTGCTGGTGGTGATGAGCATCATCGGCCTGCTGGCGGGCTATGTCGGCCCGAAGTTCTTTGCCCACATCGGCCGGTCGGAGGTGAAGGCGGTGCGGGCGCAGATCGATGGTCTGGAGAAGGCGCTGGACCAGTACCGCATCGACCTGGGGCGCTACCCGAGCACCGAGGAAGGCCTGCAGGCCTTGATGACTGCGCCGGCGGATGCGTCGCGCTGGGCCGGCCCCTATTTGAAGAAGGCTCTGCCCAACGACCCCTGGGGCAAGCCCTACCAGTATGTGCAGCCCGGCGAGCATGGGGAGTTCGATCTCTACTCCTTTGGCCGCGACGGCCAGCCCGGCGGTACGGGTGAGGCTGCCGACATCGTCAACTGGTAGCGCATGCGTTTCCGTGTCCGGGCCCTGGCGGGTGCCGCCGCCATCCATGAGCTTGAGCTGGCCGCGCCTGATGCGGCGGCTGCCCGGCGTCTGGCCGTGGCCCAGGGGCTGGCGGTGATGTCTGTGACCCCCGTGGATGGCAAGGCCGCGGGGGGGCGTTTTCCCCTGCAGCTCTTCAATCAGGAGTTGCTGGCGTTGCTGGCGGCCGGCATTCCCCTGGCCGAGGCCCTGGCCGCCCTGGCGGAGAAGGAGACCCGGGCCGGGGTGCGGGAGGTGTTGCTGGGTCTTGGGGAGGGCCTGCGGGAGGGGCGCACACTGTCCCTGGCCCTGGCGGCCCGGCCCCAGGCCTTTCCCGATCTTTATGTGGCCACCATCCGCGCCGCCGAGCGCACCAGCGATCTGGCCCAGGCCCTGGCCCGCTACATCGACTATCAGCGCCAGCTCGCCCTGGTGCGCGGCAAGCTGGTGTCGGCTGCCGTCTACCCGGCGCTGCTGCTGCTTGTCGGCGGGGCGGTGATGCTCTTTCTGCTGCTCTTCGTGGTGCCGCGCTTTGCCCAAGTCTTCGAGACGGTGGGGGGCGAGCTGCCGTGGATGTCCCGGTTGCTGCTGCAATGGGGCCAGTTGATGCAGGCCCATGCGCCCCTGGTTGGGGGCGGCGTATTGGCCCTGATCACGGCGGTGGTCGCCATCCTGCGTCGCCCGGCCACCCGCGCGGCGGCGCTGCGCCTGGGCTGGCGCCTGCCCCGGGTGGGCGAGCGCCTGCGGGTTTTCGAGTTGGCGCGCTTCTACCGTACTTTGGGCATGCTGCTGCGGGGTGGCATTCCGGCGGTGACGGCCATGGGCATGGTGGAGGGGCTGCTCTCGCCGGTGCTGCGGCCGGGGCTGCAGGCCAGCATCGCCCAGGTGCGCGAGGGCCAGGGCCTGGCCGGCACCCTGCAGGCCAACGGCCTGGCCACGCCGGTGGCCCTGCGCATGGTGGCGGTGGGGGAGCGGGCCGGCAATCTGGGGGAAATGCTGGAGCGGGCCGCCGAGTTCCACGAGGAGGAGAGCGCCCGCTGGCTCGACGTGCTGACCCGCCTGGCCGGCCCCCTGCTGATGCTGGTGATCGCGGTGGCGGTGGGGCTGATCCTGATCATGCTCTACCTGCCCATCTTCCAGGTGGCGGAGAGCATCCAGTGAGCGCGGTACCCGCCGGCATGCCGCCCATCGCCCACGCCGAGCTGCTGGCCCTGGTGCCGGATTTTGCGGTGCTGTCCTTCGACACGGCCCTGCGCCGGGACGCCTTTGCCGGCCGGGATGCCCGCGGGCAGCTGGTGATCGCCCTGGCCGACCCGGCCGACACCGACCTGGTGGACGGCCTGGGGGGCAGCCTGGCCGAGGCCTTCAGCCTGCGCCAGGCCCTGCGTGAGGATGTGGCCGCCTGCCTGGCCCGGCACGAGTCGGCCCATCGGGTGGTGGCCGATGTGCTGGGCAGCGCCGAGGCGCCGGCTGGGGGCGATGGCGGGGAGGACCTGTCCCTGCGCCGCATCGCCGGCGACGCCAGCCCGGTGGTGAAGCTGGTCAACTCCACCCTCTACGATGCCATCCGCCAGGGCGCCAGCGACATCCACCTGGAATCCCAGCCCGGCGGGCTGGTCATCAAGTACCGGGTGGACGGGGTGCTCAACCGGATGGGCAGTGTGCCCGGCACGGCCCTCGCCGAGCAGGCCGTGTCGCGCCTCAAGGTGCTGGCCGAGCTGGACATCGCCGAACGGCGCGTGCCCCAGGACGGGCGCTTCAAGGTGCAGGCGGGGGGGCGGGCCATCGATTTCCGGGTGTCCATCATGCCCAGCATCCACGGCGAGGACGCGGTGCTGCGCATCCTCGACAAGGAGCATCTGACCCGCGAGCTGGCCGGCCTGTCCCTCGACACCCTGGGCTTCGACGCCACCACCCGCGCCCGCCTCAGGCACATGGCCGCCGAGCCCTACGGCATGCTGCTCGTCACCGGCCCCCCCGGCTCGGGCAAGACCACCAGCCTGTACGCGTTGCTGTCCGAGACCCACACCGGCCAGGACAAGGTGATCACCATCGAAGACCCGGTGGAGTACCAGCTGGCGGGCGTGCTGCAGATCCCGGTGAATGAGAAGAAGGGGCTGGATTTTGCCCGCGGCCTGCGCTCCATCCTGCGCCACGACCCGGACAAGATCATGGTCGGCGAGATCCGCGACCCGGAGACCGCCGAGATCGCCATCCAGGCGGCCCTCACCGGCCACCTGGTGTTCACCACCGTGCACGCCAACAACGTCTTCGACGTGATCGGCCGCTTCATGCACATGGGGGTCGATCCCTACAACCTGGTGGCGGCCCTCAACGGGGTGGTGGCCCAGCGCCTGCTGCGCATCAACTGCCCGGCCTGCAGCGCCGACTGCCTGCCGGATGCCGCCACCCTGGCCGCCTCCGGGCTGGCGGGGCCGCTGGTCGACTACCGCTTCCGCGCCGGCAGCGGCTGTGGCCAGTGCCGGGGCTCGGGCTACCGGGGGCGCCGGGCGATCGCCGAAGTGCTGCTGCTGGACGACGAGCTGCGCGACCTGATCACCGGGCGGGCGCCCCTGCGGGTGCTCAAGGACACGGCCCGGCAGCGCGGCTTCATCAGCCTACGGGAGGCCGGGCTGGCCCTGGTCCGTGACGGCCTCACCACTCTCCAGGAGCTGAACCGTGTCACCTTTGTGGCCTGAGACGGTACGGCTCGACATCGGCCCGGACACCCTGCGCCTATACCGGCGGGGCGCCCCCGAACTGAGCCTGCCCCTGGGGGAGGACTGGGGGGCCAGCCTGG
>NZ_JAFLDT010000073.1 GCF_017302315.1 Zoogloea sp.
TGACTGGCGTGGCCGGCCGGCCGGCCGCGGTCACACCAGGCTTCGCCGCAGGGGTCTCCCCGGCCACCTTGGCAACAGCGGGATCAGCCTGGGCCACCGGTGCCGCCGGCCGACCCAGGGGACGGGTTCCCTCAGCAGGTCGCCCTCCATCGGCTTCAGGCTCGGGCAAATGCGGTGGCGCAGAACCTTCCGGAGAAACCGCAGGCGCAGCGTCACCTGCGCCCACCTCCCCTGCGCGCAACACGTCGGGCGGAGCGTCGCGCCCCGCGTTATCACTGATCTGCGCTGGCGCGATGGGCTTGGTGGGCAAAGCCACCTCCTCGGGCTGCGGCGGTCGCGACAGGTGATCGAACAGGGCAAGCCCGCCCAGCAGGACGGCAATCAAGCCTCCTGCAACTCCAGCCCGAATCCACAACTGACGGCGGGGATCCTCATCTCCCGCGGCATCCCGCCGGCCTTCCTGTTCACTGCTCATCGGCCCTCCTCCGCCCGCGCCAGGGCACATACCAACTCCGCCTCGGCCACGGATATACCGCAATGCTCGGCAATCCGCGACGCTTCGAATCCCCGCCCGGCCAGCAGCATGGCTTCCGAGTGCTGCGGCGACACCGGGCGGGCGTACTCCACCCGCTCCCGAGAGGCTTGCCGGGCATCCCGCAACTCATCCACATCCCGGCGCGTCGCCGCCAGCTCCCGGCGCAGGAAGTCGCTTTCAGTCCGTAGCTGGGCCACATCGCGGCGCAACTGCTGGATCTCGAGTTCATTGAGCAGATCCCTAGAGACGGCCTCCTCTTCCGGACTGGAGGTCAGGTCGGGCTCGGGGGGAGAGGGCGGCTTCAAGGGCTCGGCGGCGGGGGGCTCAGCCAGCAAGGTCTTGGGCGGCGCCAAGGTGTCCGAAGAACCGGATGATCGCCGAGGAATCGCCAGTCGAAAGAGAATCACCACCAGATAGAGGGTGAGTACGGCAACCAGTGCCCATATCCCCTCCCGCAAGCCCAATTCGATCACTGACTGCGCTCCCCGGCGGCTGTGCCGCTGTGGCGTGACTCAAACCCATTGCTGACGATGATCGTTCCCCTGATGGATGGCATTCGATTGACGCTCACGCCTGGAAGCCGCAGGTGGACGAACCCAATGGTGCTTGGAGCGAAAAAGCCAGGCATCTCTCCAAGTGCGCCAGCGAGGTCGCGGTGCACGCCCCCCGCCGACAAGCATCAAGAAACGGGCAGAAGCGTGTGAACATGGGGCGTTCCAGGAAGGTCGAAGCGATCAACTACGGTTTCCCGGATAATAGCCGTGCGCCACTCCACCGACAATGCGGCACCTCGGCGCTTGTGAAGAAATCGTTGTGAGCGGTTCGGATTTGCGCCGAGCAGCGCCGCCCTACCAAGCGCACGATGAGCATCTCGAGGGCAAAATCGGGCCGCGCCACAGACTTACTCCACAAGCGCTCGTCGAACCACACTTTTTCACCATGTTCCTACTCAAGAAACTCCTCTCAGGCCTGATTCTCCCGCCCCTCGGCCCCCTGCTTCTGGTTGCCGCCGGTCTGTTGCTGGCGATACGCCGCCCCAAGCTCGGGCGGGCCCTGGCCGCCCTTGGCCTGGTCGCTGCCCTGGCCCTATGCACCCCGGTCACGGTCAAGCTCCTCCTGGATGGACTCGAGACCGCCCCCCCGCTCGATCCAGGGCGCCTCGCGGAAGCGGACGCCATCGTCATTCTCGCGGGCGGCACCCGGGGCTACGCGCCGGAGTTTGGCGGCGAGACGGTGAATGCCCTGAGCCTGGAGCGGATTCGTTACGGCGCGCGTCTTGCCCGCCGTTCGGGCCTGCCGGTGATGGTGAGTGGCGGGGCCCCCAAGGGTGGCAGGCCGGAAGGGGAGCTGATGAAGGCGAGCCTGGAGGAGGATTTCAGCGTGCCGGTCCGCTGGGTGGAGTCCCGCTCCCGGGACACCCGGGAAAACGCTGACTTCTGCGCCTCCGTCCTGCAGCAGAGCGGACATCGGCGCATCGTGCTGGTCACCCATGCCGCCCACATGCGGCGCGCGGCCGAAGCCTTCGAGGCGGCGGGCTTCACCGTGCTGCCCGCCCCCACCGCCCATCTGCTCAACCGGGAGCCTGACACGAACATCCTGCCGTCCCCCCCCGGGATGAGCAGCGCCTACGCCGGCTGGTATGCCAGCCACGAGTGGCTGGGCCTGCTGGCCTATCGCCTCAGCCGTTGAAGCGTGCCTTGCGCTTGCCCAGGAAGGCATTGATGCCTTCGTCGAAGTCGGGTCGCGAGGTACAACGGGCAAAGGCCTCGGCCTCAAGTTGTAGCTGAGCGCCCAGCGACTGGTCGGGCGAAGCATTGAGCAGACGCTTGATCTCGCCGTAAGTGCGGCCCGGGCCACGCACGACGCGCGCCACCAGTTCAGCCACAACGGCATCTAGTTCATCGGCGGGCACCACCCGATTCACCACCCCCAAGCGCTGTGCCTCGGCCGCATCGAAACGATCAGCCAGCATGAGCAATTCAAAGGCCTTGCGCCGCCCGAGAACGCGGGGCAACAGCCACGACACCCCGCCGTCACCGGAAAGAGCGATGCTGGCATAGGCCGTCGTGAAATAGGCGCTGTGGGCCGCCACCGCCATGTCGCACCCCAGCACCAGGGACAGCCCGAAGCCGGCACAGGCCCCCTGAACCCGTGCGATCACCGGCACCGGCAAGGCCTGCAAGGCTTCGACACTCTGGTTGATGTATTGCTCGATCATGGCCCGGAAGGTGGCCAGGCGGCTCTCGGGCGACAGGTGCAGGTGGGCGGCAAAATCCTTCAGGTCGCCCCCGGCCATGAAGTGATCGCCGGCCCCCATCACCACCACGACCCGCAGGTCATCCCGGTGGGCGAGCCGGGCCGTGGCATCTGCAAGCGCTTTCATCATGTCCACCGAAAGGGCATTGAGGGCCGCCGGGCGGTTGAGGGTCAAGGTCGCGACGCCATCGGTCACGTCGAGCAAGACAGGGGAGGTCATGGGGTGATTCCTTTTCATTCAACTTCACGGAGGACGCCCGTCATTTCACCTTGAAGGCCTGCCGACGGGAAGGCCCCAACGCAAAAAAGCCCATCGTGGGCGTGGCACACGATGGGCTGGGGCGGGGCGAAGACTGCTCAGAGGCGCTCGAAGACCCCCGCTGCGCCCATGCCGGTTCCGATGCACATGGAGATCATGCCGTAGCGCGCCGAGGTGCGCTGGAAGCCGCTCATCAAGGTCGCTGCGCGGATAACGCCGGTGGCACCCAGGGGATGGCCGAGGGCGATGGCGCCGCCCTGGGGATTGATCTTCGCCGGATCGAGATCCAGCTGCTTCATCACCGCGATGGCCTGGGCCGCGAAAGCTTCGTTGAGCTCGATCCAGTCCAGGGCCTCCTTGCCGATACCGGCGGCCTTGAGTGCCCGGGGAATCGCCTCGACCGGGCCGATGCCCATGATCGCTGGCGGTACACCGGCCACCGAGTAGCTGCAGAAGCGGGCGATCGGAGTGACACCATAGCGCTTCACCGCCGCCTCGGACATCAGCAGCACTGCACCGGCCCCATCGGACATCTGGGAACTGTTGCCGGCAGTCACCGAGCCACGCGCCGCAAATACGGGCTTCAACTTCCCAAGGCTCTGCACGGTGGCATCACCCCGCGGCCCCTCATCGGTATCGCAGATCCGCTCGCTCATCCGCACAGTGCCACCCTCGCCGGGCACATGGGTGCGCACCGTGTAAGGGGTGATCTCGTCACGGAAGGCGCCGGCGGCAATCGCGGCAGCAGCGCGCTGGTTGGACTGCACCGCAAAGGCATCCTGTTCCTCGCGACTCACCTTCCATTGCTGGGCCACCTTCTCGGCGGTCAGCCCCATGCCGAAGGCGATGCCCAGGTTCTCCTCCTTCTCGAAGACAGCCGGGTTGAGGGAGATCTTGTTGCCCATGATCTGCGGCATCACGGTCATGCTCTCGGTGCCGGCCGCAATCATGACATCGGCCTCCCCCAGGCGAATGCGCGCTGCCGCATCAGCCACGGCCTGCAGGCCGGACGAGCAGAAACGGTTGATGGTGATGCCGGGCACGGTGTTGGGCAGGCCGGCCAGCAGCACGCCGATGCGCGCCACGTTCATGCCCTGCTCCGCCTCGGGCATGGCGCAACCGACGATCACGTCGGCGATGTCGGTGGCGTCCAGCCCCGGCACCTTGTCCACCACCGCCCGCAGCACGTGGGCCAGCATGTCGTCGGGGCGCACATTGCGGAACATGCCGTTGCGCTTCGCCACTGGAGTGCGGGTGGCGGCGACGATGTAGGCTTCCTGAATCTGTTTGCTCATCTTGTCTGTCTCCGTTCAGTTGCGCAGGGGCTTGCCGGTCTCGAGCATGTGCACGATGCGCTGCTGGGTCTGTTCGGTCTTCAGCAGGTCCAGGAACTGGGCCCGCTCCACATCGAGAATCCACTGCTCGGACACCTTCGAATTGGTCTCCACCTCGCCGCCGCAAAGGGCGGTGGCGGCAGCCTTGGCGACGCGGTAGTCCCAGGCGGAGATGAAGCCGCCCTCCTTCATGTTGATCAGCATCATTTCGCAGGTGGCGATGCCGTTGCGCCCGGCCACCGTCACGGCGCGCTGGACCAGGGGCGGCTGGTAGCCGGATTCCGCAATGGCGCGGGCCCGGTGCAGGGCCACGTGCAGCAGCTCGCGGGCATTGAAGACGATGTCGTCGGACGCCTTGGCAAAGCCCAGTTCAACGGCCTGCAAGGCACTCTTGGAGACGTTGGCCATGGCGATGGTCTGGAACATGTTCTGGATGAAGGGGAAGACATCACCCCCCGCAGCCCGGCCAGCCAGGGTGGCCGCCTGCAGGGCGAACTCCTTGCAACCGCCGCCGGCCGGGATCAGGCCCACACCGGCTTCCACCAGGCCCACGTAACTCTCCAGGGCCAGCACCCGATGGCTGGCGTGCATGACGAACTCGCAGCCACCGCCCAGAGCCATGCCCTGCACCGCAGCCACGGTCGGCACCATGGCGTGCTTGAGGGCCATGGAGGCCCGCTGGAACTTGGCCACCGTCTTCTCTAGCATGTCGAACTGGCCGGCCTTGCAGGCCTCCGCCACCTGGGCCAGATTGGCCCCGACGGCAAAGGGTGCTTCGTGCCAGATCACCAGACCGTCCAGGTCACGCTCGGCCCGAGCCACGGCTTCCAGCACACCGTCCAGCACCTCGTCGCCGATGGCGTGCATCTTCGATTTGAAGGACAGGATGCCGATGCGGGCATCCTTTGCCGGCAGGGTCCACAGACGCACCCCTTCGTTTTCCCACAGGGTGGTGCCCTGCTCCTGGGCGGCTTCGCCGAGCACCTGCTCCGGATAGAGCTGGCGCCCATACACCGGCAGCGTGGAGCGGGGCTTGAGGACCGCATCGGTGGCACTCCACGAACCATCAGCAGCATGCACACCCTGACGACCGTCGAAAACCCAAGCCGGCAACGGCGCGTCGATCATTGCCTTGCCCGCCTCGACGTCTGCCCTAACCGCCTCGGCCACAGCCTGCCAGCCCGCGGCTTGCCAGGTTTCAAACGGTCCCTGGGCCCAGCCAAAGCCCCAGCGCATGGCAAAGTCCACGTCGCGGGCGTTGTCGGCGATATCCGCCAAATGGAAGGCGCAGTAATGGAACACATCGCGGAAGATCGCCCACAGGAACTGGGCCTGGGGGTGACTGCTGGCGCGTAGCTGAGCGAATTTCTCCACCGGGTTGCGGTTCTTCAGGATGGCCAGCACTTCGGGTGCCACTTCGCCGGTGCTCGGGCGGTAATCCTGCTTCGCCGGATCGAACACGACGATGGCCTTGCCGTCCTTGCGGAAGATGCCGCCCTTGGTCTTCTGCCCCAGCACGCCCTTGGCGATCAGGGCGGTGAGCCACTCGGGGCTCTGGTAGAAGGCGTGCCACGGGTCGCCCGGCAGGGTGGCCTGCATGGTGCCGATAACATGGGCCAGGGTGTCCAGACCCACCACATCGGCGGTGCGGTAGGTGGCGCTCTTGGGGCGGCCGATGATCGGGCCGGTCAAGGCATCCACTTCGTCGAAGCCCAACCCGAGACGCGCCGTGTGGTGCATCACCGCCAGGATGGAGAACACACCCACCCGGTTGGCGACGAAGTTGGGCGTGTCCTTGGCGCGGACGATGCTCTTGCCCAGGCGGGTGGTGAGCCAGGCCTCCAGCGCATCCAGGCTGGCAGGATCGGTCGTGCGGGTGGCGATCAACTCCACCAGCGCCATGTAGCGCGGGGGGTTGAAGAAATGGATGCCGCAGAAGCGGGCGCGGGCCTCGGCCGGCATGCCTTCGGACAGGGTGTTGATGGACAGGCCGGAGGTGTTGGATGCAAAGATCGCATCCGCGCGGATGAAGGGGGCAACCTTGGCGTAGAGGTCGAGCTTCCACTCCATCTTCTCGGCAATGGCCTCGATGATGAGGTCGCAGTCGCGAAGCTTGTCCAGATCGCTACCGTAATTGGCCACATCAATGAACTGGGCACGGTCCTTGGTGGCCAGGGGTGCCGGCTCGAGCTTCTTCAGCCCGTCGACCGCCTTGCGGGCAACGGCACTGGGGGGGCCTTCCTTGGCGGGAAGGTCGAAGAGGATGACCGGCACGCCAGCGTTGGCGCAATGGGCGGCGATCTGCGCCCCCATCACGCCAGCGCCCAGCACAGCCACCTTGCGAATGATCAGTCTGCTCACATGTGCCTCCTTTGACTCGGCCCGGCGGACGGGCCCTCGTTATTGACCACCGACCATGGGTCTGCCACGGCCTTTTTGAACAACTGTTCAAATCTTAGCGCAATGCTTCCCATGGATACAACAAGCTTGAAAAATCAGGGCGTTGCCGGCCCGGTGGAAAGGCCTTCCGGCGCCGCCAGAAAGCCCGCTACGACGAACGGGCGCAGACGCGCCATGATGGCTTCCGGCTCGCCCGCGTCAGCCAGGGCATAGGTTTCGGTCATCCGCATCAAGTCCTTTCCGGCCATGGCATAGGCCACGATGCCGACGAAGAAATACATCCGCCACACCACGTCATCCTGACTGAGATGGGGCAGCGCCCGCATGAAAGCCAGACGATAGCGATCCACCGCCTCCCGGTACTCCGCCGGAAAGAAGGCTTCCGTGCCCGGGCCGGGCTCATAGAAGGCCCGGCCGATAAGCTGCTTGAAGACTTCTCCGGGAACGCTGTCCTTGCGGGTCAGGCGAAGCGCCGACGACAGGAAGGCATCCACCAGCACATCAACGGGAATGGGCTGCCCGCCCGCATCCGCCTCCAGCCTGTCCAGGTAACTCACCCGACTGCCGCCGCGACTGCCGAGAGCGCGCTCGTAAACGGCCTCCATGAGCCCCTGCTTCGAACCGAAGTGGTAGCTCACCAAGGCCACCGGCACGCCCGCGGCACCGGTGATCATACGGACCGAAGTGGCCGCGTAGCCGTTCTCCATGAACAGGCGCTCTGCCGCATCCAGGATGCGTGTCTTGGCGTCAGGTAGGGGGTTTTCTGGGCGACCCATGGGCTGGACAGGCGAGGCGCCAGGTCGCCTCAGGCGACCTGGCGGGGTTGAGGGAATCAGAAGGCCATGGAGTACTGGGCACCCATGATCCACACCCGGGCGTCGTAGGCGCCGGTCACCCGGCCACGCCCCAGAAGGGTCTGGTTGTTGTCGACTCTGGACTCGGGCACGTTCAGATAGGCCGCCCCCAGATCCAGCACCGACCCCTTGGCCAGCTTGATCTGCGCACCTGTCGAGAACCAGGTGCGATTGTTGTCGGGCAGGGACACCAGACGATGCTGCGCGTCAGGCACGGGCGTCTGGTCGTAGGCCACACCGAACTTGAGCTTGACCATGTCGCTCAGACGATAGTTCGCCCCGAGGGCATAACGCCACGTGTCACGGAAGTGGGTGTCGAGGGTCTGCACAGTGCCACCGCTGAGAGTGCCGGAGGTACGCACGATGTCCACTTTGGGAATACTGCTCCAGCCCGTCCAGGAAATATCACCGAGCATCTCCCACTTGTCGTTGAGGTTCTGGACAACGGAGAGGATGAAGGTGTCGGGCAGGTCCACGTTGGCCTTGGCGCTGCCGGTGGTGAGGTTCGGAGCGACGCCCGCCGCCGGGCCGCTGAAGCTCAGGTCACCCTTCAGTTCGTGCTTGATCTTGGATCGGTAGGACACCCCGACCTTGGTACTGGGACTGAGGGTAAATAGCGCCCCCACGTTCCAGCCCCAGGCGTTGTTCCCGGCATCAAGAGTCACCCGGGTGGCAGCGAGCGCCGCCGAGGTCACGGTTGCAAGACGCACATACTCGGCTTCCATGCGCTGATAGTTCAGGCCGCCGCCCACCGAAACCTTGTCGTTGATGCGGTAAGCCACGCTGGGGTTGATGTTGTAGGTCTTGATGTCGAACTTGATGGCCTGGGCGCCGCCCAGCCAGGGATTGTCGTATTCGGTAACGAGGCCGAAGGGGGCGCCGAAGCCCACACCCACATACAGATCCTTGCTCAGCCCCCAGGACAGATAGCCGTTCGGAATGAAGGCCCAGCTACCAGCATCGTTGCCAGTGCCGCTACCGCTGAGGGCGCCGGTACTCGAGCCCTGATTGCTGAACTTGAAGGTGGGACGCACCAGCGAGATGCCCACCGAGGCCTCGCGGGCCTGTAGCTGGGTCATGCCCGCAGGGTTGAAGTAGATGGTGCTGGCGTTCTCGGCGACCGCCGCCGAGCCGGCATAGGCATTGCCGATGCCGCTGGCGTTCTGCTCAAGCAACTGGAAACCGGCGGCACCGGCCTGCCCTGCGGCCATGCCGAGGGTCAGCAGCGGAATCAATCGGGCGATCATTTTCATTTTCATGGGTGCGTCTCCTCACAGATGGGCGTTTTCTCGACAGGCCGCGGGTTGCCCAATCCCCTTGGCGATTCTAGGTCCACAAAAGCCTGCGGCTTTGCAACAATCGTTTGAAACTGTTGTTTTTATGCTGCTACTTCCGGCGGGATATCCCGCTTCACGCCGCTGCCGCTGACGGCCACATAGGTCAGGACCGCTTCGGTCACCTTCACGACTACCGGGTCTTCCGGGTTGCGCTCGGCGTAGACCTCCACATCCACGGTGATCGAACTCTTGCCAACTTTCACGATGTCGGCGTAGAAACTGACGATGTCGCCCACCGATACCGGCTGCTTGAAGACAAAGGAATTCACCGAGATGGTAGCCACCCGGCCGCGGGCCCGCTGGCGGGCCGGCACCGCGCCAGCGATATCCACCTGGGACATGATCCAGCCGCCGAACACATCACCGGCGGGGTTGAGATCCCGTGGCATGGGCATGACGCGCAGTACGGGCATCCGGTGGGCGGGAAGCTGGACGGGGGCATCGGACATGACGAACTCCTAATACAAGCTTAGCCCGCGGCCTGCCGGCCGCGAACAAAAATGAGAGGGCCACCCGTGAAGGGGGCAAAGCCGGTTCCGAATATAACGCCCGCATCGGCCAGATCGGCATCTGCCACCACGCTGCGATCCACACAGGCCTGGCTGGCGACCAACAGCGGCGCGACGATGCGCTCGGCCAAGCCGGCCGGCACAGCACCCGCAGCGGGCTTGTTCACCTTGCCATCGGGCCAAGCATAAAAGCCCTGCCCGGTCTTTTTGCCCAGTTGGCCGGCAGCAACCCGGTCCGCCAGGGCCCGCGGCAGCTCAGCCTCGGTACCGGCGAGGGCCTTGCCGGCGGCCACGGCAATATCCAGCCCCACCGTGTCCACCAGCTCGATGGGCCCCATGGGCATGCCGAAGGCCGTCAGGGCTGCGTCGATGGTCTCCGGGGCGATGCCTTGATCCACGCAGCGCAGGGCCTCATACATATAGGGGCCAAGCACCGCATTGACCAGAAAACCGGGCGCGTCCTGCACCGGCAGGGGCAGCTTATCGAGCCGGCGCACGAAGGCCGCCGCGCGAGCCGCCGCCTGGTCGACGGTGCCCGGGGTGCGCACCACCTCAACCAAGGGCATCACCGCCACCGGGTTGAAAAAGTGGATGCCCACCAGCCGGCCCGGATCGGCCAGCACGCTGGCGATGTCGGCAATGCGCAGGCTGGAGGTGTTGGACGCCAGCAGCGCATCCGGCCTGGCCCGCCGCTCGATATCGGTAAACAGGGCGCGCTTGGCATCCAGATTCTCGAAGATCGCCTCGATGATGACGTCGGCCTGGGCCACGCCATGGCCGGCCGGATCAGGGATCAGCCGATCGAGGGCAAAGTGCGCATCCCGCGGCTTGCCCCTGAACTTGCGCTCGAAGCGCTTGGCCGCCCGGGCGATGGCCGGCGCGATCCGCTCCACCGACTGGTCCTGCAGGGTCACGATCATGCCGCGCAGGGCACATTCGGTGGCGATATCACCCCCCATCACGCCGGCGCCGATCACATGTACGCGCCGGGGCTTGAAGTCCGCACCCTTGCCGAAACCCTTCAGGCGCTCCTGCAGGAAGAACACCCTGATCAGATTCTTAGCCGTCGGCGACCGCAGGATGGACTCTAGGGAGGACGTGGACGAGGCGGGTACGGCCAGGGCGTTGCCGGCGTAGTTGGCCCACACATCGAGGATCGCGTAGGGGGCCGGGTAGTGTTCCGGGCGTGCCTTGGCCTCAACCTGCTTGCGCGCCTTGCCGGCCACGATGCTGCGCAGGGGGCCGTTGAGCAGGCGCTGCAGCAGCGGCAGGCGGCGCGGCGCGCGGCCGGAAAGCAGCATGATGCGCGCCGCGTTGTCCATCACCCGGGGCGGCACGCAGTCGTCGGCCAGGCCCAGCCGTCTGGCCTTGCCGGCATCCACGCCCTTGCCGGTCAGCATCAGGTCGAGGGCCGCCGCCGGGCCGATCAATTGCGGCAGGCGCAGCATGCCCCCCCAGGCCGGGTAGATGCCCAGCATCACCTCAGGCAGGGCCAGGCGGGTGCCGGGCTCGTCCACCGTGATGCGGTACCGGCAAGCCAGGGCCAGCTCCAGCCCGCCGCCCATGCAATGGCCACGGATCAAGGCCAGCGTGGGGTAGTCCACCGCGGCCAGGCGCTCGAACAGCGTCCAGCCCCGCTGCACCAGGGCCCGGGCGGCTTCGGCAGAGTCGATGCGGGTGAACTCCTCAATGTTGGCGCCGGCGATGAAGCCGGCTGCCTTGCCGGAGCGGATCACCAGGCCGGAGGGCGGGCGCTGACTAAGCTGGTCGAGGATGCCTGCCAGCTCCGCCATCACGGCCAGGCCCAGAGTGTTGGCGGAGGCGTCAGCCTCATCGAGGGTGGCCCAGGCGATGCCTTCGGCGTCCCGGTCGAGTGTCCAGTGTTTGAATGTCATCACAATGCCTCCACCAGCATGGCCCCGCCCTGCCCGCCGCCGATGCAGATGGTGGCGATGCCGCGTTTGCCGCCGGTACGGCGCAGGGCCTTGAGCAGATGCAGCACAATGCGCGCGCCGCTCGCCCCCACCGGGTGACCGAGAGCCACGGCGCCGCCGTCCACGTTCAGGCGGGCCGGGTCGACGCTGCCCAGCGCGCCGTCCAGGCCCAGGCGGCTGCGACAGTAGTCGGCATCCTGCCAGGCGCGCAGGCAGGCGATGACCTGGGCGGCAAAGGCTTCGTTGATCTCGATGAGGTCCAGATCCCCCAGGCCCAGGCCATGGCGCTGCAGGATGGGCGTGGTGGCATGCACGGGGCCGAGCCCCATCTGCTCCGGCTCCAGGCCGGCCCACTGGCTGTCCACGATGCGCCCGATGGGTTCGAGGCCGAAGCGCTCCACCGCCGCCGCCGACGCCAGCACCAGCCAAGTGGCCCCGTCGGTGATCTGGGAGCTGTTGGCCGGGGTGACCCGACCGTATTTCTTGTCGAAGAAGGGCTTGAGCTTGGCCATGCCGGCCATCGAGGCGTCCCGGCGCAGGCCGTCATCGGCGGCATGCACCGTGCCGTCGCGCTCGATCAGGGGCACCAGCTCATCGGCAAAATGGCCGGCGTCCTGGGCTGCGGCCACGCGGCGGTGACTTTCGACGGCGAAGGCGTCCATGTCCTCCCGGCTGATGCCGTACTTCCAGGCCAGATTCTCGGCGGTCTGCCCCATCAGCAGGCCGACAACCGGGTCGGTCAGGCCCTTCATGATGCCGATCACCGGGGCCAGGTAGCCCGGGCGGAATTTCCGCACCATAGCCAGCTTCTGTCCCAGGCTGCGCGCCCCCATCCAGCCGGCAAACCAGCGCACCATCGCGTCGGAATACAACAGCGGCGCCCGGGACAGGGCATCCACGCCCCCCGCCAGCACCAGCTGGGAGCGGCCGCTGTGGATGTTGGCCATGGCCGAATCCAGGGCCTGCATGCCCGAGGCGCAGTTGCGCATCACCGTCCAGCCCGGCACCTTGAGGCCGCAGCCCATGCGCAGGGCCACCACCCGGCCGATGTTCACCTCGTCCGGCGAGGGGCTGGCGCAGCCGAGGATGACCTCGTCGAGCTGCTCCGGCGCAAAGCGCTGGTGCGACAGCAGGGCACTGCCCGCCGCCGTGGCCAGATCGGAGGCCGCAAAGGGGCCGGGGGCGTTGCGCGCCTTGAGGAAGGGCGTGCGCGCACCATCGATGATGTAGATGGGGCCACGCATGGTCATGCTGCTTTCCGCTGTTCGCCGGCCAGTCCGTCTAGGGCCTGGCGCAGGCCGAAATCGTAGGGGAAGTCATCCACCCGGATGACCTTGTCGCGCAGCTCGCCACGCCGGGTGATGAGGGCGTACTCGTCGCGGCTGATGATGCCGGCCGCCAGGGCCGCATCGTAGAGGGCATCGACACCACCGCCCACCAGCAGGCCCGGTTTGAACTGGCCGCTCTTGATGGCGCGGCGCACCTTGGCCTCCACCGGCTCGGCCTCGATGGTGGCGTGGAGGGCCGCCTCGAGGGCTCCGACGGGCTCCTCCACATCGGTCGGCAGGTAGACATCCGAGGTCAGGCGGTCGCGGGTGGCCGAGGGGTTGATGAGCAGGGTTGCCACCTCGTGTCCCAGCTGGTCGGAGGGCACGAAGTACGGCCGGCCGAGGGGAAAGACCACCAGACGACGCAGCATGCTGGCAAACAGGCGGTTGGGGAAGTTGGCAATCACGCCTTCAAAGGCGTTCTGGGCCTTGAACATGCAATCCCAGATCACCCAGTGGAGCAGCGGGGCATCGGCGGCCTGGCGGCCTTCATCCTCATAGCGCTTGAGGGCGGCGGAGGCCAGATACATCAGGGACAGGATGTCGCCGAGGCGCGCAGAGAGCTTCTCCTTGCGCTTCAGCGCACCGCCCAGGGTGCCCATGGAGATGTCCGCCAGGAAGGCAAAGGCAGCCGAGAAGCGGGTGAGCTGCTGGTAGTAACGGCGGGCTTCCGGCGCCACGCCCTTGCCGCTGGCATCGGGAAGGGCAACAAAATGGGAGCCCGTCACCCCCATCACGATTGCCCGGGCGGCGTTGGACAGGGTGTAGCCGATGTGCCCCCAGAAGGCCTCGTCGAAGGCTGCAAGATCGCCACTGCGGGCAGCGTCCATTTCCTTCAGCACATAGGGATGGCAACGGATCGCCCCCTGGCCGAAGAGGATCAGGCTGCGGGTCAGGATGTTGGCGCCTTCCACCGTGATGCCCACCGGGATCTGCTGATAGGCGCGGCCCAGGAAGTTCTGCGGCCCCAGGCAGATGCCCTTGCCACCGATCACGTCCATGCCGTCGTTCACCGTCTGGCGGGCCCGCTCGGTGACGTGGAACTTGACAATGGCTGACACCACCGAGGGCTTCTCGCCCATATCGATGGCACCGGCGGTCATGACCCGGGCGGCATCGCTGAGCCAGGTGTTGGCGCCGATACGGGTCAGCGCCTCCTCCACCCCCTCGAACTTGCCCACCGCCGTCTTGAACTGGTAGCGCACCCGGGCATAGGCCCCCACGGCGCGGGCGGTCATCTTCTGCATGCCGGTGTTGGAGCCCGGCAGGGATATGGAGCGGCCTGCCGCCAGGCACTCCATGAGCATGCGCCAGCCCTGCCCGGCCATCTTCGGCCCGCCGATGATGAAATCCAGAGGCATGAACACGTCCTTGCCGCGGATCGGCCCGTTCATCCACACCGCGTTGAGGGGGAAGTGACGGCGACCGATGTCCACACCCGGGTAGTCGTGGGGCACCAGCGCGCAGGTGATGCCCAGATCCTCCACCTCACCCAGCAGGTGCTGGGGGTCATACAGACGGAAGGCCAGGCCGAACACCGTGCACACCGGCGCCAGGGTGATGTAGCGCTTGTCGAAGCTCACCCGCATGCCCAGCACCTCGCGCCCGTTGTGAACGCCCATGCACACCACGCCAGCATCGGGAATCGAGGCCGCGTCCGACCCGGCCCACGGGCTGGTCAGAGCAAAGGCCGGGATCTCCTGGCCACAGGCCAGACGCGGCAGATAGTGCTGCTTCTGCTCCGGAGTGCCATAGTGCAGCAGCAACTCGGCCGGGCCGAGGGAATTGGGCACCATCACCGTCACCGCCGGCGCCGACGAGCGGGTGGACAGCTTGGTGATCACCTGGGAGTGGGCATAGGCGGAGAAGCCCTTGCCGCCGTATTCGGTGGGAATGATCATGCCCAGGAAGCCCTTGTCGCGGATGTAACGCCACACCGCCTCGGGCATGTCCTGGGCTTGAGTGCACTCCCAGTCGCGGGTCAGACGGCACAGCTCGCTGGTCTCCACGTCGAGGAAACGCTGCTCCTCGGGCGTCAGGCGCGGGGCCGGGTAGGCCAGCAGCATGTTCCAGTCGGGCTTGCCGCTGAAGAGCTGCCCCTCCCACCACACCGTGCCGGCCTCCAAGGCATCCTTTTCCGTCTGGGACATGGACGGGAGCGCCTTGCGGAAGGCCTTGAAGATCCCCGCCGTCACCAGACTGCGCCGGATGCCCGGCACTACGAACACCGCTCCCGCCACAGCCAGTGCCGCCAGAGCGCCGGTGGCCACCAGCGGCGACCAGCCAGCCAGCCACGCCAGCGCCCCAAGCCACGCAAGCCCTGCCCCATACCAGGCAAAAAATGGCGCTCGCCCGTAGGCGAGCGCTACCACCAGGGGAGGGAGGGAAACCAGAAACCAGTACGACATGAGCTATCTCCTTTTACTCGGCGCCGTCTTTGCAGCGCGCTCTTATGAATTTGTCTGCGAACACCTGAACCGACCTACTTGAGCGCCCCGAACTCCGCCAGCGGGGCACGCAGGCCGCCCAGCAGGAAGCTCATCAGACGCGGCGCAAGGCGCGACGGGTTCTCGTCATCAAACTTGCCGGTGACCAGTTGCAGCGCGTCGGTGCCCGCAATGGCGTAGGACATGGCCCCCATCATGAAATGGAAGCGCCACAGGATCTCGTTGCGGTCCACCTCGGGCAGCGCCCGGTACAGGGCGGCCAGAAAGCGCTCGACGCACTCGGCGTATTCCTCCGCCAGAAACTGGCGGACGAACTCGTTGGGCTCGGTGTAGGTGCGCCCCAGCAGGCACATGAAGGTATGCCCCCCTCCCTCGACGTCGGCAGCCATTCGCAGGGCCGTGCCGAAGAAGGCATCAACGATGCGGCTTGGTTTGATTGGCACCCCTGCCGCCTCCGCCTCTAGCTGATCCAGGGCCGCCAATCGAGACTGGTTGAGATGCGTCAGGCGTCGCCGGAAGACCTCCTGGATCAGCAGCTCCTTGGTACCAAAGTGATAATTCACGGCCGCCAGATTCACGCCCGCCTGGCTGGTGATCATGCGCATCGACGTCCCATCGAAACCATGCTCCATGAACAGTCGCTCCCCTGCATCGAGGATGCGGCTACGGGTATCGCCTGCGGCCTTGCCTGGAACTTGGCTCATGCTGCGCCTCCTTGTGAGGGTGGATGTCTGCGGCTCATCGGACAAACAGCCTAGCCTCAGATTCATTAAAACGTTTGTTTGAATCATACATTGGATTAATGGCATGTCAACGCGTTCTTCAAAAGGAGATAGCTTAGACGTCCCCACATGGGCAGCAGAAGGTCACCGATGGCTGCGCCACCCACATGGAGCTCAATGACAACCTCAAGCGCTGGGTTGCACCACGCCGCCAAATCCGACAACAGGGAGCAGGTATCGGACATACGGCAACGATCCGTATGCGACTTGACGTGAAGCACCGTTGGCAAACAACAAACAACACGTATCAGACACAACACGTTAAGTAGCCGCCTGTCGACAGGGGACGATTTGACCCCCTTCGCAGTCCGCAGAGCCGAAACGCATCGAGGCAGATCCTGTACGCCGTGTCTTTTGCGGAGTGATAGAGACATTGCACTCTGGGAAGGACACGACCACCGTTCAGCTCGCGTGGACGAGCTCAGACAAAGGGGATGGCGGGGACACAGGAGATCCAACGCGACACGGTGCGGCGGTAGCTGGCTGCGGGCAGCCCACCCGGAGCCCTACGCCCCCCACAGCGCAGCAAGGCCGTCGACGGCCACACGACGTCGTAGCGGGAGCGGCCGTTTAGGGAACCGACGCGCTATTGCGTAGGGCGTTTGAACAGTTGAATACGGAGCTCGGCATCGATCACCAACCGGCGCCTGGCCAAACACGGGCGTGCCAGGCACCCCCGAATGGACTGGAGGCGGCGCAATCGCCCGCCGCACCAAGCGGCCACGAGATGCTCACCCAGCGGCCGCGGTGGTCGAGTTCGACGCGAATCTCTCAGCCCGCCGCTGCCGTCAGCGTGGCTGCTGGTGGGATGGGCGCTTCGAGTGTCAGCGGCACAAACGCGGGCAGGGTTTGTAGTGGTCTAATTTCCGCGGACACCTCGATAGGTGGCTCATTGACCGATTGAGGAGGAATTGATAAACAGAAAGCGCAGATCATTCGACACGGAGTTCAAGCTCCAGGTCGTGAAGATGATCAAGGATATGGGCCAGACTGTCGGTCAGGTTTGTCGTGACATGGAGCTCGGCGAGACGGCCGTGCGTCGCTGGCTGGCGCAGTTCGAGGCTGAGTTGCAGGGGCAGAGCGGGATTGGCTAGCCGCTGACTGCGGAGCAGCAGCGCCTTCGTGCGCTTAAAGCCGAAGTGCGACGGCTGCGTGAGGACAACGACATCCTAAAAAAGCATCCGCCTTCTTCGCCCGGGAAATGAAGTGATCTACCGGAGCATCACCCAGTTGCAAAAGAAGATGGGCGGCGTGGCAAGGGTGTGCCAGGTGCTGGCGGTGAGCCGTTCCGGTTGCTACGCGGCCCGGCGGCGCCCAGAGCGCGGAGCGAAGGTGTGCCCGGTCAGCGTCCGGCTTCAGTCCGCCTTTGCCCGCTCGGGGCGAACCTACGACAGCCGGCGCCTACAGCGCTGAACTGCGAGGCGAAGGGATCAAGTGTGGACACTAACGGGTGCGCCGTCTGATGCACACCCACGGGCTGCGGAAAACGTGGCGGCGCAAGTTCATCCACACAAAGGACAGCCGGCACGGCCCGCCCACGGCGCCCAACGTGCTGGATCGGCAGTTCGAGCCAGAGGCGCCCAACCAGGCCTGGGTGTCCGACATCACCTATCTGCGCACGCGTAGCGGCTAGCTGTACCCGGCGGTGGTGATAGACCCCTTCTCGCGCAAGGTCGTCGACTGGACCCTGGCGCCGACGATGCCTGCTGGGTGTTCGGCACTGCAGATAGCCATCACCCAGTGCCGTCCGGCTTCGGGCCTGATCGTTCACTCGGACCGTGGGAGTCAGTACGCGAGCGAGGCCCACCGCCGCTTGCTCGAACGCCATGGCCTGCGCGCGAGCATGAGCCGAAAGGGCAATCGCTGGGACAACGCCGTAATGGAGCGTTTCTTCCTGAACTTGAAGATGGAGCAGGTCTGGCTGCGCGACTACGCCAATCACGCCGAGGCCACATGCGACTTCACCGAGTACATCGTTGGCTTCTACAACAGCGTGCGCCTGCACTCGAAACGGGGCTATCTGTCGCCCACCGCTTATGAGCGGAACAGGGCAGAAAAGCACCTCATCGGGGTGTCCGAAAATACTTGGTAAGCGTTAACTCCCCAGCGTTCTTCCCCTCGCCGTGTCCAACGCAGACACTCGCCTCCCAGTTCAACACCGGAGGCGAAGCACATGGCAGGGGCACTCAAGGGCAAGTGGCGGCGGCGTAGTGGGGAGGAGTGGCGGGCCTTGCTTGCCCGCCAGGCATCGAGCGGACTGAGCGTCCCGGCGTTCTGTGCGCGGGAGTCGATCAGCGTTTCAAGCTTTCAGCGCTGGCGGGCACTGCTCAGCTCGGCAGGCACTGGGGCACAGGCGCAAACGCCAGTGCCTCAGGAGTCCTTCGTTGATCTGGGTGTGCTCGCTTCGGGCACGGCCTCGCGCCTGGAGCTCAAGCTGGATCTGGGCGGCGGTCTCGTGCTCCATCTGGTCCGCGGCTGATGTTCTTTCCCGAAGGCGCGGTGCGGGTCCATCTGTACGGTCGCCCGGTCGACATGCGCAAGTCCTTCAACGGCTTGCATGCCCTCGCCCGTCACGGCGTGGGCCAGGATCCCCTGTCGGGGCATCTGTTCGTCTTCATCAACCGGCGGGCCACCCAGATGAAGGTGCTCTACTGGGATCGCAGCGGCTTTTGCATCTGGGCCAAGCGGCTCGAGTCAGGGCGTTTCGTGTCGGATTGGTCCAAGGCAGTCAGCCGGGAGACGGACTGGACGGGGCTGAAACTGCTGCTTGAAGGCATTGAGCCTGGGTGCATCAGAAGGCGCTTCGCGCTGCCGGAGAAATGACCGCAAACCCGCATGGATACTGGGTTGTTGGTAAAATGACGACATGCCTGAAACGCCCCCGACACCCATTCCAACCCGAGAGGAAGCCGCCCGCTGGACGGCCGAGCGGGTTATCGATCTGGCCCGAGAACGGCAGGATCTGGGGTGCCGGTTCGAGGCGATGACGCGCGAAGTCGAGGCGATGAAACATCAGCTCGACTGGTTCCGTCGCCAGCTCTTCGGCCAGAAGAGCGAGAAGCGTCTCTTCGATGCTCACCCGCAGCAGATGAGCCTGGGCGAGTTGCCCGTACCAGAATCTTCTCCCCCGCCCCCCGCCAAGGAGATTGCCGCCCACGCGCGCCGGGCGCGCAGCACCGATTGCGCCGCAGAGGGCGAGCCGGCGCTGTTCTTCGACGAGACACGGGTGCCCGTTCGGACCATCGATGTGCCCAATCCGGAAGTCCACGGGCTCACCCCGGATCAGTACGAGGTGATCGGCCAGAAGATCAGCCACCGCCTCGCCCAGCGTCCGGGCAGCTACGTCATCCTCAAGTACGTGCGCCCGGTGATCAAGCGCTGCGATACCCAGGTGATCTCCTGTCCGGCAGCCCCGGTGGGCGTCATCGAGGGGAGCCGGGCCGATGTGAGCTTCGTTGCGGGGGTTGTCACCGACAAGTTCTGCTACCACCAGCCCCTGTACCGCCAGCACCAGCGGATGGGCGACAACGGCATCCGGGTCTCGCGTCCGTGGCTCACACAGCTCACCCACGCCGCGCTCTCACTACTCGAACCGGTCTATACCGCGCAGCTGGAGTCGATTCGCCAGAGCCGGGTCAAGGCCATGGACGAGACCCCGATCAAGGCCGGCCGCAGCGGCACGGGCAAGATGAAGGGGGGCTACTTCTGGCCCGTCTATGGCGAGCGTGACGAGATCTGCTTCCCCTACACGAGGGTCGTGGCGGCAAGCACATCGCGCAGACCCTGGGTGCCGACCTGAATCGCCCCGGGTTTCGAGTAGGCCGTTTGGTTTTAGTCAGGCCAACACAGCCTGACCGGTTTGGCTGCGGTAATAGTTTGCCTCAGCTTCAGCCGGCGGCATGTAGCCAATAGGCGCGAGCAGCCGATGATGGTTGAACCAAGCCA
>NZ_JAFLDT010000074.1 GCF_017302315.1 Zoogloea sp.
CCTGCGTGCGGCGGCGAGATCGCCGGCGGTCACCTGCACGTCGCCGAGCTTGATCAGGCTGACCGAGACATCGCGCTGGGCCTCGGCCGAGCCGGGGTTCGCGGCGGCCAGGCGGCGGGCAATCTGCAGGCTGTCCTCGAAGCTCTTGCGTGCGGCGGCGAGGTCGCCGGCGGCCACGTGCACGTCGCCGAGCTTCTTCAGGCTGACCGAGACATCGCGCTGGGCCTCGGCCGAACCGGGGTTGGCGGCGGCCAGGCGGCGGGCAATCTGCAGGCTGGCTTCGAAGCTCGTGCGTGCGGCGGTGAGCTCGCCGGCGGCCACGTGCACGTCGCCGAGCTTCTCCAGGCTGACCGAGACATCGCGCTGGGCCTCGGCCGAACCGGGGTTGGCGGCGGCCAGGCGGCGGGCAATCTGCAGGCTGTCTTCGAAGCTCCTGCGTGCGGCGGCGAGATCGCCCGCGGCCACCTGCACGTCACCAAGGGTGTTGAGCGCGACACTGCGGTCCCGGGGCTGGTTGGCGGCGTGCAATGCCCGGGCTGCGGCATCGCCTGCTTTGTCCGTCTGGCCGGCCTCCTGGTGCAGCCGGGCAAGGAAGATCCATGTCCATAGATCACCGGGGTCGCGCTCTGCGGCAGCCTGCCACAGGCGCACGACCTCGTCTGTGGTCTTCTCCCCGCGGTCCTTCATGTCGGCGGCGAGGGCGGCGAGCTGGCGGTATTCCTCGGCGGCCTTCAGCTTGTTTGCCTTCTCCCGCGCGGCTTCCTCGGCGCGGGTCAGGGCTTCGAGCACGGGGAAGGCGCCGAAGCGGTCGCCGTCGGCATAGCGTTCCAGAGCCTGACGGCGATCTTCGCTGGGGGAGCTGGCAAGGGAGGCGATGATGCGGCGGTACTCGGCCAGCTCGGCCCGGTAGGTGGCGTCGCGGGCGGCGATGTCGGCGACCAGCCGTTCACGCTCGGCGGTGACCTGCAGCAGTTCCGCCCGGGCCGATGCCGCGTCGGCTTCGGACTGTTTTCGCTGGGCCAGGCTGCGGCGCAACTGCTTGTCCCGTTCGTCGAGCTGGGCGAGCAGCGTGCGCTCGCGGTCAAAAGCGCGTTTCTCGCCGGTGGCCAGGGTGGTGGCGCGGTCCAGCACCAGGCGATCAACCAGGGTCTTCTGCTCGGCATCCGCGTCGATGGTGCTCACCGGGGCGGCGAGGCCAGGGGCGGGGGGCAGCAGGACGCAGCCCAGGAGCGCAAGGGTTAAGACACGATGCCTATTCATGGAGTCTCCTGCGGAGCCATATATTCGCGCCCCCGATGATGGGTGGCTGTGACGTCTGCATGGCGCCATTCTGTCGATAATGTCATCCAGGTCAAGCGCCGGGGCCGCGGATGCGGCATCGGCAAGCCTGTCTGCATGCCCGACCGGCGCAATGCCCGTTGGCAAGACCCGGTGTCGATCAAGAAAAATTCCGCCGGCTGCGTAAGAAACGCCGATCACCACCGACCAATCACCAGGAGTCGAATCTTCGACCGACCTCCCGGAACTTTCCGGTGTTCCTACCCCTTCAGGAGAAACCATCATGAATGCCATCACCAGCAAGTCGATCACCGCCGCTTCCCTCGCCCTGGCCCTGGGCGCTGCCCTCACGGTTGCCGCCGCCCCGGCTGCGGCCCAGGACAAGATGGCTGACAAGGAGAAGTGCTACGGCGTTGCCATGAAGGGCAAGAATGACTGCAGGGCGGGCGCCGGCACTACCTGCGCGGGCACCTCCAAAGTCGACTACCAGGGCAATGCCTGGAACCTGGTGCCCAAGGGCTCGTGTGTGAAGACGGCATCGCCGACCTCGCCGACCGGCTTCGGACAGCTTGCCGAGTTCAAGGAAAAGAAGGCCTGATTGACCTGACCCGACGTGGAGCGCCTGCCATGACGACAGCCCGCCATTTTCTGCCGCCAGGGGTGGGCGGTTCCGCGCCGGGGGCCGGCACGCTGCCGGCCCGCAGCGGCCTGGGCCTCAAGCCCGAGCACTTTCACAGCATCCTCGAGACTTTGCCCGACCTGGGTTTTTTCGAGATCCACGCCGAGAACTACATGGTGGAGGGCGGGCCCTATCACCACTATCTGACGAGGATCCGCAGCCACTACCCCCTGTCGATCCACGGTGTGGGCTTGTCCATCGGCGCCGAGGCCGGGCTCGACGAAACGCACCTGGATCGCCTGGCGGCCCTGATCAAGCGCTACGCGCCCCAGTCCTTCTCGGAACATCTCGCCTGGTCCAGCCACGGCGGGGTGTTTCTCAACGATCTGCTGCCGCTGCCCTACCACGCCGAAACCCTCCATCGGGTCTGCGCCCACATTGACCGGGTGCAGGAGCGCCTGCAGCGGCCCATGCTTCTGGAGAACCCGGCCACCTATGTGGAGTTTGCCGACTCCACGTTCGGCGAGGCCGACTTCATCAGTGAGGTGGTGCGGCGTACCGGCTGCGGCCTGCTGCTCGACGTGAGTAACGTCCATGTCTCCTGCGTCAATCACGGGCGCGATCCGCGGGCCTTCATCGCCGCCTTGCCCCTCGCCGCAACCGGGCAGATCCATCTGGCAGGATTCGCCCGGGACGTGGATGCGGCGGGCGATCCGCTGCTCATCGACAGTCATGGTGCGCCGGTGGCCGACGAGGTGTGGCGCCTCTATCGCTGTGCCCTGGAAATGCTCGGACCCGTTCCCACCCTGATCGAGCGCGACAACGACGTGCCGGCTTTCCCCGTCCTGCTGGCCGAGGCCCGGAAGGCGGAAGCGATGCTGAGCACCTTTGCCGAAGCCGGGGAGCCCGCATGAACGTGCAGACGCCCTTTGCCGCGGCGCTGCTGGACCCGGCGCGCCCCTGCCCGGATGGGCTGGTGACGTGGAATGGTTCGGACCCGGCGAGGCGATTCCAGGTGTATCGAAACAATGTGATCGTCTCCCTCGTCGACGCCCTGGCCGACACCTTCGCGGTGACACAGCAATTGGTCGGCGACGAGTTCTTCAGGGCCATGGCCCGGTTGTACGCCTGTGCCCATCCGCCCCGGTCGCCGGTGCTGGCCCTCTACGGTGGGGATTTCCCGGCATTCATCGAGGGCTTCCCGCCCGCGGCGGGGCTTCCCTACCTGGCAGATGTCGCGCGGCTCGAGTATCTGCGCGTGGTGGCCTACCACGCCGCAGACGCCAGCCCGGTGGACCCCACCGCCCTGGCCGCCCTGCTGACGGATGAAAGTGCCCTGCCAGCGTTGCGCATGCGCTTGCACCCCGCGCTGGCGGTGCTTCCGTCGGATGCCGCCGTGGTGTCCCTGTGGGCCGCCCATCAGGGGGTAGGGGCGCTGGAGGAGGTGATTCCAGAGGTGCCGGAAACGGCCCTGATCCTTCGTCAGGGGCTGGAGGTGGACGTCAGGCAGATCCCGGCCGCGGCGGGGGCCTTCATTGCCACCCTGGGGGCGGGCCTGCCCCTGGGCCAGGCCGCCGCCAGGGCCACCGCACTCGATGGGGGCTTCGATCTGGCCGGAGCCCTCGGCCTGTTGCTCCAGAGCTCGGCCATCACCGCATTGAATCCTGTACTGCCCCAATAAGGAGAGCGTCATGAACACCCCCGCCCAGGCCGCACCCATCGCGCCCCCGTCATCACTGCATGGCTTGGTCATGCGCGTCGTCACGCTGCTCTCGGGTATTCCCGAGTCATTCATCGCGTTGCTGGGGCGCTTCTCCATCGCCGCCGTCTTCTGGAAGTCCGGCCAGACCAAGATCGAGGGCTTTGCCGTGGATCTCATCGCGGGCGAGGTCCAGCTCGGCTGGCCGCGCCTGGCCGAGTCGGCCTTGTCCCTGTTCGAAAGCGAATACCGCCTGCCCTTCCTGCCGCCGGAGCTTGCCGCCCCGATGGCGGCCCTCGGCGAGCATGTGTTTCCGTTGCTGATCCTGCTGGGGCTGGCAACGCGCTTCTCGTCCCTGGCCCTGCTCGGCATGACCCTGACCATCCAGATCTTTGTCTATCCGGATGCCTACCCGACCCATGGGGTCTGGGCGACGGTCCTGCTGCTACTGATTGCGCGGGGGCCGGGGGTCGTCTCGGTGGACCACTGGCTGGCGCGGCACTACGCGGCGAAGTGACGGGCTGCCGGCAGCGTCACACCGTCTCCTTGCGGCGGAACACCAGGGGGCGGCCGTTATGGGTGCGCTTGACAAGCCAAGCCGCGAGGGCCGAGTCCATGTAGTCGGCATGCCCGGGGAACCAGTCGACCAGGGCACGGGCGTAGGCGCGGGCAACATCGGGGGCGTTGTTCAGGGCAATGTGCTCCCGCACCTCGTAGGCGGAGCGGATGACCTTGTCGTGCTCCTCGATGTGGCACCCGCCACCGCCCGGGAAGTCCGGGGCGGCGAGCCAATCGTTTTCCTGCTTGAAGTGAGCCTCGGCATGGCGGATGAAAGCTTCCAGCGCTTCCGGGATCCCGGCGTCGCTGGCCGTCAGCAGGGCATCGACGCACGCGACGAACTCGCGATGGGTGTCGTCCATGGCGCTGTGTCCGAGCAGGTAGCGGTCACTCCAGGTGAATTCCTGAACCGTATTCATTCAATCGACTCCATGTTGCGGCGGCCGGACCGGCCCCGGGGTGGATGATGCCATGGGGGCTTCAGCCTGTGGCCTGGGCGAGGCTGGGGCAGCCAACCGGATGATAGTTGCGCTGGAAGTAGGTCAGCCCCGCTGCGCCATGGCCTGCCGTGACTGCCTGCACCTCGCCGATGAACAGATCGTGGGAGCCGAGCGGGTGCTGTTGCACGATGCGGCAGTCGAAGCTCACGAGGGCGCCGTCCAGTGCCGGGCTGCCGGTTGCCAGCAGGTGGGTGGCGATGCGAGCCAGCCGGTCCGGCATGGAAATGTTGCGATTGGCAAAGAGCTGTGCCACGTCCTGCTGGTCCGCTGCCAGCACATTCACGCACATGACGCCATTGGCGCTGAAGATGCCGTGGGCGTAGGACGAGCGGTTGATGCAGGTGAGCAGGGTGGGGGGCTGATCGGTCACGCTGCACACGGCCGTGGCGGTGATGCCGGCAAAGCCCATCCGGCCATCGGTGGTGATCAGATTGACGGCGCCCGCCAGGCGGGCCATTCCGTCGCGAAACAGGTCGATGCTGACCATGAAAACTCCTTCTCCATTGCGGGGAGGGCGGACGACAGGGCGCGTCCGCCCTCGGGCGGGTCAAGACCCGGTCATCACCATTTGAGGGCTACGGAAGCGCCGACCCAGTGCTGCGACATGTCCACCGCGACCCCCGTGCTGGGGCCGCTGCCGCGCACTTCCGAGCCAAAGGCCCGGGCGTACATCAGCGACAGCTCGGTCTGCCGGTTGAGGGCGTAGGTGGCCCCGAGGGTGAAATGGTCCTGGGGTGTCACCGGCGCCAGGTAGTCGAGGGTGGCGTTCTCGCGGCTGACGATCTGCTGGCCGTGGCTGACGCCCGTGCGCAGCGTGAGCACGGGGCTTGCCTCCCAGGCGACGCCGATGCGGGACACGGTCTGGCTGCGCCAGCCGAAGCCGGGTTCGGGCGCCGTGAGGGCGTTGGCGAAGGAGTCCAGATCACCCCAGTTCACCCGCATCACGTCGGCCGCAACAACCAGGGACGAAATGGGGCGCCAGGCCAGGCCCACCCCGTAGCGCTCGGGAATGTCGAACTCGCCCCCGTTGGCCAGCAGGTTGCGATAGGCCCGGAGCTTGCCCATCCGTACCCGGGCCGAGTACATGGCGCCCAGCGTGATCTGCTCGGAAACCTGACCGGTCCAGCCAAGCTTGAAGCCCACGCCCGTGGAAGAGGCGGTGCCAGGGCTTTCGACACCGACCGCGTCGGGCACGCCGTCCACCTTGAAACGCTGGTAGGCGAAGTCCGCCGACACGCCGATGGCGCTGCCCGGGCCGAGCTTGAGGGCGTAGGTGGGCGAAGCGATGATCTGGGTCAGCTTGGCGCTGTCCTTGTCGCGCCCGCCCAGCATGGGCACGTCATAGACCGTGCTCACGCCGTTGCCGTAGACCGAGATGCCGATGGACTGACGATCATCAATGACGCGGTTGTAGCCCAGGTCGGGAACGGGAATGGCCTTGACGCCATCACCCTTGAACTCGGTGCCGCCAAAGCTTGATTTGGGGTCGACGATGACGACGGACAGTCCCAGGTCGAATCGGTCACCGACGAAGGCCATGCCGGCCGGGTTGTTGGCGGCGGCAATGGCGTCCTGGGGCAGGGCGATGGACGCGCCGCCCATGCCCATGGCCTTGATGCCGTAGCCGTGGGGCATGGGGCCGTTGGTGGCGTGGGCCGGCGAAAATGCGTACAGCGCGGCCAGGGCCACGGATGCACGCAGGCAGGAGGGGCAGGGATGAAATCGTGTCGGGGTAGCGGGCATGATGGGCTCCGGTTTCTGTTTATCGATATGCCAGTCGTTGGGCTGCCGGGAGGTGGGCAAGGATGCCGGCGACCGTCGGCGCTCAGAGGGTGTGACTAAATCTGCTGCGCGACCCGATTTCGCCCCTGCGATGCTCACCGTAGCCTTGTACGGCTGCGCTTCTCTGGGCGAACTCGAACCGCTCGCTACGCTTTCTTCACACCCTCTCAGGCGACGGCGGCCGACTCCGCAAGCAGGCGGCCCATGGCGTCCGGGTCGTAGAACCAGGTGGACAGGCTCTTGGGGTCGTTGAACGCGTCGGCGAACTGGTGCGCCAGTCCGCTGTTCTGGCAACAGGTGCCCAGGAACTGCATCACGTGGGGCGGCGGCGGTACCAGCATGCTGTTGGTGAAGCGTGCCGACCATTGGGCGTAGTCCCAGTAGCCTTCAGCCAGGGCCTCCATCCATTCGTGATCGAACGCCTCATTGCCGCGGGCGACAATGGCGTCCAGGTAGAGGCTGGCGCCCTTGGCGGCATTGTTCGAGCCCTGCCCGGTCATCGGGTCGTTGAGCACCAGGATGTCGCCCATGCCCAGCACGGTCCTGCCCGAAGGCAGCACGCCGATGGCCTTGCGCACGGTGGGCGTCACCCGGCCGAAGAGGATGCCGTTGTCGTCGGTCAGGCGGATGTTCGCGAAGCGCGGCGCTTCCCAGGGGAAGAACTCCGCAATCAGGGCCTTGGTCATGGCCAGGTGTTCCGCGGGGGTCTTCACCGCATCCCAGCGATCCATGGGGCCACCGGGCACGCTCTCGATGTTGATGATGTCGCAGGGGCCGCTATGGGTCAGCGCGGGGAAGTGCACCAGCTCGCCGACGCCCGGATTGAGGTTGATGTTGAGGGCCGTGAAGTCGTCCCGCGGCACCATGCCGTGAACGTAGGTCAGGGCAATGGCCCGTTGCGGACGGTCGAAGGTGCAGCGGGCGGCGTCGCGTTCGAACAGTTTGCCCAGTTCGCCCTTGCCGGTGGCCACCAGCACCAGGTCGGACGTTGCGGCCAGGCGTTCGAGTTCGGCCATGTCCACTTCGCCGATCACCAGATTGCCGCCCCGGCGTTGAAACTCGTTCATCCAGCGGGGCATCTTCACCCGTTGATCCACCGATTGGCCGTTCGCCGACATGCGCGAGCGGAAGTCCAGCAGGGTGCCGGCCTGTGCGTTGCCGGCCTGGACATGAATGCCCTCGATGGGCGGACATTCCTCGTCCCAGAAGGCGATGCCCAATTCCCGCTCATGGCTCAGGGCCATGTCGTACATGGACTGACTGGAAAGAACCTTGCCATTCGAGATTTCTTCCCCGGTACGATTGGATATGGCTGTTACCGAATAGCCTTTATCCAGAAGTCCAATACCGAGCTGGAGGCCGGCCTGACCGGCGCCGACGATTGTGATATTGCGCATGATTGTGTGCTCCGCGTCCGAAATGTGTTGGGAGCCCGTCGCTGCGGGCAATGCCAATTTCGGTCAAGCGCAATATGTCGGCTATGCGATTCTTGCAGACCCTGTGCAGCGAGTGCACATACAAATTGATCGGGTGTAATCTTGCTGCAATTCGCCCGATTCAATTCATGGGAAACGTCTCAGCGTGTCGCTGGGCGATTCGCCATAGCGCTTCCGGTATTCAGCAGCAAAGCGCCCCAATTCAAAAAAGCCCCAGCGGGTTGCCACGGTGGTGACATTGCGGAGCTTTCCCGTGTCCTGCAATTCCTCGCGTGCCTTGTCCATGCGCAGCTCCCTGAGATAACGCATGGGGCTCACGCCGCGAAACTTCCTGAAGCTGTTGTAAAGGGTGCGCAGGCTGATTCCGGTCAGCTCGGCAAGCTGCTCATTGGTGATGGCGGAATCCAGGTGGGCGCGCATGTAATCCTCGGCCACCTTGAGGTGGCGGGGCAGTACTTCCGTCTCCGGGCGGGCCAGGTTGTCACTGAGGGAATTGCCCTGCCAGACCAGCAGGCCGGACATGATGAGTTGCTCGAACTGCGCCCGCATGAGGGGATGGGCCACCAGATCCGGGTTCTGCTGGACACTGCGCAGCAGTTGGCGGACGGTCTTTTCCCAGGCCAGGCCTCCGCCACGGCGGGTGTCCAGTGCCGTGGCAAAGGAAAGGGGCTGCCGCAGCGGCCGTCCGAGCAGGCTTGCCGCATGGCGTTCAATGGCGTCCCGCTCGATGCGTACCGCCAGCTTTGCGCAATCCGCGCTCCAGTTCATGGAGAAAGCCTGGCCCGGAGAGTGGATCGTGCCACTGCCCGGCCGGCTGAATCGGGTTTCCTTTCCCGATTCAAGTCGATCCTCGCCTTTCAGCGGCAATTGCACCAGAAAGAAGGAATCCAGCTCCTGGGGGGCCACGGAGACTTCTGCGCCGTAGCTCATGACGCTGAAACTCATGGCCGGCGTGCGCAGATAGCGGTGCCGGTAATTCAATTCGGCACGCCGGTCGGTCAGGCTCAGGCGATGATCGCAGAATATGCCCGCGACCATTTCGCGGGTTTCATCCAGATCCCTCGAATGCAATAGCTCAAGCGCCGTCAGGTTATTTTCCAGCATTTGTGCACCCCGACCAGAATCAAGATCCGTCAATATTCCCGACCACTCACTCTTTCACCATAGCCTATCCAGCGTGCCGGCTGATCAGCAAGGGTCACGATCGCTTTGAGTTCGCGTGCAAGCGGTCGCGCGCCCGTGGTGCCCAGGGCTTGTCAATGGATCTGCCGTGCGGCTCGCTCTTGTTTCTGCGACGCTCACTGTACCCCGTGTACGGCAGCACATCCCGGCGCGAACCCGAACGGCTCGCCGGAAGTGCATGCGACGGGCTCGCCGCGGGAGGCGCCCCGGCCCGGGTGCAGACCACGCGGCCCCCGCCCCGGGAGGTCAGGGAGGAGGAGGAGGGTGGAGGCCGCGTAGCTGCAAGCGTCAAAGCGAGGGTGCATCGCACCGCGAAGGGGCCGATGTCCGCCATCGTCGCGGGCGGCGTTTCGTCCGTCTTCTTTGGCCCGTGCGGATAGGCAGTTGCATGCATGAAGGTTTGGCCCGCCTGGCTCAGAGGTGTTTGTGGCCCCACACGCTGGTCACGTCGAACAGCTTGACGTCGGTATCGTCCGGGGCCATTTCGAGCCCGCCCCAACCGCATTCGAACTGCAGCCGGGAGGGTGACTCCACGTAGAAGGACAGCATGTTGTCGTTCACGTGCCGCCCTATCGAGCGGGTCTGCCGGAAGCCGTGGGCATGCACCCGGTCGAGGGTGAGCCCCACGTCGTCGATACGATTGACCTGCAGCATCAGATGCCCCAGGCGTCGTGGAATCGGCAGGCTGCCGAAGGCCAGGGTGTGATGGCGGGGGTTGCAGCGCATGAAGATGAAATCGCCGGCGAGGCCGCCATAGTTGCGGGTCGACACGTAATCGCTGGTGATGAAGCCCATGATTTCGCCATAGAACTGCTGCACCCGCAGCGGATCGTCCACCACCAGCATGAGGTGCCCCAGGCCCTGTTCGCCTGTCACGAAACCGCCATGCCCCACCGCGGCGCAGAAGGGTTGCTGGGGTTGCGTCAGGCCACCGTAGGACAGCTCGAGATCGATGCCCGAGGGGTCGGTGAGCAGACACATCTCATACACGCCGCGGGCCGCGCATTCGTCCCGGCTGGCCATCCGGAAGGGGTGTCCGGCTTTCTCCAGCCGGGCGCAGACCTGCTGCAGGCCGGCACGGTCGGCCAGTTCCAGGCCGATGGTCTTGAGGTCTTCCTTCGGGCCACGGGACACCATGATGCGCCAGGGACGGGCGTCGATGCGCAGTTTGAGACAGTCGGGGGTGCTGCTTTCGGCCCGTTCGCAGCCGAACACTTCACTGCCGAAGACGGCCCAGCGTTCCAGGTCGGTGGCCTCGATCTCCACGTAGGCCAGGCGTTTTACCAGACTCATGACGGTGCCTCCTCAGCGGGAACGCCGCCAGGTGAGCCGGGCGGTTCTGGCGTTGGGGGTGCCTTCCTCCAGGCGCGCGATCAGCATGAGTTCGCCATTTTCACCCCACACGATCCGGCGGCGTTGCGTGCCACCCTGCCAGTTGGGGAAGATGGAGAGTTCCACGTGGTGGGTCACGTGGCCGTCGTCCAGCGAATAGCCGCCCGCGTAGGAGAGGAATTCGTTGTAGGCCGACGCTTTGTCCTTATCGCTGGCATCCCACTGACCGCCGCTGGAGAACAGCGTGCGCGGGGCCCGGGTCACGAGGCAGAACATGGTGCCCTCCCCGTACTCGATGAAGCCTTCCAGCTTTTCGCCAAAGGGGTGGGTGACCCGTCCGTCGTCGTACTCCTGGGTCCAGGACTGGACGTACCAGCGTCCCTTGATGTCTTTCGTCATTGCTTGACTCCTCGTCACCCTTCACCATCCACGTGGTGCGAAGGGGCTCTCACTCGGTCAGAAAATCGCGGACCAGACGCGCAAAGCGCCCGGCGTGTTCAATCTGCGTCCAGTGGCCGCAATGGCCATAGACGTGTAGCTGGGCGCGCGGAATCAGCGCGCACAGGCGCAGGGAATTGGAAAGGGGGATCACCCTGTCCTCGCGGCCATGGATGACCAGCGTCTCGTGGGGAAGGGCCCGGATGGCCTCCTCGGGGCTGGCGAGGGCATGGACCCAGCGCTGCCGCGGTGCCGGGAACATGGCCGAGAAGGCTTCCTGGGCACCGGGCTGGATGCTCGCCTGGTAGCGGGAGCGCACGATGTCTTCGGTGATGCGGCTGCGGTCGAAGGCAAAGATGTCCATGATGCGGCGCATGTTGTCCATGGACGGCTCGTAGCCCCATACCGCGTCGAGACCGGGGGTCAATTCGAACTCCACCCCCGCAGCGCCCATCAGCACCAGTCGGCGGACGCGCCGGGGATGCTGGATGGCCAGCATCAGGGCCAGCGCACCTCCGAAGGAGTTGCCGACGATGTCCGTCTGTTCGAGGCCCAGGGCATCCATCAGTCCCACCGCCTGGGCCACCCAGCGTGCCGCCGAGTACGCCCCGTCGGCCGCACGGGCGCTGTAGCCGAAGCCGAGCATGTCGGGCACGATGACCCGGCAATGCTTGGCCAGCTCCGGCATGGCCAGGCGCCAGTTCACAAAGCCGCTCACCCCGGGGCCGGAGCCATGGATCATGATGACCGGGTGGCCTTCGCCCAGATCGTGGTAATTCGTCCGGATGCCATCGATTTCGATGGAGCGACCGACTTCGGGGTTCTGCGGCATTTGCATTGGAAATCCTGTGTGGACATGGGCGACGGGCGCACATGGCGCGAAGTCACGGCCGGTGGCTCGGGCAGGCCGGGGGCGGGCAGCACCATCCCGCCGTAGGGGGCTGGTGCTGTCCGGATCCATCAGCCGCCTTCCGGATGCCGGCCCGAAGGGCCGGGGCTCAGAAATCGACCTTGTCCACCTTGTAGCGGGGCGGTTTGCCCTCGGCGGTCTCGCGGAAGCGGATGGCCGAGTTCTTGGTCGCGCCGTTCACTCCCCGGCCGGGCTTGGCGATGCCCCGGTTCCAGCGCGATGCGAGCTTGCGCCAGGTGATGGGGGAAATGTCGGTGGCGACGAGCTGCTCGTCGTCCCAGCCGGAGCCGTCGGCGTAGAAGTTCTGCATGGCCTCGCGCGCATACAGATCGCAGTCGTTGAAGCCGTGCAGGCACAGGGGCTTGTAGACCCGATCGAACTTGTACTGGAAGTCGGTCTGCTCCTTCTCCGTCGGGCACACCTTCACCAGCACTTCCCAGTACTCGTGCAAGTCGTCGGTGATCGGTACGTACCATTCGTACTGCACGATGTGCTCACCCGGCCAGTTCTCTACCATCAGCACGCCCGGCAACACGACCGAGGTGCGGTAGAAGCGGCCCTTCAGGCCCTCGACCTTGAGGCCCAGTGCCTCGTTCTCCAGCACCGGGGTCCACTTGTCGGTGAACAACCACTGCATCATGCCCTTCGGCCCGTCGGCGTCTTCCACGACTTGGATGCAATCATCACTCGCAGGCAGAATGCCCAGTGGCAGAACCCAATCCATCGCATGCACGATGGTGTTGTCCTTGTGCACCAGGATATGGGCGTTATCGAAACCGTTCTCGCAGGCGATGCGCCAGTTGCCGTAGCCGGTACGGTGCATGCCAAGGGCGATTGCGTCTGCATCCAGCACGCTGGGTGAAGCCGGCCACAGGGGGTGGGCGAAGCGCTCGCTGTTCTCCGGGAAGCGGAACGGCAGATCCTGGGCGAGCGGCGGAACGTCTTCGTCCGGATAGTCGTCCTCGCGCACGAAGACAAAGATCATGCCGGCCACCTCATGCACCGGGTAGGTCGTCACCCCGGTGGAGCCCACCAGCTTGTCATTGGGGTTGGCAACGATGGTGGAGAGCTTGCCGTCTTTCAGGTCGAAGGTGAAACCGTGGTACCAGCAGGAGATGGTCTGCTTGTTGAAGCACATCTTCTTTTCGGACATGCGCACGCCACGATGCACGCACTGATCCTTGAGTGCATATACCTTTCCTTCCGCACGCCGCAGCACGATGGGGACACCGCAGATCTGGATGCCCTGGATCTCGTCCTCGGGGAGCTCGTCGCTGAAGAGCGCGGGATACCAGTGATTGATGAATCCCCAGGCCGCATCCTTGTAGGGCTGATACTGGCTTTGGGTCTTCTGGTTGTTGACGCGCTCCTCGCTGATGCCATTCGGCTTCTGAATGCGCCGGCGAATGATGGGTTGCTCCGACATCTTGATCTCCCGATTACAGATTGAATGAGGCCGTGGTGAATCTGGGAGACATGGTATTGAGTCGGTTCTTATTCGACGCTCCACCTACTGCTCCGGCTATCCCCTTAGCGCACAAATGAAAAGGGCTATTTCCGGGGTGTTGGCGGGGCGCGGAAATACGGCTTCTCTTCCCCGTGGGGTCGAATTCATTGGCGCTGTTCGCGTTAAGTATGGAAAGCTCTGTTGCCCCAAAGGGCAAGGCTCTCCAGGCCTGATGGGCTTGCCGCTACTGGCCGGCGTTCCGTTGGTTGGCGTATCGTTGGCCGGGACTCGCCCCGGCGGGCGACTGACTTTCTTGCTTCGCCAAGAAAGTCAGCAAAGAAGGCGACCCGGCCACCCCGGTCATTCGCTGCGCGAATGACTCCCCTGCGCTGCTCCCAGCAGGCGGCCGGCGCGGAACTCGCCCTGCGGGCTCAAACAGCCGCGCCGGACTTCCCCGCCTGCTGGTGCGCTGCTCGGCGGGTCGGAACGGGCTTTTCGGATGCACCGAGCCCCTGCGGAAATCGAGTCGGGTACTGGCCGTTGATCACCTGCATTTCCTCTCCCCTCTGACGAGCCCGGAGGGAGGGAACCCCCGCAGGGGGCGCGACAGCGGGGCACGCTTCTTTGCATCCTTTCTTGTCGTGCAACAAGAAAGGATGTCGCCCGCCGGGGGCGAGTCCCCGGCCAATGTGACGTCATACAACGGAATGCCGTTCCGTAGTGCCAGGAAAGTGCTTTCTCATCGGTAGTTAAGGTGCTCAAAGCCCGCCCGGTTTCTACCGCGCCAATGTCTGCGACGGGCTTTCGCCAAAGCGGCGTTTGTAATCGGTCGTGAAATGGCCCAGGTGGGTGAATCCCCAGTGATAGGCCACGGTGGTGACCGTTGTCTCGGAAGGGCGGAGGCGTTTGAGTTCCTCATTGACCCGACGCATGCGCACCTCTTTCAGGTACAGCATGGGCGACGTGTTTCTGAAACGGCGAAAGCCGTTGAAGATGGAGCGGCTGCTGACACCGGCGTGCTCGGCCAGATCGATGATGGTGATGGGCTGGTCGGCGTTGTCCTCGATGTAGCGCTCTATGCGCTTGACGAAGGCGGGGGCAATCGAGCGCTCCTCGCCGTTCAGCTCTTCAGTGTAATTGTGGGGCTGGCAGGTGAGCAGGGTGGCAATCACGGTCTGCTCCACCTGGGCCGACATCATCGGCGAATCGAAGCACTGATCGTCCAGGGCCAGGGATTCGTAGATCCAGCGCAGCAGGCCGGTCCACCGGTTGCCGGCGGTGCCGTCCAGTGTCATGGCGGGTTGGAAGCCGATGGGCTGGCGCAGGGCATGGCCGAGGTGCTGGATGCAGTTGCGCTCCAGCACCTCCCGCTCGACGCGGACGATCAACTTTTCGGTATTGGCCTCGTGGCGGATCAGGGAGGCGCCGGTGGCGTTGATCACCGAGCCCACCTTGCCCGACGAACACACGGTCTGCCCACCAGTGTCGATCACCTCACGCCCACTCAGGGGCACCTGCACGAGATAAAACGATTCCAGGCAGCCGGGTTCGATATCCACGGCGCCACCGTAGGTGATACGTCCGAAGCCCACGCCGCGTACCTTGCGCAGATGCATGCGGGCATTGATGGGGCGCAGGCCGTCGACTTTTTTCAGCCGGTTTTCGCAGAAAGCCCGGACTCCCCACTGGCGGGCCTCTTCCACGTCCTGGGTCTGGAAGAGGTCTGCGCCGACCATTACCGGAACTGGCGCCGGCTCCGCTTTATGACCAATAAGTTCCATTTCAGTCTCCTCCGTTGGAACACCGCTCTTGCCTGCTTGTTTTTATTGGTATTTCCCGATCCGGCCTGTAGCTGAATCGACTATTTGAATGACGGGAATCCTTGTCTGGGTTTTTTATTGCTTTTTCCAGTGCGCTGAAATTTGAACATTGTCCGGGGGAAAAAGCACCCTTGCAGTGCAGCAATTCTTCAAAATGGTGCATCGCTGTGTCCTCTGTCGGAGCATTTTCTGGGGAAAGCCCGCTGAATCAGGCTGTGAGGTCTTAGTGCCTGATTCTTATAGGCAAACAACGTGCCGGAAACGCCTTTCGGTATGCCCGCCAGTGAAAGAAATAGGTGCACTCGGCGGATAGTCAGTGCACTTTTCGTATAGCGCATCAATTCGCAATCAAATAAGCGAAATGATCTTTCGGGCGGGAATGCAATTAGGTGGGGCTCGCGGGCCTGACGAATAGGTTTTCCTATTTCGTGGCTGTTCGGAAATTGCACTTCAGGGGGGCGACAGGTTCGGTGCGGAGCGACGTGGGCCGGCAGGAGGCGTGGTGAGCGCCCCACACGCGGCCCCTTGTGTGCGCCAAAGGGGGAACGGAGGTCATCGCGTCAGGCGATGGCCGGGGGCGGTGCCGGTTTCAGACCCGGAAGATCCCGACGGATGTCTTGAGACGCTCTGCCAGTTGATTCAGCCCGCGTGCCGCATCGAGGCTGACCGCGAGCCGGGCGGAGGTCGCTTCGAGGCCGGTCGCGATGTCCTCCATGTCGCGTGCAATGCCGTTGCTCGTCGATGCCTGTTCCCTGACGGACAGGCTGATCTCATCCACGCCCTGACAGGCCGCTTCCACGCGTGTGATGGCGGTCTTCAGGGCTGAGCGCGTTTGTGCCATGTTCTCCTGGCTGAGGTGCAGGGTGTTCACCCCGCGGGCCACGGAGCGCGACACGGAGAGGGCGTTTTCGTCCAGCAGCTTGGTCAGGTTTTCGATGTCCACGCCGGCACGTCCGGACTGCTCCGCCAGCTTGCGCACCTCGTCGGCCACCACGGCGAATCCGCGCCCCGACTCGCCGGCCCGCGCCGCCTCGATGGCCGCATTGAGGGCAAGCAGGTTGGTCTGCTCGGCAATGGCCTTGACCTGCTGGGTCAAGGCCGAGATGGAGCCGGTGTTGCTCATGAAGGCTTCGGTGGTCTGGCGGATGGCCTCGATGGCCCGCTGGACCTCTTCGATGTTGGCACTCAGTTGCTCCATGCTCTGCCAGCCTTCGCGGCTGCCCGACAGGCTCTGGTCCGACAGCTCGCGGATCTCCGCAGCCCGGTCGGACACCGTCGCGACACTGGTGGCAAGTTCCTCGATGGAACAGGAGATGGCCGCCACGGCATCACTCTGCTCACGCATCTTGTTGGCGCCATCCTCCGATTGCTGACGCACCGTGCCGGCGCTCTGGGAGATCATCCCGGCGTCCCGGCGTGCGTCGCTGACCAGGCGCGACAGGTTCCCGTTCATGTCGTGGAGGGCCCGCATCAGCAAGGCCGATTCGTCGTCGCCCTCCACCTGCAGCTTGCCCGTCAGGTCGCCGGACGCCACCCGCTCGGCCGCCTGGATCGCCACGGCGAGGGGCTGCAGGGTGCGCCGCCGGAGTGTCAGCGTGGTGAGCACCAGCACCAGCGAACACAGCAGCGCGATCGAGGATACGGACACCCTGATGAAGTGCGCTGCATCGGCGGTAAGGGGCGCAAACGCGCGGGAGTTGGCCATCAGGTCATCCATGCCGGGACGCAGGCGGGCCGCCAGCGCCACCGGCATGGGGCCGGCCTGCCGGCCCGACGAGGCGATGATCGCCAGCATCCGGTTTACGTCGTCAATGTCCTTGCGAGGAAGGTCGATCAGCGGGCCGAAGCCCAGCACACGCAACATCTGCTGCTCGACCCAGAAGACTTCACTATCGGCCTGCAGGGCGAGCTGCCGGGCCGCCGTTAGCTGGCTGACCAACTTCTCGATCGTCGTGGCGTCAGCGTTGCGGGCCGCGTTCTCCACATTGCTCAAGCCGGAGTCGAGCTGCAGGGCAAGCTCCAGGTGGTTGCGTTCAAGAAAATGGAAAGTGGCGGCCTTGCCCATCAGGCGGTTGCCGTACATGGTGACGAGGGCAACGCCGACCACGGTGCCCAGGGCCATCGCAAACTGCCGCTTCAGGGTCGCACGCCCCGCGCTGGAGACCCGAAGGCCGTTCATGTTCATCATCAATCTCTCCCCAATCCTGCCTGCAAAAGACACCACCGACCGTCGTGCCGGAAGCGGCAAGCCGGCGCTTATAAAACCGAGGCCGGATCTTGGGGGCGTTGAATCGTCTTCGTCTATTGGGCTTTGGTTTAGATGGCGGCGAGGGAAGGTGCCCGCAGGAAGGCCCCCCGTGGGCGCCAAACACGTCCGGGGGGCGGCATCGCATGCCTTGCGGGTGGCGCGCTCCCGGGCCGGGCCGGGTCGCATGTCCCGGCTCCGCCCGAAAACTGCACTCGCGGGATAAACCCTTACCCAATTGGGAGCGACGCCATGCGGTCTGATTCTTAGGATGCGTTCCACGCGCTGCGTTTCGGGCGCTCCTCAAGTGTGAATGCAAGCCATGGAATCAAGCCTCATGAACGATCAAACGCACCAAGTCACGCTGCGCTTCGCCGATGGCGCCACGCACACGGTCCTTACTGAAGATGGCCGCTCCGTGCTCGATGCGGCTCTCCAGGCGGGAGCCCCCGTGATACACCAGTGCCACTCGGGCAGTTGTTCGAGCTGCATCGCCACCCTGTGTGAGGGGAGTGCCGTCACCCAGGCTGGCGCCACCACCAGCCTGCTGAGCAGTGAGTACGCGGCAGGCCAGCGTCTCCTGTGTGTCACGCGAGCCCAGTCCGATTGCGTGTTCGAACTGCCCTACACCAGCACGGCCGGCCAGATCGCGCCCGTCACTGCCCACGCTTTCGTGGACGGCATCGAGCGCATTGCTTCCAATGTGATGAAGCTGACCCTGGAGCTGGCGGAGGGCGATTGGCTCGACTTCCGTCCGGGCCAGTATCTGCAGGTGGAAATTCCCGGCGCGGAGACGGTGCGCAGCTACTCACCTTCGAGCATCGCCGCCGACCTGCCACGGCTCGAACTGCTTGTCCGCCTGCTGCCGGGCGGAGCCATGTCTTCCTGGCTGGAGGGCGGGGCCAAGCCCGATGACGTGGTCAAGATCAAGGGGCCTTATGGCGCCTTCTTCCTGCGGGAGGACCACCGCCGCGCCAAGCACATCTTCGTGGCGGGCGGCACGGGCTTGGCGCCGGTGCTGTCGATGGTGGACGGCATCCGCCAGTGGGGCGGGCGCAAGCCCCCGATGCTCCTCAGTTTCGGTTGTGCCGTGCCTGAAGCCCTGTTCTGCCTGGACGAGCTGGAGCTGCGGCGCCAGTGGCTGCCCACCCTCGAGACACGTATCTCGGTGGACCGGGGCGCGCAGGGGGATGTGCTGTCCGGCAGCCCCGTGGCGGCGCTGCGGGAGGGCGATGTGCCCAACGCCGACACCGTTGCCTACCTGTGTGGCCCCCAGCCCATGATCGACGCGGCAACCCGGCGCCTGATCGAACTGGGCGTTCCCCCCGAGCGCATCTACAGCGAGCAGTTTGTTGCCAGTCACTGACAGGAGAGATATCCGATGACGCCCCCCACCACGCCGGCCTTCAGTGCCGAACAGCAAGCCTGGTTCGAGCGCGCCTGCGCCAGGATCAACCCCCAGCGCCTGCAGCAGCTCCTGTTCTCGATCGTGGACATCCACAGTCCGACGGGGGCCGCACGGGCGGCCAGCGAGTTCATGGCGCAACGCCTGTCCGAGGCGGGCCTGAAAGCCCGCTACCAGCCGATGACGGAGACCAGTGGCAATGTGCTGGCGGAGCTGCGGGGCAGCGGCGGCGGCGCCGCCCTGATGCTCTATGCCCCCATCGACACCCACCTTGATCTCACGGAGGCGGAAAGCCAATGGACCGGGGCGAAGGGGGAGGCCGATCTGCAGGCCCGGGCACGGATGATCGATGATTGGGTCTTCGGCCTGGGGGCGTCGAATCCCAAGGCCATGGTGGCCACCCTCACGGAGATCGCCACCGCACTGATCGAGGCCGACGTGCCCCTCGTCGGCGACCTGCTGGTGGGCATGGCCGATGGCGGCATGCCGGTGGACATCTCCGCCCGCAACCACGGGGGCATGTCCAATGGCGTGCTGCATCTGCTCAACCGGGGGGCCGCCGCCGACTACGCGGTGATCATGAAGCCCTGGAACTGGGTCTATCACGAGGAGCCCGGCATGGGCTGGTTCAAGCTGCGGGTGCACGGCACCCTCGGCTACGCCGGCGTTCCCCATGATCTGCCGGCCTTCCGCAGCTCGGTGGTGCCCGCCGCCACGGTGATCCAGGAGCTGCAGGCCTGGCTGCTGGACTACGCCGAGCGCAACACCTCCGGGGTGGTCAAGCCCCACGGCTGGATTGCCGGCGTGCGCTCCGGCGACCCGGAACGCCCGGCCTTTCCCTCCGCCATCACCGAGATCTTCTTCGACGTACGCATCAACCCGCGCACCTCGCCGGCGGAGGTGAAGTCCCAGTTTGCCGAGTTCGTGGCCGGCCTGGGCCGGCGTCATCCGGAGATGGTGCTTGACTGGGAGATGTACGGCTCGGTACCCGGCGGCACCACCGACGTGGACAACTGGATCGTGCGTTCGGCCAAGCGCGGCTGGGAGCACATCGAGCAGCGCCCCCACGGCACGCCCGACCTGCTTGGCGGGCAGACCGACGGCACCGCCCTGCGCCGCTACGGCGTGCCCACCGTGCGCATCGGCTGGCCCTGGCCGGCGCCCAACCCGCCGCTGCCCACCGCCGAAGGCCTGGGCGGCATGGGCGC
>NZ_JAFLDT010000075.1 GCF_017302315.1 Zoogloea sp.
CGGACAGCCTGAAGCAGCTGGCCGATCTGGCCAAGTTCCCGTTCATGACCAAGACCGACTTGCGGGATCATTATCCGTTCGGTCTCTTCGCCGTGCCGCGCAGCAAGGTGGCGCGCCTGCACGCCTCGTCGGGCACCACCGGCAAGTCGGTGGTGGTCGGCTACACCAGGAACGACCTGGACAACTGGGCCAATGTGGTGGCGCGCTCGATCCGCGCCGCCGGCGGCCTGCCGGGCGACATGGTGCACGTGGCCTACGGCTACGGGATGTTCACCGGCGGCCTCGGCGCCCACGCCGGCGCCGAGCGCCTGGGCTGTACCGTGGTGCCCATGTCCGGCGGCCAGACCGAGAAGCAGGTCCAGCAGATCATGGATTTCCGTCCGGACGTGATCATGGTCACCCCGTCGTATTCGCTGGTGATCGCCGAGGAGTTCGAGCGCCTGGGCATCAAGCCCGACGAGATCTCCCTCAAGGTCGGCATCTTCGGGGCCGAGCCCTGGGGTCAGGGCATGCGCGCCGAGATCGAACGCAAGCTCGGTATTGACGCCATCGACATCTACGGTCTGACCGAAGTCATGGGGCCGGGCGTGGCCTGCGAGTGCATCGAGTCCAAGGACGGCCCGGTGATCTGGGAAGACCACTTCTATCCCGAGATCATCGACCCCGAAACCGGCGAAGTGCTGCCCGACGGCGAGGAGGGTGAGCTGGTGTTCACCTCCCTGACCAAGGAGGCCTTCCCGGTCATCCGCTACCGCACCCGCGACCTGACCCGCCTGCTCAAGCCCACCTCCCGGGCCTTCCGGCGCATGGGCAAGATCGTCGGCCGCTCCGACGACATGCTCATCGTGCGCGGTGTGAACGTATTCCCGACCCAGATCGAGGAGCAGATCCTGCGCGAGCCGCGCCTCACCGGCAACTACCAGATCGTGCTGACCCGTGACGGCCACCTGGACAACGTGGAGATCCGCTGCGAGCTGCAGCGCGAGCTGTCCGGCAATGTGGGCCGCGGCACCATCGAAGAGATCAGCCGCGGCGTTGCCCAGCACATCAAGACCATCATCGGTATCAGCACCAAGGTGAACGTGATGGACTTCGACAGCATCCCCCGCACCCAGACCGGCAAGGCCCGCCGGGTCATCGACCAGCGCCCCAAGCAGCTCTGAGAACGCCGAATAAATCTACTGCGCGTCCCGATCTCGCAACTCCGGTGCTCGCTGTACTCCAGTACAGCTCCGCTCCTCATTGCGACCTCGGGTCTGCTCGCGACGATTTCTTCAGCATTCTCTCTTAAAGAGGAACAGTTCAAATGAACGAAGCTTTTATCTGCGACGCCGTCCGCACCCCCATCGGCCGCTACGGCGGCACTCTGGCGAGTGTGCGGCCGGACGACTTGGGCGCGGTGCCCCTCAAGGCCCTGATGGCTCGTAATCCGCAGGTGGACTGGACGGCCGTCGAGGACATCATCTACGGCTGCGCCAACCAGGCTGGCGAGGACAACCGCAACGTGGCGCGCATGTCGGGCCTGCTGGCGGGGCTGCCCATCGACGTGCCGGGTACCACCGTCAATCGCCTGTGCGGCTCCGGCATGGATGCGGTGGGCCTGGCGGCCCGCTCCATCAAGTCGGGCGAGACCGAGCTGATGATCGCCGGCGGCGTGGAGAGCATGTCCCGGGCGCCCTTCGTGATGGGCAAGGCCGAATCGGCTTTCTCGCGCCAGGCTGCCATCTACGACACCACCATCGGCTGGCGTTTCGTCAATCCGCTGATGAAGAAGCTTTACGAAGTCCACTCCATGCCGCAGACCGCGGACAACGTGGCCGCCGACTTCGGTATCTCCCGGGCCGATCAGGACGCCTTTGCCCTGCGCTCCCAGCAGCGCTGGGCCGCCGCCCACGAAGCCGGCCGCTTTGCCGACGAGCTGGTGCCGGTGGAGATCCCGCGGAAGAAGGGTGACCCCATCCTGTTCACCACCGATGAGCACCCGCGCCCCGACACCACCCTGGAGATGCTGGCCAAGCTCAAGGGCGTCAATGGCCCCGAGCTGACGGTGACGGCCGGCAACGCGTCGGGCGTCAATGACGGTGCCTGCGCGCTGCTGCTGGCCTCCGCAGCGGCGGTGGGCCAGTACGGCCTGACGCCGAAGGCGCGGGTGGTGGCCATGGCCACCGCCGGCGTGGCGCCGCGCATCATGGGCTTCGGCCCGGCGCCGGCGGTGCGGAAGGTGCTGGCGAAGGCCGGCCTGAGCCTGGACCAGATGGACGTCATCGAGCTCAACGAAGCCTTTGCCGCCCAGGGCCTTGCTGTGCTGCGCGACCTGGGCCTGGCCGACGACGACGCCCGGGTGAACCCCAACGGCGGTGCCATCGCCATGGGGCACCCCCTGGGTATGAGCGGTGCCCGTCTGGTCACCACCGCCATTTACGAGCTGCACCGCCGCGGTGGCCGCTATGCCCTGTGCACCATGTGCATCGGGGTGGGGCAGGGCATTGCAATGATCATCGAGCGTGTTTGAAGCACAACCATAAAGAGGAGACAAACCCATGAAGACCATGATGAAAAAGTTTGCCGTCGGCGCCGTGCTGGCCCTGGGCAGCCTGGCTGCCATTGCCAATGAGCCGATCAAGATCGGTTCCGTGCTGTCCGTCACCGGCCCGGCCGCCTTCCTGGGCGACCCCGAGCTGAAGACCCTGCAGCTCTACGTGGAAGACATCAACAAAAAGGGCGGCGTGCTGGGCCGTCAGCTGCAGCTGGTGCACTACGACGACGGCAGTGACGCCAACAAGGCCAACGGTTTCGCCAAGCGCCTGCTCGACGACGACAAGGTGGACATCCTGATCGGCGGCACCACCACCGGCGCCACCATGTCCATGGTGCCCCTGGCCGAGAAGTCCGGCACGCCCTTCATCTCCCTGGCCGGCGCCGTGGTGATCATCGAGCCGGTCAAGAAGTTCGTCTTCAAGACCCCCCACACTGACCGCATGGCTGCCGAGAAAGTGTTCGAGGACATGAAGAAGCGCGGTCTGACCAAGGTGGCACTGCTGTCCGAGACCTCCGGTTTCGGTCAATCGGGCAAGAAGGAGACCGAGGCGGTGGCAGGCAAGTACGGCGTGACCCTGGTGGCCAACGAGACCTACGGCCCCAAGGACACCGACATGAGCCCGCAGCTCACCAAGATCAAGAACACCGCCGGCGTGCAGGCCGTGTTCGTGTTCGGTCTGGGCCAGGGCCCGGCCATCGTCACCAAGAACTACAAGCAGCTCGGCATCACGCTGCCCCTGTACCAGTCCCATGGTGTGGCCTCGGATGAGTTCCTGAAGCTCGCCGGCCCGGCGGCCGAAGGCGTGCGCCTGCCGTCCCCGGCCCAGCTGATCCCCGAGAAGCTCCCCGCCAATGACCCGCAGAAGCCTGTCGTGACCGCCTACGCCAAGGCCTACAAGGATCGCTACAAGGAGGATGTGTCCACCTTCGGTGGCTACGCCTACGACGGCCTGATGATCGCTGTGGATGCCATCAAGCGCGCCGGCGGTACCGACAAGGCCAAGGTCCGCGATGCCATCGAGGCGACCAAGGGCTTCATCGGTACCAGTGGCAAGTTCAACATGTCGCCCACCGACCACATGGGCCTCGACCTGTCCTCCTTCCGCATGCTTGAAGTGAAGGCCGGCGACTGGACCATCAGCCAGTAATCCCCACAAGACGAGAAGGCGTCGGCCGCAAGATCGACGCCCGGAGAACAGCATGAGCAAGGTGGTAATCACTGAAGTCCATGGCAAGGTCGGGCTGATCCGCATCAACCGGCCCGAAGCCCTCAACGCCCTCAACAACGAGGTCGTGGATGGCATCGGTGCGGCCATCGACGGCTTCGAAGCCGACGAGAACATCGGGTGCATCGTCCTGACGGGCAACGAGAAGGCCTTTGCTGCGGGAGCCGACATCGGCTTCATGAAGGACTTCGACTACATGCACGCCTACAAGACCGATTTCATCACCCGCAACTGGGAGCGCATCAAGACCACCCGCAAGCCGGTGATCGCGGCGGTGGCGGGCTTTGCCCTGGGCGGCGGCTGCGAGATGGCGATGATGTGCGACATGATCTTCGCCGCCGATACGGCGAAGTTCGGCCAGCCGGAGATCCGCCTGGGCACCATGCCCGGCGCCGGCGGCACCCAGCGCCTGCCCCGTGGGGTGGGCAAGGCCAAGGCCATGGACCTGTGCCTGACTGCCCGCATGATGGACGCCGCCGAGGCCGAGAAGGCCGGCCTGGTGGCCCGCATCATCCCCGCTGAGCAGCTGCTGGACGAGACCCTCAAGGCTGCGGCCACCATCGCTGGCTTCTCCCTGCCGGTGGTCATGATGATTAAGGAGTCGGTCAATCGCGCCTTCGAGAGCAGCCTCAACGAGGGCCTGCTGTTCGAGCGCCGGGTCTTCCACTCCGCCTTCGCCCTCGAAGACCAGAAGGAAGGCATGGCCGCCTTCGTCGAGAAGCGCAAGCCGGCTTTCCGGAACTGCTGAGGTTGCCATGGCAAACCCTTACGAAACCCTGGAAATCGAACGCAGCGGCCGCGTGGCCACCCTGTGGATGAATCGCCCGGACGTCTTCAACGCCTTCAACGAGCAGCTCATCGCCGACCTGCACCAGGCCTGCGCCGAGCTGGACGCCGACGCCGGCGTGCGGGTGGTGGTGCTGGCGGGGCGGGGAAAGCACTTCTCCGCCGGTGCCGACCTCAACTGGATGAAGCGCGCCTCGGCCTATGGTGAAGCCGAGAACATGGCCGACGCCCGCCGTTTTGCCGGCATGCTGCGAGCCCTGTCGGACATGAACAAGCCGACCATCGCCCGTGTCCAAGGGGCGGCCTTGGGGGGCGGCACCGGCCTCGCTGCGGCCTGTGACATGGCGGTGGCTGCAGACAATGCCTCCTTCTCCACCTCGGAAGTGAAGTTCGGAATCATCCCCGCGGTGATCAGCCCCTACGTGCTGCGGGCCATCGGCCCGCGTCACGCCCTGCGCCTGTTCCAGAGCGCCGAGCGGATCAGCGCCGCCCGTGCCCTGGAGATGGGGCTGGTGGGGGAGGTCGTCCCGCTGGACGCCCTCGACGCGGCGGTGGCCGCCCTCGCCGAGACCCTGGTGGCCGGCGCGCCCCAGGCCCAGAAGGCCGCCAAGGACCTGATCGCCGCCGTCAATGGGCGCCCCATCGACGACGCGGTGAGCGAGGAGACGGCCAGCCGCATTGCCCGGCGGCGCGCCACCGATGAAGCCCGGGACGGCATCGCCGCCTTTCTTGAAAAACGTCCCCCGGCCTGGCTGCAATAAGCAGCGGGCGGATCTGTCCAACCTACACAGGAGAGACACCTCATGTATACCCAATCCTTCAGCGTGCCGGACAACGCCGGCCAGAAGAACGTGGCGGCCGTCCCGTCCACGGAAAACCCCGAACTGATGGCGGCCTTCGATGCCCGCATCGACGCCGACGGCCGCATCGAGCCCCAGGACTGGATGCCCGAGGCCTACCGCAAGACCCTGGTGCGCCAGATCAGCCAGCACGCCCACAGCGAGATCGTCGGCATGCTGCCCGAGGGCAACTGGATCTCCCGCGCCCCCAGCCTCAAGCGCAAGGCCATCCTGATCGCCAAGGTGCAGGACGAGGGCGGCCACGGCCTCTACCTGTATTCCGCCGCCGAGACCCTGGGCACCAGCCGTGACCAGATGCTCGAAGGCCTGCACTCCGGCAAGGCCAAGTACAGCTCGATCTTCAACTACCCGACCCTCAACTGGGCCGACGTGGGCGTGATCGGCTGGCTGGTGGATGGCGCTGCGATCATGAACCAGATCCCCCTGTGCCGCTGCTCCTATGGCCCGTACTCCCGCGCCATGGTGCGGGTGTGCAAGGAAGAGTCCTTCCACCAGCGCCAGGGCTACGAGGCCCTGCTGGTGATGATGCAGGGCACCGAAGCCCAGCGCGCCATGGTGCAGGACGCGGTGAACCGCCTGTGGTGGAAGTGCCTGGCCATGTTCGGGCCGCCCGACGCCGACAGCCCCAACAGCGCCCAGGGCATGCGCTGGGGCATCAAGCGCATCAGCAACGACGAGCTGCGCCAGAAGTTCGTCGATGCCACCGTGCCCCAGGCCAAGGTGCTCGGCGTGACCCTGCCGGACCCGGACCTCAAGTGGAACGAAGAGCGCCAGCACTACGACTACGGCCAGATCGACTGGCAGGAGTTCTGGAACACCGTGGAAGGCAACGGCCCCTGCAACAAGGAGCGCCTCGCCACCCGCGTGAAGGCCCACAACGATGGCCAGTGGGTGCGCGACGCCGCCCTGGCCTACACCCGCAAACAACAACAACGCGCACAAAAGGAGGCAGCATGAACACCCCCGCACTCAAGGAATGGCCCCTCTGGGAAATCTTCGTCCGCAGCAAGCAGGGCCTTGAGCACAAGCACTGCGGCAGCCTGCACGCCGCCGACGCCGCCCAGGCCCTGCACATGGCGCGTGACGTGTACACCCGCCGCCAGGAAGGCGTGAGCATCTGGGTCGTGCCGTCCATCGCCATCACTGCCAGCAACCCGGATGACAAGGGCGAGCTGTTCGATCCCGCCGCCGACAAGATCTACCGTCACCCGACCTTCTACGAAATCCCGGAAGAAGTGGGGCACATGTGATGAGCGCACCTGCCGAGTACATCCTGCACCTGGCCGACAACGCCGTGGTGCTGGGCCAGCGCAACGCCGAATGGTGTGGCCACGGCCCCATCCTCGAGGAAGACATCGCCATGGGCAACGTCAGCCTCGACTACATCGGCCAGGCCCGGCTGCTGTATCAGCTGGCCGCCACCCGCCTGGGCGGCGACGCCACCGAGGACAAGCTGGCCTACTTCCGCGACGAAACCCAGTTCCGCAACTACACCCTGCTGGAGCTGCCCCACAACGGCCCGCTGGTGGGCTACGCCGTGTCCGACCGGGACTACGCCACCACCGTCGTGCGCAACTTCCTCTACGGCGCCCTGATGGTGCTGGTGTGGGACGCGCTGGAGAAGTCTCCTGACGCCGACCTGGCGGCCATCGCCGCCAAGTCCCTGAAGGAAGCCCGCTACCACCTGCACCATGCCGCCGACTGGCTGGTGCGCTTCGGTGATGGCACCGAGGAATCCCATCGGCGCGCCCAGGCGGCCGTGGATCACCTCTTCCCCTACACCGAAGAGTTCTGGACCCCGAGCGTGGCCGAGGATGCGGCCGTGGCCGCCGGTGCCGGCGTGGATGTGCGCAGCCTGCGTGCTGCGTGGGACGCCATCGTCAATGAGACCCTGAGCGAGGCCACCCTGGTGCGTCCGCAGGTTCGCGGCTACGTGCCCGAAGGCAAGCACGGGCGTCATTCCGAGCACCTGGGCTACCTGCTCGGCGAGATGCAGGGCCTGGCCCGCGCCCACCCGGGCGCCACCTGGTAAGGCCGAGACCATGAGCACAGTCGTGGAACAGGTCTGGGCCAGCCTCGCGCATCTGACCGACCCGGAGATCCCGGTGGTGACCCTGCGCGAGCTGGGCATCCTCCGGAATGTCACCGAAACGTCGGACGGGGTGGAGGTGGTCATCACCCCCACCTATACCGGCTGCCCGGCGATGGGGCTGATCGAGGACGACGTCAGGGCCGCGCTGGTCAAGGCCGGCATCCCGGCCCGCGTCATCACCCGTCTGGCCCCGGCCTGGACCACCGACTGGATCAGCGACGAGGCCAAGGAGAAGCTGCGTGTCTACGGCATCGCGCCACCGCACACCACCCGGCCGGACGTCAGCGTCGTCAAGTTCATGCGTCATCGCCCGGCGCCGGACGCGGTGGCCTGCCCGCGCTGTGGCTCCACTCACACCGTCGTCTCGTCCCAATTCGGGTCCACGGCCTGCAAGGCACTCTACAAGTGCCTCGACTGCCAGGAACCCTTTGACTATTTCAAGCCCTACTGACGCCCGTGAATAAATCTACTGCGCGTCCCGAGGCTGCGATTCCGGTGCTCGCTGTACATCACGTACAGCTCCGCGCCTCGTCGCAGCCTCGGGCCTGCTCGCTACGATTTCTTCATGGGCTTTGCCGGGGCGGTGTTTCAGGAGTTTAAAAACGCCATGTCAGCACTCCGTTTTCAAGAACTTGCCGTCAAGCGGGTCAGCCCCGAGGCGGCCGGCGCGGTGGCCATCACCCTCGCCATTCCCGAGGCCGAGCGGGAGCGCTTCGCCTTCGAGCCGGGTCAGTTCCTGACCCTGCGCGCCACCATCAATGGCCAGGACGTGCGCCGCAGCTACTCCATCAGCAGCCCGCGCAGCCGCCTGGCCAAGGTGGGTGAGCTGGAGGTCGGCATCCGCCCCGTCGAGGGCGGTGTCTTCTCCAACTGGGCGGCCAGCTCGGTCAAGGCTGGTGACACCCTCCTGGTCATGCCGCCGGACGGCCGCTTCACCGTGCGGAAGAAGCGCGCCATCCACCGGGTCGGCTTCGCCGCCGGGTCGGGTATCACGCCCATCCTGTCGATTGCCGCCACCACCCTCGAGGAGCAGCCCGAGAGCAAGTTCACCCTGGTCTATGGCAATCGCCGCATGTCCTCGGTGATGTTCAACGAAGCCCTGCAGGATCTGAAGGATCGCTACCGCGACCGCCTCACCCTGATCCACATCCTGTCCCGTCAGGCCCAGGAAGTCGACCTGCTGCAGGGGCGGATCGACGGCGACAAGGTCCGCGAGATCATCCGGACCCTGCTGCCCGTCGGCTCCATGGATGAAGTCTTCATCTGCGGCCCGGACGAGATGATCACCGCCACCGAAACGGCTCTGGTGGAGGCGGGTGTGCCCGCCGACCGCGTCCGCACCGAGCGCTTCACCGCCGGCCTGCCCGCCGGTGCCAAGCCCGTGGGCGCCGCTACGGCTGCTGCCAGTGCCGCCGCCGCGGCCAAGGACATTGCCCTCACCGTCATCCTCGACGGCAAGGAGCACGAGATCGCCATCGGCGCCGACGAGCATGTGCTCGACGCCGCCCTCAATGCTGGCCTCGATCTGCCCTTCTCCTGCAAGGCCGGCGTGTGCTGCACCTGTCGCGCCAAGGTGCTGGACGGCTCCGTGGTGATGGACAAAAACTTCACCCTTGAAGCCCCGGAGGTGAATCAGGGTTTCGTACTCAGTTGCCAGGCCCGCGCCACCAGCAAGCGTCTGCTGGTGAGCTTCGACGAGCGCTGAGGGCGCGTCGTGATCGAATGAACTCGACCCCACTGAGGCCATGCCTCGGTGGGGTCGATTCCGTATGGGCGCTCTGACGGTGGCCGGAGGAACTGTGGGGGCGACTTCAGTCGCCCGCGGATTTCAATCAGGGGCATGCCGGTGATCGGGGCGCGGATGGGCGACTGAAGTCGCCCCTACAGTCGCCCCTTCGGGAGCGGCTGCAGGGATCATCAGACGACGCGTCAACCTCAGGAAATCAGGTTCAATCGACCGACACGCGGCCAGGCATCAACGCCGCTTGGGTGGCTCCGCCTTGGCTTTGGCCGGTGGGGCAGGGGGCTTGCCGGCCCCTTTGGCGGGCTTGTCTGCTTTTTCAGGGCGCGCCGGCTTGTCGGTTTTCTCGGGCTTGCCGGCCTTGGCGGTGGGCTTTTCGCGTTCATCAACGCCCCGTTTGCCCTTGCCGGCTTTCTCCGCGCTGCTGCGGGACGGAGCACTGTCCTGCACCGCTACCTTGCGTTCCACCACCATCGGGCGGCCATTCTTGCCCCGAACCACCGTGCGCTGGATCAGTGTGCGGGGCGGCGGAGGCTCCACCGCACCGGCCTGGGGCTTGGTGGGCAGCAGGTTGGCCAGGGTGATGCGATCACCCTCGCTTTCAGACGGCACGATCAGGGTGTAGCCGCTGCCGATGCGAGCCCGGGGCGACAGGCCATTGACCTGGCGCAGGCGGGTGGCGGAGATGCCGAGACGGTCGGCTGCACTTTCCAGCCCCTCGCCGTCACGCAGCTCGTAGGTGCGCCAGCTGGCGCTGGCCGGGTCGTGGCGGGAGAGGTTGATCAGAAAGGCTTCGACCTTGCTTGCCGGAATCACCAGGGACTGGGAGCCGTTGGTGGGCAGTACCGGGCGCTTGTAGCCGGGGTTGAGGGCCAGGATCTCGTCCACCGAGGTTTCGGCCAGGCGTGCGGCGGTGGCCAGATCGAGGGCGACGCGGCTTTCGACGGTGACGAAGTAGGGGCGGTTGGGGATGTGGGGCAGGGTGATGCCGAACAGCTCCGGCTGGGCCACGATGTTTTTCAGGGCCTGCAGCTTGGGAACGTAGTAGCGGGTTTCCCCGGGCATGTTGAGATGCTGGTATTCGGTGGGCAGGCCGGCGGCCCGGTTCTTGGACACCGCTCGCCCCACTGCACCCTCACCCCAGTTGTAGGAGGCCAGGGCCAGGTGCCAGTCTCCATGCATCTCGTAGATGGTCTGCAGGTAGTCGAGGGCGGCGTTGGTGGAGGCGATGACGTCGCGACGCTCGTCCACCCACCAGTTCTGCTCCAGGTTGTAGCTCTTGCCGGTGGACGGGATGAACTGCCACAGGCCGGAGGCCTGGGCCGAAGACAGGGCCATCGGGTTGAAGGCGCTTTCCACCATGGGCAGCAGGGCCAGCTCGGTGGGCATGCCGCGGCGTTCAAGCTCGTCAACGATGTGATAGAGGTAGCGCTGGCCGCGGGTGAAGATCTGGCGCAGGGCGGCCGGGCGGTTGATGTAGTAGATCTGCCGGTCGGTCACCAGGTCGGTGTTGAGGTCCGGCATGGCAAAACCGCGGCGGATCCGTTCCCAGAGGTCGTCCGGCTCGACTGTCAGGTCGACGGTGGGCACCCGGACGTGCTGCTCACGGATTTCGAAGGTCTGGGGGGCCTGGAGGCCAACCGCTTCGCCCATCGTGGATGCGGGATCGAAACGCAAGGGCATTTCGACGGCGGCATCGTTGGCCTGCAGGGCACCTGAAGCAAAAATGAACAGGAACAGCGCGATAACTCTCGGATACATCGGGCTTTGTCGCGCGAAAAGCAAAGGCGGGATTTTATCTGCCCATGGACGGGGGGGTCAAACCGGTATTTGCATCAAAAAAGGACAATCCGTCCGGTCCGGGGGCGGGGCGTCGATTCTGGCGCCAAACGACACCGAAGATGCCCCATTTGGGGCACAATCCAACCACTGCCGCGCAGCCGCGCCCCACATAAGCTACTGCACCGAGACGCTCCCGTGAAAGCCCTGTTGATCGAGGACACCCTGACCAGTGCGACCTTGGTGTCCCATCAGCTCCGCAAGATAGGCATTGAACCCATCGTGGCCCGGGACGGAGAAAAGGGCATCGAGCAGTTCAAGCTCGAGCGTCCTGACCTGATCCTTCTCGACATCATCATGCCCGGCATGGATGGTTTCGAGGTTGCCCGACGCATCCGTCAGCTCGAACAGGCGGGCGAATGGACGCCAATCATCTTTCTGACCGCTCGCACCAGTGATGCAGACCTGGAAAAGGGCATCGCGGTCGGAGGAGACGACTACCTCATCAAACCGGTTTCCGAAACCGTGCTGGCCGCCAAGGTGCGGGCCATGCAGCGCATCGCCCAGATGCGTTACTCCCTGCTGGTGCTGACGCGCAAACTGGATGAGGCCAACCAGGAACTGACCCGGCTTTCATCCCTCGATGGGCTCACCTCCATCGCCAACCGCCGTCAGTTTGACGAAACCCTGTTGCGGGAATGGCGCCGTGCCAGTCGCCAGGGAAAGCCCCTGGCCCTGCTATTGTCCGATGTGGACAGATTCAAGCAATTCAACGACGGCTACGGGCATCAGGTGGGCGATGAGTGCCTCAAGGCCGTTGCCCGCACGTTTACGGGCGTGCTGCGCCGCCCGGCCGACCTGGTGGCGCGCTATGGCGGCGAGGAGTTCGCCGTGATCCTCCCGGATACCGATATCACCGGCGCCCTGCAGGTGGCGGAGGGGATGCGTTCGGCGGTGGAAAACCTGCGCATCACACACCGCTATTCGCAGGATGGCGGCGTGGTGACCGTGAGCATTGGCGTGGCATCGGTGATCCCGGGGCGCACCGAGGGCCGGCCGGCCGATCTGCTCAAGGCCGCCGATGACGCCCTCTACCAGGCCAAGGAGAGCGGACGCAATCGCATCGCCGCGACGGCGGTACGCATTCCGCCCTGAGATTCGGACTTGGTCAGAAACGGTTTTTCCACTCCCGCAGGGCGGTAAACACCGCCTCCGGCCCGTTCAGGGCATGCCCGGCCTGGGCCTCGGCCTGACGGATGACTTCTTCTTCACGGGTACGCAGGAAAGGGTTGGAGCGGCGCTCGCCATCCAGCCGGAAGGGCACGGTGGGGCGCTCGTCGGCACGCAGGGTCTGACACAGGGCCATGCGTTCGGCAATGGCACTGTTGTTGGGCTCGACGGCCGCGGCAAAGGCCAGATTGGAAAGAGTGTATTCGTGGGTGCAATACACCTGGGTGTCGCCCGGTAGCTCGGCAAGCCGTTCCAGGGACGCATGGAGCTGGGTCGGCGTGCCATCGAAGATGCGGCCACAGCCGGCGGCAAACAAGGTGTCGCCGCAGAACAGAATGGGGGCGGCATAGTAGGCCACATGCCCGGCGGTATGGCCGGGAACATCAATGACCTGGAATTCCGCACCCGGAACCGACACCTGATCGCCGTCGCCCACCCGCCGGGTGATCGACGCAATGTCCTCCCGCGCCGGGCCATATACGGGCACCGGATGTGCCGCCAGCAGGGCGTCGACACCGCCCACGTGGTCGGAATGGTGATGTGTGATCAGGATGGCAGCGAGCGTCAGCCCTTCGTCGGCCAGATAGCGCAGCACCGGTGCCGCATCGCCCGGGTCAACAACGGTTGCGGTGGCACCATGGCGAAGCAGCCAGATATAGTTATCGCGAAACGCGGGAAGAGGGATAATCTGCATCCCCTGATTTTAGTCGTTTCCTGAGCGTTCGCACCCTGATGTCGCCTTCAGAGTCCTTTCCCGGCCTGCATGCCTGGCTCGATACCCCCCTCGGGCGCTATGTGATGGCCTGGGAAGAGAGTTGCGTTGACGCGCTGGTGGCCGATATTTTCGGCTACAACGCGGTGCAGCTGGGCCTCCCGGAAGCCGACTTTCTGCGGGCCAACCGCATGCCCCTGCGTTTTCGGGCGGGCGCGGGCGAGGTGCAACTGGAAACCGATCTGGAAGCGCTGCCCTTTGCGGCCAACAGCCTTGATCTGGTTGTGCTGCCCCATGTGCTGGAGTTCGCCGGCCATCCTCACCAGGTTTTGCGCGAGGTCGAAAGGGTGCTGGTGGCGGACGGTCACGTGATCATTGCCGGCTTCAACCCCCTGAGCCTGTTCGGTCTGCGCCGCACCCTGGCCCGGGAATGCGGCGCCTATCCCTGGCATGGCCAGTACCTGAGCCCCGGCCGCCTGAAGGACTGGCTGGCCCTGCTCAGCTTCGAGATCGGCAGCCAGTGTTCGGGGTGCTTCGTGCCGGCGATGGAGCAGCAGAAGTGGATTGACCGCCTTGGCCTGCTGGACCGGGCGGGCTCGCGCTGGTGGCCCATCGGTGGCGGCGTATATGTGATCCATGCCATCAAGCGGGTGCATGGCATGCGCCTGATCATGCCCCGCTGGGACCGCAAGGCCCGCGCCCGGGCATTGGCACCCATCATCCAGAGAACCGGGGGCGTCGCTGACACCGGCCCCCGAAAGACCACTGACGAGAACGATTTTGGACGAGATTGACATTTATACCGACGGTGCCTGCTCCGGCAACCCGGGGCCTGGCGGCTGGGGTGCGCTCCTGCGCGCCGGCCCCCACGAGAAGGAACTGTGGGGCGGCGAGCCCGCCACCACCAACAACCGGATGGAACTGCTGGCAGTGATCCGCGCCCTGGAGGCCATGAAGCGTCCCGTGTCAGCACGGGTCCACACCGATTCCCAGTATGTGCAGAAGGGCATCTCCGAGTGGATCCACGGCTGGAAGGCGCGGGGCTGGAAGACCGCCTCCAAGGCCCCGGTGAAGAACGAAGATCTGTGGCGTGCCCTGGATGCGGAGGCGGCCCGGCACCAGATCAAGTGGTTATGGGTGAAGGGCCACGCGGGCCATGTGGAGAACGAGCGTGCCGATGCCCTGGCCCGGCGCGGGGTGGAGGCCGTCAGGAAGACGGGCAGGGTTGTGGAATCGGAAGAGGCTGCGGGAGTGAAGGCATGAGACAGATCGTTCTGGATACGGAAACCACCGGCCTGGACTGGAAGAGTGGCGACCGGGTGATCGAGATCGGCTGCGTCGAGTTGCTCGACCGCAAGCTTACCGGCCGGCATTACCACGTCTTCATCAACCCCCAGCGCGAGATCGACGCGGGCGCCATGGCCGTTCATGGCATCACCAACGAATTCCTGGTGGATAAGCCCCTCTTCAAGGACATCGTCGAGGAGTTCGAGGCCTTCGTTGCAGGTGGCGAGCTGGTGATCCACAACGCCGCCTTTGACGTCGGCTTCCTGAACCACGAGCTGGGCCTGCTGGGCCGCCCCGTCCTCACGGCGCAATGCCCGTCGGTGATCGATACCCTGAAGCTTGCCAAGGAGCAGAACCCGGGCAAGAAGGCGTCCCTCAACGCCCTGTGCGCCCTCTACGAAATCGACAACACGCATCGCACCCTGCACGGGGCTTTGCTCGATGCGGAGCTGCTTGCCGACGTGTACCTGGCCATGACCCGCGGTCAGGAAAGCCTGATCATGAGCCTGGACGAACCCCCGCCCCGGATGGACGACGGCAGTGGCAGCGGCTTTGTCGAGCGGCCGCCCCTGCGCGTGCTGCGAGCGTCACCGGAGGAACTGGACGGCCACGAGCGGGTGCTGGGGGAGATCGCCAAGGCCAACAAGGGGAACTGCATGTGGATTCCCCCGGCACCGACGGCCGCTAGCTGAGTGTGCGCTGCTTCCGTGGGGGCGACTTCAGTCGCCGGCGGACTTTGATCAAAGGCATGCCGGTGATCGATCCGGGGATGGGCGATTGAAGTCGCCTCTACAAGTCGCCCCTACAGATCGTGTTTGCTGCAGAGGCCGTACCGTCAGCCGAGCGCGTCTCTAACCGCGTCCGCCAGGGCCAGGCAGCTCGTCAGGCCCGGGGACTCGATCCCGAACAACTGTACCAGGCCGGGCAGGCCATGGGCCTGCGGGCCGAGCAACATGAAGTCGGCTGCCGGTTCGTTCGGGCCGTGGATCTTTGGCCGGATGCCGGCATAGGCCGGCACCAGTGCCCCGTCCGGCAGGCCCGGCCAGTAACGCCGAATGGCCGGGTAGAAGGCTGCGGCCCGCGCCGGGGCCACGTGGTAGCCCGGTGCATCCACCCATTCCACATCGGGCCCGAAACGGGCCTGGCCCGCCAGATCCAGGGTCAGGTGGACACCGAGGCCGGCGCTTTCCGGCACGGGATAGATCAGGCGCGTGAAAGGGCTGCGGCCCTGCAAGGCAAAGTAGTTGCCCCGGGCGTAGTGGGCCGTGGGCAACAGGCCGGCCGGAAAGCCATGCGTGCGCTTCGCCAGGGGTACCGCCCCCAGCCCGGCGGCGTTGATCACGCGGGCCGCGTGCAGGCGCATGGGCCCGGCGCCGCCCACCTCAAGCATATGGCCGTCAGTGCCGCATTCCATGGACTGCACCGGCGCATGGGTGACGAGGGTGGCGCCCGCAGCCTCGGCATCGGCGAGCAAGCTGAGCATCAGCGCATGGCTGTCCACGATGCCAGTATCCGGAGACAGCAGGGCGCCCACGCAGCTCAGGGCGGGTTCCAGGGCACGGGCTTCGGCGGCGTCAAGACGCTGCACGCTGGCAACACCGTTGGCCCGGGCCTGGCGGGCGATGTCGTCCAGCATCGGAAGCTGGGCTGCCGAGGTGGCCACCACCAGTTTTCCGAGCCGCTGGTGGGGCACATGCCGATCTGCGCACCAGGCATACAGGGCCTCACGACCGGGCCGGCACAGGCGGGCACGCAGGGAGCCGGCCGGGTAGTAGAGGCCGGCGTGGATCACCTCGCTGGAGCGGCTGGAAATGCCGGTGCCGAAGGTCTCGGCGGCTTCGAGGATCAGCACCTCGCGCCCGGCACGGGCCAGGGCTCGGGCGCAGGCGAGGCCGATCACCCCGGCACCGATGACGACGCAGTCGACCCGGGCGCTCACAGGCTTACGCTGCCGTCCGGGCACGCGCCGGACTTCTCCAGCCGGCGCAGGGTGGGCAGCAGATCCAGGCCGGTCACAGCCTTGAGGTTCGCGGCACGTGACTTCAGGGTGGCCAGATCACAGGATTGCCCGTCAGCGGGAGAGGCCAGGGCGACGACATTGCCGCTGTCGCATTCCGGCAGATCCAGTACCCGTCCGCCGAAGGCCTTGCGGAGGCGCTGTAGCTGGGCCTTGAAGCCCCGCAACTGCCCGAAGAGATTGACACTGAGGACGCCGTCTGCCGCCAGCCTCGCCCGACATGCGGCGTAGAAGGGCTGTGTGGCCAGGGCACCGGCCCGGGCATGGCGGTCGAAGCCATCCACGGCGATCAGATCCCACTGGCGCGGATCGTCCTGGACGAACTCGGCCCCGTCGCCGATATGCACCTCAAAGCGCGCATCCTCGTCCGGCAGGCGGAAATACTGGTGGGCCACCGCATGCACCTCCGGGGCGATTTCCACCACCGTGACTCTTGCCTGGGGCAGGTGGTGGTAGACGAACTTGGCCAGGGAGCCGGCGCCCAGGCCGATCAGCAGCACGCGGGCGGGCCAGGGGGCCTCGCGAAACAGCAGCCCGGCCATCATCTCGCGGGTATAGGTGAGTTCAAGGGCGTTCGGCTTGCGCAGGCGCATCGCGCCCTGCACCCAGTCGGAGCCGAAATGCAGGTAGCGGACGCCAGACTCTTCACTGATGTCGATGGGAATGTTCATGAAAAATCCGGTGTATTCTGTAGTGCACTGCAACAGTGCCGCCTGGCGGCGTCCAGGATGTAAACATGACCACCTTTGAACACTTTAACGACGAGCTTGCTTCCATCGATATGGAGATTGCCCGTCTGGCCCAGTTGTGCGGGATCCACCTGCTTGAGCCCGGTGTCGCCGAGGCCGTATTGCGGGGTGATTCGACCCTTTGCAACTCCGACAACCCCCTTGCCTGGGAGAAGTTGCGTGGGCTGCTGGTGCTGCATTACCACGTGGTCAGCGAAGCGGCCGCCACCGACGGCGTCGAGGCTGCGGCGGAGGGCGTGCGCAGGGCGCTGGAGAGCGTCCGCGAACGCATGAACCCGAAGCAGCAGTAGCGCAGCCATCTCATTCACCGGTCTTGGGTGAATAAGCCCGGCCGGTGGGGCGGAACAGGGGTGTGCTGCCCGGCCGTACGTCCACCTTGACCCAGCCCATGAAGGGCGAGCCGAAGGTTTCCACACGGGTGAAGTTGCCCACGGCGGAGCCGTCCTTCGGATCACGTAGTGGCGTGTCGATGCGATGCACATGGCTGTCGCCGTGCACCAGCAGCACTTGGCCGGCAAAGCGGCGCGTTTCGGCCAGTAGCTGGGTCAGCAGCTCCCGATAGGCGTGGTTGCCCTTGCCGTCGGCAAAATCCTCGATGTCCGGGTTGGCCTGCATCACCAGCACCACCCCCTCCAAGCCGGCACTGCGCGCCCGGGCAAAGCCGGCCTCAATCCACGCCCTGACCGCTGCACTGCGCGCCAGGTATTCCGCCCCGGGTGTCTTCTTGCGCCCGTAGTTGTTGCCGCTGCCCGGCACGTTGACGGTCAGGAACAGCACCGGGCCGATCTGCCAGCGCTGGTGCTCCCGATAGGCGGCAAAGGCCGCGTCATCGGCCTGGGTGTCCACGGCCATCGGATACTGGCCGTGGGTCTTGCGGGGGTCGGCAAAGAACACCCGGCGCAGCTTTTCCAGGCGCTCCAGGGGGTCGTAGGCGCCGTTGCTGGTGCGATGACAGTCGGTCCAGTCGTTGTCGCCGGGCACGAACACGAAGGGGTGATGGCTTGTCCTGAAAAGGGCCAGCCGGTCTTCGTAGAGGGCGTCGTCGCAGCGCTCCCCGCCGTTCTTGATGTCGCCGTCGTGGATCACCACCTTGAGGCGCTCGGCGTCCATCTCGGCGATCACCGCCGGCAGGTGGGTGCGCTCGAAGCGGTTGTAGGGCGTGTCACCCAGGACGCCAAAGCTGAAGGGCTCGGCGGCGTGCCCCGTCATGGCGGCGAGGGTGGTGAGCAGGGCGAGTGCAGTCCGGCGCATGGTGCCTGGTCTAAGCGCTGAGGCGCTTCAGCTCATACAGGGCTTCGAGGGCTTCTCGGGGCGTCAGAGCGTCCGGGTCGATCCCGGCCAGGGCGCCGAGCACCGGATGACCGGGCAGCTCGGGTTCATCGGCGGGCAGGCTGGCAAACAGGTCGGCCTGGGGGCCGGCGGAGATCTCCCGGTTCTCAAGGGCGCGCAGGCGACGCTTGGCGTCCCGCACCACGGCACCCGGAATGCCGGCTAGGGCGGCCACCTCGATCCCGTAGCTCTGGCTGGCGGGGCCTTCCTCCAGGGCGTGCAGGAAGACGATGCCGTGGTTGTGCTCCACCGCATCCAGGTGCACGTTGGCGCATTCCGGGTAGTCCTGGGCCAGACGGGTCAGCTCGAAGTAGTGGGTGGCAAACAGGGTCCAGCAGCGGTTCTTGTCTAGCAGGTGGCGGGCAATGGCCACGGCCAGGGCCACCCCGTCGAAGGTGGAGGTGCCGCGGCCGATCTCGTCCATCAGCACCAGGCTCTGGTCGGTAGCGCCGTGGAGGATGGCGGCGGCCTCGGTCATCTCGACCATGAAGGTGGAGCGTCCGGAGGCCAGGTCGTCGGAGGCGCCGATGCGGGTGAAGATGGCATCCACCGGCCCGATGCGGGCGGCGCTTGCCGGCACGAAGCAGCCCACGTGGGCCAGCAGCACGATCAGCGCCACCTGGCGCATGGTGGTGGATTTACCACCCATGTTGGGGCCGGTGATCAGCAGCATGCGCCGGGTGGGGTCGAGGCGGCAGTCGTTGGCGATGAAGTTTTCCACCTGCCGCTCCACCACCGGGTGGCGCCCGGCCTGGATCTCGATGCCCGGCTGGTCGCTGAAGCGGGGCATGGCGTAGTTGTAACGGGCGGCGGCTTCGGCAAAGGCCGACAGGCCATCCAGCAGGGCGCAGGCCCGGGCGATGCGTTGGAAGCGCGGAATGTCGGCGGCGAGGGCGTCGAGCACACCCTCGTAGAGCAGTTTTTCCCGGGCCAGGGCGCGCTCCTGGGCCGACAGGGCCTTGTCCTCGAAGGCCTTGAGTTCCGGGGTGATGAAGCGCTCGGCGTTCTTCAGGGTCTGGCGGCGGCGGTAGTCCTCGGGCAGCTCGCCCTTGGCGGCGTTGGCAGCGGAGATCTCGATGTAGAAGCCGTGGACCCGGTTGAACTCCACCTTGAGGTTGGCAATGCCGGTGCGCTCCCGTTCCCGGGCTTCCAGCTCCAGCAGGAAGGCGCCGCAGTTGGTCTGGATGCCGCGCAGCTCGTCCAGGTCGGCGTCGAAGCCTTCGGCGATCACGCCGCCGTCCCGCAGCACGGTGGAGGGTTCGGCAGCAATGGCGCGGGTCAGCAGATCCAGGGCCTCGTCGGGTGTGGCGAGCTCTTCGAGCATGCGCTCCAGCAGCGGTGCCTGGGGGCTGCCCAGGGCGGCGCGCAGCTCGGCCAGGCGGCCCAGGCTGTCGCGCAGGGCGGACAGATCCCGCGGGCGGGCGCTGCGCAGGGC